>NZ_VIVQ01000001.1:1848870-2465160 GCF_007829035.1 Rudaeicoccus suwonensis
CACCCGCTGCCCCGCCGAACGCAACCGGTCGACGGCATCGGGCACGTCCTCATCGCTGTCACGCAATTCCGCGAGCGCCTCGGCTGACAGCGTCGCGCGCAACGTCTGACTCAGCGCCGTCTCGATCTCCGCCCGGCGCGCGTCGACACCGTGTTCCTGGACCTCGGCGTGGATCGCTGCCTCGTCGGAGGCGTCGAGCGACGCGGCAGCCGCATCCGCGAGCAGGATTGCCGAGGCCGGATCGAGAATCCCCGAGTGGGCGACTTCGAGGACCACCTCCGCACGACGCACGATCTGCGCGTCCAAGGAAGCGGCCGAACCCTCGACCTTCGAATGCAACCGGTCCAGGCGCGCGGCGGTGTAGGACAAGTACCACGCCAGCAGCGCCACGGCCGCGATCGCAAGCAAGACCCAACCGAGCACATGCATCAGAACCGACCTCTCAGGCGTCGCATCGGGCGCTTGGTCTGAGCGGACGTGGTGACCGGGCCGGCTTGCGCGGCCACGCAGGTCTCATAGACGTCGACGATGTCGGCAGCCACTCGGCTCCAGTCGAACGCACGCGAACGCAGCCGTCCGCGTTCGCTGAGCATCTCCCGCAAGGGCGCGTCATCGAGCACATCGACCATGCATCGGGCCAGGTCAGCTGCGTCCTCGGTGTGGAAAAGCACGCCGTCCGCGCCGTCCTCCAGCACATCGGCGAAGGAAGCGAGATCGCTGGCGATGACCGGCGCACCTGCGCTCATCGCCTCGACCAGGATGATGCCGAAGCTCTCGCCGCCGGTGTTGGGAGCGATGTAGGCGTCCACAGACACGAGCAGTCGCTCCTTGTCCTCGTCGGTGACCATCCCGAGGAACTCGCACGCCGCCACCGCTCGCGACTGCGCGTCACGGCACAGCTCCGTGGGGTCGCCAGGACCGGCGACCAGCACACGCAGTCCGGGAAACGCGTCGAGCACCGCCGGTAGCGCCGCCAGCAGCACGGCCAGGCCTTTGCGTGGTTCCTCTAGCCGGCCGAGGAAGGCGACCGTCGGTCGGCCCTGCGCACTGCGCCACTCGTCACGGGGCCGGGCGTGCGCGAAACGATCGACATACACACCGTTGGGGATGATGACCGCGTCACCGCCGCCCTCGTGCCGGTGGATGGTGCGCAGCGCCTCGCGTGAGACGGCGATGCGCCCGGTGAGCTTCTCCAGGTGGGGTTCGAGCAAGGGCATCGACGCCAGCAGCACCCGCGAGCGGGCGGTGCTGGAATGGAAGGTGCCGACCACAGCGCCCTCACCGGCCATCATGGCCAGCATCGACAGGCTCGGCGAGAAGGGTTCGTGCACGTGCAGCACGTCGTACTTGCCGCGCTCGATCCACCGGCCGACCCTGGATGCCGTGACCGGGCCGAACAGCAGACGCGCCACCGAACCGTTGTAGGGCACCGCCACGGCTTTTCCGGCGGAGTCGACGTAGTCCGGCAGTTCGGCGTCCTCGTCCGACGGCGCGAGAACCCGCACGTGGTGACCTTCGCCGAGCAGATGCTCGGCCAGTCCCTTGACGTGCAACTGGACGCCGCCGGGCACATCCAGCGCGTACGGGTTGACGATGCCGATACGCATCAGTCGAGCTCGTCCACGAAGACGCGTTGCATCATGTGCCAGTCCTGGGTGTGCTCGCGGATCACGCCGCCGAGCGAGTCGATGCACTGCTGGGTCATGTCCTGGACCTGCTCCGCCGGTCCCCCCGTGCCACTCGCCGTCACCCGCGGGCCGAAGTGCGCGACCACCCGGTGTGCCGCCCGGCCGGGCACCGGCTCGTAGGTCACGGCCAGGGGAAACAGGGCGGCGCCGGTCTCCAGGGACAGTCGCGCCGGGCCGGTCGCGGCACGCATCCGGTGCCCGCACATCGTGACCTCGACTCCGTGTGAGGTCAGATCGCGGTCGGCCAGCAGCGGCACGAATCCACCGTTCGCGATGGCGTCCCGCAACTGGGGAAAGACCTCCGGGCCACCTGTCAGCGGCAGTATCCGCATGCCGAGCGACTCGCGGAAAGCCACGAATTCGTCGTACACCTGCTCGGGTTTGAGGCGTTCGGCCACGGTGGTGACCGGCGCGAAGTGGAACGTCGCCCACGCGCCGCAGAAGTCCCAGTTGCCCAGGTGGCCGAGGAAGAGGACCAGCGGCTCGCCGCGGGCGACGATGGCCCTGGCCTCCTCGTCGTGCCCGGTGAGCCGGATCCCCTCCTCCAGGCTCTCGGGCGTGTGCCGCGGCAGCCGGAAGGCATCACACCAGTAACGCAGGTACGACCGGACGCCCTGCGTCACGAGCGCGTCGAGTTGCGCGTCAGCCAACTCAGGGCGGATCCGGGCGTAGTTGGAACGCATCCGCTGGACGGACTTGCCGTTACGCCGAGCCATCACGTCGGCGACGCGGTCGAAAGTGCTGTATGCCGCCCGCTCCGGCAGCATGCGCACCACCGACCAGGCGAGGCGATAGCCGGCCACCTCCAGCCGGTCGCGCACCTTCACTTCGCCGCGCCCAGCGCCTGTCGTCGGACGGTGAGCATGCGCTGGAAGACCGTGACCAGGCTCGCCAGCGCCAGCAACGCGAGCACCACACCGAGCACCGCCATCGGCAGGTGCAGCCAGTGGATGCCGACCAGTCCGGTCGTCACCAACACCGCGACGAGTCGTTCGGAGCGCTCGGCGATGCCGACGTTCGCCGTCATGCCAAGGCCCTCGGCACGCGCCTTGGAGTACGACACCACGCTGCCGAGAATCAGGCAGGTGAGTGCCAGGCCGGCCATCAGCAGATTGTGACCGTGCCCGGCGAAATAGAGGACCAGCCCGCCGAAGACGGCCGAGTCGCCGACCCGGTCGAGCGTGGAGTCGAGGTAGGCGCCCCACACGCTCGAGCGACCCGACAGCCGGGCCATGTTGCCGTCCAGGGTGTCGGAGAACACGAACAGCGTGATCACGATCGTGCCCCAGAAGAACTCACCGCGCGGATAGAACCCCAGCGCTCCGAAGCAGACGCCCAGGGTTCCGACGATGGTCACGACATCCGGACTGATGCCCAGCCGCAGGAACAGCTTCGCAAGGGGCGTGAGGATTCGGGTCATCGCCGCCCGGGCGTATCGGTTGAGCATGGTGGCGCCAGACTACTGGCCGGTCGCTGTCAGGGGCATGGCCAGGCTGCGGCGAGCCGTTCTCGGGTGTCCTCCAGCAACGCCGGAAGCGCTTTGGTCTGCGCGATGATCGGCAAGAAGTTCGCGTCACCGCCCCATCGCGGCACGACGTGCTGATGCAGGTGAGCAGCCACACCGGCTCCGGCGACCGCGCCCTGGTTCATGCCCAGGTTGAACCCGTGCGGCGCCGACGCGTCGGTCAGCGCGCGCACAGCCTGTTTGGTCAGCTCGGTGAACTCCAGCGTCTCGTCATCGGTCAGCTCGATGTATGACGCGACGTGCCGGTTCGGGCACACGAGCAGGTGTCCGGGGTTGTAGGGAAAAAGGTTCATGATCACGAAGCACGTCGTGCCGCGGTGCACGATGAGTGCCTCCGCATCATCCTTGGGCTGCGCGGCGCAGAACGGGCAGGCGTTGTCGTCGTCGTGCTCGGGTTTGTCACTCTGGATGTACGCCATCCGGTGAGGCGTCCACAGTCGCTCGAAACCGTCCGGGACGCGCGCGAATTCGGTTTCCGGTTCCGTCTGCGAAGGCATTCCCGAATCGTAGGCTGTCAAGCGGAATAAGCCCCCGGGCTGTCGTCCTTGCACGTGATGGTGCATCTGACGGCGAGCGCCGGGTGCGACATGTCGAAGGAGATCTGATGCCGCTGCAGGGCGAGTACGCCAAGGAGAAGACCAGCTGGGTGGCCGACCAGCTTGAGAAGATCGACGAGACCGGCACCACCGAGTCGGTCTCCGTCCAGGGGATGCACGTCGTGGTGTTCACGATGCGTGGCGCGAAGAGCGGCCTCCTGCGACGAGTGCCTCTCATGCGAGTGGAGCACAACGGCACGTATGCCGCAGTCGCCTCGAAGGGCGGTGCTCCGAACCATCCGGCTTGGTACAACAACATTTCGGCCAACCCCGACGTCGAGGTGCAGGACGGCAGCACCAAGCACGACGGTCGCGCCCGCGAGATCACCGGCGCCGAGCGCGACGAGTGGTGGGAGCGAGCCGTCGCGGCATACCCGGCGTATGCCGAGTACCAGGAAAAGACCGACCGGCAGATCCCGGTGCTGCTCATCGAGCCGGTGTGATGAATCGCGGGCGGCCGGCGTCGGCCGCCCGCTTCACCGCTCCGATGCGAGATGCAATTGCATGAAGCGCGCGGCGGGCGCCCCGAAACCCGCGCGGCGATAGAACTCTGTCGCGGCGTCCGCGGAGTTGAGCTGCAGTCGGGTGACACCGTGCTGCGGGCACCAGTCGACCACTGATTCCAGAAGTCGCGCACCGATGCCCTGGCCGCGCAACTCGGGTGCGACATACACCGAGGCCAGGTGGAGCCAGGCGGTTGCCGGTCTGCGCAGGCTGGGCAGCTTGCGCACCAGCGACGCGATGACCACTCCGACCGGGTCGCCGTTTGCCTGCACGGCAAGCCAGGTCGGTCGTGAGGCGCGATCGGCCAGCCAGGCGTCGGCGAACTCGTCGATGAACCCGGGTCGCATCGGTGCGCCTTCGGCCAGATCCCATCGCAGGATCAGCGCCGCGACGGCGAAGGCGTCCTCGGCGTCGGCCAGGCGAACGTCGATGCCTGCGGTAGTCGTGGTCACGGGCCGAGTGTTCCATGAGCGGGCCTACTGACGCCGGGTATGGCGCAGCCCCCGTGGCCTCGAGACCTCAGGGGCTGCATCCGGTCAAACGGGTTCAGACCTGTCGACGTTCCTGAATCGCCGAGCGGATCTCTTCGATCGCATCCTCGATCGAGACGCCGTTCTTCTGGGAGCCGTCGCGGTAACGGAAGGAGACGGCTCCGGCGGAGCGGTCCTCCTCCCCCGCGATGAGCACGAAGGGCACCTTGGACTTGCTGGCATTGCGGATCTTCTTGGGGAAGCGGTCGTCGGACTCATCGAGTTCGACGCGAATCCCGTTGACGCGCAACTGATCCAGTACACCTGCGAGGTAGTCGGCGAACTCCTCGGCGACCGGGATGCCCAAGACCTGCACCGGCGACAGCCAGGGCGGGAAGGCGCCTGCGTAGTGTTCGACCAGCACTCCGAGGAAGCGCTCGATGGACCCGAATTTCGCCGAGTGGATCATCACCGGCTCCTGCCGGGTGCCGTCGGATGCCTGGAACTCGAGGCCGAACCGGTGCGGCTGATTGAAGTCGTACTGGATCGTCGACATCTGCCAGGTGCGCCCGATCGCATCTCGCGCCTGCACCGAGATCTTCGGACCGTAGAACGCAGCGCCACCGGGGTCGGGAACGAGTTCGAGACCGGAGTCGGTCGCGACCTTCTCCAGAATCGCCGTAGCGGTCTCCCACTGCTCGTCGGAGCCGATGAACTTGTCCTTCTTGTCACCTTCGGTGTCACGCGTCGACAGCTCGAGGTAGAAGTCGTTCAGGCCGAAGTCACGCAGCAGCGACAGGACGAAGTTCAGCAGGTGGTTGATCTCGGCCGGGGCTTGCGCGGCAGTCACGTAGGAGTGGGAGTCGTCCTGCGTCATACCTCTCACCCGAGTCAGACCGTGCACGACACCGGACTTCTCGTAGCGGTACACCGAGCCGAATTCGAAGAAACGCAACGGCAGCTCGCGATAGGAGCGGCCACGCGACTTGTAGATGAGGTTGTGCATCGGGCAGTTCATTGCCTTGAGCCGGTATTCCGCGCCCTCCAGCTCCATGCCAGGGAACATCGTGTCGGCGTAGTACGGCAGGTGACCCGAGGTGTGGAACAGACCGTCCTTGGAGATGTGTGGGGTCCCGACGTACTGGAAGCCCTCCTCAATGTGCCGGCGGCGGACGTAGTCCTCCATCTCGCGCTTGATGACACCACCCTTGGGGTGGAACACCGGCAGACCCGAGCCCAACTCGTCGGGGAACGAGAACAGATCCAGCTCCGCACCGAGCTTGCGGTGGTCACGCTTCTCGGCCTCGGCCAACCGGTCGAGGTAGGCCTTCAGTTCGTCCTTGGACGGCCACGCCGTGCCGTAGATCCGCTGCAGCTGCGGGTTCTTTTCCGACCCGCGCCAGTAGGCCGCGGCCGAACGCATGATCTTGTACGCATTGCCGATCAGCTTCGTGGATGGCAGGTGCGGCCCGCGACACAGGTCGCCCCAGGCGCGGGAGCCGTCACGACGCAGGTTGTCGTAGATCGTCAGGCCACCGTCGCCCACCTCGGCGTCGGCTCCCTCGGCCGCCTCGCCGGCTTTCGACTTCAGCCCGATGAGCTCGAGTTTGTACGGCTCCGAGGCGAGTTCGGCCCTCGCGTCGTCATCGCTGATGTCACGACGATGGAAGGTCTGCCCCTCGTTGATGATCTTCTGCATGGCCTTCTCGAGGGCCTTCAGATCATCCGGGGTGAACGGCGTCTCGACGTCAAAGTCGTAGTAGAAACCGTCCTTGATCGGGGGCCCGATGCCGAGCTTGGCCTCGGGGTTGATCTGCTGGACGGCCTGGGCGAGCACGTGCGCGGCCGAGTGCCTCAGGACATTGAGGCCGTCCGGGGAGTCGATGTCGACCGGCTCGACCGTGGAACCGGCCGGCACCACCCGGAACAAGTCCTGCAACTCGCCATCGACCTTCATCGCGACGACCCGACGATCCTCACCGAACAGCTCTGTGCCCGTGGTCGCCTGCTCCACCTGTCGCGCGCGGTCGGCGAGGGGCGGCGTGGACTGGGCAGACACGGTGGTCTCCTTCGTGCTGTCGGGAGCGACGTATGCCGGAGCTCCGGTCACCGGCAGGTCGCCCGACCGGTCGTCGATCGGGCGAAGTCAGGTTAGCGGGCGCGACCGTGACCACTGACGTCGCGTTCGGCGACCACGTCATACGGTGGCGCTCGTGAATTCGTCGCGCTATGCCGCCCTGCGCACCCGTCGCCCGGTCGTCTGGACCGTCGCGTCATGGCTGATCACGCGCGCGGTGATGATGCTGGCTGTCAGCCGTGAGGGTGCGATCGGCGGCGACATTCTGCACTATTTCCAGTCACTCAACGGCACCCGCGGCCAGGGCAGCATGCTGCCGGAATACCCGTTGCCGATGGTGTGGCTGATGTGGCCGATCCACCTGGTCGCAGGCCACAGCGAGCGGGTGTTCGCCACCATCTTCGTCATCTCGATGCTCGTGCTGGATGCCGCCTTCACCGCTCTGTTGCATCGCGTCTCTCGAGGCGCGCTGACCGCCGTCGACGCCTGGCTGGTCTTCGGCGTGTGCCTCGGCCCGCTGATGTTCTACCGCTTCGACCTGCTGCCGGCCGTCCTGGCTGCAGTCGCGATCGCTGTGGCACTGAGGGCACCTGCAACGTCGGGTCTGGCGGCGGCAATCGGCTTCGCCAGCAAGCTGTGGCCGATCATGTTCGTGCCGCTGCTGGCCGTGTCTCACCGGCGCGCGTGGCGGCTGGTCGTAGGTGCTGTCGCCTCCGCCGCTGTCATCGTCGAGGCGTGCGTTCTGGCCGCTGGGATGACCCGCACCATGTCGCCGCTGACCTGGCAGACCGACCGTGGTCTGCAGATCGAGTCGCTGGCGGCGACTCCCGAGATGGTCGCCAGGGCGTTCCACCCGGGTTCCTACGTGATCGGCTTCGTGAACAACTCCTATGAGCTGACCGTCGGCCCGGGCGTCACAGCAGCACGTCATGCCAGCAGCGTGCTGATCGTGATTGCCATGGCCGTTGTCGCCTGGCTGGCGTGGCGCTGCTGGCGGACGCGGCATACGGCATCGGCAGCCTCGGCGTGGCTGTGCCTGTCGGCGACCGCTCTGCTGGTCGTCACCGACAAGACGTTCAGCCCGCAGTATCTGTTGTGGCTGGCAGCGCCCGCGGCGGTCGTCTTCGCCCTGCAGCCGGCCGACCGCGTCGCGCGCCACATGTGGTGGTCGCTGCTTGCGCTCGGTGTGCTCACCCAGTTCGTCTACCCGCTCACGTATGACGATCTGCTCAATCCGAACAACAACGGTCTCACCATGGTGGTGCTCGCGCTTCGCAACCTTGGACTCTTGGGTCTTGCAATCGCGCTGTGCGTCAACGTGTTTCGGCAGACATCGACGCCTACGATCAGTGCAGAACGATCGCCAGCAGGATGACGACCAGGCAGATGACGACCGCAACGATCGCAGCCAGCCACAACGACTGGCTGGTGCCGGATTTCGCCGTCTGAGCAGCGCGCGAGCCGTGCCGCGCGGCGACTCGGGGTTGCTCGGCGACGGGCACCGGCGGCACCGGTGCTCGGGTCGCCTGCGGCGGCGTCTGCGGTTGTTGCGCGTGTGCAGGCTGCCGCACCTGCGCAGCCGTCGCCGGAGCAGTGGATCGTGCCGTGGCCGTTTCCCGGATCGCGTGCTTCGCCGCATCCACCAGAGCCCGTGCTGTCGCAGGTCGTTGCGACGGGTCCTTCGCCATACCGGAGCGGATCACGGTGTCGAGACCGACTGGCAGATCGGGGCGCAGACTGCGCACCGACGGTGGCTGCTGGGACATGTGAGCCGAGACCACCTCGGTGATCTCGGTCGACGGGAACGGTTTGCTGCCGGTGAGCACCTGAAAGAGCACGACCGTCAGCGCGTAGATGTCGCTGCTCGGGTCGCCGTGATTTCCGAGGTCGAAACGCTCGGGCGCCAGATAGGCCGCGCTACCAACGATCTCGCCCACCTGGGTCAGGTCACGCTGACCCGCTGAGGCGGCGATGCCGAAGTCGACCAGGTAGGCGAAGCCGATTCGGTCGATGAGGATGTTCGACGGCTTGACGTCGCGGTGCACCAGACCCTCGCGATGCGCCGAGTCGAGCGCGTCGGCGATCTGGCTGATGATGTCGACGGCTCGGTCGACATTCAGCTGACCGCGGGTGAGCAGCTCGGCCAGGCTGCGCCCCTCGACCAGCCGCATGTCGAGGTAGAGCTGCCCCTCGATCTCGCCATACCCGTGGATCGGTATGACGTGCGGATCGGTCAGCCGCGCCACGATCTTGGCCTCGCGCTCGAATCTCGCACGGAAACCCTCGTCGGTGGCCACCTCGTGGTTCATGACCTTGAGTGCGACATCACGCTGCAAGCGGGTGTCGCGCGCCCGGATCACCCGCCCCATGCCGCCGCGACCGATGACCGAACCCAACTCATAGGGCCCGAACATCTGCGCAGGCTGGGCCGCCTCTTCGGCTGCGGTCATGCGCCAGGCCGGTAGACCATCAGCACCACGATCGCGGCGAAGAGCACGCCGATCACTCCGCCGCTGGCGGCGACCCGAGCGGTGAGCTCCTTGACAGGCTCGCCGGCTCCGATCCGCTGGGTCGCCTTGTCCAGCCCAGGGGTCACCAGTCCGATGGCAGCGGCGGCGGCCACCACCCACAGCACCAGCGACAGCCAGACCCACGTCTGACCGAACGACCCGGCCGGCTTGTGGGTGTACGGCGACTTCATCGACATGAGACCGAATCCGACGACGACCACGAGCACCGATGCCGCGGTGTACATGCGCACCATGCGCGCCGAGGCGGCCGTGGCGGAAGCGTCAGCCGTCCGCAGACCGCGGCCGGCAGTGGTGACAGCGTGCACCAGCGGGCCCACCGCGAAGACGGCGAGAAGGACGTGAAGGGCCAGAATCACTTTGAACACCACGCCAGATTAGCGACTGCACCTTGTCGCCCGCCCGTGCGTTCCCGCGTGCCTGGCATCCCGGGGTGCACCGGTCGGTTACCGTTGAGGTTGAAGAATCGGGCAGTGTCGGCAACGATCGACGCGCCCGCGTGAGCCTCACCTGACCGTCTCTGGCCTCCGCCACGCGCCGTGTCCACTCTCGGATGCCGGTGGTCTGAGCCCGACGGTCGGGGTGATTCACGACTTGTTTGAGCCACTCAGGAGAGCACTAGTGAACGCGACCACCCCGATCCGCCGGTGGGTGGGCAGGCGACTGCTGTCGACCGCCGCCGCGGGGCGATCCTCCGGTGTGGCCGGCATCTCGGTCCTGCCCAAGAAGCTCACGATGCCCCTGCGACGTGACGGCCTCGACCCCCTGCCGGCCCTGAATACGATGCGCGAGCAGACGCCGGTTCATCGACTGCGACGTGTGTTCGGCATCAATGTCTGGTTGGTCAGCGGGTATGACGAGGCTCGGTCGGTCTTGGCCGACACCACGAGCTACAGCACCGACATACGGCCCATGCTCGGCATGGATCACGACGTCAGCATCGGCGGCCTCGGGTTCACCGATCCCCCGGAACACACGCGGTTGCGCAAGTTCCTGACGCCGGAGTTCACGATTCGGCGTTTGGCCCACCTGCAACCGGTCATCGACCGGATCGTCGCCGAGCGCCTCGACGCCATGGAGGCTGCCGGACCGGTGCCCGATCTGGTGCAGGAGTTCGCCTTCCCGATCCCGTTCCTGGTGATCTGTGAGCTGCTCGGCCTGCCGGTGGAGGACCGCGAGCGCTTCCGGGCGCTCGGACACGCACGCTTCGATGTCACCGGTGGCGGTGCGGGGACGTTCGGCGCGATGTCGGAATCACGCGAGTTCCTGCAGGAGGCCGTGCAACGCCAGCGAGTCGACCCCGGCGACGGCCTGCTCGGGCAGATCATCCGCGACATCGGTGACGAGGTCACCGATGAGGAGCTCGGCGGACTCGCCGACGGCGTCTTCACCGGCGGTTACGAGACCTCCGCCAGCATGTTGTCCCTCGGCACACTGGCGCTGTTGCGCGACCCTGCGTCATACCGCCTGGCGGCCAGCGAACAGATCGACGCGGTCGTCGACGAGTTGCTGCGCTATCTGACCGTGGTGCAGATCTCCTTCCCGCGGTTCGCCAAGGCCGACATGGAGCTTTTCGGCAAACGGATCAGCAAGGGCGATGTTGTGATCGTGTCGCTGTCCGGCGCGAATCGTGACAGCGCACTCGGCGACAACCCCGACACCATCGACCCCACCGCGATCCGACCGACCCACCTGGGCTTCGGCCACGGGTTCCACCGCTGCGTCGGCGCCGAGCTGGCCCGCATGGAGCTTCGTGCGGCCTTCCAGGGATTGTCGCGTCGCTACCCGCAGCTGCAGTTGGCAGTGCCGCCCGAGGAGCTGCAGTTCCGTGATCTGTCGATCGTGTATGGCGTGGAGTCGCTCCCCGTCCGGCTGCACCCGAGGGATTCCGCCGAGGCATGAGAATCGTGCACGCGGCCGATTCCTTCGCACCGGATGTCGGCGGCATCGAGCGCCAAGTCGAGGCGCTGGCGTTGCAGCAACAGGTTGACGGTCACGATGTCACCGTCATCACTGCGGTCGGTGACGAGTGCGATCTGCCGCTGGACGTTCACCGCGGCTTGAAGATCCGCTGGCTGACGGTGGCCTTCCCGTGGCTGAATCACGCCATGGTCGCCACCGTGCTCGACGACCGCGACATCGACGTCGTCCACGCGCACTTCACGGTCATCTCACCGATAGCGATCTACATCACGCGGGCGGCCACCAAGCGCGGCATACCGGTGGCGATCACCGTGCACTCGGTGTGGTGGAAGGTCGGCCTGGCGACAAGGCTGTCGACCAAGGTCTTCTTCGGGCCGTCGCGCATGCGTGCGATCTACTCCGGGGTCAGCAGCGTCGTCGCCGGGCACATCTCGCGCACGTTGTCACGCGTGGGTCGGGTGTCGGTGGTGCCCAACCTGGTCAACGTCGACTGGTGGGCGCCGACCCAGCCGGCGACTCATCGCGCCGGCGAGCCGGACTTCAAACTGGTGCTGGTCGGACGTCTCAAACCGCGCAAGCACATCAACGAGTTCATTGACATCATGGCGAAGGTCCGTCCGAAAGTCCCTGCGGGCACTCGTGTTTCGGTTTCCATCGTCGGCGACGGCCCGCGCCGCGAACAGTTGCAGGCACAGATCGACCGGCTCGGGCTCGGCGACTGGATCACGCTGCTGGGCAATCGCAATGCCGAGCAGATCCGTGACCTGCTGCACGAAGCAGATCTGTTCATCGCACCCTCGCGCAAGGAAGCGTTCGGCATTGCGGCACTTGAGGCCCGCGGTGCCGGGGTGCCGGTCCTGGGTTACCGGTTCACCGGCCTGGTCGACTTCATCGAGAACGACGTCGAGGGCATCCTCGCCACGGATGACGAGGACATGGTCGACACCCTCGCCAAACTGCTGGTGGATCCTGCTCGGCTCGAGCGCCTCAAGGCGTCCACGCGCGCCACCGCACCCTCGGTGACACCCGAGGACGCGATGGCCGCGACATACGCGCTGTATCGGCGCGCACAGACCGAGCTCTACCCCTGACCGGCGGCAGACGCAGGCCTGAGCCGGCTCAGCCGCCGAGTGCGGCCAGAAGCTCCCGGTTGAACGCCGGAAGGTCGTCGGGATTACGGCTGGTGATGAGGTTGCCGTCGACGACGACCTCCTCGTCGTGCCACTCGCCGCCGGCGTTGCGGATATCGGTCTGCAGGCTTGGCCACGACGCGAGCTTCTTGCCGCGCACCACGTCGGCTTCGACGAGGGTCCACGGCGCGTGGCAGATGGCGGCAACCGGCTTGCCGCTTTCGACGAACCGGCGTACGAGCGCCACGGCGTCCTTGTCCCTGCGCAGCGCGTCGGGGTTGGCGACCCCGCCGGGCAGTACCAGACCGGCATAGTCGTCGACATCGGCATCCGCGACAGTGACATCGACCTTCTGTTTCTGGGCTGGGTCGAGGTGGTTGAACAGCTGCACCTCGCCGCTCTCCGGGCTGACGAGCACAGCTTCGTATCCGGCGTCCTGCACCGCCTTCCAGGGGTCGGTGAGCTCGACGGCCTCGATTCCCTCGGCTGCGGTGAGGAAGGCGATCTTGCTGTTGGACATGCCGTACTCCTTTGTCGTGCATCGGTTTTGACGTACATCAACGACCGTATGTCGATCGTCCGGCGCCCGCACTACCCATTGGGGTTAGTTCACCGCCAGAACAGTGCTGCTTGCGAATAGCTGACCTATGATCGAAATGATGGGGACGATTCAGGCGACACCAGTCAGTGCCGAGATCGTGCTCGAGACACGCAACGACGTCTTCGACGCGATTCTCGGGCTCGACGGCGATCTGTTGCATCACGATCTGGTCGCCTATCACGATCGGTTCGGCAGCGATTCGCTTGTGGCGGACGTGCTCATCCCGGTCCTGCGCAATGTCGGGGACATGTGGGAGCAAGGACAACTCGGGGTGCTGCACGAGCACCACGCCTCGGGCATCATTCGATCCGTGATCGGCACGATTCGTCGGCCGGCGTTCAGCACGAGCGCGGCCGGCAATGTCGTGGTCTTGGCGTGCCCACCGCGCGAACTGCACGATCTACCGAACCACTTGTTCTCGCTGATGCTGCTCGACCGCGGCCTCGCTCCGGTGGTGCTGGGGGCGAACACCCCGTGGAAGGCGCTCACCGCCGCCTTGCACTCGACCGGTGCGGTCAGTTGCGTTCTCTCCGGGGTGAATCCGGTGCTGATCCATCGTTACCCGCTGTTGTCACGGCTGGCATCGATCACACCCATCCATCTCGCTGGGCCGCTGGGCGACGGAGTCGAAGTGGCCGGTGTGCATCGACTTTCAGATGACTGGCGTGCGGCCGCAGACGACATCGCAGCCGTCAAGGTCGGCGTGACCGCCGCGGCGCTTCTGACGCCGGTACCGGCGCAGCCGCCCACCGCCGGATAGGTTTCGCGTATGTCGCCTCTCGGTCGTGCGCTGTGTGCAGGCGTCGTCGTTGCGCTGAGCGCTGCGGTGATCGGGTGCAGCGCGAGTTCCAGGTTCGCGGCTACCCAGTCAGCTGCGGCGATCGGCACGAGCGGGGCGCGTCAGGCTGCCCTCAACCTCGCCCGCGACAACGGCGACGGGGCGCCGCGAACCATGGTCGCCGTACGCACGACCAGGTCCGCTGTGCAAGCGTCGGCACCCTCGTTGGTGTCGAGTGGCGGCGCCGAAAGTGTCGTGGTGGTCTCCATGACCGGCCATTTTGTCGGGTATGCCGCGTCTGGCCCTTCTGGCGCCGCGATTCCTACTGGCTCGGCGTTGACCGTGGTCTACAACCCCGCGACTCGGGCGGTCACGGACTGGTCCATCACCGACAACTCGTATCAACTGCCGGGTACTTCGCAGACGCGCTAATCGCTCACGAGACCACGCAGAACGGTCCACCTGCGATCGTCAGGTGTAGAGATCCACATTCGCCACCTGATGCGCGTAGTTGCGTTTCCAAGCGGCAACGGCAACCGGGAGAGAGACGCCGAAATGTTTGTTGAAGAGCGCGTCGACATCGGGTGTGTTCTGGGCGATGGCGTCCTGATAGAACACGAGGGCTGTCTGCCATGAGTAGACGTACTGCAGATATCCCACGAAGCTACCGGCGTCGTAGTAGTACGGGGCATTGTCGGCACTGTGGATCTGTGCATACGTCGGGAGGACCGGGTTCTTGGGGTGCATACTGCTAACAACTTGCGCTGAGTGGCCGCTCGTCCAGACCGCGTAGCCCTCGATGACCCACGCCGGCGCATAGACCCACTTCGACGGAAGTGTCACCGCGTGGAAGGTCTCGTGATAAATGATGTCCGAAATCAACGGTGTCTCAGCACCGGTGATCAACGTGTCGTTGCCATCGAGCATCTGGTTGACAACGATCCAACCAGGTTTCCCGGACAGTCCTCGAACCGTCATTGCCCCGCTGTCCACGGTGACCTGCGGATTCACGCCCTGCCACCGTGAATATTCGGCCGATGAACGTGGCAGCAGGATCAACAGCGGATGATCAGCGCGCGCATTTGCCAGGGCGAGCGTAGCCGGAACCGCGTTCTCCGCGATGGCGGCGATGCTGTCGATGCTGGCCTGATCGACATCCCCGACCACAATGGCCTGCGTTCCGACGCTGAACTTCATACCTGGCGCTTGCACGGAGACCACACCGTCTAGGCCACTCTCGGCGATCCGAGCGGAAGCGACCTCCCGCTGATGTGCCGCTGACGACGTCGTTGAGGGCGACGGTGCCGCGGACACGGACGACCTTGGTTGCCGCGAACTTGCCGATGAACAACCGGCCAGACCGGCGGATACCAGCGCTGCACCACCACATTGCAGCAATGACCGGCGATTCAGCACGGCAGTCCCCCTTGCAATCGACGCTGCCGTTCGTCGCAGCGGAACCAACTTCCTGTGGTCGGGAGAAATGTTGCGCCGGGAGATGAATGCCACCTGTGAGAACCGCGGTGAACACACTCCGGTGCGTCGAAAGACGTGACGAAGGGACTGGCACCGGGTTCTTCGCCCGCACGTTGAAGGAATTCGGCTCGGACGAAACCGGAGCCGCCAGAAGAGATTGGGTTTAACCTGACCCGATGAGATGGCCGGTCGCCGTTGTCGTCGTGGGGTTTGTTGCAATTCTCGCGGTGCTCGGGGTGTTCGCGATGTTCTCCTTCAGCCCTGCCGAGAGCCGAACCGGCGCGCTTCCCGCGCCGCAATCGGTCGCCGCAAAACAGACGCTTGCCAGCACCATCGGCGGCACCGCGTCCGCGACCGTGATGACTTCGAGCTGGGTCCGCGTGCCGGGCGACAAGGTATCGCCGTCATGCCTGGCCGCATTGGGTGAGTCAACGGCGGATGGCCCCAAACAGCAGGAGGCCTACTTCGAATCGACCGCGAAGCTCACCACGACGTTCGCGTCATCCGACGGACGCTCTTGGCCCTCCGCGGAAACAGTGTCCGCCACGTCCGACCAGACATCGTCGAATTTCAAACTCAATGCCTGGACGATCAGCGGTATTGCTGCAGCGGGGAGTGATGTGCCGAGCGATTTCGGGATCGTGCTCAAAACATCGCCGCAACAGCCGGTCGACACCATCGGAATGTGCGCTGAGATGAGCACGTCACTGCTGGCTGCCGCGGCGTTGCCGCCACACATCTCGTTCAGCCAGTACGGCGACATCACAGCCGCAGCAGGATGAGACAGAGTGGATGTGAAGGGACTCGAACCCCTGGCCTCTCGCGTGTGAAGCGAACGCTCTAACCAACTGAGCTACACATCCAGATTGCCGCGCCGAGCGATCTGCACCAGCGTTGCGACCGCCAACATTAGCCGACCGCGCACCGGCATACCTAATCGGGTCCGCCGCAACGACAACGAGGTTCGAGACAACCGGATGACCTCGTTCGGCGTCCACTCATCGACGGGGTCGTACGTTGGCTCCGACCGTGAAGGGGGCTTCGCGCCTCACCGAAACGAGCAGATGGAGAACGTCATGAAGACACGCACCGCACAGCTCGCGGGAATCGCCGCCACCGTCGCAGCGGCAAGCATGGCCGTGGCAGGTTGTGGCGGCGGAAGCAGCAGCAGCGCGGCGAGCAGCCTCCCGAGTTCGTCCTCCGCTTCCCCGTCGATGTCGACCGGCCAACCGAGCGGGCCGAGCACCTCCCCCGTTTCGAGCACCTCACCGACGGCGACGTCATCCGGCAGCGGCGGCACCGGCACACCCCGATGCACAGTCGCCAACCTGCAGATCACGATCGGCGACGGCAATGCCGACATGCAGGGTTCACATGTCGCACTCCGTTTCAAAAACACTGGCTCCAGCGCGTGCGAGCTCACCGGCGCGCCCGGTGTCTCCTATGTGACGAATTCGTCCGGCACCCAGGTCGGCGCACCCGCAACCCGAATCAAGGGCTTCACGCCGGTGACGATTGCGCCGGGTGCCACCGCGTCCGCGGGTCTGTTTCTGTCGAGTGCGCCGGAGAAAACCCCCAGCTGTCAGACGATTTCGGTGCGCGGCCTGCGGGTCTACCCGCCGGACAGCACCGAGGCCGCGTTCGTCCCGACAACCCAGACGGCATGCAAAGCCCCGATGAACGGGCCGTTCCTGAAGGTCGGCCCCATCCAGCCGGGCGCCGACAACGCCGACGTCTGACCACGGCGTCCGGTCTCCTGACCTGCCACCGCCGGTGGTGGTCAGGAGACGCCGGGCAGCTTTCTCAGCAGATTCTCGATGCTGTCGGGCAGCAGACCGGGCACACCGCTGATCGCGAACATCGCCCACATGGCGCCGAGCACGAAGGCACACACAACCAGTCCGACCAGTGCCTTGACCCACCACGGTTTCGGCGCGAGCCACTGGTTCCACCCGTGAACCTTGCGCCGGGCGAAGTGCAACAGGTCTCTCGCCCACGCGAATTCGGTGCCCCAGATCCCGAGGCCGGCGAAGACAATGAGCCAGCCCGGCCCTGGCAGCGGCACCGCGGCGGCGCCGACAGCAACGACGACCAGCCCCAGAAAACCGATACCGATCCGGTAGGCGGCGTTCAGCGGCGGCTTGGTGCGCAGCCTCGCGCGCCATTCGAAACGGTCGATCCAGGCCGCGTCGTCAGGCGCGTCGCGGTGCATCTCTGTTCCGGGCTCCTCCTTCGGGTCCGGCACGCCCGGCTCACCGTCGCCCGGCGGCAGCAGCCTTCGCGAAGACATCAGCTGCGGCTGTCGTGAGCGGCCCGGGCGCGGGCAGCACACGATCGTCGACGGCGTGGACCGGCTGCACATCGCGTGTCGAGGAGGTGATGAAAACCTCGTCGGCAGAACGAAGTACGTCCAGCGGCAGAGTCTGCTCACGTATGGCGATGCCGGCCTCCCCGCACCACTCGAGCACCAGCGCGCGGGTGATGCCGGCCAACGGCCCGGCCGACAACGGCGGCGTGAGGATCTCGCCGTCGACGACGACGAAGATGTTCGATCCGGTGCCCTCGCACAGCTCGCCACGGGTGTTGGCGAAGATCGCCTCGCTGCCACCCTGGCTCTTGGCATGCGCGAGCGCGACGACGTTCTCGGCATACGAGGTGGTCTTGAGGCCCGCCACGGCGGAATTCTCGTTGCGCGTCCACGGCACGACAACGATCTTGGTGCTGCCCTGCGGGCGTTCGAGCTCGACCGCGGAGACGATGTAGGTCATCGGAACGTCGGACCGGTCGGAGCCGAGCGGGCCGAGACCACCGGTCACGGTGAACCGCAGTCGCCCAAAATCCATCGGCTCGCGCAACACTGCAGCGATGCCCTCATCCAGGTGCGCCCGGTCGGCGGCCTGGAGGCCAAGGCCACGCAGCGAGTTGTCGAGGCGGTCGTAGTGCCGTTCGAGCACGAAGACCTCCCCGCCGTCGATCTTGCAGGTCTCGAAGACGCCGTCACCCACAGTCACCCCGTGGTCGAGGGCCCGCACACTGGGCTTGTCGTCGACCCGCTCGCCGTCGACCCACACTCGCGTGTTCATCAATCGCCTTTCCTGGATGTGGTTCTGCCGAGAGGCAGTCTGTCACTGACCGGCGTCGCCACCGAAGGCGTCGTCGGCAAGTCGGATCAACCGGGCGGCCTTCAGCTCGGTCTCCTCCCACTCCCCCAACGGATCAGAACCCCAGGTGATCCCCGCCCCCGTGCCGAAGTTGAGCGTGCGAGCGCCGTCACCGTCGCTCGTGGCCCAGAACGTACGTATGCCGACCGCCAGTCGTGCTGTCGAGGAGTTGTTGTCCACGTAGCCGATCGCACCGCAGTACGGTCCGCGCGCGATCGGTTCGAGCGCGCGAATCGCCTGTAGGGCAGTGGTTTTCGGTGCACCGGACACCGATCCGGGCGGGAAGGTCCCCGTCAGTATCTGCGACCAGGAGACTCCTGGTCGCAGCCGACCAGCCACCGTGGACACCAAGTGAACCGAACCGTAATAGGCCTCAGGCACGCACAATCCCCGCACCTCCACCGACCCTGCAGCACAGACAGTGGACAGGTCGTTGCGCACCAGATCGGTGATCATGACGTTCTCGGTGTAGTCCTTGGCCAGCATCGCCTCGGTGGAGATCGCCGTCCCCTTGATCGGGCCCGAGCGAAGCACGTCCGCCGTGCGAGCCAGGAAGAGTTCCGGAGACGCACTGACCACGTCAAGATCGGCCTGCGAGATATGGATGCGTGCGGCATACCTGCTCGGATGCCGTTGCCACAGAAGCGAATTCAGCACATCGAGACTCGCGCCGGCCGGCAGCTCCCGCGACAGCACCCGGCAGAGATTGACCTGATACACCTCACCGGCCGCGATGAGTTCCCGGATGCGCACCACCGCGCTCTGGTAGTCAGCCGCCGTCAACGAGCTGCGCCATACAGCCGGTGAATGCTGTTGCTGCGCACCATGATCCACGTGGCGAGAACGAGAGTCACGAGATACGTGCGCCATCCGGGCTGCGATGAAATCGCCCTCGAAGGAAGCCACCACCACCCAGAAACCGGGCTCGTCCAGGCACCCGTGATCGTGGCGGACCTCAAGCACACCGCTGGCCCGCACGGTCCCGAAATGTGCCTCACCGGAACCACAACTGTGATCCGCCGACGCATCTGCGGTCATCGGTGCCGCGCGCCGGTGCGGCGGCCGTAACGCGCAAGCATCCCGAAGACGCCGGCCTGCACAGACCCCTCCAACAGCACGATGAACTGGTCGAAGTAGGCGAGAGTGAAATTCACTCCCACAAGAAGCACCCCGAGGGACACCATCCCCCAGTGCACCCCTCCGCTGAGATCGTCCGAGTCACGCCCGAGCCTACGCACGGCCAGCACCGCGGAGACGCCCGCCACCAGGCCGGAGACCGCGGCAACAGCCGCAGCCGTCCAGGCAACCGGGCCGGGGCTGTCACCGAGGAGGCTGTTGTTGCCCCGCAGCTGGTCTGGGCCGAACAGGTGCCACAGGGCGAGCGCGAGCACTCCCGGCCCGGCGACCAGACCGATTGCCGCCACCAACATGAGCGCCACTCGCGACCATTTGCGCAACCGATCGACGGGAAAGGCGCGTAGTTCCCACCGGCGCAGCAGCGCCCGGGCGCGACCCACCGCGGTCGTCTCTCCGCCGGCGGTCTGCTCAGTGGAGTCCAGCGTCTGTTCGAGGCCCGCGATGAGCGGGTCGAGTGCGTCATTCGTGCCAAGCTGCTTGGCTTTGTTCACATGGTGCCTCGCGGCCTCGAGTTGCCGCTTGGTCATGGTCCCGTCGAGGGCCGGCTTGAGCAGCTCGAGCGCGGCATACAGGTGAGATCGTCGCGTGTCCCGGGTCACGCGTCCCGCGCGGTAGGCCGCAGCCGCGAACGCCACCAGCACGCCATACGCCAGGGGCGCCGCCAACCGGAAGAAGTAGTCGTTGTCCTGGGTGATGAATTTGCCGATTTCATCGATGAACAACCCGGCGCCGATCCCACCCAGGATGCCCGCCGCAGGTGCGGCCCAGGCATTGGCGATGGCGAGCGCGACGAACAGCCCGACCATCAGCAGCAGGCCGCCCCAGACGGCATGCGCGATGTGGAAGATCTCGCCGCCGACCTGCGGATAGCCGGTGAGGACCAGGTAGAGGCGGGTCACCAGAATCGTGATGGTGGCAGCGGCCACCATCCAACCCACGCTGGTCCCGGCCGCCGATCGAGTCACCGGGCCACGTCGCCGCTGCGTTTGCATCGGGACATCTCACCACGGCCGCGGCGGGAGCGTCGCCCGTCGGTGAACAGCAGGCTCGATCAGATCTTGCCGCGCCACCTCAGCCCGCGACCCAGGTTGACCGAGATGCGGCCGCGTGAGTTCACTGTCACCCGGCCTGCTCGACGGGACGCGCTCACTCCTGACTTGCTGACATTGAGCGAAGTGTTGCGGCCGACCCGCTGACGACGTTGAAAGCTGAATCCCATAGGCCCATCGTCCTCCACAACGTTCGATATGGCTCGCGTCACGCACGTCGACATGTCGACGACGGCCTTCGGACCAGGAATTGGCGACAACTTTTCGTCAGCGGTAAAGCGCAGGCCGTTCGATCATGCTGACACTCGTCGCAGCCTCGGCATGTATGGCGCGGACCGCCGCGTCGCACACACTCGCTGCCGCGTAACCGTCCCAGCTCGACGGGCCGGTGCACTCCCCATGCGCGACAGCAGCGACCCATTGCTGCAGTTCCGCGTCGAAGGCGGCCGCGAAGCGCTCGTTGTGATCCATCGCCAACCGATGCCCGCGACCGGCGGTTCCGCTGCGCTCGACCACCTGCTGGTCGGTGAGTCGCACGGTGCCGGTCTCAGCGACGAGCTCGCCCTGCACGTCATACGCGTGCTGATTGTTCACGAAGATCTCGACGTCCACCCACACCCCCGAGGTCGTGCTGAGGATCAGGATCAGCGGATCCTGCAAGCGGCCCGGCCGGTGCCGTGTCGCGCGGGGTGTGTCGACGCGCACAGTCGTGACCTCCTCGGCGAGCAGCCACCGCACGATGTCGATGTCATGGATAGCGGTGTCGTTGATGGCCATGTCCGGCGTGTACTGCAACGGCACAGCGGGATTGCGATGAGCGCTGTGGAAGATCAGCGGCTCGCCGATCTCGCCGGATGTGAGGATGTCTTTCATCTGGACGTACCCCGGATCGAAGCGGCGCATGAAGCCCACCGTCACGAGTCGGCGACCAGCTCGCTGCTCGGCATCCATGATGTCCAGACACTCCGAAGCCGTTGGCGCGAGTGGCTTTTCGCAGAACACCGGCTTGCCCGCGTCGACGGCCGCGACCACGTCGTCGCGGTGGGCAGGACCGTGGCTGCAGATCATCACCGCATCGACGTCGGCTGCGGCGATCAACTCCGCAGACGTGGGGTATGCCGCAGCACCGATCTGCATCGCGACCGTTCGGGCGTGCTCATCGTCGAGATCGCTGACGGCCACCACCTCGGCGCCGGCGATCCGGCGACGAATGCGCTCGATGTGCGAGCGCCCCATCGCGCCAGGGCCGATCATCCCGATTCGGACTGTCATCGATCTCTCCTTCGAAGGACTGCGGGCGTAACGACGCGCTCGGCCGAGGGGTGTGTCGCTCAGCGCAGGCCGACACCGTGGGCGGCGAGAAACTGTCGCGTGCGGATCGCGTTGGGCTTGGGGAACACCGGATCGCAGCCGTAGATGTCCTGTTCGCAGATGAGATACAGCGGCTTGCCGAGGCCGGCCAGCGCGTCGATCACCGGCGGCAACGACGGCGCACCGGCCGGCGGCGCCACCGAGCAGTGCCGGCGGACGGCGATGCCAAAGGACCAGTCCTGCTCGTGCGCCTGTCGCACGACCTGCGGATCCATGACCTTCAAATGCGCGTAACTGATCCGGTCCGGGTAGTCGCGGATCAGTTCGAGGCAGTCGCCGCCGCCATACTCGATGTGCCCGGTGTCCAGGCAGAACCCGACGTATGCCGGGTCGGTCGCGGTGAACACGCGGTCGATGTCGGCACGGCTTTCGATGTGCGAATCGCCGTGCGGATGCAGCACCATCTGCAAGCCGTAGTCCTGCTTCATGATGCGGCCGAGCCGGTTGGCGTTGTCGACATACGTGCGCCAGGCATCGCCGGTGAGCACGCGTTCGTCGGTGAACTCGCCGGTGAGTTCGTCGCGGTACATCGGCGGGAGGTGCACGATGAACTCCGCGCCGACCGCGGCATGAGTCTCCGCGATCCGGCGGAACTGCCGCTCGGTCTCGGGCCACGCTTCGGGGCGGTGCAGCACGCCCCAGCCGGTGCCTGCGACGACCCGCATCCCGCGAGCGCCGACTTCAGCCGCCATACGTTCGGGGTCGGTCGGCAGATACCCGAACGGCCCTGTCTCGAGCACGCTGAAACCCGCCTCGGCCATCTCGTCCAGCGCCTGCTGCCAGGGGATCTGCACCGGGTCGTCGGCAAACCACACGCCCCACTGATCCGGGCAGACCCCGACGGTGAGCCGGTCGTATGGCGGGGTCGGGTTAACCGAGCGGTCCGGTCGCGACGGCCCCGATGGTTTCGAATCTGCTGTCACAGCAACATCTTTCATCGTCAGAACGGTAGCCGTGGGTCGATCGGCTGATCCGCCCACGTGTCGCGGACCCAGTCGTGGGCGGGGTCGTCGCTGATCAGCCAGCGACGCTCTGGCCCGGGACCGGCCATGACGTTGAGGTAGTAGAGGTCGTAGCCCGGCACCGCTGTCGCGGGTCCGTGCCAGCCAGCCGGCACCAACAGCACGTCACCGTCGCGAACGCACCAGCTGGCCTCATCGCCCCCTGATCCGCCGACGCGACAGAATCCGATCGGGTCGGCGTTATCGGGTGCGGCCGGATCGGCTCGCAGCCGGAAGTAGTAGATCTCCTCGAGCTCGGATTCGATTCCCGGCACCGTGCAGTCGTGGCGGTGCGGCGGGTAGGAACTGCTGTTGCCACCCGGCGTGAGCACCTCGCAGGCGATGATCGCGGTCGCGTCGATGGCGTCGGGTGTGCCGAAATTGCGCACCTGCCGGGAGGAGCAGCCTG
This sequence comes from Rudaeicoccus suwonensis, assembly GCF_007829035.1. Lineage (NCBI taxonomy): Bacteria > Bacillati > Actinomycetota > Actinomycetes > Micrococcales > Dermacoccaceae > Rudaeicoccus > Rudaeicoccus suwonensis. The sequence continues at coordinate 1,872,295 of NZ_VIVQ01000001.1, forward strand.
CTCCGCGCAGCTCGACCGGAGTGTCCGGAGCGCGCAGGACAGCCGGCGGCAGATCGCCGGTGGCTCTGGCCGCGCACAGTGCGACCTCGACCGGCCCGCGCGCGGTCACCGTCACCTGGTGGTCCCGCGGGACATAGGCGCAGTCGGCGGCCGCCGAGAAGACGTCCTCCCGCCCGCGCAAGATCTCGTGAAGCGTCCCGGACCTCAAATCCACGTCGCCGCCACCAGACAGCGGCAGCAGGAGATATTCGTCAGGGCCGGACGACAGCTCGTAGGCCTCCCCGTCCCGCAGCGCGAGGACAGTCAGACCGGTATGCCGCAGCGGCTCCCCGTCGGGTTGCACGGCCACGCGCAACCCGGTTGCGGTCGTCAAGGCAGCGGGACGGAACCACCGGTCAGGTCCGGCACCACCGTCACGCCGAGGCGTTGCGTCATACGTCATCCGTGCACCATCTCCGCGGCTCGCTCGACGGCGGAGGCGACGTCGCCGTCCGGTGGGTAGAGCAGCGCGCGCCCCACGACCAGGCCTGCGGCCGTCGGCGCCAGCAGGGCATCGGCCCACCGCTGGTAGGCGTGCTCCGAATCGCCGCTGGGGTCACCCCCGAGCAGCAGCACCGGCAGCGTCGTCGACTCCAGCACCCGGCGCATCTGGTCAACGACGGGAAGCTTGAGCCAGGTGTATGCAGAGGTGCCTCCGAGACCGGCAACCACCTGGGCTGCACGCATCACCGACTCCGGGTCGAGCAGGTTGCGCACCTGTCCCTGCGTGCGGACCGACCAGAACGGCTCGATCATCGCCATCAGCTCGATTTGGGCCAATTCGCTGACAAATCGGGCACATTCGGCCATGGTGCGCACAGTGCCCGGGTCGTCCAGACAGATCCGTAGGAGCATCTTGCCGCCGTCGAGACCGCGTGCGGCGATGTCCGTCGAGGTGTATGCCGTGCCGCGGTCGTCGAGTTCGAAGCTCGCACCCTGTAGGCCACCGCGATTCATCGAGCCGATGACGATCTTGTCCTCAAGCAGTCCGGCCAGCAGCAGGTCTTCGAGCACGTCGGCGGTGCCGAGCACACCGTCGACCCCCGGGTGCTTCAGCGCGGTGGCCAGCCGTTGCAGCACATCCGGTCGCGACAGCATCGCGGTCGGATCGTCGCGCACCCCGAACGAAGCCCGCGCCATGTGATCGGCGGCCACGATGAGCAGCCGCCCGTCATCCGGCAACAGCGGTCTGCGGGAGCGGGCTCGCCACGCTTCGGCGATCGCGCCTGGGTCCTGCCGCCTGATCCTGGCCACTCGCGCGACATCCACCATCACGTCAGACTCCTCGCGTCTGCAGGAACAGGTCGAGCTCGGGTCCAGACGGCATCGCCGAGGAACATTCGACCCGGCCGGCCACGATGGCGCCGGCCGCATTGGCCCGGCATACGGTCTCTCGCAGCGAACGGCCCTCGAGAAGCCCGACGCACAGTGCACCACCGAAGGCGTCTCCCGCGCCGAGCCCGTTGACCACGTCGACGCGGATCGGCGCAACGACGTGACACTCCGTGCCCGACATCGCCAGCACGCCTTCGGGGCCCTGTTTGACGATCGCGATCTGCACCCCGAGGTCGAGCATCGTCCGGGCGGCAGCGACAGGATCGTCCTCGCCGGTTGCGACTGTGCACTCCTCGCGGTTGCCGACCGCGATCGTGCACTGCGGCAGCGCTGCACGCGCGGCCTCTCCGGCGTCATCCGGGGACTGCCAGAACATCGGCCGGTAGTCCAGATCGAGCACGGTGTGCGACCGCCGTCCACGCAGCTGCCAGGCGCGCAGGTGCGCCGCACGACTGGGCTCGGTGCACATGCCGGTGAGAGTCGACCAGTAGATCGGTGCCTCGCGAATCTCCCGCTCCGGCAACTCGTCGGCCCGGATCATCAGGTCGGGCGCGACCGGGAATCTGTAGAAGTAGAGCGGGAATTCGTCCGGAGGAAACATCTCGCAGAAAGTCACCGGCGTCGGCAGGTCAGGCACCGCCGACACCGCGCCGTCGTCGACACCGAAGTCGCGCAGGCTGCGGTGGATGAAGCGGCCGAACGGGTCGTCGCCGGTGCGGGTGACCACCGCTGCCGAGCGACCCAATCGCACGACGGCCACCGCGACATTCGTCGCCGTGCCACCGAGGAATTTGCCGAACGTGGTGACGTCCTCGAGCCGGACTCCGACCTGTTCAGGGTAGATGTCGACTCCGGTGCGGCCGATCGTCAGCACGTCGGGTGTGCAGCTCAGTGCCACGGGACTGATCGTCCTTCCACGCTGCGTCGGTCCGCCGTGAACCTCACCATCCAAGCAGCCATCGGGGCGGATCGGAACCCATCGCGCGGCAACCTCACAGGTAGTAGCGTTGGGCGTCTTTGGCCGTTTCGTATGACACGCGGGCGGCCTGCGTGGACTCAAGCTCACTCACCTCGGCCACCGGCACATCCCACCAGGCACTCAACGGCGGATTCGGGCCGAGCGGGTCGACCTCCACGTAGAGCACGGTCGTCGTGATGCTCTGCCTGGCCAGCCGATAGTTGTCCCTGAACTCGCGAACACTGTGGCATTTCAGGACATTCGCGCCCCAGCTCGCCGCGTTGGCAGCAAGATCCACCGGACTGCGAGCGCCGTCGAGCCGGGCGGTGTCGGCATTGCGCGAGACGAAGCTGGTGCCGAAGCGCTGACTGCCGAGGCCTTCGCTCAGCGCACCGATCGAGGCGTACCCGTGGTTGTCGAGCAGCACGACGATCACCTTCAGCCCTTCCGACACGATGGTCGCCAGTTCCATCGGCAGCATCTGGTAGCTGCCGTCGCCGACGACCGCCACCACCTGGCCGGACGCGCCCTTCGCCATACGCACTCCCATTGCTGCTGGGATCTCGTATCCCATGCAGGAGTAGGCGTATTCGAGGTGGTACTGCTGCGGATTCGGCGCACGCCACAGGCACTGCAGGTCTCCGGGCATCGACCCCGCGGCGTTGACAAGTACGTCGTCGCCGGTCATGAGTTCATTGAGCGCGCCGAAGATCTCGGTCTGCGCCGGCAGCGGCTCGTGGCCGAGGTGGTAGCACCGGTCGACCACCTCCCGCCACTGTCGAGCACGCTCGGTGATCTCCGCCGTGTATGCCGGCGCGACTCGGTGGCTCGCCAATTCTGTTGCGAGGGCTGCCAATCCGGCTCGCGCGTCGGCGACCACCGCGGTCGAGCTCTGCTTCGCGGCGTCAAATCCCTGCACGTTGATGCTGACGAAGCGCACGTCCGGATTCTCGAAGATCGTGTGGCTCGCGGTGGTGAAGTCGCTGTAGCGGGTTCCGACGCCGATCACCAGATCTGCGCTGCGGGCAAGCTCGTTGGCGGCCGCAGTGCCCGTGGCGCCGATACCGCCCACGGCACATTCGTGATCCCAGTTCACCGCGCCCTTGCCGGCCTGGGTGTCGGCCACGGGAATCCCTGTGGCTGAGGCGAATTCGCGCAAGACATGCGATGCGTCGGAGTAGATCACGCCACCACCGGCGATGAGCAGCGGTCGGCGCGCCTGGCGGATCCCGGCAGCCGCACGTTGCACCGCCGCCGGGTCTGGGACGGGTCGCGCGACGTGCCAGACACGCCTGTCGAAGAACTCAAGAGGCCAGTCAAACGCCTCGGCCTGCACGTCCTGAGGCAGGCAGAGTGTCACGGCGCCAGTCTCCCCCGGGTCGGTGAGCATTCGCATCGCGGCAAGTGTCGACGAGATCAGTTGCTCAGGGCGGCTGATCCGGTCCCAGAAACGGCTCACCGGCCGAAATGCGTCGTTGACCGAGATGTCGGGGGTGCGCGGGTCCTCCAACTGCTGCAGCACGGGATCCGGCATACGGGAGGCGAAGACGTCCGATGGCAGCAGCAGCACGGGCAGCCGGTTGGTCGTCGCGAGCGCGGCCCCGGTGACCATGTTGGTCGAACCGGGGCCGGTCGACGCCGTGACGGCGAGGGTTTGCAGCCGGTTGGCGGTCTTGGCGAAACCGGTCGCGGCGTGCACTGCGCCCTGCTCGTTGCGCGCCATCAGATAGGGCATCGCGCCGGGCGCAGGGTCGCAGATGCCGCTGCTCCAATCGCCGGAGCCCGCCTCCGACTGCACCTGGTTCTGCAGCAGCGCCTGCCCGACGCCGGCGACATTGCCATGTCCGAGGATCCCGAAAACGCCTGCGATCAGACGCCTTTCGATGCCGTCACGCTCGGTGTGCTGCGCCGCGAGGAAACGGACCAGCGCCTGCCCGACGGTGAGGCGGACCACCTGCGACGTGGGCAACGGCATCTCCTGACTTCGGTGTGGGCGGCGTGACGCCACCGGCCAGCCCATCGTAGGAGCGTGATCACCGGCCAGCCAGGTATGACGCGGCCGCGCGAGCGGTCCCCCGGCGCCGCACAACATCCACCGCGGCCGGTGGCGGTCACGCGAGACGCCCACCGCCATCCACGTGGATCGTGCTGCCGGTGACGAAGGTGTTGTCCAGCGCGAGCCGGATCGCGCTCACGACATCCTCGACCTGTCCGACGCGACGCGCGGGGTTGGCCGCCGCGGTCTGCTCGAAGAGCTCCTGCTTGCCGGCGCCCATCCCGTCCCAGGCGCCGGAGTCGATGATGCCGGGAGAGACGGCCACGACGCGGTGCGGCGCGAGTTCGACGGCCAGCGCCTCGGCCAGGAAGCTCACGGCGCCATTGGTGGTGGCCATGACGCTCAGCCCGGGCGCGGGCTTCCACGCCGCCACTCCGGAGAGGAAGACGAAGGCTCCGTGTTCGGACAGCACGCCGTCGAGGTGCTTGGCCAGCAGCAGCGGTCCGACCACCTTGGCGTCGAAGGCGCCATGGATCGCGTCGCGGGTCAGGTCGCCGATCGGGCCGTTGGCATGGTTGGCCGCCAGCGACACGACGTGCTCGAACGGGCCGCCGGCCGCGACCGCAGCGATGGAGTCCTCGTCCGCAAGGTCGAGGCGGACACTGCGGACGACCTCACGGAGTTGCTCGGGCAGCTTGTCCTGCACCTGCTGCGGATTGCGGGATCCGAGCACCACCTCGAAGCCGTCGGCCACCAGGTTCACGGCCAGGGCGCGGGCGACGCCTGAGCCACCGCCGACGATGAGAACTCGTTTGGTGTCAGTCATCTGCATCCTCCTGATGTATGCCGCACCGCCGACTGCGGTGCGCTGTCACCACGTACAACCAGGGGGTCGGCGCGATTCCTTCCCCAACGCGGATGCATGTTTCTTGCGCCAGCCATAAACTTTGCTCATGCCTAGCTTGCGTGCCCTGGAGATCCTTGTCGCCGTCGCCGACGAGGGGTCAATCACCGCAGCCGGTCAACGGCTCTATCTGACCCAGCCGGCCGTGTCGCATCAGCTCAAAGCTCTGGAGTCCGAGTTGGGTGCGACGCTGGTCGATCGGTCGGCGTCGGGTGCGGCGCTGACTCCGGAGGGGCGAGCGGTGCTGCCGCATGCCCGGGAGGCGATCGCCGCGGCCGGGCGCGCGGCTCTTGCGCTGCAGGAGCAAGTGGATCCGATCGTGCGTATTGCCTGCGCTGAGAGTTTCACGGTGCCGCTGCTGTCCCCCGCCATACGTGCGTGGACTCACCGGAACGAAAGCGCCCGGTTGGAGCTGATCGAGGCGACCAGCTCCGAGGAGGTCTTGGACGCGGTTCGATCAGGCCGCGCCGATCTCGGCATCACGCCGTTGCAGGGTGGTGCCGGTGGACTTTTTGTCACGGAGCTCGCTGCCGAGGAGGTCGTCGTCACGGGGTCAGCGGAGCACGACATCCTGCAACAACCGGTGACGCTCCGCCGGGTGGCGCGAGAACGATTGGTCGGGGTCGATGCGCAGAACGGCTTCAGCGCCTGGCTCACCGACCAGTTCGCGGCTGCAAAATCTGTGCAGCACAACGAGATTCGGGTGCGATCACTCACAACGGCAGCCGCGCTGGCCGGCGCCGGAGTGGGGCTGGCCGTCGTGCCGATGAGCGCTCTCTCACCCGAAGCACCATGGGTGTCACTTCGGCCGCCCCTGATGCGCGACGTCGCGGCGGTTACACGCAGTAAGCCCGCGGGAATCGTCGGCCGCTTCGTCGAGATTCTGGCTAAGGCCAACCCGCCGCGCGACATACACAACCGGAGCGGAAGGTCGGCATCTGGCGCCCTGTGATCCACCGCTCAGATCTGGCGGTCAACCCGACTGCACGAACCCAACACGGGATCCGCGCAGCGGGGGTCATCCATGGGCCGCTTGTTGTTCCACGCCGTGCAACGAAAAGTCCCCTGACTTTGCGTTTCCGCAGGTCAGGGGCTTTCGTGGTGGTGGGCGATACTGGGATCGAACCAGTGACCTCTTCCGTGTCAGGGAAGCGCGCTACCGCTGCGCCAATCGCCCATTGCGATGCTGATCGCAGAGCGGACAACCGGGCTCGAACCGGCGACCTCAACCTTGGCAAGGTTGCGCTCTACCAACTGAGCTATGTCCGCCTGTAACCCCGCCGAAGCTGGGCAACGAGAATGAACTTTAGCCGACGGCCAGCGGAACACCAAAACGGGCTTGTCAGCACGTGATTCGCCCGGATGCAGGACCCCGGAAACAGCGAAACGCCGCCCGCGGCTGCCAGCCGGGACGGCGTCATACGTCATACGTGCTCTGGAGGTGGAGACGGGATTTGAACCCGTGTAGACGGCTTTGCAGGCCGTTGCCTCGCCTCTCGGCCACTCCACCGTGGTGCTCGATCCGTCGCCCTCGTGTCACCACGAGAGGATTGATCAGAGCGGACAACCGGGCTCGAACCGGCGACCTCAACCTTGGCAAGGTTGCGCTCTACCAACTGAGCTATGTCCGCCTGCCGCGTGCGGGAAACCCGCTGTGCGTGCTGCGAAACACTAACTGATGGTCTGGCGCGACGCCAATCGGGCGGCATCCGTGTCGGATTCGTCTGACTCCGTCGCTGGAATGACGCTCGCCTCATCAGCCTCGGACTTCTGGGCACGTATGACGCTCGCCTCGTCACCGGCGGCCTCACGCGCCGGCTCCCGCCCCTCCGCTGCCGACGCCGGCTCGTCATCAGCACACGGCTCCGGCTCCCTGGACGGCTCGTCCGACGACTCCCCCGACGCGTCGTCGCGGTCGGTCAGCCGTGGCGTGAGGTCGCCGATCCATTCCTTGGCGCGGTCGCGCACCCGCGGACGCTCCGGCGGCGGCCACAAGCGCACCGACGCGGCATTCAGACCGGCCCCGATCAGCACGGCGATGCCCAGGAAGTACAGCCAGGTGAGCACGACGATGGTCGCGGCCAGCGGCCCGTAGATGCTCGTGCTGTGGTCACCCACCGACCGCCCGAGGAACCAGCGCAGCGCCATCGAGGCGATGACCCAGATGACCAGTGTCAGCGTCGCGCCGGGCAGGTCTCGCGCCCACGGGGTCCGCGCCGGCGTCGCGATGTAGAAGAACGTGGCCAGGCTGAGGATCGTCAGCCCACCCACCAAAGGCCAGTAGAACGTCATGAGGAACTGCAGCCCGGTCGGCAGCCAACTCGACAGCAGGTCCGGACCGATGACGATCAGCGGGATCACGATCGCTCCGAACGCCAACCCGCCGAAGTACAGCGACAGGCTCAGCACCCGTGTCTGGACGATGCCGCGCTTGCCGCCCTGGCCGTACATGATCGACACCGTGTCGATCATCACGTTGAGCGCGCGCGAGCCGGACCACAGCGACAGCAGGAAGCCGACCGAGATCACATCCGGCCGGCCGGCGCTCAATGCCGAGTTGATCGTGGGCATCAGCACCTGCCGCAGGCTCTCCTCGGTGAGGAACTGCGAGGCGTAGCTCTCGATGTTGACGGTGACCCGGTGCACGGTGTTGGGGCCGATCCATTTGCCGAGGTATCCCACCGCGCCCAACAGCCCGAACACCAACGGTGGTAATGACAACAGCGCGAAAAAACCGGCCTCCGCGGCCAGCCCGGTGACGCGATAGCGCATGCAGATCCGGATGGTCCCCATCGTCAGGCGGACCAACTGCAACAGCCCCGGCACGCGCGACAGGCGACGGCGCAGCGCAGCCTTGCGCCCGGTCACCTCGCCCCGCCATTCATGCCGTCGTTGATCACGCGCACCACGGTAGCTGTGCGGCGGCGAAACCTCGTGGACCACAATGCTCCCCATGGACATTTGGCCCGGTACTCCTTATCCCCTCGGATCCACGTATGACGGCACGGGCGTCAACTTCGCGATCTTCTCCGAGGTGGCCGACCGGGTCGAGCTGTGCCTCATCGATTCCGACAACGCCGAGCAGCGCTTCGAGCTGACCGAGGTCGACGGCCATGTCTGGCACGCTTACCTGCCGGGGGCCCAGCCCGGCCAGCGCTACGGCTACCGCGTGTACGGCGAGCACAATCCGGAGACCGGCGACCGCTGCAACCCGGCCAAGTTGCTGCTCGACCCCTACGCCAAGGCGTTCGACGGTCAGATCGACGGCGACGAGTCGCTGTTCAGCTACCACTTCGACAACCCGGACGAGCTCAACACCGACGACTCTCTCGGCCACACGATGCTCTCGGTCGTGGTCAACCCGTTCTTCGACTGGGGCCACGACCGCCCACCGCGGCACGAGTACCACGACAGCGTGATCTACGAGACCCACGTCAAGGGCTTGTCGATGACGCACCCGGATGTGCCGGAGGAGATTCGCGGCACGTATGCCGGTATGGCGCACCCGTCGGTCATCGAACACCTCACCGACCTCGGCGTGACCGCGGTCGAGCTGCTGCCGGTCCACCAGTTCGTGCAGGACACCACCCTGGCCGAACAGGGTATGTCGAACTACTGGGGTTACAACACGATCGGTTTCCTGGCGCCGCACAACGGCTACGCCAGCTCCGGCACCGACGGCCAGCAGGTCACCGAGTTCAAGGCGATGGTCAAGGCGCTGCACGCGGCTGACATCGAGGTGATCCTCGACGTGGTCTACAACCACACCGCAGAAGGCAACGAACTCGGCCCGACGATCGCCTTCCGCGGCATCGACAATGTCGCCTACTACCGCCTCGTCGACGACGACAAGTCGCACTATTACGACACCACCGGCACCGGCAACAGCCTGCTGATGCGCAGCCCGCACGTGCTGCAGCTGATCATGGACTCGCTGCGCTACTGGGTGCAGGAGATGCACGTCGACGGCTTCCGCTTCGACCTTGCGGCGACGCTGGCCCGGCAGTTCCATGAAGTCGACCGGTTGTCGGCCTTCTTCGACATCATCCAGCAGGACCCGATCATCTCCCAGGTCAAGCTCATCGCCGAGCCGTGGGATCTCGGCGACGGCGGCTACCAGGTCGGCAACTTCCCGCCGTTGTGGACAGAGTGGAACGGCAAGTACCGCGACACGGTCCGTGACTTCTGGCGAGGCGAGCCGTCGACGCTCGGCGAATTCGCCTCTCGTCTCACCGGATCCAGTGATCTTTATGCCCACTCGGGTCGTCGTCCGATCGCGTCGATCAACTTCGTCGTTGCGCACGACGGGTTCACCCTGCGCGACCTGGTGTCCTACAACGAGAAGCACAACGAGGCCAACGGTGAAGGCGGACGCGACGGCGAGAGCCACAACCGCTCCTGGAACTGCGGGGTGGAGGGCCCCACCGACGACCCGGACGTCAACGCCCTGCGGTTGCAGCAGCAGCGCAACTTCCTCGCGACGCTCCTGCTGAGCCAGGGCGTGCCGATGATCGCCCACGGCGACGAGCTCGGCCGCACCCAGAACGGCAACAACAACGTCTACTGTCAGGACAACGAAACCTCCTGGGTCGACTGGGATCTCGACGACGACCAGCGGTCACTGCTGGAGTTCACCCAGCAGGTGATCGAGCTGCGACGCGAGCACCCGACGTTCCGGCGGCGCCGGTTCTTCCAAGGGGATGCCGGCCGCGGCGGCGCCAATGAGAGCGGTGACATCGAGTGGTACTCCCCCTCTGGATCGCCGATGAGCGAGCTCGACTGGCGCAACGGCTACGCCCGCACGCTAATGGTCTTCCTCAACGGTGAAGCGATCCGCACGCCCGACGAGAACGGCCGCGAAGTCGTCGACGACCACTTCCTGCTGTTGTTCAACGGCCACCACGAGGACGTCGAATTCACCATCCCTGAGCAACCATCGGACAGCGAGTGGCACGTCGCGCTGCACACCGCCGACCTGGCGCAGCGGGACGGCGACACGACATACGACGCGGGTGCGGTGCTCACAGTGCCCAGCCGCTCGGTCGTGATTCTGCAGGCACCGACCAAGCACTGACCGTGCGCCTGCTGCTGCCCGTCCGCCCCGAAGCGTCCGAGGTCACCGACGACGACCTGATCGAGCTGTATGCCGGAGCGTCCTCCCACAAGCTCGTTCGGCTGAATATGGCTGCCACCGTTGACGGTTCGGCCACCGGGGCGGACGGCAGGTCCGGATCGATCAACACCGACGCCGACCATCGCGTGTTCGGGCTACTGCGGGCATGGGCGGATGTCGTCGTCGCCGGCAGCGGCACGGTGCGCGCCGAGGAGTATGACGCGCCGGTCACCGAGCAGCGCTGGTCGCAGCTGCGGGCGGGGCGGTCGGCGCATCCGAGCCTGTGCGTGCTGAGCACCGGCGGGGCGGTGCCGGCTTCGGTGGCGTCAGCCGAGGGCGGCGATGTCTTTGCGTTGCAGTCCGATTCGACGACGTCACTGCACGACATCGTGACCCAGTTGCGTCAGCGGGGCCACGATCGCGTCCTGCTCGAAGGCGGTCCGACCATCGCCGGACTCGCCTCGGCCGCAGGCATCATCGAGGAGTACTGCCTGACCTGGTCACCGATGGTCGTGGGTGGTGATGGGCCGCGCATCATGCACGGACCCGCAATTGCTCACGCTCTTGAGCCGGTGTCGTTGCTGGAGTCCGATGGCACCCTCATCGGTCGTTGGCGGATCCAGGACTGACTGGGGCCGCGTGAACCGGTGGCTGCGGCGGTCCGCAGAAGTCGGCGACGAGGTCCTCCCACCGCTGTGAGTCGACGTTCCACTCGCGGCAGTGCCGACCGGATTCCCACGTGGCCAGTTGCACCAGGTCCGGCCGGGTCTGCGCGAGGAGCGCGGACGGCTCGTAGGGCACGAATTCGTCGACGCGCGAGTGGATGACGAGCGTCGGCGTCGTCAGCTGTACGGCCTTGGTCAGCCAATCGGTTTCACGGACGTCGACAACGTCGGCGACGCCGGTCAGCGGACCTCTGGCGGGGCTGCGCAGCATCCACTGGCCGTATCTGCCGACCCGACGCGGAAGCCGATTCTGCTTCGCGTGGAAGTCCATCACCCGCTGCCAGTCGAGCACCGGCGCGTCCAGCACCACGCGGCTCACGTGCGCTGCGAGGGCCGAGCGATCAAGGGTCTGCAGCACCACCGCGCCGCCCATCGACCAGCCGAACAACTGCACCTCGCGGGCGCCATGATCGGCGGCATACCGAATGGCTGCCTCGATGTCCTGCCACTCGGTCAATCCCAAGTGATACAAACGGTCTTCGCTTGCCGGCGCATCGACATCGTTGCGATAGCTCGGCAGCAGACAGCTGATACCGAGACGCTGAAGCGTCGGCACGGCACGCAAGCCCTCGGCACGAAGCGCCCCCCGGCCGTGCACCAGCACAGCCCACCGGTCACCCGGCACCTGCCCGCACCAGGCCGGCATCGGTCCAGCCGCACCGTCGATCATCACCTCGTGCAGGTCGAGGCCGGGTGACGTCGTCGGTGGGCCGCAGAAGTAGTAGCCGTTGAGCCGGGCGGGGCCAGGTCGCAGGATGCCGCGGTCGATGCCGTCGATGCGCCGGACCACGTGATGCTCGTCGGCGGTCAGCACCTCACCCAGGCGCGCGTGGGTCTGAAAGCCGTTCTGCCACAGGCCATATCGGCCCGGCTCGGTCGACTCCGCTGTTGCGGTGAGCGTGATCGCGTCGCTTGTCACCGCGACGACGGTGAGGTCGTCCACGGGAGTGTCCGGAGTGATGACACGGCGCACGAAGTATGACGCGAGGCCCGTCGTGACCGCCGCCCCCAGCGTTGCGGTCACACCCACACCTGCGCCGACACCCACGGCTGCTGACCGAAGCGAAGATCGCGACACCACGCCATCGTCGCAGCAGAGCGGCACAATGACCGCATGGACCTGCCCCTCGAACTGCCGATCACCCCGATGCTCGCCAAAGCTACGCCCGATGTGCCGGAGGCCGACAGTGTCGAGGGCGGCTATCTGTACGAACCGAAGTGGGACGGCTTCCGCTGCATCGTGATGCGCGACGGTGACGACATCGAGATCGCCTCGCGTGGGTCCAAGCCGCTGACTCGCTACTTCCCCGAAGTCGTCGAAGCCGCGCGGCAACTGCTGCCGGACAAGTGCGCACTGGACGGTGAGATCGTGGTGCGGTCCGGCGAGCCCGGCGCACAACGACTCGACTGGGAGGCCCTGGGTCAGCGGATCCATCCGGCAGACTCGCGGGTGCGCAAACTGTCGCTCGAGACCCCGGCAGAGGTGATCTTCTTCGACGCGCTCGTCGTTGACGGTCGGTCGTTGCTCGACGTCGAGTTCGAACAACGACGCGCCGCGCTGGTGGACGCGGTGCAGGACGCCGGGCATCCGTTCCACGTGACCGCGATCACCGATGACGCCTCGGTTGCCCGGGACTGGTTCACGCGGTTCGAGGGCGCCGGGCTCGACGGAGTCGTCGCAAAGGCGAGGCGCTCGACATACCAACCGGGTAAGCGCACGATGCTCAAGATCAAGCACTCGCGCACGGCCGAGGCCGTTCTGCTCGGATACCGAATTCATAAGAGCGGCAACGGTGTCGGCTCTCTGCTGCTCGGCCTGTATGACGATGCCGGTCACCTGCGCAATGTCGGCGGAATCCTGGCGTTCACCACGAAGCGGCGACTGGAACTCATCGACGAACTGGCACCTCTGGTCGAGACCGACGACGCCGGCGAGGCGATGCGCGGTGAGACCGACCGCTCGCGATTCAGCTCGAACAAGGACGTGTCGTTCGTCCGGCTGCGGCCCGAGCGGGTCGTCGAGGTCAAGTTCGACCAACTCGAAGGCTCACGATTCCGCCACGGCGTGAGCTTCCTTCGCTGGCGCCCTGATCGCGATCCGCAGTCATGCCTGCTGGAGCAGGTGGACCGGGCTGCGGCATACGACCTCGGCGAGGTCCTCGCCACCTGACGCGGCGGTGAGACCCTCGTCAGCCTCTGGCGTCACGTGCGCACCGCACCAGCGGTCGAGATGTCGATCGCTACCGTTTTTCCGTCGACTACTCGTTAGTAATCGTCATCACAGCCACGTTGCGGCGACACATGTGGGAATCGTGGCGTCAGCCGTCGAGCTTGTTGCCGTCCGAATCCCAATGGCCGGCAACCTTCTTCGACGGTTGGACCCGAGGCGGCTCACCCGGCATCTTGGGGTGGTCCGGCGGGAAGTTCAGCTCTCCGCCCGGCAGCGACTCCCACAACTCGAGCAACGGTTCGAGTGAGTGCGCGACGTCGTCGATCTGCGCCCACGGATCTCCGTCGGCCAGGTATTCCGGCACCGAGAACACGTTGAAGTCACGCGGGTCGGTCACGTCGGCCAGTTGTGACCACGACATCGGCGTGCTGACCGGCGCACCCGGCCGAGGTCGCAGCGACCAGGCGCCCGCAACGGTCCGGTCGCGCAGATTCTGGTTGAAGTCCAGGAAGATCGATCCCGCCGGACGCTCCTCCTTCCACCACCTGGTGGTGGCCCCCACGCCGCGGCGTTCCAGCTCACGGCCGAAGCCGATCGCCGCGTGCCGCACCTCGTCGAAGCCGAAGCGCGGCTCGATGCGGACGTAGATGTGGATTCCACGGTTGCCGCTCGTCTTGGCAAACCCGCGAATCCCCAGTTCCGCCAACAATTCCCGGCTCGCGTCGGCGACCCGTTGCGCATCCGCAAAAGTTGCGCCCTCCTGCGGGTCGAGGTCGATGCGGAATTCGTCGGGGTGCTCGACGTCGCCCGCCCGCACCGCCCACGGGTGGAATGTCAGCGTGCCCATCTGCGCCGCCCAGACCGCTGCCGCGGGCTCAGTCAGGCACAACTCGTCGATCGGTCGACCGTTGGGAGTCGTGACGCGGACGGTCTCGATCCAGTCCGGCGCGCCCTTGGGCAACCGTTTTGAATAGAAGCCCTCCCCCTGCTGCTGTGCTGCCGGCCCGACCGTCAGCTTCATACCTTCGCGCCACCCGCTGGGCCAGCGTTCCAACGCCACCGGGCGGTCACCGTTGGCGGCCATGAAGGCATCGCCCACGGCAGCGAAGTATTCGCACACCTGCAGCTTGCTGACCTCCGAAGTGCGATCGGTCGCTTCATAGACCACCCGATCCGGACTCGAGACGCGCACCTCACGCGGCTCGCTCTTCGTCGGCACCGACACCGTCGTCGCCTTGCTCGGACTCATGTCCGGACGATACCGCCGGCATACGTTCCGTGCTGTTCATCCGACAGCAAGCCGCTAAACCCCACAACAGCGCCGGCAACCCCTACAGTCCCAAGTTCAAAACACCCCGAGTTTAATCTGAGAGGTTGCCCCATGAGTCTTCCGGTCAAGCGTGTGAGGCTGGTGACGATGCTTGCGGCATCGACACTCGCCACAGGTATGACGATCTGCCTGGCCCCTGCACCAGCCCACGCAGCGTCCTCCGGTCTGGTCATCGCCGAGGTCTTCGGCGGTGGCGGCAACAGCGGCGCACCGTACAAGAACGACTACATCTCGCTCTACAACAAGAGCGCCAGCGCTGTAGACCTCACCGGTTGGAGTGTGAGCTACCGATCGTCGGCCGGGAGCGCAGGCGGCTCCACCGCACTCAGCGGCAGCATCGCGGCCGGCGCGCACTACCTGGTGCAGGAGGGCGCCGGTGCGAGCACCACTGCCGCCGACCTGCCGACGCCGCAGGCGACCGGAACGCTGAACCTGTCCGGCACCAGCGGCAGCGTCATACTCGCCAACGGCTCCACGACGGTCGACACGGTCGGTTACGGCGCCGTCACCTCGACGTATGTCGAAGGCTCCCCCGCACCGGCGCTGTCGAACACGACCGCCGCCTCGCGCACCTCGGGCTGCGTCGACACCGACGACAACGCCACCGACTTCACCGCGATCGCGCCGCAGCCGCTGAATTCCTCGGCGCCGATCGGCCAGTGCGGCACCGGCGGCACGGGTCCGATCACACCGCCCACCGGCGACCCCGCCACGATCGAACAGGTGCAGGGAACCGGATTCCAGTCCCCTCTGGTCGGCAAGCAGGTGACCGAGGTCAAGGGTGTGGTGACTGCCAAGAACGGCTCCGCCGGCTTCTGGATCCAGTCGACCACCCCCGACAAGGACCCGCGCACCAGTGAGGGCCTGTACGTCTACGGCTCCACCTCGGCCGCGAAGGTGAAGGTCGGTGACGCCGTCACCGCGGCCGGGACCGTAGCCGAGTTCCGCCCAGGCGGCTCGACGGGCACCACCAACCTGACGACAACCGAACTCACCAGTCCGACGGTCACCGTCGACAGCTCGGGCAACGCCTTGCCGGCGCCCGCGGTCATCGGCTCCAAGGGCCTGGTTCCCCCCGCACAGACGGTGGAGTCGGGCAACCCCGGCAACGTCGACAACCTCTCGCTGTATCCCGCCACCAACGCCCTGGACTTCTGGGAGTCGTTGGAAGGCATGAGGATTCAGGAGAACGACGCACGAGCCGTCGGACCGACCAACACCTCCTACGGTGAGACCCCGATCATCGCGGGCAACACCAAGAATGTCGTTAAGACCCCGCACGGCGGTGTCATCTACGGCAGTTACAGCCAGCCGAACGCGATGCGCCTGACGCTGTCGGACGCGCTGCTGCCCAAGGGATCTGTCGCCCCCGCGACGGTCGGAGACACGTATGCCGGTGCAACCGTCGGTGTGGTCGACTACAGCTTCGGCGGATACGACCTGCTCGCCACCCAGGTCGGCACGCTGAAGTCCGGTGGCACCGTCCGCGATGTCACCGCGGCGGCCACCAAGAAGCAGGCCGCCATCGCGACCTTCAACGTCGAGAACCTCGCGCCCAGCGACCCGCAGACCAAGTTCGACCGGCTGGCCGCACAGATCGTGCACAACCTCGCTGCACCGGATGTCGTTGCGCTGGAAGAGATTCAGGACAACAGCGGCGCCACCGACGATGGCACGGTTGACTCCACCCAGACCACCGACAAGCTCATCTCCGCCATCACCGCGGCGGGCGGCCCGTCATACACGGCGGTCTGGATCAACCCCACCAACGACGCCGACGGCGGACAGCCGGGCGGCAACATCCGGCAGGTCTTCATCTACCGGTCTGATCGTGGCATGGCGTTCGTGCACAAGGCGGGTGGCACCGCGACCAACTCGACGCAGGTCACCGGCAAGGGCGCCGCGACCTCGATCTCCTTCTCGCCCGGCCGTCTCGACCCGACCGACTCGGCCTGGTCCAGCTCCCGCAAGCCGCTGGTCGGTGAGTTCCTGTGGCAGGGAACGCCGATCTTCGTCGTCGCCAACCACTTCAACTCCAAGGGCGGCGACGACCCGCTGACCGGGCGCTACCAACAGCCGGTGCGGACCTCCGAAGCCCAGCGGCACGCGCAGGCGACGATCGTGCGCACCTTCGTCTCGCAGTTGCTCAAGGCGAACTCC
This sequence comes from Rudaeicoccus suwonensis, assembly GCF_007829035.1. Classification (NCBI taxonomy): domain Bacteria; kingdom Bacillati; phylum Actinomycetota; class Actinomycetes; order Micrococcales; family Dermacoccaceae; genus Rudaeicoccus; species Rudaeicoccus suwonensis. The sequence continues at coordinate 1,889,025 of NZ_VIVQ01000001.1, forward strand.
GCTGCCAATGTCGTGGTGCTGGGCGATCTGAACGACTTCGAGTTCAGCCAGACCGCTGACATCCTGGTCGGCTCGGGCAAGTCCGCGCTGACCGACCTGCCGCGCACGCTGCCAGTGAACCAGCGCTACACCTACGACTACGAGGGCAACAGCCAGGTGCTGGACCACATCCTGCTGAGCCCCTCGCTCACCGCGAAGTACAAGTACCAGGTCGTGCACACCAATTCCGAGTTCTACGACCAGGATTCCGACCATGACCCGCAGGTCGTGAAGCTCACCCTGAAGTAATCGCCGGCGTTCACAGGGCCGGTCGGGAAGCTCCGGCCGGCCCTGTGCGTTGCGCACGTATGACGATGCTTTCGATGCGTAAGGAGTCGTGATGGGCGAGCAGGCGGCATACCGGGTGAACAAGTCCGACGAGCAGTGGCGCGAGGAGTTGTCCCCGCAGGAGTACTCCGTGCTGCGCGGCGCCGGCACCGAACGACCGTTCACCGGTGAATACACAGACACCGAGACCGAGGGTGTCTACTCGTGTCGCGCGTGCGGAGCGGAGTTGTTCCGCAGCACCACCAAGTTCCACAGCCACTGCGGCTGGCCGTCGTTCTATGCGCCGTCGGCCGACGACAACGTCGAACTGATCAGCGACCGCTCGATGGGCATGGTGCGCACCGAGGTGCGCTGCGCCACCTGCGGCTCACACCTCGGCCACGTCTTCGAGGGCGAGGGTTACGGCACACCCACCGACCAGCGCTACTGCATCAACTCGGTGTCGCTACGGCTCGAGCCGTCCGCACAGCAGTGAGCACCCGCTGACCGGCTCGCATCGCGGGCCGGTCAGCTCGGGCGGCCGGACAGCCGGCGGCCGGTGCCGATCAGCGAAGCTGGTCGACGAACGCGCTCAGTTCCACCAGCGGCCCGGTGAAGAACGGAATCTCCTCGCGCACGTGCCGCCGGGCTTCGGTGGCGCGCAGGTCGCGCATGAGGTCGACGATGCGGTGCAACTCGTCGGCCTCGAATGCGAGCAGCCACTCGTAGTCGCCCAGAGCGAACGCCGGGACGGTGTTGGCGCGCACATCCGGGTATCCACGAGCGGCCATACCGTGGTCCTTCAGCATCGTGCGGCGTTCGTCGTCGGGCAGTAGATACCAGTCGTACGAACGCACGAACGGGTACAGGCACAGGTACTTCTTGGGGTTCGGATCCACCAGGAAGTCGGGGATGTGCGACTTGTTGAACTCCGCCGGCCGGTGCACGGCGGCATTCGACCAGACGGGGTCGAGGTGGCGGCCCAGACCGGTCCGCTGCAACCCGCGGTAGGCGGCCTGCAACAACTCGATGCGCGGCGCGTGCCACCAGACGAGCAGATCGGCGTCCGCGCGCATCCCGCCCACGTCATACAGGCCTCGGACGACGACGTCCTGCTCCCCCAGCTCCGCGAGGAACTGCTGCGCCTCGACGACGAGTTCACTGCGATCAGAGGGCAGTTCGCGGGTCACCTTGAACGCCGAATACATCGTGTAGCGCAGCGTGTCGTTGATCTCGTTGATGGTGCGAGCCCCTGGGCGAAGTCGCTGGGTTTCCTGTTCGGTCATGTCGTCATCCTCTCCGGGTGGGTGAAGTCGTGGTGTGCCGGGTCAGCGCAGCGCGGCGATGAGTTGGTCGGCGGCGGCTCGTGCGGAGCCGATGCAGGCTGGGATCCCGACCCCGTCGTAGGCCGCGCCGGCGAGAGCAAGCGTCGGGTATGCCGCAAGCGACTCCCGCACACCGGCGATCCGCTCGACGTGGCCGACGGCATACTGCGGCAGTCCCCCGCCCCATCGCTGGACGTGCGCCGCGACCGGTGCGGGGACCTGGCCTGGTAGCGCCTTGCGCAGGTCGGCCAGTCCGTCCCATGCGAGATGAGCGTCGCTGAGTTGCAGGCTCGCGACCTCGCGGTGCCGACCGAAGGAGACGCGGACGAAGGTGAGGTCTGGTCGCGCCTGCCCCAGCCGTGGCCACTTGCTGCTGCTGAAGGTGGACGCCTTGATGTTGCGCCCGTCGACAGGCGGCACCAGGAAGCCGGAACTGCCTGCAAATGCTGCTGATTCGGCACTCGGGAAGGCGTAGGTGACCAGCGCCATCGAGGCGTAGTCGATGTCGGCGAGCGCCGCCGCGGCATCCGGCGCAACGCTACGCAGGAGCCGCGCCGTCGGGGCAGCAGGCACGGCACACAGGACCGCATCGACAGTGAGCGACTCGTCGCGCACCGGTCCACCTGCCTGCAGACGCCAGCCGGATCCTTCCACAGCGATCTCGGTGACGGGCGTGTCGAGTCGGATGCTGACGCCGCGCTCTTGCAGAGCAGCGACCAGCACGGATGGCAGTTGGCCGAGTCCGCCTTCGATGCTGGCGAAGACAGGCTCACCTGCGCGCGCGGTCGAGGCCTCGGACACGCGCCGCGCCACGGCGGTCAGCGATTCGCCTGTGTCCGCGGCGGTCAAGAGCGCCGGCATACAGGCACGGGCAGACAGCTCGCGCGCGTGTCCGGCATACACGCCGCCGAGCAGCGGTTCGACCAGCCGGTCGACGACCGCCGAACCAAGTGCGCGCTCGATGAGCACACCGATGGCGACGTCGCCGTCGACCGAGACGCTGTGCTCGTCGGCCACCCGCGCCAACTCATCCTCGCTCAGCAGACCTTCGAGGTCCGCGGGCTTGCCTGGGACACCCATCAGCGTCCCGGCAGGCATGGGATGCAACGCATCTCGGCTCCAGATGCTCGCGCCGACGCGGTCGGGGTGCACCGTCGGCAGGCCGAGCTCCTGCAAGAGTTGCACCGCCTCAGGGCGACGGGCGAGCACGGATTCGGCACCGACATCGACACTCTGACCGCCGACGACTGCACTGCGCAACTTGCCCCCAGCGGTGCCGGATCCTTCGAGCACGATGACCTCGACGCTGTCCGCGTGGGTACTCAGCTGCCATGCAGCTGCCAGACCCGCGATTCCCCCGCCAACGATTGCGATCGACACCATGTCGGAAGCCTTTCACCTTGAATTACTACACATTGTAGTAGATCGTTTCTCGGGCTCCTCGCGCAGGGTCTTGGCGTCGGACGCTCGCACCTACCGGCCAGTCTTCGCCTCGGCCCATGCCTGCGCGATGATCGGCACTGCGCGCCGGAGCGTCACGTCATCCAGACCGTATGGCGTGCGCACCCATCTCTCCAGCCCGTGGCCGGTGACCGCGAAGGCAGAGCCCGGCGCGAGCAGGATGCCGTGACGCCGAGCCGCCGTCACAAGCGCCGATGACTTCGGCTGTGGCAGTTGCCACCACAAGGACAGTCCGCCCTCGGGCACGCGCGTGCGCCATCCAGGACACGCCGTCGCCAATTCGAGGAGCGCTTCCCTCGACGCGATCAGTTGCCGGCGCACGCTGTCGGCGAGCCCGTCGGACTCTCGCAGCAACTGGGCAACGACGAGTTGCTCCAGGATGGGCGCGCCCAGATCCAAACTCAGCCGCGCGCGGGCGATCGCGCCTATCACGTTGTGCGGAGCACGTATCCAACCGATCCGCAGACCGCCCCAGTGGGATTTGGACGCACTCCCGACACTGACGCAGTCGGCGGAATGCGCCGCCATCGGCCGCACCTGCGGTTCCGCATCGAGCCACACACGCGCCGTGGTGTCGTCCACGATGCCGATCACTCCGCGCTCACGCCACGCCGCGGCAACGCGGGCACGCTCGTCCTCCGACCACACCACACCGGTGGGGTTGTGGAAGTCCGGCATCGCGAGCATCGCCCGGGCACCCGAGCGATGAATCGTGTCCAGCAGTTGCTCGATTCCCGCGCCGTCATCGGTCACAGGCACCACTCGTGCACCCGAATGGCTCAGCGCACCAAGAGAATTCGGGTATCCAGGACTCTGCGCGATTACCCGGTCGCCAGGACGAACGAGGGCCCGGAAGACCGCGGCCAGGCCACCAAGAGCGCCGACCGTGACGATGATCTGCTCGGCATCGGTGGGCACCCCGCGCGCCCGATAGCCGGAAGCGATCTGCTCGCGCAGCTGCGGGACGCCCAGGTGGAAGTAGCCTCCACCGCCGACGAAGGCAGGCAGACGGTCGACAGCCTCGGCATACGCAACGGAGAGCCCCGGGACGGCCATAGGGGATGCATGCGTCAGGTCGATGACATCGCCGGATCCGTCGTCGAGCGAGGCAAGTGGTAGGGGCTCTCCGCCGCCAGACGCGGGACCACCCGGCACTCGTACGACCGTGCCCGACCCCTGTCGGGATTGGGCATACCCCTTGTCACGCAGAATTGCGTACGCGTGCGTCACCGTCGTGCGGCTGAGCGCGAGCGCAGTCACCAAATCGCGCTCGCTGGGAAGTCTCGTGTCGTGCAGCAGTCTGCCATCGGCGATCAGGAGCCGGATGCTATCTGAAATCCATTGGTATGCAGGAATATTCGGATCTACTGGACCTAGCAGACGGACAAGGTGGGGCGCCGACACGCGGCGATCGGTCACAGCGGACATGAGGCCACTGTCGGGCAAGTGGCTCTTTGAAGCAAGGCCACTTTGATTCAGGATGGACGTATGCCGATCGCCACTCTTGCCCGCCGGCCCCGGGGTATCGCACGCACGGGGGCGCAGTTGGCAGCACTCTCCCCGCGGCAGCAACTGCGCGCCGGTCGCATGCCGCGCCGATTGGTGCAACTGTTCGCCGGCCTGAGTTTGTACGGCGTGGCGATGGCGATGTTCGTCCGCGCCCACCTCGGACTGGACCCATGGGACGTCTTTCATTACGGCATCGCCCGGCACCTCGGACTCGACCTCGGAACCGCAGTCATTCTGGTGAGCATTCCGGTGCTTCTCCTGTGGATCCCGTTGCGGCAATGGCCCGGCCTGGGCACCATCACGAATGCAGTCTGGATCGGCGTCGCCACGAACATCGCGCTCGTCGTCATACCGAACGCACAGGGCATCTGGACACGAGCAGCAATGTTCGCAATTGCGTTGATGATCAATGGCTTTGGAGGCGCGCTCTACATCGGCAGCCAGCTGGGGCCAGGTCCTCGCGACGGCTTGATGACCGGGCTGCACCGCCGCACCGGGCTGTCACTCCGACTGGTGCGCACAGCACTCGAACTGTCGGTCCTGGTGATCGGTTGGCTGCTCGGCGGAATCGTCGGCATTGGCACCATCGTCTACGCCGTGGCAATCGGACCCCTTGTGCAGTTGTTCCTGCCGTGGTGCATCGTGCGCCTGGGCGACGGTGGCGTGTCTGCGGACACGGCCGGATCAGACCAGCCATGAGAGAAGCAGGACCCACCCCCATGTGGGACTCGGTGCGTCAGAACAACCGCATGAGCAGCGCCGTCAAACGCGAGGTCTCCTGCGAATCAAGGCGATTCAAGGTCGGTGCCAGTCCTGTGGCGACCTGCTTGACGCCCTCGGCGATGACACGGTGGCCGATCGCGGTCAGCGACACGAGCACGCCGCGATGATCGTGCGGATTGGGCTTGCGCTGCAGTAGACCCCTCGCCTCACCCCGGGCGACCAGCCCCGACACCGTCGACTTGTCCAAGCCCAGATAGCCGGCAAGCTCGCCCACAGTCGTCGTACGGTCCCGCAGAATCGCCAGCACCCTCAACTGCGTCAGCGACAGGTCATGCGCCGCGGCGACCCGATTGAGCACCCCCATCGTGAGGAAGGACGCCTGCACCAATGCGTCGATCAGCGGCTGATCGGGGGCAGCCATCGCCCCGGCGTCATCGGAAGCCTTCGGCGACTCGTCGTCGGACATGGCTGGCAGCGTATCCCTATTTAGTTGGTAATCACATCTAGTTGTGTATGGTGTTACCACCTAATCAAGGAGAATCACTTCATGGATGCCGCCGTCGTCACCCGCTTCGACCAGCCGCCGCAGTTCGGCCAGATCGACGCCCCGGAACCTCGCTCCGAGCACGACCTCGTGGTCGACGTCCTGGCCGCAGGGCTTCACCAACGCGTGCGCTCGCAGGCAGCGGGCTCGCACTACACCAGCACCGACCACCTGCCCCTCGTGCCCGGTATCGACGGGGTCGGACGGGACACCGAGGGTCGTCTGCGCTACTTCTTGCTCCCCACCACGACGATGGGCTCGATGGCTCAGCAGACGGTGATCGACGCACGACGCAGCGTCATACTGCCCGAGGACATCGACCCCGTCGCACTCGCCGCAGCGATGAATCCGGCGATGTCGTCATGGGTGGCATTGCGTCAGCGCATCTCCTTCGAGCCGGGTCAGGACGTGCTGATCCTCGGCGCGACCGGGAATTCAGGGCAGATGGCCGTCCGCATCGCGAAGCTGTTCGGAGCCGGCAAGATCGTCGCCGCCGGGCGGGATTTGGAGAAACTGGCGCAGCTGCCTGCCCTCGGCGCGACCGAGACGATCCGCCTCGGCGCGGATGACACCGCAGATCGCCTCGCCGAACTCGCTGCCGACGTCGACGTCGTCATCGACTATGTCTGGGGCGAGAACACCGTCGCGGCCATGACCGCGATGGTGCCGCGTCGTTCGGATCCGGGCCGCCAGCTCACCTGGATCGAGATCGGTTCGGTCGGTGGCCTCACTGCGAACATCCCGTCGGCAGCTTTCCGTGCTGTGCGGCTGCAGCTCGTGGGAAGCGGCCAGGGGTCGATCACACCGAGCGACTACATGGCCCAATTGCCAGCATTGGCAACAGAAATTGTGTCGGGTTCACTCCGCGTCGATGCCAGCGCGGTGCCGCTTCGCGAGGTCACCGCAGCATGGACCGCCGACGACGCGAACGGTCGCATCGTCCTGGTGCCCTGACCGTCAAGCGCCGGTCAGGGTCTCATCGAACTCTCGTCGTCCTTCGGCGGTCCACCAGTCCGCATCATCGCTGGCGTCTTGGCCGTAGCCTCGACAGCGATCTTTGGGCGGAGTCCGGCGTCACGAGATGTCGTCATTTGTCGGCGCTCGGCACTGGTTCCGACCATTCTCGACATCTCGCGGAACAGGTAGCGACCAGAAACGACATCTCGCGACGAACGCCAAGCGCGCGAGGAACACACCAGCACAACAGCACAACCTCGACGCCGCATCGGCGACTTATGTGTGACTGCCGCATCGGCGACTTATGTGTGACTGCCGCATCGGCGACTTATGTGTGACTGCCGCATCGGCAACGTATGTGTGACTACAGAGGCCAGTGTAAACCAGGTGACTGGTGAGGCGCTCAATTCGACCGCATCGGCGACTTATGTGTGACGACGCAATCACCGAGCGCCGCATCGGCGACTTCTGTCTCTGGGCACACGTGGCGCGGGTGGCGTGGCCCGGTGCCACGAGATGTCGTCATTTGTCGGCGCTCGTCACTGGTTCCGACCATTCTCGACATCTCGCGGAACAGGTAGCGACCAGAAACGACATCTCACGACGAACGCCAAGCGCGCGAGGAACACATCAGCACAGCAGCACAACCTCAACGCGCCGCATCGGCGACTTATGTGTGACTACAGAAGCCAGCGTGAACCAGGTGACCGGTGAGGCGCCAAACTCGACCGAATCGGCGACTTATGTTGGGCAGCACAACCTCGACGCGCCGAATCGGCGACTTATGTTGGGCAGCACAACCTCGACGCGCCGCATCGGCGACTTATGTTGGGCAGCACAACCTCGACGCGCCGCATCGGCGACTTATGTTGGGCAGCACAACCTCGACGCGCCGCATCGGCGACTTATGTTGGGCAGCGCAGTCACAAAGCGCCGCATCGGCGACTTTTGTATGACGTCGGCCAGCGAACCGCGCCGCCCCGACCTCAGCGGACCGAGATCTCGCGCACCCGTTCGACCACCCGCGTCAGCACGCCCGGATCCGTCGACGGCAGCACCCCGTGGCCGAGGTTGAAGATGTGCCCACGCGCAGATCGACCGGCGGCCACGATCTCGTCGATCGCGTCCGACAACGGCTCCCAGGGCGCGAAGAGCAGCGCCGGGTCGAGGTTGCCCTGCACGCTGTATGTCGGGCCGATCCGCTTGGCGGCCTCGTCGAGGGGGATGCGGAAATCCACCCCCACGACGTCGGCACCGGCCTCACCCATCGCGGCCAGCAACTCCCCCGTGCCGACACCGAAATGAATCCGCGGCACGTCGAGGTCGGCCACCGCCGCGAGCGCGTCACGCGAGTGGGGTTGCACGAACCGCAGGTAGTCGCGCAACGACAGCGCGCCGACCCAGGAGTCGAACAGTTGCACCGCAGACGCGCCCGCCTCGGCCTGCACCCGCAGGAATGTTCCAGAAATGCGAGCAAGCTTGGCGCACAACGCATTCCAGGTCTCGGGAGCGCCATACATCATCGCCTTGGTCCGCTCGTGATTGCGCGACGGGCCGCCTTCGACCAGATAGCTGGCCAGGGTGAACGGCGCCCCGGCGAATCCGATGAGCGGGGTGCCCCCGAGTTCACCGCGCAGCAGGTGCACGGCTTCGGCGATGTCCTGCACCTGATCGGCGGACAGCTCCGGCAGCGCTTCGACATCGGCGAGGGTCCGCACCGGCGAGGCGACCACCGGCCCCACACCGGGCACGATGTCGACGTCGATACCGGCCGCGGCAAGCGGCACGACGATGTCGCTGAAGAAGATCGCCGCGTCCACGCCATGGCGCCGGACCGGCTGCATCGTGATCTCGCAGACGAGTTCGGGAGTGCGGCACGCCTGCAGCATCGGCACGTCGGCACGCACCTGGCGGTATTCCGGCAGCGAACGTCCGGCCTGACGCATGAACCACACCGGCGTCCGACTGACCGGCAGTCCACGTGCTGCTCGAACCAGGTCACTGTCTCGGGGGTCTGTCACAGGCGAAGTCACGTGGCCGATCCTCGCACGCTTCCGCTGGGCTTCAGGACGCCACCAGTGCGACTCCCAGGACAGCCAAGCCCACACCGACGAGCTGTATGCCGCGCAGCCTCTCGTGCAACACGAATCGCGCCCAAGCCAGCGTCGCCACCGGATACAACGAGCCGAGCACGCTCGCGACGGCAAGGCTGCCGCGAGAGGACGCGAGGGCGAACAGTCCGTTCGCGCTCAGGTCGATGCAGCCGACTGCCATGACCAGCGGGATCGTGCGGCGCGGAATCGACGTCGCGCCAGCCAGTTTCGGCCGCACCCGCCAGGTCGTGAACAACACGCAGGCACTGGCCAAGCGCATCGCCCACAACGTGCCGACGACGCTGGTTGCTCCGCCGCGGTCGAGGAAGAAGAACGTGAGCCCGAAGCCGACGGCAGCTGCCACCGCCAGCAGCACCGGTCGCCGACTGACCTGACCGGACAGCTCGGGCCCGGATGCGAGCGCAGCGCCAATGAGGGCGACCGCCATACCGACTCCGACGACGATGGTCACGTGATTGCCGGTTGCGAAGCCGATCGCGACCGGCACGAGCGCCCCCATCGCCGAGATCGGCGAGATGACGCCCATGGTGCCGGCCGACAGCGCTGCATAGAAGCACGACAGTGCGATGCACCCGCAGACGCCGGCGCACAGCCCGTAACCGAACCATGGCCCGGACGGCCGGCCGTCGATCGCGACTGTCGCGGCGAACACCACCGAGATCGCGATCAACCCACCCAGTTGTGAGATCGCGACCACCCGCATTGCGGCATACCGCCTGCTGAACAATCCGCCGCAGAAGTCGGACGTGCCCCATGCGGCGCTCGAGGCGAGCGCAAGAAGAGCGATCATCCTCAGCCGCCGAAGACGACCGCGCGACGCTCGGCCGGCAGCGCGCCCGCGAGGTAACCGGTGCTTCCCTGGTCCCGCAACTCGTCAGCTCCCCGCAGCAGCGCACCGTACGCCGCCCATGCCAAGGCTCCCCCGGTTGACACGCGGCGAACACCAAGGTCCGCGAGGTCGCGCACACTCGGAATGCCTGCGATCGCAAGCACATTCACTGGTGCACCGAGGGCCACGATCCGCGAGATGTCAGCGGCGGCAACGACACCCGGTGCATACAGGACGTCCGCACCTGCCGCCCGGAAGGCCGCCAGCCGCGTGACGGTGTCGTCGACGTCGCCTGCGGCATACAGGTGGTTCTCGGCGCGGGCGATCAGCAGCATGCCGTGACGGTGTGCCGCCTGCGCGGCGATGCCGACACGTTCGGTCGCCGTGGGCAGATCGAGCACGACCCCCGCCACCGGGTCGTAGTCCTCGATCGACACTCCGGCGGCGCCGGCGTCCGCGAGCGCCTCGACCGTGTGTTCGACTCCTGGACTGTGGGGATAACAGGCCTCGGCGTCGACCTGCACCGGCACGTCCACGGCGTCGGTGAGTGCAGTCACGTGAGCGCACAACTCGTCCAGGCTCACCTGCTGGTCGGCCTTGCCGAGACTCGCTGCGAGCCCGGAACTCGTCGTCGCAAGTGCCGGATATCCAGCGCTGGCAAGCACTTTCGCCGATCCGACATCAAACGGGTTCGGTATGACGAAGGTCCCGTGACGATGCAGATCAGCGAACTGCCGACGAGCGATGGTGAGCATCGGACCATGCTGTCACGCATCGCGCCTCGGACCCGCCGGATCGGTCGCATCCTTGAACTGGACGACTGTCGCGACCCGCCGATGCCGGCCTCCCGGCATCGAAGGCATGTACGACCTACTCTTACGGACGTGGCAACAAGAAACATCAGCGGCGACGCCGCTGCCGACTTCCAGCACGCGGTCGCCTGCCTGCAAACGGTGCGACTGCGTCCGGAGCTTCGGCTCACCGAGGTGCCTTCCCCCGGTCGCATCGCGCCCCATTCGGTCGCGATGTCGGTCGACGTGCTCGGCGCTCCCGACGACGCCGACGAGGAGCTCGCATCGGGCCGTTTCGTGGTGCTGCACGACCCGAGTTTCCCTGAGCCCTGGGAAGGTTCGTGGCGCATCGTCACGTTCGCCCGCGCCGAGATCGACGCCGAGACCGGCACCGACCCGCTGCTCGGAGAGGTCGGTTGGAGCTGGCTCACCGATTCGTTGGCGGATGGCGACGCGACATTCCGGGCCGAGGCCGGCACGGTCACCCGGGTGATCTCTGAGGGCTTCGGGTCGTTGGCCGACAACGTCACGACGGTCGACCTCGAGGTCCGCGCCTCGTGGACGCCGACCGGCATCGACCTGGGCAACCACTTGTCTGCGTGGACCAATCTGTTGTGCACCATTGCGGGGCTGCCGCCCCTGCCCGAGGGCGTCGTAGCCCTTCCCGGCCAACGTCGATGAGTTCGGCGGACTCTCCGCCACCGGCATCCGACGTGCCGGTCCTGACCGAACCGGCCGAGGGCGTGCCGGACGTCATACAAAGCGAACGTGCACTCGTAGCCGCCGCCGAGGCGATCGCCGAAGGCACCGGCCCAGTTGCCCTGGATGCCGAACGCGCCGGCGGGTTCCGCTACGGCAATCGTGCGTACCTCGTGCAGCTGCGACGCGAAGGCTCCGGCAGCTTCCTGTTCGACCCGATTGCCGTGCCCGACCTGTCCCCCATTCAGACCGCCATCGGCGACGCGGAGTGGGTGCTGCACGCGGCCACACAGGACCTGCCGTGCCTGGCCGAACTCGGCCTCCATCCCACGGCCCTGTTCGACACAGAGCTCGGTGCCCGCTTGGCGGGACTGCCACGCGTCGGCCTCGCCGCGGTGGTCGAGAACTACCTGGGCATCTCGCTGGCAAAAGAGCACTCGGCGGTCGACTGGTCGACGAGACCCCTGCCCGAACCCTGGCTCACGTATGCCGCATTGGACGTCGAGTTGCTCGTCCAGGTGCGCGACGCGATGTATGCCGATCTGGCCGGTCAACAGAAACTCGAACTGGCCCTGCAGGACTTCGCGGCGCTGACCCATTTCACCGGCCCTCCGGTGCGCACCGACCCGTGGCGGCGCACCTCAGGCATGCACAAGATCAGGGATCGTCGGGCCATCGCGCGGGTGCGCGAGCTGTGGCTGACCCGTGATCGCATCGCGGCCGCCAACGACACGGCACCAGGTCGCGTCCTGCCGGATTACCTGATCGTGGTCCTGGCCAACCTGGCGCCGACCACTCCGGAGGCATTGCGCGCTGCCGGCGCCAGCGAGCGGCCGGCCTCCCGCAGCAGGGCGCGCATCGCGCACCGCGGCATCGAGCGCCATGCCGAGGAGTGGCTGAGCGCCATACGTCGCGTGAACGAACTCACCGACCGGCAACTGCCACCGGCCACCGTTCGCAACGACTCTCCGCCGCCACCTCGGGTCTGGGCCGACCGCGACCCGATGGCCTCCGCCCGCCTCACCTACGTCCGCGAACAGCTGACCGAACTCAGCGAGCAGCGCACGATCCCGCTGGAGAATCTGATCACCCCTGACACCCTGCGACGGGCGCTCTGGGGAGCTCCGAAGACGTTGGACGAGAGCGTGATTCGCACCCAGCTGAGCGATCTCGGGGCACGGCAATGGCAGCAGGACATCGTCACTCCACTCATCCTCGAAGCGCCGACGACGGCCCCTGTTACCGACGAGTAACAACCGGGTTAGAGTGAGTTCGTCAACTCGTTCGCTCTCTCGGGAGGCATCGTGCCCCGCACGCTCTCTGAGGTCGTCTTCGTCGATGGTGTCCGCACACCGTTCGGCAAGGCCGGGGACAAGGGCATGTACGCCCAGACCCGCGCCGACGACCTGGTCATCAAATGCATTCGTGAACTTCTGCGCCGCAACCCCGACCTCGATCCGGCCAAGGTCGAAGAAGTCGCCATCGCCGCCACGACCCAGATCGGCGACCAGGGTCTGACACTCGGTCGCGTGGCGGGTCTGCTGGCCGGGCTGCCGAAGTCGACTCCGGGATATTCGATCGACCGGATGTGCGCCGGCGCGATGACAGCGGTCACCAACACCGCGTCGAGCATCGCCTTCGGCTCCTACGACATCGGCATCGCCGGTGGCGTCGAGCACATGGGCCGTCACCCCATGGGTGAGGGCGTCGATCCGAACCCGCGCATCATCGCCGAGAAGCTCGTCGACCCCTCGGCGCTGGTCATGGGTGAGACCGCCGAGAACCTGCACGATCGCTTCCCGCACATCACCAAGGAGCGTTGCGACGCCTTCGCCGTCGGCAGCCAGAACAAACTCGCTCAGGCGTATGCCGACGGCCGGATCCAGCCCGACCTGATCACGGTCGCCACGCGGCACACCGAGAACGGTTGGGGCCTGGCCACGACCGACGAGCCGCCGCGTCCCGGCACAACCGTCGACGACCTCGCGCAGCTGAAGACGCCTTTCCGTCCGCACGGCAACGTGACCGCCGGCAACGCGGCCGGCCTCAACGACGGCGCGACCGCCTGCCTGCTGGCATCCGAAAATGCAGCAACCGCAATCGGTTTGCCGATCGCGATGCGCCTGGTCAACTACGCCTTCGTCGGCGTCGAGCCGGAGGTCATGGGCATCGGCCCGGTGCCCGCCACCGAAAAAGCGCTCGCCAAGGCCGGTCTCGGCATCGAGGACATCGGCCTGTTCGAGCTCAACGAGGCATTCGCCGTGCAGGTGCTGGCCTTCCTCGACCACTTCGGCATCGCCGACGATGACCCGCGGGTCAACGAGTATGGCGGTGCCATCGCCACCGGCCACCCTCTCGCGTCCTCCGGCGTGCGCCTGATGACGCAACTGGCACGTCAGTTCGCCGAGCACCCCGACGTGCGCTACGGCCTGACCGCTATGTGCATCGGCATCGGCATGGGCGGAGCGGTGATTTGGGAGAACCCGCACCACCCCGACTACGTCAGCAGTGTCACCGAAGGAGCAGCCCGATGAGCACCACCACCGAGACCACCCAGGGCACGACCGGACTGCCCCAGGTCGACGAGGTCGTCACGCACGCGCACGTGCACGACATCCAGCTGCCGAGCGGCACCTTCGCGCTCATCACCCTGGACAACGGTTTCAACCACACCAAGCCGAACACCTTTGGTGCACAGGGCCTTTCGGAGCTCGCTGCGGCATTGGACACCCTGCACCAGCGGGCGACGTCCGGCGAGATCGTCGGCGTGGGTGTCACCGGCAAGCCGTTCATCATGGCTGTCGGTGCCGATCTGACCGGCGTGCCAGCGATCACCACGCGTGAGCAGGCTCTTGAGATCGCGCGGCTTGGCCACCAGACGTTCTCGCGAATCGCCGACCTGCCGGTGGCGACTTTCGGCTTCATCAACGGCGCGTCGATGGGCGGTGGCGTGGAAATCGCGCTGTATGCCGACTACCGCACCATCTCCTCCGATGTCCCGGCGTACGCGACTCCGGAGTGTTTCCTCGGACTGGTCCCCGGATGGGGTGGCACCTACCTGGTGCCGCGGCTGATCGGCACCGAGGGCGCGGCGAAGCTGATCGTGACCAACCCGCTGTCGCAGAACCGCATGATCAAGGGCAAGGACGCCTTCGCCCTGGGCTTGGCGGACCGACTGCTGGAGCCGGTGACCTTCCTGGAGGACTCGCTGGCGTTCGCCGACCGGGTCATCGCCGGCTCCGAGACGGTCGAGCGCACGCCGGTCGACACCGACGACGAGGCCGCCTGGAACGCTCCGCTGGACAAGGCTGCTGCCGACGCCGACGGGCGCACCGGCAAGGCCGCGCCTGCGCCATACCGCGCGATCGAATTGATGCGCCTGGCCCGCACGGCGACCCGCGAGGAGGCTTTCGAGGCCGAGAACCAAGCCCTCGCCGATCTGATCATGAGCGACGAACTGCGCTCGGGTCTTTACGCATTCGATCTGGTGCAGAAGCGGGCCAAGCGGCCGGCAGGCGCACCCGACAAGTCCCTTGCGCGCAAGGTGACCAAGGTCGGCGTCGTCGGTGCGGGCCTCATGGCCAGCCAGATGGCGCTGCTGTTCGCGCGCCGGCTGAAGGTGCCGGTCGTCATGACCGACCTCGACCAGCAGCGGGTCGACAAGGGCGTGGCGTATGTCCACGACGAGGTCGACAAGCTCGCGGCCAAGGGCCGGGTCAGCGCCGACGGAGCCAACCGGCTCAAGGCTCTGGTGACCGGTTCGACCAGCAAGGACGGCTTCGCAGACGCCGACTTCGTCATAGAGGCCGTCTTCGAGGAGATGTCGGTCAAGAAGACCGTTTTCGCGCAGGTCGAGGACGTCGTCACTCCGGAGTGCGTGCTGGCGACCAACACCTCCTCGCTGGACATCACCGAGATGGCGGCCGACCTGAAGCACCCCGAGCGGGTCGTCGGCTTCCACTTCTTCAACCCCGTCGCGGTGATGCCGTTGCTGGAGATCATCCGCGGCGACCGGACCGACGACGCAACGTTGGCAACGGCGTTCGCGACCTCGCGCGGTCTGGGCAAGACCAGCATCCTGGTCAAGAACTCGCCGTCCTTCGTGGTCAACCGACTGCTCGGGCGGTTCATGGGTGAGTCAGGGCGCATCGTCGACGAGGGCACGCCGATCTCGGTCGTCGAGCAGGCCTTCGCCGGTCTGACCCCGATGCCGCCGTTCATGCTGATCAGCCTGGTCGGTCCGGCGATCGCCCTACACAACAGCGAGACTCTGGCGGCGGCCTTCCCGGAGCGGTTCAGCGCGTCGCCGAACCTTGCCAAGGTCGTCGAAGCGAAGATCCCCAGCTTCTACGGCAGCGACGGCGCCATCGACCCCGAGGTGCTCGCGCTGTTCGAGGCACCCGCCGACCCGGTCGTGCTCACCGGCGAGCAGGTGCGCGAGCGTGCCCTGGAGGCGCTGGCCGACGAGATCCGTCGGATGCTCGACGAGGGCGTGGTGCAGGGGCCGCAGGACATCGATCTGGCGATGATCACCGGTGCAGGCTTCCCGTTCTGGAACGGCGGCGTCACTCCGCTGCTGGACCGCTCGGGCATCTCCGAGAAGGTCACCGGACGGCGATTCCTGCCGCGCGGGGTCGCAAGCGTTCCGGAGGCCGCAACCGCGGGCTGAGCCCCGTCATACAGGGCAATTCGCTGTCGACGACGGCGGCGACACCTGGGATGCACGGTGGACCGGTGCGTGGCGACACACAGGCTGAGTTCACCGTGCATCTCATATGTGATCTACAATTTCGGCATGGCTGATGACTACCTCGTCCGCGTCGGGACGCTGATCCGCGACGCACGCCGCCACAAGAAGCTCACCCAAAATGAGTTGGCCCAATCCCTGCAGACTTCGCAGAGCGCCGTCGCCCGCATCGAGCAGGGCAAACAGAACCTCAGCCTCGAGACGCTGGCCCGCATCAGCGAGGCGCTTGACACCGAAGTCGTCGCGGTGGCGTCCTCGACGCCGCTGAATCTGCGGATTCAGGGCGGTCGCAAACTGTCCGGCGAGATCGACGTGCGCACCTCCAAGAACGCCGCCGTCGCGTGCCTGTGCGCCTCGCTGTTGAACAAGGGCAAGACCACCCTGCGCAACCTGGCGCGCATCGAGGAGGTCAACCGGATCACCGAGGTGCTCAACTCCATCGGCGTCAAGACCCGCTGGCTGCCCGACAGCAGCGACCTCGAGATCGTCCCGCCGGCGCGCCTCAACCTGGAAGCGATGGACGAGACGGCAGCGCGGCGCACCCGCACCATCCTGATGTTCCTCGGCCCCCTGCTGCACGGTTTCGACCAGTTCAAGCTGCCCAACGCCGGTGGCTGCGACCTGGGGTCGCGCACGGTGGAGCCGCACCTGCACGCACTGCAGGCCTTCGGGCTGAATGTCGTTGCCTCCCATGGCTATTACGAGGCCACGGTCAACCCGAACGTGCGCCCGACCAAGCCGATCATCCTCACCGAGCGGGGCGACACCGTCACCGAGAACGCCTTGTTCGCCGCCGCGCTGTATGACGGCACCACCGTGATCCGCAACGCCTCCCCGAACTACATGGTGCAGGATCTCTGCTTCATGCTCGAGAAGTTCGGCGTGCGGATCAACGGCATCGGCACGACCACCCTCGAGGTGCACGGGGTGCCGGAGATCGACGTGGATGTGGAGTACCACCCGTCCGAGGACCCCATTGAGGCGATGACGCTGCTCGCGGCAGCGGTGGTGACCGAGTCCACCATCACGATCCGCCGAGTGCCGATCGAGTTCATGGAGATCGAGCTGACGCTGCTTGAGGGCATGGGCATGAAGTACCACCTCAGCGAGGAGTACAAGTCCGCCAACGGCAAGACCCGACTGGTCGACCTCACGACTGAGCCCGGTCCGCTGGTCGCTCCGAAGGACAAGATCCACCCGATGCCCTTCCCCGGGCTCAACATCGACAACCTGCCATTCTTCGCCGTCATCGCGGCTTATGCCGACGGGCGCACCACCCTGCACGACTGGGTCTATGAGAACCGCGCCATCTATCTGACCGAGCTCACGCCGCTGGGCGTGAAGGTGCAGCTGATGGACCCGCACCGGGTGCTCATCGACGGCCCGACCCGGTGGCGTGCAGCCGAGGTCATGTCACCGCCCGCGCTGCGACCGGCCGTCGTCATCCTGCTGGCGATGCTCGCGGCGCCCGGCGTCTCCGTGCTGCGCAACATCTACGTCATCGACCGCGGCTACGAGGAACTCGACTCCCGGCTGAACAAACTCGGCGCCAACATCCAGACGTTCCGCGACATCTGAGCGCAGCAGGCAGCTGCCCGCACAATGAAGACCGCGTATCTGGACGGCCCCGGTGTGCTGGCAATGGCGCACCGGGGCTTTTCCCGCACCGGGCTCGAGAACTCGATGGCAGCCTTCGCGGCAGCTGTCGACCTCGGCTTCCGGTATGTCGAGACCGACGTCCACGCGACCAGCGACGGAGTGCTGCTGGCCCTCCACGACTCCACGCTCGATCGGGTCACCGACCGCACCGGCGTCATCGCCGATCTGCCATGGTCGGCGGTGCGGGAGGCGAAAATTGCTGGTACTGAACCAATTCCGACGTTCGACGAATTGCTGGAAACCTGGCCGGAGTTGCGGATCAACATCGATTGCAAGGCCGCGGGTGCTGTGCAGCCACTTGCCGAGGCGATCGAACGGCATGGGGCGCACGACCGGGTGTGTATCGCCTCGTTCTCCGATCGGCGACGCCGGTCGGTACTGCGCCAGTTGACCCGGCCGACCGCGACATCGGCCGGTCCCGTCACCACCGGTGCACTGGCGATCGGCCGGATTCCGTTGGTGCACAGTGCTTTCGGCGTCGACTGCATCCAGATCCCGCAACGGGTGGGCTCGCGACCGCTGGTGACCGCGCGGCTGATCCGGTCGATGCACGCTCGCGAGGTGCAGGTGCACGTGTGGACCGTCGACGATCCCGACGACATGCACCGCCTGCTTGACCTGGGGGTCGACGGCCTCATCACCGACCGCTCGGACGTGCTCAAAGACGTTCTCCAGCAACGCAATCAGTGGGTCTGAGCTACGCCGATCGAGCATCCACCAAACGCTTCGACAACCGCGATATTCGACGATGGGGCTGCTATGCCCGCCACAGTGTCGAATGTGGAGAGGTAAAACGAGCGAGCAACGCACGATGGGCCGGCAACATCCGCCGGCCCATCGTCATGTCTGCAAGGTCAGCGCGAGCGACCCGAGCTGAAACCAGCTGCCGAGTGTCCGGTGCCGCCACCATTGCCGCGGCCACCACGCTGCTGGCCGCCTCGACCGCCGTTGCGCGCTGCGGTCGGCGCACCCGAGCGCGACCCCTGCGAACCGCCGCGACCGCCCGAGCCGCCTCGACCGCCCGTGCCGTTGCCACCACCCAAGCCGCTACGACCACGGTTGTCGCCGCCGGATCGACCACCGTCAGACCGACCGCGGCCGGACGACTGCGAATTTCCCTGCGGCTGAGCCGAGCCCGAACCTGAGCCGCCTGACCGACCCCGACGACGACCGCCACCACCAGAGCCGGCGGGCTTCTGAGCCTGCTGCTGAGGCGTGACGGGTGCGACATACCCACCGTCGACGAGCACCCGCTCCCCCGGCGCCAACTCACGCAGCACCGGGTGCTGCGCGCTGTCGACCTTGGTGGTCGCGGGCTTGATGCCGGCCGCCTTGGCGAGACTGCGTACGTCGTTTCGCTGGTCGTCGGTCATCAACGTGATGACGGTGCCCTCGGCACCCGCCCGTGCGGTGCGACCGGAACGGTGCAAGTAAGCCTTGTGCTCTGCCGGCGGGTCTGCGTGCACGACCAGCGCGACATCGTCGACGTGGATGCCGCGGGCTGCGACATCGGTGGCGACCAGCGTGCTGGCCTCACCGGAGTGGAACGCGGCCATGTTGCGGGTGCGTGCGTTCTGCCCGAGGTTGCCGTGCAAGTCGACGGCGGGCACACCGCTCTTGTTCAGCTGCCGCGCCAACGCCTTGGCGCCATACTTGGTGCGAGTGAAGACAACCGTCCGCCCGGGCGCCGACGCAAGGTCGACCAGCACCGGCAGACGCAGCTCACGGGTGATGTGCAACACGTGATGGCTCATCTTGGCGACCGGCGACTGCGCCGAATCCGCCTCGTGCGTCACAGGTTTGCGCAGGAATTCGCGCACCAGCACGTCGATGGCCTTGTCCAGCGTTGCCGAGAACAGCAGGCGCTGACCACCCGTCGGTGTCTGCTTCAGCAGACGCCGCACGCCCGGCAGGAAGCCCAGGTCCGCCATGTGGTCGGCCTCGTCGAGCACGGTCACCTCGACCGCCGCAAGGGAGCAGTGCCCTTGGCTGATGAGGTCTTCGAGCCGCCCGGGACAGGCGATGAGAATGTCCACGCCCGAACGCAATCCGCGCACCTGCGGGTTCTGTCCGACGCCGCCGAAGACGGTCAGCGTGTTCAGGCCGGCAGTCGCAGCGAGCGGTGCGATGGCCGTCTCGATCTGGGTGACCAACTCACGCGTCGGGGCCAGGATCAGCGCGCGCGGCTTGTTCGGCGCAGGGCGGCGGTTGCTCTCGCCGAGCCGAGCAACGACCGGCAGCGCGAACGCATAGGTCTTGCCAGAACCGGTACGGCCACGACCGAGAACATCACGACCGGAGAGGGAGTCCGGCAGCGTCGCGGCCTGGATAGGTGTGGGATTCGTGATGCCCTGGGTCTTCAGGACATCGATAAGTCGTGCAGGGACGCCGATGGCGTCGAAAGATGAGCTCAATTCACTACTATCTGTGCGGTGTCTCGCCTCACCAGCCTGTTCCCTGATCTCAGGGGGCTGCGCATGGAGCGTGCTCGACATGCGGATCAACTCGTGGCGAGAACTTCGACGAGTGGATGACTCCAGTCTAGCGGTCAGCTCTCGAAATCCCCGAATCGCCAATCCGTCCAGCGCGTCTCAGCGCCACCTCGACGACCTCGTCCACGGTCGGATCGACGACCCGTGGCGCCCATGTCGTAACCTCGTACGGCGTCGCCGACACCAGCGCAGCCTCCATCGCGAACACCCGCGCCAGCCGGGCGATCAGCATTGCGTCATCCAGCGCCGCCAGCAACGAAGATGCCGGAACGACGTCGGCCCAGCCGGCGGCGTACGCGCGGAACAACCGCGCATCCCGCTCGGGATCGGGTGGCAGCCCGAAGTGGTATGACGGTCCGCGCAGCGCAATCAGCAACGAACACAACGGGTTTCCGACATACGCGTCGCCCCAGTCGAAGAACCGCGCGTCGTGCGCGGCCTTTGCGGTGTTGTCGGCGCAGAAGACGTTCCCGGCGTGCAGGTCACCGTGCTCGATAGTGAGCGGAAGACCCAACGAGTCCAGTCGATCGGCGGCATCGCGCAGCACCGGTTCCAGATCCGTGTGCCCGGCGCCACGACCCGCGAACCACCTGTCGACCAGCTGGTGTGGCCACGCTGCCGGAACCCCCGCACGCGTGACCTGATCGACGACAGCAACCGAAGCTCGCTGCAACCTGGAGTAGCTGCGTAACACCGACGACCAGAGACCGGTGATGGATTCGGTATCGGCGACGTCCCGTAACTGCGGTCCCTGATCGGGCATGAGCAACCACCGGCGCTCCTCATCGGCGGCCCAGACCGGCGGGAGCAGGTCCGGCGCGACGGCACTGAGCGCTGCGTAGATCGCCGACTCTGGAGGCGACGTGGGAAGTGCCGCCTTGAACCACGCCCGCCCGGCGGAGGTGTCGACCACCAACTGGGTGGACCACGGCCGCACTCTCGGCTGGCGTGGGGTGACGGGAATCCGCGTCAGACCACGACGCTCCAGGGATTCGTCGATCCACCGGGTGGCCGCCTGCCGCCACCGCACCGACGACCACAGCGCCGATGCCGACCCACCGTCGCCGACGACAGCGGGGTCCCTCACTCCTGCGCCGAAAGGCGCGACATCACCTCGGTGGCAATGACATCAGGAGTCAGGCCGATCGCCTCGAGCACCTGGCCCCGGGATGCGTGATCGAGGAACTGCTTCGGTATGCCGAAGGTATGCACCGCCGCCGGCACCCGCTCGGTCTGCAGCGTCTGTGCGACGGCAACACCGATGCCGCTGGTCACCAGGTTGTCCTCGATCACCACGACGTGAGCGACCGATCGGGCCAACGAGACCACGTCGGCGGACACTGGCAATACCCAGCGCGGGTCGACGACGAGCACCGAATGTCCCTGCGCCTCAAGCTTTTCCGCAACGCCGAGAGCGGTCGGACACATCGACCCGACTCCGACGAGCAAGACGTCCGGCTGCTCGGCGTCGTGCAGCACGTCGACCGCACCGTGCTGTCGCACGGCCGACAGAGGGTCACCCACGTCGCCCTTGGGAAAACGCAGGACCGTCGGTGCATCGTCGACCTCGACGGCCTCACGCAGTTGCAGGCGCACCTGCTCCCCGTCGCGTGGCGCTGCCAGGCGCAGCCCCGGCACGATCGAGCAGATCGAGATGTCCCACATGCCGTTGTGTGACGGGCCATCCGACCCGGTCACCCCGGCACGGTCGAGCACGAAGGTCACACCGGCATGATGCAGCGCGGCATCCATCAGCAACTGATCGAAAGCGCGGTTGAGGAAGGTCGCATAGACCGCGACGACCGGATGCATTCCGCCGAACGCGAGCCCGGAAGCCATGGTGACTGCGTGCTGTTCGGCGATGCCGACGTCGACGACACGTTCCGGGTATGCCGCAGCAAAACCGTCGAGACCGACCGGGATCATCATGGCCGCGGTGATCGCGACCAGGTCGTCACGCTCGGCGCCGAGGCGCACCATCTCGTCGTTGAACTCGTCTGTCCAGATACGGCCCGACACTTCGAACGGCAGACCGGTCTCGGGGTTGATCTTGCCGATGCCGTGCATGTGATCGGCGACGTCGTCCAGTGCCGGCTGATAGCCGCGGCCCTTCTGGGTGATCACGTGCACGATGCACGGGCCGTCATACGCACGCGCGCGGCGCAACGCCTGCTCGACCGCGGGTTCGTCGTGGCCGTCGACCGGCCCGACATACTTCATGCCGAGGTCCTCGAACATCCCCTGCTGGGGGGCGACGATGTCTTTGACGCCCTTCTTGACGCCGTGCAGCGTCTCGTACAGCAGTTCACCGACCACCGGCGTGTTGTGCAGGGTGGTCTTGCCCCAGTCGAGCACCCGTTCGTAGCTGCGGGTCGTGCGCAACGCGGCCAGGTGGTCGGCCAACCCGCCGATCGTCGGAGCGTAGGAACGCTCGTTGTCGTTGACCACGATCACCAACGGCAGGTCACGCTCGACGGCAACATTGTTGAGCGCCTCCCACGCCATACCGCCGGTCAATGCGCCGTCACCGATCACCGCGACCGTATGCCGCTGCGACTCCCCCGCCAGCACCCGCGCCTTGGCGATGCCCTCCGCCCACGACAGCGACGACGATGCGTGTGAACTCTCGACGACGTCATGCTCGGATTCCGCGCGCGACGGATAGCCCGAAAGGCCGCCCTGCTTCTTGAGTTTGGAGAAATCGTGTCTGCCGGTGATGAGCTTGTGCACGTAGGACTGGTGGCCCGTGTCGAAGACGATCGCGTCGCTGGGTGAGTCGAAGACGCGATGTATGGCGATGGTCAACTCGACGACGCCGAGGTTCGGGCCGAGGTGGCCGCCGGTCTTGGACACGGACTCGACGAGGAAAGACCGGATCTCGGCAGCGAGGTCGTCCAGCCGGTCCTCCGGCAGTTCCTTCAGCGCTCGAGGTGAGGTGATCGAGTCCAGCAGTCCCACGGTGTCGTCAGTTCCTTCCGCGCGCCGGGTCGACGCTTGTCGGGGTCGGTCGAGTCTACGCGGCGCGGGGCCGTGACGGCGAAGCGACGGGATGCGGCGCGGCGGCTCGGCCAACCGCCTCCTGCTACGGTGGACAACACATCAACCGACAGGGGAGCGCCTGGTGGCGCTGAGAGTGCGGATCGACCGCAGACCCTAAGAACCTGCTCCGGCTAGCACCGGCGAAGGGAGTCATTCATGGCTACTGTCAGCGCACCCCAGACCACACCGCCGTCATCGGACAAGCGGCCCCGACTCACGGCATACCGAACGATCGACCTGGTCACGATCGCAACCCTGGGCGTCGCGTGCGGTGTGGTCTTCTGGGGCTGGTCCCAGGCCTGGAACGGCATCAGCACACTGGCTCTGTTCGCTGCTCCTCCCCTGCTCGGATTGCTGGCCGGCCCCTGGCTCGTCGGCGGGATCCTGGGCGGGCTGATCGTGCGACGGCCGGGAGCCGCACTCGCCACCGAATTCATCGCTGCCTTCGTCGAGATGCTGATCGGCAACCAGTGGGGCGCGAGCACGATGGTCTCCGGCCTGCTGCAGGGCCTCGGCGCCGAGATCGTCCTCGCCATACTGCTGTATCGGCGTTTCGGCCCGGTCGCGGCCGGCCTCTCGGGAGCACTGGCCGCAGCGCTGGAGATCTTCTACGAGTGGCACGCGTACTACGGCTACTGGACGTGGAACTACAAGCTGGCCTACCTGGGCTGCACGATGCTGTCGGGACTGGTCATCGCAGGGATCGGCGGCTGGCTGATCGTGCGAGCCATGGCTGCGACCGGGGTGCTCGACGCCTTCGGCCCCGGACGTGAGCACCACGACCGCACCGCGGTGTGACGGGCGTCTCTGCTGCGCTGGCGGGCTTCGGCTGGCGACCGCTCGGTCGTCGTGCCGAGGTCGTCAGCGGCCTTGACCTGACCCTCGCACCCGGTCAGATCACATTGCTCGCAGGTGGCAGCGGGGCCGGCAAGTCGACTGTATTACGAGCATTTGCAGGCGTTCTCGGCTCTTCGGTGCCAGGCGAAGCGAGCGGCCGCATCACGATCGACGATGCGCACATCGGCTTGCTGCTGCAGAATCCCGCCGACAGCCTGGTGGCCACCACCCTCGGGCGTGAGGTCGCCTTCGGCCCGGAGAATCTCGGGCTGCCGCGAGACCAGATCTGGCGCCGGGTGCACGAGTCGTTGGAGCGGGTCGGCCTGCAGTATGACGTCGAGCGGCCGACCAACGCGCTGTCCGGAGGTGAGTTGCAACGCCTTGCTCTGGCGGGCGTGCTCGCGATAACACCCGGGCTGCTGCTGCTGGATGAACCCACCTCGATGCTGGATGACGCGACCGCGGCGCACGTGCGCAAATACATCGTGCGGGTCGCGCGTGAGACCGGTGCCACCACCGTCGTGGTCGAACACCGGATCGGGCCGTGGCTGCCGCACTGCGACCGGGTCGTGGTGCTCGACCGCGGGCAGCTGATCGCGGACACCGACCCGCACTCGTTCATCGCCGACCAGCACGACGCGATGATGTCCGCGGGTGTGTGGATGCCCGGCGCGCCGGACCCGGCGCCCGTCGACGTTCCCGAGGACTGGGTGCGACCTGTTCGTCGCGGACCGACGCTGACCGCGGATTCGTTGTCGGTGGAGCTCGTGATGCGCACACTGCGCGGAAGCATCCGCCACCGCGCTCTGCGCGATACGTCGGCAATCCTCGAATCAGGTGCGCTCACCGCCCTTACCGGTCCGTCAGGGGCGGGCAAGTCAACCCTGCTCGCTGCTCTCGCCGGTCTGCTGCGACCCAGTGGCGGCTCTGTCAGCGGCGCGACACCGCCGCTCGACCGTCGCGCATCCAGGTCCCTGGCGCAGATCGCCGGCTTCGTGCCGCAGAACCCCGAGCATGGCTTCCTCACCCACCGGGTGCGCGACGAGATCGAGCTCACCGCGCGGCTGGTCGGCCGTTCGGTGGAGACCGAGGGGTTGCTGGATCTGATGCGGCTGAGTCACCTGGCCGATGCAAATCCGTTTCAGCTCTCCGGCGGCGAACAGCGGCGGCTCGCGGTGCTGGCCGGGCTCGCGCATCGGCCGGAACTCGTCCTGCTCGATGAGCCGACCGTCGGTCAGGACCGCCACACCTGGGCTGCTGTCACGGGGTGGGTCACCAGCGCTCGCGCGTCGGCCGCCACCGTGGGTGTCGCCACGCACGATGCGAGCCTGATCGCGCTCGCGGACTCCGTCATACATCTGGACGACGGGCGGTCGGCGTCGTGAAACATGTTCTGCCACAGGCCAATCCGCTCGCACTGTTGGCAGTCGGACTCAGTGCAGTGGTGGGATCCTTCTTTGTCGGATCCGCCACGGCCGGCGGTCTCACCGTCCTTCTGTATGCCGCAATCGCCGGATGTTTGGTCCCGCAGTGGCAACCGGTGCGCTGGCGATTGGTGGCGGTCGGAATAGCCGCGGTGTCGCTGTGGTGGTCGACGTGGCTGCTCGGGGGCCACCACCCGGACCTGGCCACAGAGGCCGCGACGCGCGTCCTGGTGCTGGCCCTGCCCGGCGCGGTCCTGATGGCGTTCGTCGATCCGAGCCGACTCGGGGACGCACTGCGCCAACAGTTGCGCCTGCCGGCGCGGCCGGTGGCGGCTCTCACCGCCGCACTCACCAGATTCGAGACGCTGGGGCAGGTCTGGGAGCAGGTGCGCCGGCTTCGTCGCATGCGCGGGATGGGCGCCGGCCGCAACCCGTTCGCACAAGTCCGTGCGACGACCGCGACGAGCTTCACACTGTTGGTCTCCGCGATGCGAGGAGCCACTCAGCTGTCGATCGCCATGGATTCCAGGGGCTTTCGGCTGGCCCACGATCGAACGTCGGCACACGACTCGGCGTGGTCCGTCGTCGACACCGTCCTGCTCCTCGGCGGCATCGTCGCCACCATCGTGGCGCCGGTGGTCCTCTCGGCCTGGTGACGCGACGTCAGCGAGTCAGAGCCGTCACGACAGCAACGACGACCACGACAAGAATCGCGACGAGTGCCCAGCCCTGCCAGGTCTGCGGTCGCACACCGATGCCGACCCGCTTGGGCCCGAACCATGGCTTGTTTTCTGACATCACAGACTCCCCTTCTGACAAACCGGACGGCGTCTCCGTCCGGAAGTTCATCGCATGCTTGCTTCAGCGTTGTGCCGTCAGTGCAGCGCGAGTGGCAGGACGACGCCCAGCACGACGAAAGCCAGCAACGCAATGGTCAGCGCCATACCGGCCGGCGCTCCGACGTTGACGGTGTAACCGACGCCGACCCGCTTGGGCACAAAGACCGCAGGATCGTCGCGGTTGAAGTAGACCAAGCCACCTTTCCAGACCCGATCATCATCGGGTGAATCGGCGGCCGAAGTGCCCGATTTCGTTGAAGATTCGGATGTCACAACCACTTGATGCTCTCCGCGCAGCCTGGTCGCCCGCACGACAGCGAAGCCGGCAAATGCCAGCATCACGACCGTCATCGCAATGACCACGACTCCGCGGAGCTCGTCCGGCACCGTCAGGTATGTCGTTGTGCCGACCACCGCGAACATCGTTGCTACGAGCACGACAGCTCCGCTCAGGATTGTCGTCGTGACGCGCAGCGTTGACTCGGCGCGCTGTTTCGCGCCCCCTTGGTCACCATCGGCGTAACGACGGGGCGGCAACTTCGCGAGAATCACCAGCAGCACTCCGAGCACGACCGTCACCACGAGCCCTATGAGCAGCGGCCCAAAGACCGTCATGACGCTCTTGTCGGCCCACGAATCGGCCCGTCCGCTGATTCCGAAGTGCACCGGGAACCGCTGCGGCAGTTGACTCCAACGGGCGACACCCACGGCGGCAGCGACAGCCTGGACCAGCAGTGCGACGCCGATCGACCACCACACTCGCCGTGGCGTCGCGTGTGCCTGCGGTGAGACCGAGGCAGACGCCACGACGGAAACATCGTCATACCAATGGCTTTCGCGCTTGGTCATGATGATGCTCCGGCGACACCAGATGAGCGCGAGCGCACCCGCCGCGACCATGCCGAGTGTCCCGACGGCAAGCCCCACGGCGGGGTTCGGGATGGCGACGACTGCGACGAGAAGGACCACACCTGCACTGCCCGTGATGCGGTGGAAGCGGCGAATCGCGATGGCCACAACGGGGTCTGCGGCATACCGCGCCGGGACGCTGACGCCCAGTGGCACGGTCGGTCGGGACAGTTGCGGCGACAGGTAGACACATCCCGCGATCAGCAGGACGACTGCGATGTTGACCCAGATCATGCCTGCAATCCCCTGTCTGCTCCCGTGAAACTCGTTGCGACTGCATCGCATTCGTCCAACAGCGACTGCAGGGGCACGCCCTTGGCGATCTCTTCGGCGAAGAGCATCCGCACGCGGTCGTGCCAGTCGAATGATGGCGACGACTGCACCGGATGATCGGGGTCGCAGGCAACCACCGATCCGGACTTGGCATTCGTCGTCAGAAAGCCGTCCTCACGCAGACTGTCGTAGGCCTTCACGACGGTCGCCGGATTGATACCGAAGGCCACGGCCAACCCGCGAACCGACTGCAGGGCCTCTCCGTAGCGCAGTCCGCCACCTGCGATCGCCTCGACGATGCGGTCGCGCAACTGCTGGTAGATCGGTGTCCGCGACTGCGGTTCCAGAACGATCTCCACGGCGGCCCTTTCGCACAATCTGTATTGCACCTATCAACACAGTCAACTGTATGACTATCGCCAATACAGATGCAAGTACGCCGCTGCAATACATGCCCACGTATGACGCAGCCCGCGTCCCCTCGGAGGGGACGCGGGCTGCGTCATACGTGCCGTCAACCGGTGGCCGACATGGTCAGTTGGAGACCAAGGACCGCAGGACGTACTGCAGGATGCCGTCGTTGCGGTAGTACTCCGCTTCGCCGGGAGTGTCGATGCGCACGTCGGCGTCGAACTCGACCTTCGCGCCGTCCGTCTTGGTCGCCGTGACGTGGACAGTCTTGGGAATGCCTCCATCGTTCAGTGCCGAAACGCCTTCGATGTCAAAGGATTCCGTGCCGTCCAAGCCGAGGGACTCGATGTTCTGCCCCTGTGGGAACTGCAGCGGCAGCACACCCATGCCGATCAGATTGGACCGGTGGATCCGCTCGAAGGACTCGGTGATGACCGCCTTGACGCCCAGCAGTCGAGTGCCCTTGGCCGCCCAGTCGCGCGACGACCCGGAGCCGTACTCCTTGCCACCCAGGATCACCAGCGGGATGCCGGCGTCCGCGTAGTTCTGCGCGGCATCGTAGATCGCTGCCTGCTCGCCGTCCTTGGTGAAGTCGCGGGTGTAGCCGCCCTCGACATCGTCCAGCAACTGGTTGCGCAGCCGGATGTTGGCGAAGGTGCCACGCACCATGACCTCGTGGTTGCCGCGCCGCGAACCGTAGGAGTTGAAGTCGCGGCGCTGGACGCCGTGCTCCGACAGGTAACGGCCAGCCGGGCTGTCTGCCTTGATCGAACCGGCCGGGCTGATGTGGTCGGTCGTGACCGAGTCCCCCAGCTTGGCCAGCACGCGCGCACCCTTGATGTCCTCGACCGGCGACGGCTTGGCCGCCATGCCCTCGAAGTACGGAGGCTTGCGCACGTATGTCGAATCTTCGGCCCACTCGAAGGTGTCGCCCTCCGGCGTGGGCAGCGACTGCCAGCGCTCGTCACCGGCGAAGACGTCGGCGTAGTCCTTGACGAACAGCTCGCGGTCCATCGCACCGGCGATCGTCTGCTCGACGTCGGTCGGCGCCGGCCAGATGTCCTTGAGGAAGACGTCGTTGCCGGCCTGGTCCTGACCCAGCGGGTCGGTCTCGAAGTCGAAGTTCATCGTTCCGGCGAGCGCGTAGGCGATGACCAGCGGCGGCGAGGCCAGGTAGTTCATCTTGACGTCGGGGTTGATGCGGCCTTCGAAGTTGCGGTTGCCCGATAGCACCGAAACCACTGTCAGATCGTCCTTCTGGACGGCCGCCGAGATCTCTTCGTTGAGCGGGCCGGAGTTGCCGATGCACGTGGTGCAGCCGTAGCCGACGAGGTAGAAGCCGAGCTTCTCCAGGTAGGGCCACAGGCCGGCGTTGTCGTAGTAACCGGTCACAACCTGCGAACCAGGCGCCATCGACGTCTTGACCCACGGCGGGACCGTCAGGCCCTTCTCGACGGCGTTCTTGGCCAGCAGTGCAGCCGCCATCATCACCGACGGGTTGGAGGTGTTGGTGCAGCTGGTGATGCTGGCGATCACCACGGCGCCGTCCTTCAGGCCGTAGGTCTTGCCGTCCTCACTGGTGACCTCGGCCTCGCGGAAGTTGCCTTCCACGCCGTAGTTCTTGATGTCCAGGGAGAACTGCTGCTTGGCGTCGGCCAGCACGATACGGTCCTGCGGACGCTTCGGACCGGCGATCGAGGGTACGACTGTCGACAGGTCGAGCTCGAGACGCTCACTGAACCGTGGCTCGACGCTCGCGTCGTGCCACAGGCCCTGCTCCTTGGCGTAGGCCTCGACGAGCGTGACCTGCTCGTCGGGACGGCCGGTGAGACGCAGGTAGTCCAGGGTGACATCGTCGATCGGGAAGATCGCGCAGGTGGACCCGAACTCCGGGCTCATGTTGCCGATGGTCGCGCGGTTGGCCAGCGGCACCGAGGCGACGCCCTCGCCGTAGAACTCCACGAACTTGCCGACCACGCCGTGCTCACGCAGCATCTGGGTGATGGTCAGCACGACATCGGTCGCCGTTGCACCAGAAGGGATTTCGCCGGTCAGCTTGAAGCCGACGACGCGCGGGATCAGCATCGAGACCGGCTGGCCCAGCATCGCGGCCTCCGCCTCGATGCCGCCGACGCCCCAGCCCAGCACGCCCAGGCCGTTGACCATCGTCGTGTGGCTGTCGGTGCCGACGCAGGAGTCGGGGTAGGCGACACCGTCGCGCACCATGACGGTGCGGGCGAGGTGCTCGATGTTGACCTGGTGCACGATGCCGGTGCCCGGCGGCACGACCTTGAAGTCGTCGAAGGCGGTCTGGCCCCAGCGCAGGAACTGGTAGCGCTCCTTGTTGCGGCCGTACTCGATCTCGACGTTCTTCTCGAAGGCGTCGGGACGACCAAAGACGTCAATGATGACGGAGTGGTCGATGACCATCTCGGCGGGAGCAAGCGGGTTGATCTTGGTGGCATCGCCGCCCAGGTCGACAACGGCCTCACGCATGGTGGCCAGGTCGACCACGCACGGCACACCGGTGAAGTCCTGCATGATCACGCGGGCCGGCGTGAACTGGATCTCGGTGTCGGGCGTGGCGTTTTCGTCCCACTGACCGACAGCGTTGATGTGGTCCTTGGTGATGTTCGCGCCGTCCTCGGTCCGTAGGAGACACTCCAGCAGCACCTTGAGACTGAACGGCAGATTCTTGCTGCCCTCGACCTTGTCGAGGCGGTAGATCTCGTAGGACTGATCCCCGACCTTCAGGGTGTCCTTCGCACCAAAGCTGTCGCTGCTCACGACGACTCCTTTGTCCGATCGATATATCTTGATGTCAAGATAATGTTCTCACACCGGCCGCGCGCCTTTCAGCAAAGGCAGACCTAACTCGAAACCGTGACACGCAGCCCCGTGTCGATCCTCCCACCGCACCACCGATCGCGACCCAGATCCGCGTCAGCAATCGCCGCTACCTGGCCGCCAACCGAGCAACGCGCTTCTCATGTCGAGCGCGATCGAGAGTGGCTTCAACCGAGATGAGCTCGAGCCTCCGACGAAAGAACCGCACTCAAGCAGATGAGATATATACTCGATGGCGCAACGTTATATATGGAGGTCCGTATGACGAAGACATTGATCGACCTCGACGACGAACTCATCCGTCGAGCCCAGGAAGTGTCGGGCATCTCAACGAAGAAGGGCGTCGTCATGGCGGCATTGGAGGAAATGGTCCGTCGCGACGACCTGCGGCGGTATGCCGACTACATCGCTTCGGGCGCGGTTGACGATCTGGCCGACCCGGACGTGATGCGGGCAGCGCACCGGTGACGACCCGCTTCTTGGTCGACAACTCCGTCGTACAGCGCCTTGGCAAACCCGTCATCCGCCACGCGTGGGACCAACTCGTGGATCAGGGAGTCATCTCGACCTGCCTGCCAGTGATGCTGGAGGCCGGCTACTCGGCGCGGTCTGCTCGCGAACACACACAACTGCTTGCTCTGGAACAGCTGGCCAAAGTTGTGCTGCCGCCGACTCCCGAGGTTCTGACATTCGCGCTACAGATCCAGGCCAACCTCTTTGCCGCTGGGAAGGGACGCTCCGCTGGCATCAGCGACATCCAAATCGCTGCGACGGCACTCCATCACTCGACTCCGACAGACCAGGTGGTCGTCGTGCATTACGACGCGGACTTCGAGCACATCAAAAGCGTCACTCCTGAGCTCACCCTGCAATGGATCGTGCCACGAGGAACCGTCGACTGACGTCGCGGCCCCGAATTGGAATTGAGCAAGGCGAGAGCGGTCTTCCTCCGCTGCCCCACTGCTGATCACGCACGCCCGGCTTCCTACTGTCGACGACGCTGGAACTGGCGTGTGGCGATCGACGAGGCATTCACCACATGGGCGGCGCGGACGCATTGTCCCGGGCAGAACTCGGACAGCTCATCGCTTTGCGCGATGGATTGGACCCGACCGCGCTGCCTACCCGGCTCCAGGAGCAAGAACTCTGGCGCCCACGCGACGTGCGTCTGGACAACACTGCGACGCAGGCAGTGCTCACGACTCGGCTGCGCGGTGCTCGTGAATTCCTTGCCGCTGACGGAACGACTCACACACGGTGATTCCGGCAGTCTCACTCGGTCCCAGTCGAGACCGGCGGCGCCGACGGCACTCTCATTGACCTTCCGTATCCGCAGGCAACTCAGCGAGGAACTGTTCAAAGCGCTGGTCGTCACCGTTGAGGCTCCACTGCTCACCGCACGACTCGCACTCGCGCACGTAGCCCGGGTAGCTGCACCCGACGTGATGAGCCCACTCGGGATAGTCGACAACAGGACACGGGTAGACAGGCATACCGGCCAAAATATGGGTCACATCACCAGATCCGCAGGATCGGCAGGTGCCACGCGGGACGTCATACGGCACATGCTCCGGCTCTTGGATCAGCTCGGTGACCACGACATCGTCATCGTCTTCCAGCAGGTTATAGATCCGTACACGCCCGAGCGCATCGTGCAGCGCACTGATCAGGGCGCTGTCGTCAAGATCAGCGATCCGCACGACATCTCCAGTTGCCGGAACATCGTCGCCGTACGGCCCGAGATCGTCGGCGATGTCTGCACACTCGCGCACCAGTTGGACCACGCTCAGCGGGAAATCGACAGTGCAACCGACGGCCTCGTCGTTTGCGTAGATGAACACCTCGAGGAATGCGCTCTCTGCTGTGCTGTCCGCCAAATGGTCGATGACAGCAAACCGCCTGCCGAACAGCGCCATCAGCAACGTCTCGACATCATCGATGTGGTCGATCTCAACGACATTGAGTAACTGCTCAGAGTCGTCGGCAACCGTCGTGAACCTGGTGTCTTCCATGCCCAGATTCTTCCAGCGAGGTATGACACCCACCACGCGTCGAACGCCGGCCGGGTCACTCACCGCGACCGCTGACTGGATCGTCAATCGTCAGCTACGAGAACCTGATTCGACGGCTCGAGTATGGCGATGCATTCGACGTGATGCGTCATCGGGAAGGCGTCGAACGCCCGCAACGAGCGCACCTGATAACCCTGCTCCGCGGCATACGACAGATCACGTGCCAAGGCAGCCGGATCGCACGCGACGTATGCCGCCCGCCTCGGCCGCAGCTGCAAGGTCGCCTCGATCACCGCGCGCCCGGCTCCGGTCCGCGGCGGGTCGAGCACGACGAGGTCGACGCGGTCGAGCCTCTGCGTCACGACGTCGATCCATCCGCGCCGGCCGATGTCCGCCCGACGAACCTCCGCCTGCGAGACCTCCGCAAGGTTCAGCGCCGCATCCCGCACCGCACGCGAGTCGCCTTCGAGCCCGAGCACGCGCCCGTCGTCTCCCACCTCCTCCGCGAGGAAGGCCGTGAACACCCCGACACCGCTGTAGAGATCGAGCACCCGATCGCCCGCCGCGGGCTGCAGACCATCGAGCACCTCAGACACGAAGGTGCCCGCGGCGCCGGGGTGCACCTGCCAGAAGCCACGTGCCGAGACTTCGAAGTCACCTTCACCCAGCTGCGGAACAACCACGGTCTCAACGACATTCGGCACATCACCCACCAGTGGCAGGTCGACGGAAGTCACCGATCCGTCAGAGCTCACCGCGATGTCGAGACCGGTCACACCGGTCTCGACCACCGACGAGAGCACACCCGATGCAGCCACCTCCGGCACCGCGATCAGGCAATCCTCGACCGGCACCACATCGTGCGAACGATGTTTGCGCAACCCCAACCGGCCGCCCGCGGCTGTCGCGAACTCGACCCGCGTGCGCCATCGCAGACCGTCCGCATCGCCCGGCACGGCCTCGACCTCCCCGGCCCACTCGAGCCCGGCAAGCCATCGCAACTGCTCACGCACCACCATCGTCTTCAGCTCGCGCCCGTATGCCGCAGACGCGTGCTGCCAGTCGCATCCGCCGCAGGCGCCGGGCCCGGCATACGCGCACGGGGCAGGCCGCCGTTGCGGGGACGCCTGCACGATCTGCACGGCATCCGCGCGCAGGAACTTCGAGGTCGTCGTGCCGTCGGTGATCCGGATCCGGACCTGCTCCCCCGGCAGCGCGTGGCGCACGAAGACGACGCGACCGTCGAGTCGAGCGACGCAGTGACCGCCGTGCGCGACATCGCCGATGAGCACCTCGTGCTCTTGACCTGCCATCGAAAGCCCTTGATCAGCTTGGGCTTTCGGACGCACCTGGTCGGGGCGACCGCTGCGGGCGGGTGCTCCCCGCCGGCGGCTGTCGCCGCGCCCGCCACCACCGTTACGCCCGCCGCGGCCACGATCCGACCCGGCACCACCGGCACGGCCGGACCGGGACCCGCCGCTCACTGGCCGCGCCGCACTGAGCCGGCCGCGGGAGCGTCATACCGAAGCTCATGGCCCTGCGACGACCGCAACTGCCACGGCACACTCGCCACGAGCACCCCCGGCGTGAACAGCAACCGAGACTTGAGCCGCAGCGCCGACTGGTTGTGCAACAACTGCTCCCACCACTTTCCGACCACGTATTCGGGGATGTAGATCATCACCACGTCGCGGGGGCTGTCGCGCCGCACCGACTTGACGTATTGCACCACCGGACGGGTGATTTCGCGGTATGGAGATGCCACCGTCTTCAACGTGATCGGGATCTGGCGGCGCTCCCAGTCCGCCTGCAGGGCCGCGGTCTCCTCCGGATCGACGTCGACCGTGATGGCCTCGAGCACCGAAGGACGCGTCGCGCGCGCATACGCCAACGCGCGCATCGTCGGCTTGTGCAGCTTCGACACCAGCACCACCGCATGCACCCGCGAGGGCAGCAGCTGGTCGTCGCCGTCGTCCTCCAGCGCCAACTCCTCACGCACCCGCGTGTAGTGGCGCCGGATCTGCCCCATCACGAAGAAGAGCACGACCATCGCCGCGACGGCGTAACCGGCGCCGTGGGTGAACTTGGTCAGCAGCACCACCACGAGCACGATGCCGGCCATGACCGCACCGATCGCGTTGATCACCCGCGAGCGCCGCATCCGTTTGCGCTCCGCGGGGTTCTGTTCGGCGCGCAGCAGCCGGTTCCAGTGCCGGATCATGCCGGTCTGGCTGGTGGTGAAGGACACGAAGACGCCAACGATGTAGAGCTGGATGAGCCGGGTGGGCTCTGCGTCATACACGACGATGAGCAGGATCGCGACGGCAGCAAGGATCAGGATGCCGTTGGAGTACGCCAGCCGGTCACCGCGCGTGTGCAACTGCCGCGGGAGCCATCCGTCGCGGGCGAGGATCGAGGCGAGCACCGGGAATCCGTTGAATGCGGTATTGGCGGCGAGCACCAGGATCACACCGGTGACGATCGCCACGAACAGGATGCCGAGCGGGAACCCATGGAAGACCGCGTGTGACAGCTGGCCGATGACGGTGTCCTCGTTGTACCCCTTGACCGGCACACCGTGCAGCAGCAGGTTCCCCGGATGCTCCGGGTCCTGGATGTGCACGCCGGTCCAGTTCGCCAGCGTGATGATCGACACCAGCATCGCGACCGAGATGCTGCCCATCAGCAGCAGTGTCGAGGCTGCGTTCTTGCTCTTCGGTTTCTTGAACGCAGGCACGCCGTTCGAGATCGCCTCGACACCGGTCAGGGCCGCACATCCGCTGGAGAACGCGCGCAGCAGCAGGAACATCACCGCGATCTGCGACAGGCTGTCCATGTGCGGCTGCGGGGCGAGGGTGTATTTCGCGCTCTCCGCCAGCGGCAGGTCGCCGGCCAGTTTGCGGATGACGCCGACGATCGCCAGCGCGAAGATGCCGAGCATGAACAGATAGACAGGTATGGCGAAGAACGACCCGGACTCGCGCACACCGCGCAGGTTCATCGCCGTCAGGCCCACGACGAGCAAGACCGCAACCAGGGCTTCGTGACCATGCAGGAAGGGCATCGCGGATGCGGCGTTCTGCACGCCGGACGACACCGACACCGCCACGGTCAGGGTGTAGTCGACCAACAGCGCCGACGCGACGGTGAGACCGGCCTTCGGCCCGAGGTTGGTCGTGGCGACCTCGTAGTCACCGCCGCCGGAGGGATAGGCGTGGACGTTCTGCCGGTACGACATGACGACGACCGCCATCACGAAGATGACACAGGCGGTGATCATCCATGAGTGTGTGAAGGCGAAGGTGCCGCCCGCTGTGCCCAGCGTCAGGAATATCTCGTCAGGGGCATAGGCGACCGATGACAGCGCGTCACTGGCGAAGATCGGCAGCGCCAGCTTCTTGGGCAGCAGCGTCTCCCCGAGGCGGTCGCTGCGCATCGCCCGCCCGACCACGAGGCGCTTGACGGCCCGACCTGTCACTGACACAACGCGAAAGTGTAAGGGTCACCGCAGGTTGCGTGGATGGTGCACTCAGGTAGCGTCTGCCCGGTGTACTTCGTGATCATGGGTTGTGGGCGCGTCGGATCCGCGCTCGCGCTGAGCCTGGAGCAGCAGGGCCACGAGGTGGCCGTCATCGACCAGGACGAAGCGGCCTTCCGCCGGTTAGGCCCGTCCTTCGAAGGTCGTCGCGTCACCGGGCTGGGCTTCGACCGGGACACGTTGATCCAGGCCGGCATCCGCGACACCTACGCCTTCGCTGCAGTGAGCAGCGGTGACAATTCCAACATCCTGGCTGCGCGCGTAGCGCGGGAGACCTTCGATGTCGAACACGTCGTCGCCCGCATCTACGACCCCGGGCGGGCCGAGATCTATCAGCGGCTCGGGATCCCCACCGTCGCAACCGTTCGCTGGACCAGCGACCAGGTGTTGCGCCGACTGCTGCCGCAGGGCGCCGTACCGACACACACCGATCCCAGCGGCCGGATCATGTTGACCGAGATCCCGCCGCACTCCTCGTGGGTGGGCACGAGCCTGCGACGCATGGAGGAGGCTGCCGGTGCTCGTGTCGGCTATCTGACGCGGCTCGGCGAGGGCATGCTCCCGGCCGTGGACACGGTCTTTCAGGAAGGTGACTTGGTGCAATTCCTGGTCGGGACCGACCGACTCACCGCCGTCGAGGCCCTGCTGACGTCGCCTCGCCCGCACGACCTCTGAGCGACGCTCCCCCACCACGACACCATCCCGCACGACAAGGAGACTGAACCCATGCGCGTTGTCATCGTCGGTGCCGGAAGCGTCGGCCGCTCGATCGCCCGCGAACTCATCCTCGGCGGTCACCAGATCCTGATGATCGACAAGGATGCCGACGAGTCCCGCTCTCGTTCGGTCCCCGAGGCCTCGTGGCTGCTGGCCGACGCCTGCGAAACGTCGACCCTGCACGAGGCCGACCTGGCCAATTGCGACGTCGTGGTGTGCGCGACCGGCGACGACAAGGTCAATCTGGTCGTGTCCCTGCTCGCGAAGACCGAGTTCGGCATCGGCCGCACCGTCGCCCGGGTCAACAACCCCAAGAACGAGTGGATGTTCGACGAGGCGTGGGGCGTCGACGTCGCCGTCTCGACGCCCCGGCTGATGACGGCGCTGGTCGAGGAGGCCGTCAGCGTCGGTGACCTGGTGCGACTGTTCCAGTTCCAACAGGGCAAGGCCACGATGGTCGAGATCACCGTCCCCGACGACAGCCCCAACGTCGGCCGCGCAGTGGGCCAGTTGAGCCTTCCGCCTGAGTGCGTCCTGGTCGGCATCATCCGCGACGAGAAACCGATCGCGCCCAGCCCCGACGACGCGATCGAGGCACTGGACGAATTGCTGCTGCTGGCGACCCCCGAGGCCGAGGCCTCGCTGGGCGCCGTGCTCACCGGCCGGCCGGCGGACCAGATCCGCACGCACGCGCCGAACGACTGACGCCGACCGGCCCGTACCGATCTCAGGGGCCGGGCTTGATCTCGTATGCCGGATTGAAGATCGTCGGGACGCCCTTGCGAAAGGTGACGCGTCCGCGCACCTTCAGATAGACACCTGGCTCGATGCCGCCGATCCGGCGTCGACCCAGCCAGATCAGGTTCATCGTGCGCGTGCCGTCATCCAGATCGACGACCAGCGCAGGCACCTCACCGGACCGAGGACGCAGGCTGACGCATCGCACGGTGCCGGCACAGCACGTGACACTGCGGTCGATGGTCTGCCCGATCGGCACACCTCCGTGACGCCGTGCGGCTTGCTCAAGCTCGTCCTGCTCGAGAGCAGTCTCCGAACGGGTGAGCCGCCCGGCCACCTGCCCGACGCGAGTGCGCAGCGACATCAGCGGACCTCGGTGATCTCCGGTCCGCGCTCGAACGGCTTGAAGTCGTCGGCGGTGTCCGACTTGTCCTGCAGGTGGTCGGGCGCGGCGTTGGGGTCCACCTCAGGCTGCTGCGCGGCAACCTCGTCGGGGATCCTCAGCGGCAGCAGCTCGCGGGGTGCGCGGGCCTGGCTGCCGCGGATCACCACGCTGCGACGGATGAAGGCGATCAGCGGCTCGCCGGCGGCGTCGTCGACAGCCGCACGACCCGAGAGCACTGCGCGCAGGAACCAGCGCGGCCCGTCGACGCCCACGAAGCGAGCCGGGGAGTATGTCGTGCGACCGTCGGCACCCCTCGCCGGCATCCGGGCGTGCAACTCGATGCCGAGCGGACCCATCTTCTCCTCGGCGGTACCGCCACCGGCGATGAGATTGTCGGCGATCTCGTCACGGATGCTGTCCCAGATACCGCTGGTCTTGGGCGCCGCGAAAACCTGCAGCTGGCAGGCGGATTCGCCTTGGACCGCCGTCATACCGGTGATCTCCGTGCCCGAGTCGTCGACGTCGAGGCGCAACTCCATGGTCGCCTCGGGGATGATCGCGATCGACCCGAATGCCAGTCGGCTGTCGAGGTCGTCGACCTCAGACTCGTCGAAGGGGCCGTCCGTGCGGTCAAGGTCGAACGGACGCGGCAGCCGGTCAGGCGCGTCGTCCTCAGCTGCTTCGTCGGCCTCCCCGTCGTCGGATTCTTCGTCCAGCGATGCGTCGGCGTCGACCTCGTCGGTCTCCTCCTCGACGGATTCGTCCAGTTCGGTCGCGTCGGAGACGACGGCGGAGTCGTCAGCGTCGTCCTTGGCCTTCCGTCGGAAGATCGCCACGGCAGTCGTGCCCCTTTGTGTCGGTGATGTGTGACCAGTGAATTATGCGCCGGCGAAACCGCCGCTGGCCCCATGGCCAGTCTCGCCCCTGACCGAGTCCGGAAGCGAATCGACCGGGTCCCACTCGATCGTCTCGACCCGTTGGACGACAAGCTGTGCGATGCGATCACCGCGCTCGATCGTGAACGCCTGCTGCGGGTCGTGGTTGATGAGGTTCACCAGGATCTCGCCGCGGTATCCCGCATCGACCGTGCCCGGCCCGTTGAGCGTCGTGACACCGTGCCGGGTCGCAAGACCTGAGCGAGGATGCACAAATGCGGCATACCCCTCGGGCAGGGCGATCGCGATGCCCGTTGCGACCAGCCCCCGCTCCCCCGGCCGCAGCGTCGCGGTTGTCCGTGCATACAGGTCGAGACCTGCATCCGCCGGGCGAGCGTATGCCGGCAGCGGCAACTCGGGATCGAGTTGCCGCACCTGCACACGCATCGTCATGTCGGTCAGGCCGCGCACTCGCTGCAGACCGGAAGTCCGGCGACCTCCTTGGCCAACTGGCTGCGGTGGTGCACCAGGAAGCACTTGGAGCAGGTGAACTCGTCCGCCTGACGCGGAATGACCTGCACCGACAACTCCTCACCGGAGAGGTCGGCGCCGGGGAGTTCGAAGCCTTCGGCCTGCTCGGTCTCGTCGACATCGACACTCGCGGTGTTCTTGTCGACGCGGCGGGCCTTCAGTTCTTCGATGGAATCGTTGTCGATGTCATCGTCTGTCTTGCGCGGTGCGTCGTAATCCGTTGCCATTGCTCAGGTTTCCCGTCTTCATCTGGCGTCCTGCCACGTGGCCCCGGACGCGTCTCTTCAAGCTCTCGCGCGCATCAACGTCGTGACCGGCGATTTTGTGCCCGGTCGGACCGGGATTGTGCCCTATGTCGCTGCGATGTCAATACAGCGGGTCAGGTCGCGGACACCCCACCGCCGCGAAAGCGCAGGTCAGGCGTCGATCAGCGCGGCCAGATCGGTGACCAGCGGGTCCGGCCCGGCGATCACGAGTTCCTTGCCCGCGGGCGCGCCGTGCCGGCCGCGTACGACCCCACCGGCTTCGGTGACGATCAACTGGCCGGCGGCCTGGTCCCACGCGTTGAGGCCCGACTCGTAGTACACGTCGAGCCGGCCGGCAGCCACCGAGCACAGATCCAGCGCCGCACTGCCGATCCGGCGTATGTCGCGCACCTCGCCGATGATCGCCGCCACGACGGAGATCTGCTCGCGACGCTTCTGCGCGGCATACCCGAACCCGGTGCCCAGCAAGGACAGTGCCAGGTCACGCTGCCCGCTGACGTTCAGCAGTGTCAGTTCCTCACCGCGGCGCAGGAAGGCACCGCCGCCCTGTCGTGCGTGGAACAGTTCTCCGGTGACCGGGTTGATGACCGCACCGGCAACCGTGTGCCACGCGCCTGCCACCGAGACATCACCGACGCAGGCGGCCACCGACACGGCATACGCGGGGATGTCATAGAGGTAGTTGACGGTGCCGTCGATCGGGTCGACCACCCACGTGATGCCTGACGACGATTCTTTGGACCCACCCTCCTCGCCCAGCAGACCGTCCTGCGGACGGAGTTCCTCCAGCCGGGTGCGCAGCAACTCCTCGCTGCGCTGATCCATGACCGTGACGACATCTGTGCCGGTGGACTTGGTGGCTGCGACATCGACATGCCGTGGCCGTTCTTCCACGATCAGCCGGCCGGCCTCCGTCGCGAGCTCGCAGGCGATGCGCTCGAGGGTGGACAGGTCGGCAGGCCCGAGCGGCGGTTGGTCGATCATCACGTCTCAGTCCATTCCGCACGCGGCGGGCTTGGCCACCCGCAGATTGGGGCAGCAGCCGGCCCGGCACACCGACGGCATCGCAGCCCCGGGCCAGGCAGCTGGGTCCACGGCCTCGCCACGGGCCTCGGCAGCACGTTCCTCCAGCAGGTCCACCAGGCCCATGACGAACTCCGGATCGACTCCCAATGTCGGCACGCGCGTCATGCGCAGGCCGAGCTCGGCAGCGGTCTCGGCTGCTTCGGTGTCGAGGTCGTGAACGACCTCCATGTGGTCGGAGATGAAACCGATCGGTGCGACGACGACATCCGTCACGCCCTTGCGGGCGAGCTCTCGTAAGTGGTCGTTGACGTCGGGCTCGAGCCAGGGCGTGTGCGGCGAACCGGATCGCGAGCAATAGACCAGCGCGCCGCTGAGGTTGCGATCCAGCGTGACGCCGGCCTCGTCCAGGATCACGTGGGCGATCTCGTCATGCTGGTGCTCGTACAGATTGCCCTCGCCGTCACCCGGCCCGGAGGTGTCGTCCATCGCCTCTGGGATCGAGTGGGTCACGAACACGATGCGGAGCCGGTCGTCGTCGGGCTGCCCGCAGGCCCGCACCGCGTCGGTCACCAGTCGCGCGTAGACCCGGGTGAAGCTGGGGTGGGTGGCGTACTGCCGGATCTTGTCGACCTCGATGACACGCCCTTCGTCGGCCAGCGCCTCGATCGCCGCGGCGATGTCCTCGCGGTATTGACGGCACGAGCTGTATGACGAATACGCACTCGTCGTGACTGCCACCACACGTCGGACTCCGGCGTCGTGGGCATCGCGCAACACGTCCGTGGCGAACGGCTCACTGTTGCGGTTACCGAACAGCACCGGCGCGGGGATGCCGCGGCGTCGGAGTTCGTCGTGCAGGGCCTTCTGCAGGTCGCGGTTGAGGTCGTTGATCGGGCTCCTGCCGCCACGCGCGTAGTAGTGCTCGGCGACGGATTCCAGCCGCTCGTCCGGCACGCCGCGGCCGGCGGTGACCCGTCGCAGGAAGGGCATCACCTCGTCCATCGACTCGGGACCACCGAACGACATGAGCAGGACTGCGTCATACGGCTCGACGCCTGTCGCTTCTGTCTCCGGTGCAGGTTCGAGGTCCGCGGATTCCTGCGTCGAGGCGTCGCCGAGGAGCGGCTCGGGCGCCAGGTGACCGGCCGGCTGGTCGCCCGGTGGAACGGTTGGATCCGGCGGTTCAACGATCGGCGACGTCATACGGCACACACTACGACGCCTGACACCGGCGATCCGGCGCGCCCTGCCACGCCCGATCGCCCCGTCGTGGCATGGTGGTGGACGGCCCATGCCACGAACTCACCTGGGAGATACACGCATGCGGGATCTGCGACTTGTCGGCGTTCACGAGGACGGTGAACACGTCGTCCTCACGGATGCCGACGGCGAACGCTTCCAGGTCGCGATCGACGACGAACTGCGACGTTCTGTGCGCGTCCGGCAGGTTTCGACAACGAGCACGGAGGCCTCCGACGAGGACGCCGTGCAGATGCGGCCGCGCGACATCCAGGCGTTGCTGCGGTCCGGCTTGACAATGGACGAGGTCGCCGAGCGCTCCGGGTGGACCGTGGAGAAGATCCGGCGATACGAACCTCCGATCCGGGCCGAGCGCGACTATGTCGC
Source organism: Rudaeicoccus suwonensis (assembly GCF_007829035.1). Taxonomy (NCBI): domain Bacteria; kingdom Bacillati; phylum Actinomycetota; class Actinomycetes; order Micrococcales; family Dermacoccaceae; genus Rudaeicoccus; species Rudaeicoccus suwonensis. The sequence continues at coordinate 1,931,474 of NZ_VIVQ01000001.1, forward strand.
CGGACTGGCGCGGAACATCGCCATCTATCACCCGGGGCCGCGACAGGCCGAGCCCGCGACCTTCGCCGGGCGGGTGCAGCAGCGACTCGACGGTCGCGGTGTGCCGGCCGAGGAGATCGTCTGGGATTCGTGGCGCGGCAACGACGGTGTCTGGACGGTGCAATGCGCCTTCCCCGCCGGCGGACGGCTGCGACAGGCGAACTGGCGCTTCGAGGTGTCCAGCCGCACGCTCGCGCCGCAGGACGACGAGGCTCGGTGGCTCGGTGAGGACGAGCAGACGCCGGGACCGCTGAGTGCCGCTCCCTCCGGCCGCGATGTCACGGTGTATGACGTGGAGGCCGAAGGTGGTCTGGCCGGTCGCGGCGGCACCAGCGTCCGCCGGGTCCGCGGCGGCACGGCGTCGGCCACCGCGATACCCGCAGCGGTTGCCCCGGCAACGCCTGCGGACAAGGGAGCGACACCGGTGGATCTCGTCTCGGCCATGCGGGAGCGGTCCAAAGGCCGCCGCAAGCGCGGCCGAACCAAGCCCGACACCACCTTTCCGGCCGATGCAGTGCCGGCCGTGCACGTCGACACCACCGGCGTGGAACCTCCGCTCGGATCGCACCCGCGTCCCGACGAGATCGACCCCCCGGCGCCCGCGACCGCTAAACGGTCCGAGGCGTCGGACGGCGACGCGGCCCCGCGCAAGCAGCGGCCGACCGTCGAAGATCTGGGCCACGACCCGGTCACCGGCACCGTCTCGATGTTCGCCGACGCCGAGTTGACCGACTCCGAATCGACACGTGCGCCCCTCGATTCGCAGCCTGCCACTGCAGCGGACGATGCCGCTGATGAGACCGTCGATGTCGCGCAGGTTGCGGCGGACGATGAGACCGCCGATGGCGCCCAAGCCGGCCAGCGGACATCTGCGAATGATGCGCGTGAGACAGCTGAGCAGCAGGAGCGCGTCACACCCCTTGCTGCAGCCGAGGCCGCCACGCCCGACGACTCGGTCGTTCCGCCGGAGCGTCCGAGTGCAGCGCGCAAGGGTCGTCCTGCCGTGCCCAGCTGGGACGACATCATGTTCGGCCGGCGTCCGGGCAACGACTGAGCCGCGCCGGATTCCACCGGCCGGCGAGGTCAGCGCCAGCCGCCGGGACGCCGCGGCTGACGGCCGTCGGCGGGCTGATCGCCGTCATGCCGGTATGCCGCGACGTCGCTGCGCCGCACACCGATCGTGTCCGCTGTGCCCCGATCGCGGGATGTGCTCTGCTGCGCGGGTGCTGAGGGTGCTGAGGGTGCTGCCGGCAATGTGACACCGGTCTCCTGCGGACGCGCCGAGCCGGCAGCGGGCCCTGCGTCATACGGAACGGTTTCGGCAGGCTCGCCGGTGACGGGTCGCTGTCGACGAGCCATCGGATTGGCCGATTTCACCCGGGCCGGCAACGGCAGTTCGCGGCCGGTGTGCCAGACCAGCACCACGCTCGCCCATCCGACGAGCAGCACGGCGGCCAGGACCATCCCCAGCGTTGCATCGGACGGTATGGCGACGGCGATGATGCCGCCGATGACCCAGGACAGTTGCAGCAGCGTCTCAGAACGGCCGAAGACGCTGGTGCGCATGTGTTCCGGCACGGTGTCCTGGATCTGCGAGTCGAGCGCCAACTTGCCCAGTTGCTGACCGATGCCGGCCACCAGACCCACGGCGATCGCGGTGCTCAGCGAGAAGTGCACGGCCGCGACGACGGCCAGGATCGCATCGGCCACGAGGGTGCCGAGCACGATGACCTTCGGCGAGGCGATCCGCAACAACGAGCCCATCACGGTGCCGAGCGAATTGCCGGCGCCGGCTGCCCCGACCACCAGTGCGAGCAGGAGCGTCTTGCGGTCCTCCCAGCCGGGGAACGGATGGATACGCACCAGGAAGGCCAGGAAGATCGTCAGGAATCCTGACAACCACCGCAGCCCGACGTTGGCGCGCAGCGCGGTCACCACCGAAGCCGTGATGCCGTACTTGCTACCGCCACCGGTCGCCAGGCCGGACGGAGCCGGCTTCTCACCGACCGCGGAGTCGACCTTGGGCGGCAGCAGGATGGCCAGCACGGTGCCGATCGCGAACAACAGCGCGCCCATGCGCAGCGCCCACGGCGCTCCGCCCAACTTGGCGGCGGTGCCGGCCAGTCCACCGGCGACCGCTGCACCGATGACCCCGGCGAGCGAAAGCCGACCATTGGCCTTGACGAGGGTCAGTTGGTCGGGAAGCAGTCGCGGCGCCGCCGCCGATCGCGTGACCAGGTAGGCCTTGGAAGCGACCAGCACGCACAACGCGACCGGAAAGAGCCAGGTCGACTTGTCCTGCACGGCCTGCGCGAGAACCCAGCACAGAAAGGCGCGGATGGCCAGGGTGGTGCCGATCGCCCAACGGCGGCCGTGCCGGTAGCGGTCCAGCAGCGGTCCGATGAACGGCGCGACCACAGCAAACGGCAGCATCGTCAGGCACAGGAACAACAGCACCGAACTCTTCGCCTGCGCCGAGGACACCGAGAAGAAAACCGTCCCCGCCAGGCCGATCGTGACTGCGGCGTCACCGGCGGAACTGAAGGCGTGGACCTGGATCAGCCGGGCCAGCCCGCTCTCGCCTGCGCCTTGGGCTTCGCTGGCCCGACGTGCAACGCGCACGGTGGTGCGACTCGCAGTGGCCGCCAACCGGGCTGCTGCTCCCGCGCCACGACCGACGGTGCGACCTGCGGAGACCGCCGCGTCGCGCTTGTTGTGCATCGAGTCGCCTGGGTGGTCACCCGAATCCGTACGGCTGCCAAGCGGATTCGCACCGGGGTGTGTTGGCGCGTCGACGTCGGAGCTGTCGGGCTCGTATGCCGCACGGTGGTCGTAACTCACGTCATACGCACGCTCGGAGGGATCGATGCGCTCAGTGCGCGGCCGTATGCCGGAGGTGCTGTCACGACCAGGTCGATCGCGCCTGATCGGCCTGGTCGACTCGGAGGCCGGCGCACCCGGGCTGAAGGCACGATCGCGCTCCATGCGACGGCGCTGCCGGCGGGAGGGCGAGCCGTCGCGAGTCATGGCTCCATCATGCCAACCGGTGGCGCCGGTGGACCGGGTAGCGGACAGAGATCAAGATCGAAGGGCAGGACCTCCGGCGAGACCGCCTGCGCCCGGGCAGCCTGCGAGGTCATCCGCCGCATGTAGTGGCGCCGGCACAAGACTTCGTACTCCACCGCAGCCGTCGGCACACCGGTGACGTCACCGACCACGACCTGCTCCCCCTCGACCACCATGTGACCGTCGACGACGCGCGCATTGTGCGTGGCCCGGCGCCCGCACCAGCACAGTGCCTCGACCTGCAACACCTGGATCCGGTCGGCGAGTTCGATCAACCGGCGCGACCCCGGGAACAGCTGAGTGCGGAAGTCCGCGGTGATGCCGAAGGCGTAGACGTCGACATCCATCTCGTCGACCAGCCGGGCCAGTTGCTCGATCTGCTCCGGGGTGTAGAACTGCGCCTCGTCACCGATCAGGTAGTCGACGACCCGGCCACCGGTCGCCTGCGTCACGACCAGCTCCCAGAAGTCCAGGTCGTCGGCCACCTCGAGTGCGTCGTGCGCGAGTCCGAGCCGCGAGGACAGCACCGCCTCGCCCGCGCGGTCGTGCTTGGTGAACACCAGACCCCGCCGACCACGCGCGCGGTGGTTGTGCTCCATCTGCAGGGCAAGGGTGCTCTTGCCGCAGTCCATCGTTCCGCTGAAGAAGACCAGTTCCGCCACGACAGCAGACCTTACGAGGTCGGCAGGTGCAGCATCGGCACCGCCGTCTCCGCCGTGGTGAGAGAGCCGTGCTGGCCGATCAGGCCGGTGACGGTCGGCTTCATGAACCGCGAGTCGTACGCCCCGACAGGCGCCCGCATCGCGACGATCACGTCTCCGATTCTGTTTTGTATGGCGGGCACCACCGGTCCGAACAGCCCTGCGCTGACAGCGGTTTCGCGATCGAGCACCCACGCGTCGTCACCGAAGCGCTCCTGCCAGATGGCCAGCACGTCGTCGGCGGCACCGGACCTGCAGTACAACTGCAACGATCGCAGTTCGCCGCCGACGAGTTCGATGCCGTCGCGCAGTTGCGCATCGTGGGCGATGTCGACCCGCGCGTCGGGCGGAACGTCGACCATGCCGTGGTCGGCAGTGATCGTGAGCGAGGTGCCGGCGGGCAGTGACCGGTGCAATCGCGCGAGTTCGCGGTCGAGCAGTTCGAGCGCATCACCCCATTGCCAGGAGTCGCAGCCGTGGCCGTGGCCGGTGCGGTCGACATCGCCCCAGTAGAGATAGGTCAACGAGCGACGGGCGGCTTTCGCGGCCGGCACGGCCGCGTCGACGCAGTCGGCCAGGTCGCGGCCACCGCGAAAATGCGCACCGCGCAAGGCAGCACGGGTCAGACCCGAGCCATCGAACTTGGCCGGGCCGACCATGGTGACCTCGATGCCGGCTGCGACCGCGCGTTCGAAGACCGTCGGATTGCTCTGCCACTGCAGCGGATCCGGCCCGTCGACCCAGTCGAGCTCGTTGAACAGGTGATCGGTGCCCGGCACGCGCACCTGGTAGCCGACCAGGCCGTGCGCGCCTGGCGGCAGACCGGTGCCGAACGAACCCATGCTGGTGGCGGTGGTGCTGGGGAAACCACACGTGAGTTGGACCGGCACCTCAGAGGGCTGACCGGCGAGAGCCTTCCGCAGGAAGGGCGCGTGGCCGCTGCGGGCCTTCAACAGTTCGAGGCCGAGTCCGTCGGCGAGAACCACCACCGCACGTTGCGCCGGCGGCAGCGGCGCGCCCGCGATGTCTTCCGGGGGGCGCGGGCCACCGATCGATGCCAGCACCCGCGGCAGCACTCCTGCGAGACCACCTGCGTCATACGCGGGCAGCGGCAGACCAGGCCGGGCCGTCGGCACCGGCCCGGTCACTGACCGATCGCCGCCGACAACGCGCGTGAAAAGTCCAGTGCCTGCTGCAGATTCGCGTCGCCGTCGGCGTCGGCGCTGACACGCAGCGCGATGTCGTCGCCGGCGATCGAGCCTTCGTAACCGTGATCGGCGCCGCAGTCGGGGTCACCACACGTCGCCGGCAGCAGGTCCACCCGGCTGACCGCTCCCCACGAAATCGTCACGGTCACCTCGCGGCCGAGGCTGCCCTCGACATACGTCTCGGGAGACGGCATGACGTGGGCAAGCATGACGCCACGGACTGCCGACAAGGGCACAGTTTCGGTGGTCGCCGTCGCCACCGAGCCAAGGTGGGCCACCGGGGACTCCGGCGTGGGTGTGTGGTCGTCGGCGTGGGCCACGATCAGCCGGCGAGACGTCAGCGCGACGACGGTGACGTGACGACGAACCGTCTCGTTATCGATGGTGGTCTCGGCGTGCACCAAGTGCGACAGGACCAAATCGGTTCCGACTGCAGTCGCGACGACGTCGGCGACGAGCGCCGGGAAGTACCCCGCCTGCTCGATGTCGGACAGCAGTCCCTGCGGCAGGACGGCACCGGTGATCTGTTCACTGCGTGAAGCCATGAGGGACATTCTCGCAGCATGCCTACGGTGCTCGCGATGGCTGTGTGCAGATCGCTCTCAGCGCGCTGTCGGCAACGATCTGCGACCGGTGTCGGTCCGCGAGCGCGAGGGAGCGACCGTTGCCGCAGCACCGAGGACCTCGAGCCCCGAAGAGTGGGTGTTGATCGGGTTGAGCTCCAGCGCTGCGACCTCCGGCAGGTGCTCGGCCAGGACAGCGACCCGCGCGATCAGATCTTCCAGCGCCGCACGGTCGATCGCCATACCGCCGCCGCGCCCGCTCAGCAGCGGCGCTGCCCGCACCGAGCCGATCAGGTCGCGCACATCGGCAGCGGACATCGGCGGAATCCGGTAACCGATGTCGCCCATGACCTCCGTCGGGGCGCCGCCGAGGCCGAACCGCACGACCGGGCCGAACAGCGGATCCTCACCCGTCGACACGACGCACGCGATGCCGGGAGGCGCCATCCGTTGCACGACGAGGCGATTCGCGTGCAACGTTCGCAGCCGCTCGTCCAGTGACCGGAAGGCATCGCGCACGGCGGCGTCGTGATGCAGGTCCGCGCGCACGGCGGTGATCGGTTGTGCCCGCACCAGCGGCGAGACCGACTTGACCACGACCGGGTAGCCGACGCGTCGGGCAGCTGCGACGGCTTCGTCCGGCGACCTCACCAGGGTGACCGGCCACACCGAGATGCCGTATGCCGCAAGCAACTCCTGCAGTTCGGCAGCTGTCAACGCGCGACCCTCCCGCGAGCCGGCCAGAACCCTGGCGATCAGCGCCTCGGCGGCAATCCGGTCGATTCCATCGGGCATCACCGGCACCCCCCGCTCACTGGCGCGCCATTCGCCGTATCGCGTGGCAGCGGCCAGCGCGCGGACCCCGTCCTCGGGCATCGAGTATGCCGGGACCACCTTGCTGCGGCCGTCGCTCGTGGTGCCGCCCGCGAGCGCCTCGGACACTCCCTCGATGCCCAGGAAACTGGTGATGCAGGGTTTGTCATGATCGGAGGCGACACGAGCCAGGCTCTGGGCCAGAGCGAGTCCGGCGAAGATCCGCGACTGCATGAAGCCGGTGATGACGCTGTCGACATTGGGGTCCTCGAAAGCGGCAGTCACCGCCGCGGCACACTCGTCCGGGCCCGATTCGGCGGGAAGGTCGATCGGGCCGTGTGTCACCTCCAGGCCCCAGCTGACGGCGGCATCGGCGGCAAGGGCCCCCATGGCTGCGGAGTTGCTGACGATGGCGACACGCGGGCCGCGCGGGATCGGCTGGTGCACGACCAACTGGCCGACGTCGAAGAGTTGGTGGACGTTCTCCACCCGGATCACGCCCGCCTGCCGCAGCATCGCCGCGAAGGCCTCGGGTCGGGCGTTCGTGACGCGCACCCGGTGACCCGGCGGAACGCCATACTCGGAGACTCCGGACTTGACCACGATCACCGGTTTGCGAAGCGCCAACCTGCGCGCGATGCGGGAGAACTTGCGCGGGTTGCCCATCGATTCGAGGTAGAGGCCGACCGCCTTGGTGGCGTCGTCGTCGATCCACAACTGCATGATGTCGTTGCCGGACACGTCGGCCCGGTTGCCGGTGGACACGAAGTGCGACAGGCCCAGCCCACGACGGGTGGCGAAATCGAGAACGGCGATACCGAGTGCGCCGCTTTGGGAGAAGAGCCCGAACCCACCCGTCGGCGGCATCTCCGGGGCCATCGAGGCGTTGAGCCGCACCTGAGGGTCGGTGTTGATGATGCCGAAGGAGTTCGGCCCGACCACCCGCATACCGTGTCGCCGCGCGGCCCGCACCAGCTGGGCCTGCCGACGCTCGCCCTCCGGACCCGCCTCCGCGAAACCCGACGACACCACGAGCAGCGCCTTGACGCCGTGCGCGGCGCAGTCGGTCACGACCTGCATCACTTCGGCGGCCGGGACGGCGACGACGGCAAGGTCGACCGGTTCAGGCAGATCGGTGACCTTGGCGAACAACTCACGATCGGCCAATTCGTCGTGACTGCGCGCGTTGACGGCATACAGGCGGCCGGTGTAGCCACCGTCGACGAGGTGGTCGAGCAGTCCGCGTCCGACCGAATCCAGCCGGTGACTGACGCCGATGACAGCGACGGATTCCGGCGACAGCAGCGTGTGCACGCTGCGTGCCTCGGCACGCTGCTCACGTGCGGCGCGCACTGCCTGGGATTGTTCGGTGGGTTCGATCCGGAACGACAGTGAGATGACGCCGTCGTCGAACCGGCGGTCGACCTCGTAGCCGGCGTCGGTGAAGACGCCCATCATCTTGCGGTTCTGCGGGAGCACGTCGGCGACGAACTCCTGAACCCCGGACTCCGCACCGATCACAGCCAGGTGTTCGAGCAGCACGGAGCCGACACCTCGGCCCTGGAAGTCGTCGGCGACGTTGAAGGCGACCTCGGCGCGTGGACTGTCCGGCCCGGAGAGCCGGTCGTAGCGCGCGACTCCGACCATCTGCTCGCTGGCCTCCATGATCAGGGCGACCCGCTCGCGGTAGTCGACCGTGGCGAACCGTTGGGCGTCGCGATCGCTCAGGTGCCGCAGCGGCGCGAAGAACCGTAGGTAGATCGATTCCTCGGACTGCCGCTCATGGAATTGCTGCAGTCGTTGCACGTCGTCCGGCCGGATCGGCCGCACCTGCGCGACTGAGCCGTCGCGCAGCACGACATCGGCTTCCCAGTCCTGCGGATAGCCCTCCGGCAACGCCGGCGGCGTGGCCCGCTCGGGCGCGGTCGCCGAGGTGTCACCCGGATCGACGCTCATGGCGTCCAGCATCCCAGGTCACCTCGTGGGGTCAATGACTCCCCAGGTCTGCCCGTAATCGTCGGACACCAGGATCTGGCTGTTGGTGCGCGTGAACGCGTAGAAGATCCGGCTGCCGGGACTGGCGAGCCAGTTGACCCCGGTCGCCGGTGTGGCGACTGCCGCCGGGGCGAAACTGCCACCGCCGTCGCCGGAGACGAGCACATTGCCCGAGCCGGTCGCAGTCGACGCGCTGCCCGCCGGCTGACCACCGGTCGCCGCGACCACATGCTTCTCGTCCGCAGCCGCGAGCCACACCTGCCCCAGGTTCGGCAGGGTCAGCGCCGAAGTGGACACAGTGGTCCAGGTCTGCCCGTCGTCGGTGCTGCGGACAACGGTGTAGGTGGCGTCGGCCCCCGAGACCCGCTCATCGCACAGGCCATAGAGCACCAGCGCGGAGATGTTCGTCGCCGGGGTGAGGGCCTGGATCGGCGTGCTCGCGCAGGACGACGGCCCGGTGAGTGGCACGAGGTTGCCACCGACAAGTCGCATCGCCGACGGGGACGCCGCGCTGCCGGAGGAGGTGAGCTCGACATACGTCTGGTTGTTCTGCACCACGATCCGGCCGGCGCTGATCGCCGAGGACGGCGACGTGGTCGCCACCATATCGGTGTCGTTGTTGCTCTGCGCCGAGATCTTGCTGACGTAGACCGGCCCTGAGCAGACGCCCTGTGTGCAGCCCGACGCGCTGAGAACCATGATCTGGCCCTGCCAGATCTCGACGTCGAGGACGATGTCGCCGGGGTGCTGCATCTGGGTGAAGCTGGCGCCGCCGTCGTGGGTGACCCACAGCCCCCCACCAAAGACATAACCGGTGGTGGCCGTCGCGAATCTCACCTGGGTGGCCGCGCCCGACGGTTGGATCGACGGCACGGTCTGACCGGTCGCGCTGGAGACGTCGGTGCCCTCGAAGGTGTGCACCGCGGACCATGTCTGACCGTCGGTGCCCGACCGCAGCAACACCGGGCAGGTTCCGTCACTGCTGCAGGTCTGCGCGCCGAGCGCGTACAGCGTGTTCTGCGCCGCGTAGCTCACCGACCAGGTGGTGAACGACTTGGGCACCGCGAACGGTTGCTGCGTCGCCGTGGAATTCGGGGCTGTGGCAGGACCTGACCCGAGACGAGGCTGGCCCGTGGCGGCGGGCACCGTGGTGTCGACTCCGGTCTGCTTTGTCGGTTGCTGCCAGCTCCAGATCGCGAACAGAGCCACGATCGCCACCGCCGCACTGGCGATGATCGTGACGTGGCTGCGCCGCCGTGTGGTGGTGCGCGCGGACCGCAGGATCCGCTGCCAATCCAGGTCGGTGGCCGGTTGGCTCTCGACGGAGTCGCGCTGCTGTGCGAAGAAGCGGGCGACCGGGTCGTCGTCGTTCACGGGCTCGGATGCCCTGCGCGGATCAGAGTTCATCGCACACCCTCCAGAGCCGCAGCCAGTTGCTTGCGCGCATCGAACAGATCTCGTTTGACGGCGCCTTCGGACTTGCCGGTTTGTATGGCGACCTGCGCTATCGACAGGTCAGCGTAATAGTGCAGCAGCACCGCGAGCCGGAAACGTTCCGGCAACGACTCCACCGCCTGACGGACGGTCACGCGAGTCGCCGAGTCGAACTCCGGCGCCGCGACATCGGGATCCACCGGCTGACCGGCCGTCAACTTGTCGTATGCCGCGGACTCCCGACCGCGCTTGCGCCAATGGTCGCGGACCTGGTTCGCCGCGGCCGTGTACAGCCAGGCACGCGGATCCTGCACTGAATCCCAGTGCTTGATGAGCTTGATGAAGGCATCGGTGGCCACGTCGTGGGCCAGATCCCGGTCGCCGATCAGCGACGTCGTCCACCCCGCCAATCGACCGAAATGCGCGTCATACACCTGCCGTACATCTTGCTCGACGGCCGCCTCCCCCGACGTCACGCACCCCCACCTTTCCCGAGAACGAGCGGCACGGTGCACCGCAGGGAACGCAATCGTCATACCAGCTGGACGACGCAGGAGCCCTCTCGGTTGGCTGCCGCCTCAAACATTGTGACCGTGTCCTGGCATCCAGGGCCGATTCACAGCCGAGCCACAGGAGGTCACCCTATCCCGCGGCTGACAGGCCCTGGGCCTACGGTGGCCGGATGCAACTCGATGACGCGATCTTCGGACGCCGGATGGTGCGCCGCTTCGACCCGGACCGCCCTGTTCCGCGCACCGCCCTGGACAACATCGCCCGCTCCGCTGTGCGCGCTCCCAGCGCCGGTTTCAGCCAGGGTTGGGATTTCGTGATTCTCGAGGGCGCGGCGCGCGAGTCCTTCTGGACCGCCAGCGCGGATGCGGATGGCCCGGACGCTTGGCTGCGCGGGGTGATGAGCGCGCCGACGCTGATCCTGTGCGTCTCGGACAAAAACCGTTACCTCGACCGGTACGCCAAGGACGACAAGCCCTGGCCCGACCGCAGCGAATCCCACTGGCCGGTGCCTTACTGGGACGTCGACACCGGTATGGCGTCGATGCTGATGCTGCTCACGGCGGTGCAGGAGGGCCTCGGCGGACTTTTCTTCGGAGTCGCAGTCGAGCGGCACGTCGCCGTCCGAGATGTCTTCGGCATACCGGACGAACACAACATCGTCGGCGTCATCGCGCTGGGATACGCCAGCAGCACCAAGGCGTCCGGCAGCACCCGGTCCGTGACCCGCCGGCCGTTGGAGGACACCTTCCACGACGGTGCCTTCGGCCGGCCGTATGCCGTTCAGCCCGCCACCACCAGCGACTGATCGACTGCGCTCAGTCCGGCGGCACCGGCCAGCCCCATGGCGTGTGCGAGTTCGTCCGTGAGGCCACTGAGCACCGCTCGCACTCCCGCGGCTCCGTCGGCACCCAGACCCCACAGCACCGGGCGACCGACAAAGACAGCAGCCGCGCCGAGCGCCAGCGCGGTCAGCGCATCGAATCCGGACCGGATGCCACCGTCGACGATCACCGGAGCGTCACCGCCCACCGCTGCGACGACCTCCGGGAGCGCGCGTGCCGTCGGGACGGCCCGGTCGAGTTGTCGGCCACCGTGGTTGCTGACCCACACCCCCGATGCCCCGGCGGCCAACAGTTCGTGGGCATCGTCCCCGCGCAGCACCCCTTTGACGATCACCGGCAGACCGGTGAGTTCGGCGAGCGCCCGGACGTCGGCGACGGTCTGATCGGCCCGCTGATCGATGCGATCCCACGCCTCGTCGACGGGTCCGCGCAGATGTTCGCCCACATTGACCAGCGCAAGCTCGTCCGACATCGGCAACGGCCGGACCGCCTGCCCGGCGCTGCGATAACCCACGTATGGCGTGTCGCCGGTCAACACGAGCGCGCTCGCGCCGGCGCGGGTCGCTCGGAGCGCCAGCGCCTCGGTGACCTCGCGGTCGCGCATCGAATACACCTGGAACCACCATGGCCCGCCGATACCGGCAGCGACATCCTCGATGCGCGTGGTCGACCTGCTCGACAGCACCATCGGCGATCCGCAGTGAGCGGCTGCCCTCGCCGTCGCCAACTCCCCGTCCGGGTGGACCAGCCGGTGGAAGGCGGTCGGCGCCACGCCGATCGGCGTGCGCCACCGTCCGAACAGGCTCAGTTCGGTGGACACGTGCGACACGTCGCGCAGCACGTGCGGACGCAGCCGCCACGTCGACCACGCGTCGGTGGCCTCCTCGACGCTGACGTTCTCGCCGGCGCCGCGGTTGAGGTAGTGCCAGACCTGCGGGTCACAGGTGCGGGCAGCCTGGTCGCGCAACCCGCGCAGCATCTCGCGCACATCAACCTCCTCGTCGGGCCCACCCCGTCGAAATTCGACACCAGGGCGGTTACAGGTGCCACCTCAGCAAACATCGCTCACTAGCATGACGGGCATGACCCTCTCACGTCCTGTGCGCATCGGCGTGCAACTCCAGCCGCAGCATGCTCCGTATTCCGCGATCCGCGACGCCGTCCGGCGTGCCGAGGATCTCGGCGTCGACGTGGCCTTCAACTGGGACCACTTCTACCCGCTGTACGGCGAGCCGGAAGGCATGCACTTCGAGTGCTGGACCATGCTCAGTGCCTGGGCGGAGCAGACCAGCCGCGTCGAGATCGGCGCGCTGGTGACCTGCAACAGCTACCGCAATCCGGATCTGCTCGCCGACATGGCGCGCACCGTCGACCACATCAGTGACGGTCGACTCATCCTCGGCATCGGCTCGGGCTGGTTCGAAAAGGACTACGAATCATACGGATTCGAGTTCGGCACCGCCGGTGGACGACTGGACGACCTGGCCAATGCGCTCCCCCGCATCGAGGCGCGTTTCGAGGCGTTGAACCCTGCTCCGACCCGCAAGATCCCGGTGCTCATCGGTGGTGGCGGCGAGAAGAAGACCCTGCGTCTGGTCGCGCAGCACGCGGACATCTGGCACACCTTTGCCGACCCTGAGGTGTTGAGCCACAAGCTCGAGGTGCTGCGCGGACACTGCGACAGCGTCGGGCGCGATCTGAACGACATCGAGGTTTCCGTGGGCGTCGGCGGACGAGGCCGAGACGGCGGTCAGGCGGGCGAGCCCGAGGAGGAGGGCAGCCCGCTGCTCGACCTCGGTGCGCGGTTGTTCACCGTCGGCACAGGTGGACCCGACTACGACATGTCGGTGCTGGAGAAGTGGATCGCCTGGCGCGACCGCGTCAACTCCTGAGGTGACGACGGTCCCGGTCCGCCCACGCACCATCCGCACGTGGGCGCTGCTCGCCGGTGCGGCCGCCGCACTGCTGAGCCTGGCCTGGTCCTGGCGTCCGAGCATCTGGTTCGACGAGACGGCGAGCTTGTCCGCGGTCCGGCGACCGTGGTGGTCGCTCATCGACGTGGTGCATCACGTCGACCTGGTCCATCTCACGTTCTACTCGTTGTTGCGTTGCTGGTCGGATGTGTTCGGCACGTCCGGCTTCGCCATCCGCTCGCTGTCGGCCGTGCTGCTCGGCGCCTGCTGCGCCCTCGGGGTGCTCGTCGCCAAAGAATTGTTCGACGAGCGGGTGGCCGCCTGGTCGACGCTGACCTTCCTGCTGCTGCCCGGACTCACCTGGTCGGGCTTCGACGCCCGCTCGAGCGCCTTCTCGTGCTTCACCTCGATGCTGGCGGTCTGGGTGTTGCTCAAGGCCAAGGCCCGTGGCGGCCGCTGGTGGGTGCTGTATGCCGCAGCCCTCATGTTGTCGGTCTTCGTGCAACTGCTGACGGTCATCGCGCTGGTGGTGCACCTGGTCATCGCGCGCGAGCGGTGGCGCCCGTGGGTCCTCTCCGCGGCGGTCGCCCTTGTGCTCTTGGCACCGTTCATCCTGGCCGCCCACGGTCAGCAGGGCCAGATCAGCTGGCTCCATATCCAGCCACTGGATTCAGCTGTCTCTGTTGGCTTTTCACAGTTCTTCCTCGGGATGCGAAGCGACTCCCGCAACCCGCTGGTGACGATCGTCGGTCCGGCGCTGCTCGGCGCCAGCGCCTGGGCACTCGTGGTGATCGGCTGGCGTCGCAGCCGCGGCTGGGCCGTCGCGCTGATCTGGGCCCTGGTGCCTGCCATGCTCGCCGTTGCCTGGTCGCTCGTGGCGTCGCCGATCTACCAGGAGCGCTATTTTTCGTGGTGTGCTCCGGCATACGCCATGTTGATGGCAGCAGGAATCGACCGGCTGTGGCGCTCTCGTCGGCCGCTCGGAGTCGCCCTGACCGTGGCGGCGGTGCTGGGCGCATTGCCCGTCACGGTGGCCCAGCGGGGGCCGCACGCGAAGTACGACCAGGACTACCGACTGCTCGCGTCATACGTGCGCGCCCTGCCCCGCGCGGGAACCGGCGTGTTCTACGCGACTCCCGCCTCGCGTGCCGGCAGCATCGCCTATCCGTCGAGTTTCACCGGCCTGCAAGACTTTTCGCTCGGCCAGTCCCCCGTCGCATCGGGCACGCTGTTCGGGGTGAATGCCCCGGACAGCACCACATTGGCGCGACTGAAGGCCGCTCATGTCAGGCACGTGTTGCTGTTGTACGAATTCCAGACACCACTGCGGAAGCGCCCGCAACTGCCGGAGTTGCAGGCGGCCGGCTGCACTCTGCAGTGGGACAAGGTGATCAGCCGCACCAGTGCCGCGTGGTTCGAGTGCACCTGGCGGTGAACACCCGCGCCCGGCGGCCGGGTGTCGCGGATGGGTTCGCACGCGCGATGTTGGATGATGAGCCGCGCAACAGATGGACGATCGGGTAAATCAGAAGGGCGGCCAATGGCACGCGGCAAGAAGCGCGATGACATCGAGTACATCGACGACGACCAGCAGAACATCGTCGACATCGACGTCGAGGATGAGATGCAGGCGGCATACCTTGAGTACGCCTACTCGGTCATCTACTCCCGTGCTCTGCCTGACGCGCGTGACGGCCTCAAGCCGGTACAGCGGCGGATCCTGTTCGCGATGGACGAGTTGCGACTGTTCCCGGACCGCAATCACGTGAAGTCTTCGCGTGTCATCGGGGAGGTCATGGGTAAATACCACCCGCACGGCGACCAGGCGATCTACGACACCTTGGTCCGTATGGCGCAGAGCTTCACGATGCGGCTGCCGCTCATCGACGGTCACGGCAACTTCGGGTCACTGGATGACGGACCGGCCGCTGCGCGATACACCGAGGTGCGCCTTGCTCCGGTGGCGCTGACGATGACGCGCAGCCTCGGCGAGGACACCGTCGACTTCGTCCCGAACTACGACGACAGCGAGATGCAGCCCGACGTGCTGCCGGCGGCCTTCCCCAATCTGCTGGTCAACGGCGCGAGCGGCATCGCCGTCGGCATGGCCACCAACATGGCACCGCACAACCTCGGCGAGGTCGTCGCCGCGGCGCGTCACCTGATCGCGCACCCGGACTGCTCGTTGGACGACCTGATGAAATTCGTGCCAGGGCCCGACCTGCCGTGCGGTGGCCGCATCATCGGTCTCGACGGTGTGCGCGACGCCTATCTGACCGGGCGCGGCAGCTTCCGCACCCGCGCCACCGCCACCATCGAAAACCTCACTCCCCGCAGAAAATCCATCGTTGTCACCGAGTTGCCCTACCTGGTCGGCGCGGAGAAGGTCATCGAGCGGATGAAGGACCTGGTGCAGGCCAAGAAGCTGCAGGGCATCGCCGATGTCTACGACCTGTCGGACATGTCCGGCATGCGGTTGGTGATCGACGTCAAGAACGGTTTCAATCCCGAGGCTGTGCTCGAAACCCTCTACAAACAAACGCCGTTGGAGGAATCCTTCGGCATCAACAATGTCACCCTCGTCGACGGCCAGCCGCGCACCCTGGGCTTGAAGGAACTGCTCAAGGTGTATGTCGATTTCCGCATCGACGTCGTGCGCCGCCGCACCGCCTTCCGGCTGGCCAAGAAGCAGGACCGGCTGCACCTGGTCGAGGGCCTGCTGCTCGCGATTCTCGACATCGACGAGGTCATCCAGCTGATTCGCTCCTCGGACGACGCCGGCACAGCGCGCGCCCGCCTCATCGAGGTCTTCGACCTGTCGACCGCCCAGGCGGACTACATCCTTGAGTTGCAGTTGCGCCGTCTGACGAAGTTCTCGCGCATCGAGCTCGAGAAGGAGCAGGACGAGCTGCGCCGCGAGATCGAGCAGTTGCAGGCGATCCTCGACGACGAGAAGCTGCTGCACCGGACCGTCTCCAATGAACTCGCAGACGTGGCAAAGGAATTCGGCACGCCGCGGCGCACCGTGCTGCTCGAGGGCGGACAGGCGGTGTCGTCGGCATCAGGCCCCCTGGAGGTGTCCGACGACCCGTGCTGGGTGCTGCTGTCGTCGACGGGGCTGCTCGCGCGCACCACCGGAGTCGACCCGCTGTCGACGCAGGGCAGCCGACGCAAGCACGACGTGGTCGTCTCGCGCGTGCGCACGACGGCACGTGGCGAGTTCGCCGTGGTGACCAGCGCCGGGCGCATGGTGCGGCTGACCGCCCTCGATCTGCCGGCGCTTCCGCCGACCAACGACGCGCCGGTCCTGGCCGGCGGCGCCCCGCTGGCGGCATACATCGACCTGCCGCCCGGCGAGCAGCCACTGGCACTGGTCTCGGTGGCTGCCGACTCCAAGGGCCTGGCGGTCGGCACGGCGCAGGGCGTCGTCAAGCGTGTGAACCCCGACTACCCGGGTAAGGACTCCTTCGAGATCATCACGCTCAAAGACGGTGATCACCTCGTCGGCGCGGTCGAAATCGAGACCGGCGAGGAGCACCTGGTGTTCGTCACCGACGATGCGCAGCTGCTGCACTTCTCCGCCGAAAGCGTTCGCCCGCAAGGGCGTTCAGGCGGCGGTATGGCGGGGATCAAGCTCTCGCCGAAGGCAGCCGTCATCTGGTTCGGCGCTGTCGCTCCGAGCGACGCGAGTGTCGTGGTCACCTGCGCAGGAGCATCGGGGGCACTACCCGGCACGAGCATCGCGTCGGTCAAAGTCGCGCCGTTCGCGGAGTTCCCAAGCAAGGGCCGCGCCACCGGCGGCGTGCGCTGCCAGAGGTTCCTGCGCGACGAGGATCAACTGGTGCTCGCCTGGGCCGGCACCGGCCCCGCGCGCGCTGCGTCGGCCACGGGTGCCGCGGTCGAGCTGCCGAGCGCTGACGGCAAGCGCGACGGCAGCGGCGTTCCGGCGGCCGGTCAGCTCGTCGCGATCGCAGGAGCCTTCGACTGAGGGTCATCTCGCTCGATCGCAGGAGCCTCGGCTGGTGACTTCTGGACGGCGACCCGACCGGCGGATGCGCCGGCGCCCCTCGCTCACGCGTTGACCTGTCGGCACACGTCGTTATCCGGCGGTCACAACGACACCTTCTGCCAGGTCAACCCGCAGCTCCTGACGCGACGCTCGTGTCTTACCGCCCGACCCCGGTCACCCCAGCCGCAGGTACATGACGTGCAAGCCCACGAGTCCGTCCGTGGGGTGCCGGAATGCCTCGGGAACCGTGCCGATGATCCGGAAGCCGAGGGACTGCCACAGTGCGACCGCGGCGGCATTGCTCTCGACAACTGCGTTGAACTGGATCGCGTGGTAACCATTTTCGCGATGCCACTGCACGACGTACTTACCCATTGCCCTTCCGGCGCCATGTCCACGAGCCGCCTCGGCGACCATGAAACTCGCTGTGCCCACGTGGTCACCGTTGCCGGGCCGATTCGGTCCCATCTTCGCTGTGCCGATCACTGCGCCGTCGTCATCGACTGCGACCACCGTCGCGCCCGGCGCCTCGGCCAGCCACAACCGTCGTGCCTCGTCCGACGTCAGATCCGTGGGATAGGCGTAGGTGTCACCAGCGGCTACAACTGCTTGGAAGATCGGCCAGACGGCGGGCCAGTCGGCGGCAGTTGCGGTGCGAATCAACGTCATTCGCCGACCTGCCCGTCGATCGACTGCCGGATCAGGTCTGCGTGACCGTTGTGGCGGGCGTACTCCTCGACGAGGTGCAGCAGGATCCAGCGCAGCGAAAAGCGTTCTCCCGTATGACGACTCGGACGCTGTGATTCTGCCGCGAGGCCGCCACCGGCGAGCGCTGCACTGATCACTGTGTCCGCCCGGGCCACCGATGCGTCATACAGCTCGCGCAACTCGGTCGGGCTGTCCAGATGTGCGCTGTGCCACTCCCAGTCGGGGTCGTCGTCACCAGCAGACGCCCACGGTTCCGGATCCGGCTGGCCGGCGAAGACCACGACAAGCCAGTTGTCCTCGACGAGTGCGAGGTGTTTCAGCATCCCGCCGAGGGTCATGTCCGAGGGAGCAAGCGTCGTGGCGAGCTGCTCGGCGGTGAGTCCACCAATCTTCATCCGCAAGGTGTCCCGGTGATAGTTCAGAAAGCCGAGGAGCGTCTCGGCCTCCCCGGCGCGCAGTGCCGGGTCACGGCGGTCGTCCGGTGCGAACGTGGCAGTCGTCATACCGGCGAACCTACCGACGGCCGGTGCGGTAGTCATCCGATTTCAGCGACCACCCGTTGATCCGCGTGTGTTTTCTCCGCTGCACCCTCACCGCGTCGACGGGCGAGCAGCAGAAGCCCTGCCACCACCACGATCGACCCCGTCGAGACCACTCCACCGATCAGCAGGATCGAGTGGATGCCGTGAGCGGTCGCGTCGACGGCGACGTTGGCCAGCATGCTGCGGTCTGCCGCGGGCGCATGCGCCGCAACGAGTTTGCCTGCTCCCGATTCGACCGCACCCGAGATCGTCGCGACCGTCTGGCGGGGCAGTTGCGCCACGCCGAGATCGGCCGTGACGCGTGAGCGCACGTTCGAGGTGAACACCGCGCCCAGAGCCGCAACACCCGCAGCCGTGCCGACCTGCCGAAGCGTATTGACGACACCGGTCGCCATACCTGCACGGTCTGGTTCGACGGAGGCCAGCGCCGCAGCCGACATCACCGCGCTCGATGCGCCGAGCCCGACTCCGGCGAGTGCGAGCCCCGGAGCGAGGGCCAGCCAGCCGCTGTGGGCATCGATACGCGAGGCCCACAGCAGGCCCACCGCGACGGTCACGAGGCTGGCTGGCAGGGTCACCACCGGCGGTACCTGGCGGCCGAGCTGAGCCGTCACCGGCGCAGCGACGAAGGCCGCCAGACTCAGCGGCAGGAAGCGCAGACCGGCCCCGAACGGCGAAAAGCCCAGTGAGTTCACGAAATACAGGCCCACGTAGTTCGTCGCGGCGACGATCGTTCCGGCGATCACGAAGCCGCTCAGACCGATGCCGACGAAGCCGGGTCGGCGAAAGAGTTCGAGGTCGACCATCGGTTCGTCGACGACCGCAGCACGTATGACGAAGCCGATCAGGGCCAGCACGCTCACCGCGAAGGCGCCGAGGATCTGTGCCGATGACCACCCCGCACTCTGCCCGCGGATCAGCCCGAACACCAGAGCGGCGAGTGCCACGGTGAGCAGTGCCGTGCCGATCCAGTCGGCGGCGCGCGGCACCGCCGCCTTCGACTGCGGCAGGTACCTGCGCGCCGCCACGAAGGCGGCAATGCCGATCGGCACGTTGATCGCGAAGATCCACTTCCAGCCGAGGTGGTCGACGATCGCTCCGCCGAGCAGCGGTCCGACCGCCGTCGCCGACGCCAGCACCGCGCCGAAGATGCCGACCGCCTTCGCGCGGGAGGCCAGGTCGGGGTATGCGTGACCGAGGATCGGCATGGTCGTGGCGAACAGCATGGCCGCGCCGATGCCCTGCAGCCCGCGCATCAGGTTGAGCATCATCGGATCCACCGACAGTGCGCACATCAGCGAGCCGAGCGTGAAGACAGCCATGCCGGAGCTGAACATCGTGCGCCGACCGATGCGATCGCCCATCGTGGCGGCCGTCAGCAGGAGCGCCGCCAGCGGCAGCGTGTACGCGTCGACGACCCATTGCAGGTCGCTGAGATTCGACCCCAGGTCCCGTTGGATGTCGGGCAGGGCCACCGCGACGATCGTGAGGTCGAGCATGAGCATGAACATCGCGGTGCAGATGAGAGTGAGCGAGATGCCCGGCCTCGAGACCCGTGCTGACGTGGCGTCGTCTTGCGCGGTGGTGATCGACATGGCGTCCTCAATTCGACGAATCAGTGAGTGAACACCCGTAGCCTAACGGTCGTAGCCCTACGAGTGTCAATCTTTGATCACACAGAGCACAATGAGGCCATGACGAAACGAACGCCGTCCGCGCGAGGCGAGGGTGGCCAGCTGCGCGAGGACATCGTGGACACAGCACTCCAACTCGTGGAGGAGCTCGACGATCCCTGGTCGCTGTCCCTTCGAGCTGTCGCCCGCAAGCTGGGAATTGCCGCCACGTCGATCTACCTGCACTTCGACTCGCTCGAATCGCTATTGACCGCAGTGAAATCCAAGCTCTGGCTGCAGTTCGGCGAGCAACTCGCGGAGGCGGGCCATACGACGGACGACTCCCCCAAGGATCGACTCGTCGAGCTCGGCCTGCTGTATGCCGACTTCGCCGAAAAGCGCCCCGGAGCTTTCCGGACACTCTTCGCGACGAGCTGGAACCTCGACCTGCCCGACGGCTGCGACTACATCGGCCAGCCCGAATTCGAACTCATCGTCGACACGGTCCGCCCGGTCTGCACCTCAGACGAGGACGCCCGCGAGCGCGCCATCCAGTTGTGGTGCGGGATCCACGGGGCCGTCGTGCTGCGCAGCCCGCTCAGCAAGTTCCCGTGGCCGGACCTGCGCGAACAGATCAACGCTCTCGCGACACGCATCACCAGTTGAGACGACCCGGCGCGCGCCGATTCGGCGGAACCAAAAGCCGCGATCGGTTGACCTGGCAGCAGACGTCGTTATCCGACGCCCAAAACGACACCTACGGACAGCTCGCCCGGTCGCACCGCACGTAGCCGCTCAGTCGAACACCCGACCACCTCGATACCCACCCAACCTGGGCGGCGAACCGCGGGACCGCGGCGCCGGTCAGCCTTGAGCGGCAGCCTTCGCCGCGGCCTTGGCCGACTTCTTGAAATCCCTGACCTTCTGCAGGGATTCGGCATCGACGACGTCTGCGACGGACCGGAAGCTGCCGACCTCGGCATACGGCCCGATCGCCTCGCGCCAACCCGCCGACTGCACACCCAGTTGCTTGCCGAGCAGCGCGGCGAAGATCCGCGCCTTCTGCTCACCGAAACCGGGTAGCGCCATCAGTCGCCTCAACAGCTCTCGCGTGTCGGACGCGGTCGTCCAGATGGCGGCGGTGTCACCGTCATACTCATCGCGCACGACCGCCGCGACGGCCATCACCCGGCGAGCCATCGACCCGGCATACCGGTGGATCGCCGGCGGCTGGACGCACAACTGCACGAAGGCCTCCTCGTCGGCAGCGGCGATCTGGACCGGGTCGATGGATCCGAAGCGGTCGGCGATCTTGGCCGGTCCCTGAAACGCGCGCTCCATCGGAAACTGCTGATCGAGCAGCATCCCGACGACCAACGCGAACGGATGGTCGGACAGCACGGCGTCGGCGTGCTCGTCTTGCGCGATGCAGAGCGTCATGACGCCCGAGAATACGCGCCGAAGCGCCTGCCGTGAGTCGTCACCGATTCCACCAATTGAAATTAATCTTCCAAAATGCGTGACACGGGTCACAGCGACCGCCTACTATCGCATCCCAGGACCTGCTGTTCGGCATGGATAACCTGCTGGTCCCGCCTTGAAGGCCCGTCAACCATGTCTGCCTCATCTCGGCAGACATGGTCAGGAGCCCACCCGATGACCGCAACAGCTACCAGGCGCCGCGCCGTCCACCCGGTCGATGAGGTGTTGCCGCCCAGCAAACTCGCGATCTACGGATTCCAGCACGTGCTCGCGTTCTACGCCGGTGCCGTCATCGTGCCGATCCTGCTCGCCAGCAGCCTCAAGCTGAGCACGGAGCAGTTGATCCACCTGATCAATGCCGACCTGTTCACCTGCGGCATCGCCTCGATCATCCAGTCGATCGGATTCTGGAAGGTCGGCGTCCGGCTGCCGCTGCTGCAGGGCGTGACCTTCACTGCGGTGTCACCGATGATCTCCATCGGCCTCGCGGCCGGCGGCGGTGTCAACGGCCTCCTCACGATCTACGGGTCGGTGCTCGTCGCGGGCCTGGTCACCCTGGCGATCGCCCCATTGTTCGGCAAGCTGGTCCGCTTCTTCCCGCCCGTGGTCACCGGCTCGGTCATCACCATCATCGGCCTGTCGCTCTTGCCGGTCGCCGCCGGCGACGCGGTCACCAGCGCGAACGGCAAGTCCGACCCCACCTCGGTGCGCAATCTGTGTTATGCGATCGGCACCGTCCTGCTCATCGTCGCCCTGCAACGCATCTTCCGTGGGTTCATCGCCACGGTGGCGGTGCTCATCGGACTGGTCATCGGCACCGTGGTCGCCTGGTCGATGGGTGACGCGCACTTCGGTTCGGTCGGTTCGTCCAGCTGGGTCGGAGTCACCACCCCGTTCCATTTCGGAGCGCCGAAATTCGCGGTGGCAGCGTGTATCTCGATGATCATCGTCATGCTGATCACAGCGGTCGAAACCACCGGCGACGTCTTCGCCACCGCCGAGATCGTCGACAAGCGAGTCGACTCCAGCGACGTCACCCGCGCCCTCCGCGCCGACGGCCTCGCCACGATGATCGGCGGTGTCCTCAACTCTTTTCCCTACACCTGCTTCGCCGAGAACGTCGGTCTGGTGCGGCTGACCCGGGTCAAAAGTCGGTATGTCGTCGCCACCGCGGGCGCGTTCATGATCGTGCTGGGCCTGCTGCCCAAGGCGGCGGCAATCGTCGCAGGCATCCCGACGCCGGTGCTCGGTGGTGCCGGTCTGGCGATGTTCGCGACCGTGGCCGTGGTCGGCATACAAACCCTCGCCAAGGTCGATTTTCAGGACCACCGCAACGTGATCATCGTGGCCACCAGCCTGGGGCTGGCGATGTTTGTCACCGCCGAACCTGGTGTCGCGCAGACGCTTCCGCAGTGGGCCCAGGTCTTCCTCGGCAGCGGAATCACCATCGGCAGCATCAGCGCGTTCGTGCTGTACCTCGTCTTCCATCACCTTGGCTCCGGTCTCGGACCGGCAGTCGCCGGTCGTCCAGGCGACTTGATCCGTCTCGAGCAGGTCAACCGGATGAGCCGCGCCGACTTCGTGAGCACTTTCGGTGAACTCTTCGAGGGTCCGACCTCCGTCGTCGAACGGGCCTACGATCAAAGGCCGTTCAGCACCACGCACGACCTTCGACGCTCGTTCCAGGAAGCGCTCTTCGCGTCCGACCCGGGCGAGCGAACCGCCCTCCTCAACGCGTACCCTCCCCTGGGCGAGCCCGCCACCGACGAAGCACATGCTGCGTCCGTCGACGACCAGCGCTCGGCGGGCCTGACCGATCTGACCGCTGCCGAGCGCAGCGAACTCCACGAGCTGACGAGCACGTATGCCGAGCGTTTCGGCATGCCGCTGGTCCTGTGTGTGCGCGGTGAGACCTCCGTCCCGACGCTCATGGCGCACGGCTGGGAGCGGCTGGCGAACTCTCCGGCGCAGGAGCAGGCAGCGGCCGTTGTCGAGGTGGCCAAGATCGCCGGCCACCGGTTCGACCGGCTTGTCGAGGACGCCAACCCGATCCCGATGTCCCGCACCAGCCATCTGCGGCTGAACGAGGCGAGTCGATGACCACGACCGGCATACCGAAATACACTCTCCACACGATCGGAAGGAGCCCGCTCATGGAGGCGACTGTCAATGGCCGGTGCGCGTCCCTGGACGCTGCGGACCCACACACCAACGCTCTGGACTGGTTGCGCAGTCAGGGCCTGACCGGTGCCAAAGAGGGGTGTGCGGAGGGCGAATGCGGCGCCTGCTCGGTGCTCGTCGCCAAACCGGACAGCACGGGCGAGGGCACCACCTGGGTCGCGGTGAACTCCTGTCTCATCTCCGCGCTCAGCCTCGAAGGCCAGGAGGTCGTCACCTCTGAGGGCCTGGGCTCCGCCGACGACCTGCACCCTGTCCAACAGGAGATGGCCAGCCGCGGCGGTTCCCAATGTGGTTACTGCACACCGGGATTCATCTGCAGTATGGCGTCGGAGTTCTATCGCGACAGCCGTCAGGCATGCGAGCACGCCGATGCCGAGCATGGGCCAAACGGCTTCGACCTGCACTCGTTGTCGGGCAATCTGTGCCGGTGCACCGGGTACCGACCGATCCGCGATGCGGCATACGCCCTGGGCTTCCCCGAGTCCGGTGACGCACTCGCTGCCCGGCGGACCCAGCCGGCACCGCAAGCGGCACCGACCCGCGTCAGCGCCGCGGGTGCGACCTTCGTCCGCCCGCGCGACCTGGACGAAGCGCTCTCGCTGCTCGCCGAGAGCCCGCAGGCGCAACTGGTCGCCGGTGCTACCGACTGGGGAGTCGGCGTCAACCTGCTGCGCTCGCGCGCCGAGACCGTCATCGCGATCGACCGGTTGCCACAACTGCGCGAGTTGACCGAGACGGACGAGGCCGTCGAGATCGGCGCCGCACTGACCCTGAGTGAGATCGAGAACCGCCTCGACGGCTCGATTCCGTTGCTGGCCAAGCTCTTTCCGCAGTTTGCATCTCGCCTGATCCGCAACGGCGCCACCCTTGGTGGCAATATCGGCACCGGCTCTCCCATCGGCGATTCGCCGCCGGTGCTGCTGGCGTTGGAGGCCGAGGTGATCCTCACCAGCACCTCCGGCGATCGGTCGGTGCCTTTGGCGGACTATTTCACCGGCTACCGGCAGACCGTGCGCGCGCCAGGCGAGATCATCCGCGCGCTCCGCCTGCCCAAGCCGCTCGCCCGACTCACCGACTTCCACAAGATCGCCAAACGCCGGTTCGACGACATCTCGAGCGTCGCCATCGCGTATGCCGTCGACGTGAGCGATGGCATCGTGACGCGTGCGGCCATCGGTCTGGGTGGCGTGGCGGCCACTCCGATCCGGGCTCGTGCCACGGAGGCAGCGCTCCTCGGGCAGCCGTGGTCGGCCGAGACGGTGTCCGCTGCAGCCGAGGCCATGAGCACGGAGGGCACTCCGATGAGCGACCACCGCGCCAGCGACAGGTACCGCCGGGCAGTGCTGGGCACCAGCCTGCCGAAGTTCTTCGAGTCAACGATGGAGTCGGTGCGATGAGTTCTCTTTCCCAACGCCCAATGAATCCGGTTGTCGGGCAAGCGCTTTCGCACGAGGCCGCCGACCTGCACGTCACGGGAGCGGCGCTCTACACCGACGACCTCATCGAACGCACCCGGGACGTGCTGCACGCATGGCCGGTCCAGTCGACGCATGCCCGCGCCACCGTCACCGCCATACGCACCGCACCTGCGCTCGAGGTGCCGGGCGTGATCCGGGTGCTGACCGGTGACGACGTCCCCGGCGTCAACGACGCGGGAGTCAAGCAT
This sequence comes from Rudaeicoccus suwonensis, assembly GCF_007829035.1. Taxonomy (NCBI): domain Bacteria; kingdom Bacillati; phylum Actinomycetota; class Actinomycetes; order Micrococcales; family Dermacoccaceae; genus Rudaeicoccus; species Rudaeicoccus suwonensis. The sequence continues at coordinate 1,956,762 of NZ_VIVQ01000001.1, forward strand.
GACGAGCCGTTGTTCCCGACCGAGGTGCAGTTCTATGGGCACGCCGTCTGCTGGGTGCTCGCCGAAACCCTTGACGCCGCACGGCAAGGCGCTGCCGCGGTCGAGGTCGACTACGAGCCCCTGCCGGCTATCGTCACAGTGCGTGAGGCGATCGCTGCCGACCAGTTCCAGGGCGCGCAGCCGGTCATGGAACGCGGTGACCTCACCACCGCCTTCGACTCCGCAGCTCACGTCTTCAGCGGCGAGTTCGAGTTCAAAGGCCAGGAGCACTTCTATCTCGAGACTCACGCTGCCCTGGCGCTCGTCGACGAGAACCAGCAGATCTTCGTCCAGAGCAGCACCCAGCACCCCAGCGAGACGCAGGAGATCGTCGCTCATGTCATGGGCGTCGCCTCACACGAGGTCACGGTGCAGTGTCTGCGCATGGGCGGCGGATTCGGTGGCAAGGAGATGCAACCCCACGGCTTCGCGGCCATCGCGGCGTTGGGTGCGACCTTGACCGGCCGACCCGTCCGTCTGCGCCTGAACCGCACCCTGGACATGACCATGAGCGGCAAACGCCATGGATTCCATGCGGATTGGCGGGTGGGCTTCGACGCGAACAACCGCATCACCGCGCTGGATGCGACGCTGACCTCTGACGCCGGCTGGAGTCTCGATCTGTCCGAGCCGGTGCTCGCCCGCGCGCTGTGTCACATCGACAACGCCTACTACGTTCCGAACGTGCGCGTCGCCGGCCGCATCGCCCGAACGAACAAGACGTCGCAGACGGCCTTCCGCGGGTTCGGCGGTCCGCAGGGGATGCTCGTCATCGAAGACATCATCGGTCGCTGCGCGCCCTTGCTGGGAGTCGACGCCACGACGCTGCGGCACGACAACCTTTACCAACCCGGCCAGACCACGCCGTACGGCCAGCCGGTCGCCCAGGCGGAACGCCTCGGCCGCGCATGGAACCAACTGGTCGATCAGGCGGACGTGTCACGTCGCCTGCGCGAGATCGAAGAATTCAACGCGACGCACCGCCATACCAAACGAGGTATGGCGATCACTCCGGTGAAGTTCGGCATCTCCTTCAACCTGACCGCTTTCAACCAGGCGGGCGCCCTTGTGCTCATCTACAAGGACGGCTCGGTGCTGATCAACCACGGCGGCACCGAGATGGGCCAGGGCTTGCACACAAAGATGCTGCAGGTCGCTGCGACCGCTCTCGGGGTCCCGCTGTCCACGGTCCGGCTGGCACCGACCCGCACCGACAAAGTCCCGAACACCTCTGCCACCGCTGCGAGTTCGGGTGCAGACCTCAACGGTGGAGCCGTCAAGCACGCCTGCGAGCAACTCCGCGAACGGCTGGCCGTCGTGGCGGCTCAGCACTTCGGTGTCAACCCGGCCGATGTGCGCTTCGAAGCCGGCGTGGTCTCGGCGATCGGCAGCAAGGCCGAGCCGATCACCTGGTCCGACCTCACCACGCGTGCGTACTTCCAGCGGGTTCAACTGGCCGCGTCGGGGTACTACCGCACCGAGGGTCTGCACTGGGACTCCACCGCCATGCAGGGCGAGCCCTTCAAGTATTTCGCGCACGGCGTCTCCTGCACGGAGGTGGAGGTCGACGGGTTCACCGGCAGCTACCGCACCCGTCGGGTCGACATCGTGCACGACGTCGGCGACAGCCTCTCCCCGCTGGTCGACATCGGTCAGATCGAAGGCGGCTTCGTGCAGGGCGCCGGCTGGATGACGCTCGAGGAACTCGTCTGGGACGAGAGCGACCGCCCGACCCGTGGTCGGCTGCAGACACAGGCGGCATCGACCTACAAACTGCCGAGCTTCTCGGAGATGCCCGAGGAGTTCCATGTTTCGCTGCTCGAGCAGGCACACGAGGAGGGTGCGGTCTACGGATCCAAGGCAGTCGGCGAGCCGCCGCTGATGCTGGCGTTCTCCGTCCGTGAGGCACTGCGTCACGCGGCCGCCGCCTTCGGCAGTCCGGGCGCCAGCGTGAACCTCGGCCTGCCGGCGACACCGGAGGCTGTCTTCTGGGCGATCGAATCCGCACGTGCCGGCCACTGTGGTGACGATCTGCGCCGTGACAGCAACGCTGTGCAGCCTCCGCGCCCGGATGCCGATGCCCCTGCGATGCACCCGCTGTCCGAGCAGATGAACGAGGAACACGAACCTCGGCAGTCCATGCTCGAAGAGCCCGCGAAGGCTTGAATCATGCACTGGATCAACGCAATTGCGCACTTGCGCGCCAGCGGTGAAGCGGCCGTCCTGGTCACCGTCATCGAGACGCGCGGGCACGCTCCGCAGTCCCCTGGCGCGAAGATGGTCGTCACAACTGAGCGCACCTGGGGCACCGTCGGCGGGGGCAACCTCGAGGCGACCGCGGTGCAGCACGCGCGGGAGCAACTCCAAGCGGCCGATGCGGCCACGCGCACCATGCGCTTCGATCTGAACGAGCATGCAACCACGGAACACGGCACGCAGTGCTGCGGCGGTGTGGTGACCGTACTCTTCGAGGCGCTTCGCCCGTCACCGTCCATCGCGGTCTTCGGTCTCGGACACGTCGGCGTCGAACTCGCCGCGCTACTCGCCCGCCACGACGTCCGCCTGCACTTGGTGGACTCGCGCGCATCACACGCCGTGTGGCCGTCGACAATCGCTCCCGACCCGACCGCCGACATCGTCATACACCACGCGCCGGTGCCCGAAGTCACGCTCGGCGAGCTCCCCGTCGGCACACACGTGGTGATCCTCACCCATGATCACAGCGAGGACGCCGCATTGTGCGACATGGCACTGCGGTGCCGGCACCTCGGGTCCGTCGGACTGATCGGATCATCGGCGAAGTGGCGGCGTTTCGAGAAGCGGCTGCAGGACGAGGGTCACTCGCCGGAGGCGGTCGCCGGTATCCGTAGCCCGTTGGGCGACCGGTCGATCGCGGGCAAGGATCCCGCTGTGGTGGCCGTGTCGATCGCCGCCGAACTGCTGCGCATCACCGAGTCGGAGCGCGCACCTGTGGGGGCCACCCGATGACGATCTACCGCGCCTGCCTGCTGGACACACCGGAGGACCCGTTCACCGGGGCTGCTCTGCGCACCGAGTCCGATGGCGCTTTGCAGGTGATCGACGGAAAGATCACCGATCGCGGCGCATATACCCAGGTGCGCAGCCGGTGTCCCGACGATGACGTCATCCACCTCGACGGGGGCCTGTTGCTGCCAGGGTTCATCGACACGCACGTGCATTTCCCGCAGGTGCGTGTCATCGGCGGCCTCGGTATGCCGTTGCTGGAATGGCTCGACCGGTGCGCGCTGCCGGAGGAGGCCCGGCTGGCGCAACCGTCCTACGCACGCGGAGTGGCCGCGGACTTCGTTCGCGGCCTGGCTCAGGCCGGCACGACCTCGGCACTGGTCTTCGGGTCGCACTTCGCGTCGGCCGTGGATCTGCTGTTCGAGGAGGCCGCTGCGGTGGGTCTGCGGATCACCAGCGGAGTGGTGCTCAGCGACCGGATCCTGCGGGAGGATCTGCTGACCGACGCGCAGCGCGGGTTGGCGGACTCGCTGGCGCTGGCCGCGCGCTGGTCCGGCCAGGAACGCCTGCGGTATGCCGTGACTCCCCGTTTCTCGCTGTCGTGCACCGACGATCTGCTCGCTGCCTGCGGCGAGCTGATGCGTCAGGTGGACGGGGCGCTGTTCACCTCTCACATCAACGAGAACGTCCACGAGATCGCCCGCGTGCGTGAGCTCTTCGGGACCGATTACCTCGGCAGCTACCTGCGGCACGGTCTTGTCGGCAACCGCAGCATCTTCGCCCACAACGTCCACCCGGCGGACTCCGAACTTGCGGCGATGGCAGAGCATGACGCGGCGGTGGCGCACTGCCCGACGAGCAATGCGGCGCTGGGTAGTGGCCTGTTCCCGTTGCGGCGGCATCTTGATGCAGGAGTGCGTGTCGCCCTCGGCTCCGACGTCGGCGCCGGCACCGGCTTCAACCTGCTGAAAGAGGGTCTCCAGGCGTACTTCATGCAGTCACTGCTGGGCGCGGACGGTATGCCGATGACCCCCGCGCAGCTGTTGAGCCTGATGACCCGCGCCGGAGCGGACGCCCTCGCCCTGCCCGAAGTGGGCGACCTGAGCGTCGGCCGGCGTTTCGACGCCGTGTGGGTACGTCCGGTCGCCGACACCGTGCTCGACGTGGCATTGCGGCACGCCGAGGACGAAAGCGAAGCCTTGGCAAGGACATTCGCGCTCGGCGCCAGCGCCGATCTGGCGTCGGTGTGGGTCGACGGCGAGGTCGTGCACCAACGCTGATCGCACGACGCTCATGGCCCGCCGTCTGTCGCGAGTGGCGGGCGCGCATCGTGACACCGCTCGCTGCCACTGGCTGCCGCTCGCGGGCCGATGCCTCATGCCCCTCGCAGCACGAGGACACGCGTCGCTGGGTCACGCCACTGCCCGCAGTGTGCGATGACCCCGATCAGGCGTCGATGCGTTCGCGGTCGAGTTCGAGCGCCGCGTCGACGATGAACTCCTTGCGAGGAGCGACATCGCTGCCCATCAGCAGGTCGAAGATGCGCTCGGCGTTCTCTGCGTCCTTCAGAGTGACACGGCGCAACATCCGGTAGCGCGGGTCCATGGTCGTCTCGGCGAGTTGATGAGCGTCCATCTCTCCGAGGCCCTTGTAGCGCTGAGGTTGCTTGAGGTTGCGGCCCCTGCGCTGCAGGTCGGCGGTGACCTTGCGCATCTCCGCCTCGGAGTAGGTGTAAATGACCTCACCCTTGGCCCGGCCCTGCGCCGTCGTCTCGATGCGATGCAGCGGCGGAACGGCGGCATACACCCGGCCGGCTTCGACCAAGGGACGCATGTATCGGAAGAACAACGTCAGCAGCAGCGTGCGGATGTGCGCGCCGTCGACGTCGGCATCGGTCATCAGGATGACCTTGCCGTAGCGCGCCATGTCGACGTCGAAGGAACGGCCGGAGCCGGCGCCGATCACCTGGATGATCGCGGCACACTCGGCGTTCTTGAGCATGTCGCCCACCGACGCCTTCTGCACGTTGAGAATCTTGCCCCGGATCGGCAGGAGCGCTTGATACTCGGAGTTGCGGGCCGCCATACCGGTGCCGAGAGCGCTGTCACCCTCGACGATGAACAACTCCGAGCGCCCGGTGTCGGTGCTGCGGCAGTCCTTGAGTTTGCCCGGCAGGGAGGACGACTCGAGGGCGGTCTTGCGGCGCTGAGTCTCCTTGTGCAGCCGCGCGCTGATGCGGCTCTTCATCTCGGCGACGACCTTCTCTTGCACGAGCGCAGACTGCGCCTTGTCGTCGCGTTTGGCCGACGTCAGCCGCGCGGTCAGCTCGGTCTCGACGACCTTGCTGACGATCTGCCGCACCGCGGCGGTGCCCAGCACCTCTTTGGTCTGCCCCTCGAACTGGGGCTCGGCCAGGCGCACGGTGACGACACCGGTCAGGCCAGCGAGCACGTCATCCTTCTCGACCTTGTCGTTGCCGACCTTGAGCCTGCGCGAGTTGACCTCGAGCTGCTTGCGGAAGACCTTCAGCAAGGCTTGGTCGAAGCCCGCCACGTGCGTGCCGCCCTTCGGCGTCTCGATGACGTTGACGAAGGACATCAGCCGCGTGTCGTAGCCGGTGCCCCAACGGATGGCGACGTCGACCTCCGCGACCCGCTCGACGTCCGCAGGAGCCATGTGGCCCTGGGCGTCCAGCACCGGCACGGTCTCGGTGAACGTGCCCGACCCCTGCAAGCGCCAGACGTCGGTGAGCGCCGGATCGGCGGCGAGGAACTCGGTGAACTCCGAAATGCCACCGTCGTGGCGGAAGACCTCCTCGTGGCGACCCTCGGCCCCTGGGGTGTCCGGCAGGCGCCGGTCGTCGCGCACGACAATGGTCAGCCCTGGTATCAGGAAGGATGTCTGCCGCGCGCGTGCGATGAGCCCGTCGTAGTCGAAAGCAGCCCCCTTCAGGAAGATCTGCGGGTCGCTCCAGTAGCGGATCCGGGTGCCGGTGACCCCTCGCTTGGCCTTGCCGATCACCCGCAGCTCGCTGCCGGCCAGGAACGGCGTGAAGCGGGACTCCGGCGACGGCGCATCGCTGTCGTCGAAGATGCCGGGTTCGCCGCGCCGGAAGCTCATCGCGTAAGTCTTGCCACCGCGGTCGACCTCGACGTCGAGCCTGCTCGACAAGGCGTTGACGACCGAAGCGCCCACACCGTGCAGACCGCCGGACGCGGCATACGAACCGCCGCCGAATTTGCCGCCGGCGTGCAATTTGGTGAAGACCACCTCGACGCCGGTCAGCCCGGTGCGTGGCTCGATGTCGACCGGTATGCCGGCGCCCTGGTCGTCGATCGACACGGATCCGTCGCTGTGCAGGGTCACCGTGACGTGGTCACCGCGGCCGGCGAGCGCCTCGTCGACAGCGTTGTCGATGATCTCCCAGACGCAGTGCATGAGACCGCGGCCGTCGGTCGAGCCGATGTACATGCCCGGCCGCTTGCGGACGGCCTCCAGCCCCTCAAGGACCTGCAGGTGGCGGGCGGTGTAGTCACCTTCGGACGACGTCGACCGGTTGGCAGTCACGGGTGGTCTGGCTCCTTCGGCAGCACGCCGCTGACAGCGACGCACGGTGGTGAGATCGTTCCGTGGAAGGGTAACCGGCCACCCGGACAATGCCCGGGAGGCGTTCCGGGAACAACGGCAGCGCCTGGCACGCTGTGTGCACTGGGATCGGCACCGGCGTCCGGCACAGAAAGTATTTTCTGTGAACCGCACCACAGGCCACGAATGTGTCACCTGGGAATCCATTGCCGTGATTGACTGTTGACCACTTCGAAGACGGCAGCGGGTGAGGCCCCAGTCCGCAACGAGAGGATGATCACGATGACCACTGCACTAGCTCCGACCTTGACCACATCCGATCGCTGCGACCGTTGCGGCGCGCAGGCATTCATCCGCGCACGGCTCGGCGGCGGACACGACCTGCTCTTCTGCGCTCATCACGGACGCAAGCACCTCGACAAGCTGCGCTCCATCGCTGAAGAAGTCATCGACGAGACCGACCGGCTCCACGCAGAGGAGCACCCTTCCGAGGGATGACCGTGTGGCCGTCCGCTATTCGACGACCCGATGGCAGACGAGCCGACTCACGAAGTGAGAAAATGTCGAACGTGGCACCTCGCATTTCGAGGTGCCACGTTCGATGTCTTTAGTCCTGCGAGGTGCGGCGGATTACCAGCCGCCCATGCCCCGGCGACGATCCCAGCGCTGCTCCAGACGCTGCATGAATGACCCCGTGGTGCGTTGCCGCGATGACACCGATGGCCTGCGCGCCGGAGCCGCGGGCGTGACCGAGCCGTCGGCCTGCACGGTGCCCAACTGGGTCCGGCCCGGGGTCAACCCGTAGGCGCCAGCAGCGACCATGCACGCAAATCCGATCGCGCCCACCCAGATCTGAGCACTCATCACGCCGACCAGCACCAGCGCCAGGCCGGCAAGCACTCCGAATCCACCGATCACAGCGCGACGGCCGAGGCGATGTGACAATCGGCTCGACACCATGTGCGAAGCGAACTTCGGGTCTTCGGCTTTGAGCGCCTGCTCCATTTGATCGAGCAGGCGTTGCTCGTGCTCCGAGAGCGGCACTGTGACCTCCCACAATCTCCACGCCACCACCACGCGGCCGCGTGCTACGAGTCGATCCGACCGTGGGGCTTTCGTCCCAGGATATGTCGCTCCGTTGGGGAGCGGAAGTCGCGGCGGAGACTCCGGACCCGAGGGCCGGACCGGGCAACATCTGGAACGTCGTCACCATCGATAGAACCAACGATTCATCGGTGAATGCGCACAGCCTAAACACCTGAACGCCTCCGTGTGTGGACAAGGCCGAAAGTTCATCAGCACACCCGTCGTACCGGCCGACCGCGCGGCTTCAGCAGCGGCCGGTGGGAGCCACACACGCAGTGAACGACTCCATCATCGGCAGACCCAGATGGGCCAGGACGAGTTCGAGGAAGGTCTCGACCTGGCGGACCAGATCGTCGGCCTCACGGGTACTCACATGGCGCGCACCACGCTCGATCTCCGCGCGGATGGCCGCCGTCCCGGTGAAGAAATCCGCCCACTCCGACAGGTCGGGCGCGACGGCGGGCAGGGTGGCCCACACATTCCGCGGAGCCGATCGGCGCGCGCCGGGCGCCGCGCCCGCGAGCAACGCTCCGCCGGCCCGCAGTGCCGCCAGATGCGCCAACTGGAAGCGGTCGTCCGCAGTGGAGGCATGGCACGCGAGCAACAGACCCGTGCGGGTGCGATCGACAAGCTCCAGAGCCGCGGTCGCGACGGCGGGAACGGGTGCGGACGGGATGACTACGGCCATGAGCGACTCCTGCGGGTGCGTCGGACTGCATCGAAATAACGAACATGTGTTCGATAGTTCCAACTCTAGTACCGCACGCCGACAGCCACCTCTGGCCACGCCTCAGACGGCGGGCACGTGCAGGTTGTCGAAGACCTCGATCGTCGCCGTGGATTTGTTCATCGTGATGAAATGCAACCCAGGGGCGCCCTCGCGCAGCAACCGCGACGCATGCTCGGTGCAGATGGCGATGCCCACCTCCCGCACCGCCGCGGCATCGTCGCCGACCGCGTCGATGCGGCGCACGACATCAGCCGCAACCGGCTGACCGTTGAGCTCGGTCAACCGCTGCAACTGGCCCGCGGCCGTCACGGGCAGCAGTCCGGGGATGATCGGCATCGCGCAGCCTCGGCGGTCGACGAGATCCCGCAGCCGCAGATAGGCATCGACATCGGTCACCATCTGGGTGATCGCGAACTCCGCGCCGGCGTCGGCCTTGCGCACGAGCACATCGGCGTCCATCTCAAGATCCACCGACTCCGGATGCCGGTCCGGAAAGGCCGCGACGCCTACCGTGAAGTCACCCAGCGACTGCACCAGATGGACCAGTTTGTCAGCGTGATCCAGGCCCTCCGGATGAGCCGTCCACACGCCCCCGGGGCCGCCGGGCGGATCCCCGCGCAGTGCCAGCACATTGCGTATGCCGACCGCGGCGTACTCCCCCACGATCTGCCGCAACTGAGCCACCGATGAACCCACACAGGTCAGATGGGCCATCGTCGTCAGCGTGGTCTCCTGCTCGATGCGACCGGTGATCCGGATCGTGCGGTCACGAGTCGACCCGCCTGCGCCATACGTGACGGACACGAAGGTCGGGCTGAGCCGCTCAAGGCGCCGGATCGAGTCCCAGAGCAGGTCCTCGCCCTTCTCCGAGCGCGGCGGCATGAACTCGAAGCTGAAACTGGGACCATCGTCGGCGAGCAGCTCGGGAATGGTGCGGCGCGGGCCTCGAGACGGGGTCGACATGCCGGTGATCCTAATTGCCGCCGAGGCAACTAGGCTCGGCTGAACACCATTCGGAAAGGACCACCGTTCGTGTCTGCCCTGGATATCGACGACCTGCGGGTTCGCGTGCAGAGCGTCCTTGACGCCGAGCGTGAGATCCAGCGCGCAGTCCTCGCCCCCCTCGGCGACGAGATGGACGACCTTCTCGGCTGCGTGTTCGACCTGCTCAGTGGTGGCAAGCGGCTGCGCGCGGGCTTCTTCTACTGGGGCTATCGCGCGTTCGGTCGCGACAGTTCTGACGCGCTCGTCCGCGCCGCCACGTCGCTGGAGGTCTTCCAGGCGGCTGCGCTGCTGCACGACGACGTGATGGACGACTCCGACGTACGTCGCGGAATGCCCGCCGCGCACCGGCGTCTGGCGCAGGTGCACCGCGAGCGTCATCTGGCCGGCGACTCCGACCGGTTCGGGCAGGCAGGCGCCATCCTCGCCGGAGATCTGTGCCTGAACTGGACCGACGAGATCTACACGACCAGCGGTCTGCCCGATGACGAACTCGCCCGCGGGCGAAAGGTGTTCAACACCATGCGAACCCAGTTGATGGGTGGGCAGTACCTCGACGTCGTCGAGTCCGCTCAGACCTGGAGGGGTGCCTCCCACGAGGAGCGTGTGGCACGCGCGCGTGCCGTCATCCGCTTCAAGAGCGCCAAGTACACCGTCGAGCAACCGGTGCTCATCGGCGCGTCCTGTGCCGGCGCGGACGACGCGAGCCTCGCCGCGCTGTCGGCATACGGTCTCGCGCTCGGCGAGGCATTCCAGCTGCGCGACGACCTGCTCGGAGTCTTCGGCGACCCGGAGGCCACCGGCAAGCCCGCCGGCGACGACCTGCGCGAAGGCAAGCGCACGGTGCTGATCGCCTACCTGCTGGAGTCGGCGACACCGGGTGAAGCGGAGCGTTTCGCAACGGTCTTCGGTCGTCCGGACATCGCCCCGCTCGACCTCGACTGGTTACGTGACCTGTGTGTCAGAACCGGTGCGGTCGACCGTGTGGAAAAACTCATCAGCAGCACGGCCGATGCCGCCAGGATCGCCCTCGAGGACGCACGTGTCACACCGCTGGGTCGGCAGGTGCTGACCGAACTCGTCGACATCTCGACGGCGCGCACCTCCTGAGCACGGCTACTTCCGGGCGCCACTACTCCTCAGTTGCGCCGAGCCGACGATTCCACCAGCACCACCACGCGACGCTCGCCAGCGCCAGGGCGAATCCGAAGCCAAGATCCTCGACCGGCGCGAAGACCAGCCGGCCGTCGCCGATGAAGCGCACCTGACCCGACCCGATGATCGCTCGCGGGTCGTAGGTCACGATGCGGCGCCCGGTGAGCCAACCATTGGTCACCAGCTGGAAGACCAGCACGATCGCGTATGCCGACCACCAGCGCCGGGTTGCGGTCACCCGGGTGCGCAACACCACCCAGTCCATGCACAGCGCCACGACAACGGCGAGTGCCGCAAGAGCGGTGTAACTCACCGCTGCCTGCGCCGCCGGCTGATCTCACCGACGGTCGAGTATGTCGCGATCGCTGCGAACGGGATCACCACGAAGAAGCACCACTCCTCCACCGGGAGCCCGAGCAAGCGCATCGGCAGCGTCTGGCCGGCCGCGAAGTGCCACTGGCCGTTTCGGGCGGCGATCACATCCCAGATCACGAACGGCACTGCGGCACAGGCGATCGCGAGAGCCAGCCGGCGGATCCGTTTCAGGCTGCGCACCTTGAAGACAAACCCCAGCGGCACGGTCCCGGCGAGGCAGAAGACCAGCATCGCGACATACGACAGGTGCCGCACGGTCAGGCCTAGAACGCCAGCTCGGCGGCCCTCTTACGCACCTCGGCCTTGCGATGGGCCTGCAGCATCGTGATGGGCGAACCGACGATCGGCAGCGTTTCGTCCGGGGTGAACAACCACAGCAGAGCGTCGTCGTCGCTCAGATGCGCGTCGCGCAGAACGGTGATCGTGCCTTCCAGACCGGGCAGGAAGTGGTCGTCCTCGACGAAGTCCGCGGGGATGCAACGGGCGAGGTTGGGGCCGACCCGCGCCGACAGGACGACGCCTTCCTCGACGAGTTTGCGAGCCTGTCGCTGAGGCAGGCCGAGGCGGTCGCCCAGCTCGGGGATCGACAACCACGCACCGACCAGGTCTTCGATGGAACTCACCCGGGGCAGTGTAGTTACCGCGCATGGCACGCGCGCACCGCGCGGGGTTCGTCCCGCTCGCGCAGCCGGCTCGACTCCGGAGTGGGCACGCGCGCGCCGCGCGGTTCGTCGCCCGATTGCCACCATCGCGACTCGCATGTCCGCTAGGTTTTCAATAAAGTCTCAGCTTTCCCAACTGTCACACCGCTTGCAGCCTCCAAGGAGTCGTCCATGGCTTTGATCGCCACCGCACCCCCCGCGGCAGCACCTGTGCACGCGCTTCATGCAACATCTCGGAAGAAGCCGGCGAAGGCCAAGAAGCCCTCAACGCACTCACCCCGCCGTAGCACCGCCACCGGCAAACGTCAGGTCCGGACGTCCAGCACGTATGTCGTCCGCCCCGGCGACACCCTGACCTCGATCGCAGCGTCACATCACGTCGGTATCGCGGCGCTGATGAAGGCGAACCACATCGGCAACCCAAACTACATCCAGGCGGGGGCGCGGCTGGTCATGCCTGGTCAGGTCGGATCGGCGCCCACCCGCTCGACAAAGACCACCGCCCGCAAGAAGCCGCTCGGCGCGCCCCGGCTGAGCACCTCACGCGCGGCCAACGAGGCGGCTCTTGCAGCCCGTCCCGCACCCAGCCGCTCGCAGGCCAAATCGCTGATCGAGCACACCGCACGGCGCTACGGCGTCAACACCAAGCTGGCCCTCGGCATCGCCTGGCAGGAGTCCGGCTGGAACCAACGAGCGGTGTCGTCGTGCAATGCGATCGGCATCATGCAGGTCATGCCGCAGTCCGGAACCTGGGCTTCGGATTTGGTCGGCCGGCGGCTGAACATCATGGAGGCACAAGACAACGTCACCGCCGGAGTGGCCATCCTGCGGTATCTCACCAGCAACTCGTCGAACCTGGACGAGGCCATCGGCGCCTACTACCAGGGCCTGGCAGGAATCCGGGCACACGGGCCGTATGCGGACACCAAGGCATACGTCCGTAACGTCAAAGCGATCATGGCCAGGCAATAGTCCTCACGAGTCCGACAGGCATGCTTCGGCCTGCCTCAGTCATCGCCGCGTATCGGCTCCGTAGGATCTGAGCGTGTCAACAACTGCACCTTCCCTGGTCGGCCGCACCGTCGACCGGCGATATGTGGTGCGCGGACACATCGCCGACGGCGGCATGGGTTCGGTGTATGTCGCTCTCGACCAGCGCCTCGACCGTGAGGTGGCGCTGAAGATCATGCGCGCGGATCTCGCGCGCGACGAGGCCTTCGTCGAGCGGTTCCGACGCGAGGCGCGTTCTGCGGCGCGGCTGAATCACCCCAATGTCGTGGCCGTCACCGACCAGGGCCAGGACAAGAATCACGTCTTCCTGGCGATGGAACTCGTCCGCGGTCGCACCCTGCGAGACGTGATCAGGGATGACGCGCCGCTCCCCCTGCGTCAGTCCCTCGACATCGTCGACGGCATTCTGCAGGCTCTCAGCGCCGCGCACCGAGCGGGCCTGGTGCACCGCGACATCAAGCCGGAGAACGTCATCATCGGAGACAGCGGCGTCAAGGTCGCCGACTTCGGACTCGCGCGAGCGGTCACCACCGAGACGTTGACGACCGACAACGACGTCCTGCTCGGCACCGCCGCCTACCTGTCGCCGGAGCAGGTGGAGTTCGGCCGGGCGGATGAGCGCAGCGACGTCTACTCCACCGGCCTGCTGCTGTTCGAGTTGCTCACCGGCGAAAAGGCCTTCCCCGGCGATGTGCCCATCCACGTCGCCTACCAGCACGTGCACGGCAGTATGCCGATCGCCTCGGACGCGGTGCCCACGGTTCCGCCGCAGATCGACGAACTCATTGCGCGGGCGACGTCCCGCAACCCTGAGGACCGACCCGAGAACGCCACCGCCTTCCTGCAGGAGTTGCGGCATACCCGAACGCTGTTGGACCCCGATGCGATGGACACCGCGCCTGCCGCGGCGGTCGCAGTCGCGGGTGACCCCAATCGCACCGATCCGCTGGGCGCCGGCTCGACGCGGCAACTGCGCCGCGCCGAATTGCCTGTCGTCGAAGCACCACCGCGACGGCGACGTAACCGGCTCGTACTGATGGTGCTGGCCGTCATCGTCGTCCTGGGCGCCCTCGGCGGCTGGTTGTTCACGGCTGGTCCGCTGGGCTCGGTGACCATGCCACGCGTCGTCGGTATGTCGCAAAGCGCTGCCACCACTCGCGTCCACCATGCCGGCTTGGGGACGCGCATCGAGCAGATCTTCAGCGAGAACATCCCTGTCGGCACCGTGGTGTCGACCAGCCCCAAAGCAGGTGGCAGCGCACGCCGCGACTCTGACGCCGTGCTGCGCATCTCCAAGGGACCCCTACGGTTCACGGTGCCGTCCGTCGTGCTGCGCCCGCAAGCCGATGCGACGGCCGCCATCAAGGCGGCCGGCCTGAGCCTGGGATCGGTGACCCAGGCCTACAGCGACACGGTGCCGTCCGGACAGGTCATCAGCACTGATCCGGCGGCGGGCACATCCCAGAAACCGGGCACAGCAGTTGATGTCGTCGTCAGCAAAGGTAAGCAGCCGATCGCCATCCCGAACGTCACCAACCAGACCAAGGCTGCGGCGCAGACCACCCTGACCGGACTCGGGCTCAACGTGAGCTTCGCCGCAGACCAGAACAGTTCCACAGTGCCGTCCGGGGAGGTCATCAGTGAGAGCCCGGGCCAGGGCGGCACGGCATACAAGGGGGACACGATCACCCTCACGATCTCCAAGGGCCCGGTGATGGTCACCGTGCCGAAGGTGATCGGCGACTCCTCAAGTGCCGCGAAGAAAGCGCTGGAAGCTGCCGGCTTCAAGGTGAAGGTCAACTACCCGTTGTTGATCCCGGTGTTGTTCGTCGTGCAGGGCCAGTCGGTCAGCGGCGGATCCCAGGCGCCACAGGGCAGCACCATCACCATCGACGTGGTCTGACAGCTCGACGGGCCAGGCGACCATTGACCGCACGCCGATCAGACGGCGATCCGGCCGCCAGGCGAAGCTGCCGACCCAATGACGTGGCCGCCGATGATCAGACGCGCGACCGGCGCGACAGCATCTCGGCCACCAGGAATGCCATCTCCAGGCTCTGCTGGTGGTTCAGCCGCGGGTCGCACGCCGTCTCGTAGCGCTTCTCGAGATCCGCGTCCAGGATCTTCTCCGAACCGCCGAGGCACTCCGTCACATCGTTGCCGGTGAGTTCGACATGCACGCCACCCGGCACCGTGCCCAACCCTTCGTGCACCTCGAAGAAGCCCTGCACCTCGTCGATGATCGCGTCGAACTCGCGTGTCTTGTATCCCGACGGGGCTTCGAAGGTGTTGCCGTGCATCGGATCGCACACCCACACGACCTTGGCACCAGAGTCGGTGACACGCTGCACGATCGACGGCAGCGCGTCACGCACCGTGCCGGCGCCCATGCGGGTGATGAACGTCAGCCTGCCGGGCTCGCGCTCGGGGTCGAGGATGTCGATGAGCCGCAGGACCTCGTCGGGGTCGGCTGTCGGGCCCAGCTTGACGCCGATGGGGTTCTTGATGCGGGCAGCGAAATCGACGTGCGCGCCGTCCAGTTGCCGGGTGCGTTCCCCCACCCACACGAAGTGGCCGGAGACGGCGTAGCGATCGCCGGTGCGTGAGTCGATGCGGGTCAAGGGCTGCTCGTAGTCCAGCAGCAGCGCCTCGTGGCTGGCGAAGAACTCCACCGAACTCATCGGGCTCGAAGCGAAGTCGACGCCGCAGGCCAGCATGAATTTCATCGCCCGATCGATCTCGACGGCCATCGACTCGTAACGAGCGTATGCCGCATTGGCGATGAAACCGCGGTTCCACTCGTGCACGTGCCGCAGGTCGGCGAAACCGCCTGTGGTGAAGGCGCGCACGAGATTCAGCGTCGACGCAGCGGTGTGGTAGGCGCGCAGCAAACGCTGCGGGTCGGGCCGACGCGCCTGCTCGTCGAACTCGAAGTCGTTGATGATGTCGCCTCGGTATGCCGGGAGCGTCGCCTCGCCACGCGTCTCGGTGTCCTTGCTGCGAGGCTTGGCGTACTGGCCCGCAAGACGGCCTAGTTTGACGACCGGCGTGCTCGCGCCATACGTGAGCACGGCGGCCATCTGCAGGATCGTCTTGACCCGGTCCCGGATGTTGTCGGCGGTGGCCTCGGAGAAGCGTTCGGCGCAGTCGCCGCCCTGCAGCACGAATGCGTCGCCGACGGCGGCATCGGCGAGTCGGTCGCGAAGCACGTCGCACTCGCCGGCGAACACCAGCGGCGGCGAGGCCGCGAGCTCTGCGCGCACCCGGGCGAGAGTGTCGACATCTGGCCAGGTCGGTTGCTGCATCGCGGGCAACGACGGCCAGTCCAGCTGCCCGCTCAAGAGTTGGGCAGGTTCTGAGGTGGCTGACATCGCGGTGAAACTCACGCGGCAAGCTTACGGTCCGGCATGGCTGCGGCCCGTGCCGGTGTTCGCCAGATGGAATGCCCCTCAGTCAGTCTTCGGATCGGCGTCGGCCCCGGCCCGCTGCGACGTCGCGTCGACCGAGTCGGCCTCGGTGCTCTCATAGTGATCGCGCTCGCCGTCGGCCGGCTTCTTGTCGACGGACTCGGTCTTGACAGTCTCGTCGCCGTGCCGCGGCAGGCGTCCCACCTGCTCCTTCGCGTGTGACGCCAGAGCCGCAGCGCCCGTCACTGCGCCGCCCCCGATCTCCTTCGCCTTCTGCGCGATGCGGTTCTTCACCGTTGCGGCATACACATCGACGTACTCCTGGCCGGACAGCAGCATCAGTTCGTACATCACCTCGTCGGTGATCGACCGCAGGACGAACCGATCGTCCTGCATGCCTTCGTAGCGCGAGAAATCCATCGGCTTGCCGAAGCGGACGTGCGGGCGCACGATCCGGCCGAACAGCTTGCCCTGCGGCGCGATCTCGTCGGTGCCGATGACCGCCACCGGAATGATCGGGACCTTGGCCTCGAGCACCATCCGGGCGATACCGGTCTTGCCCTTGTACAACCGGCCGTCCGGCGAGCGCGTGCCTTCGGGGTAGATGCCGAACAACTCGCCCTGCCGCAGGATCTTCAACCCGGTCGCGAGTGCTCCGGCAGCCGCTGTGCCACTACTGCGATCGATCGGCACCTGTCCGGCACCGGAGAAGAACGCGCGCTGCAACCGGCCCTTGATACCGGGGCTGGTGAAGTACTCCGCCTTGGCCACGAAGGTCACCCGCCGGGGAATCGCGAGCGGCATGAACAACCAGTCGGCCACCGACAGGTGGTTGCTCGCCAGAATTGCCGGACCTTCCTCCGGAACGTTCTGCGCACCCTCGACCGTCGGACGGAAAACGCCCTTGAGCAGGGGGCCGAGCAACACCCATTTGAGCAACCAGTAGAACAACCGTGCCTCCTCGCATCGATTCGGGTGAACAATACGGCAGCGGGCTCCGGCGCGCCTGGCTGGTGGAATGATGTGCTCATGGGGATCCTTGCCTCCGGAAACCGATTGAGCTGTGCTCGTCTCAAGCGTGTCAGCAGCGTCCCGAGGCTCCCCCTCGACAACACTGCCGGTCTGGCTGAGGATGAGTCAGTGAGTTTCGTGCGCCGGGTGAGTGCCTCGTGACTCCCGAGCGCGCCGAGGAACCCGACGGGCAGACCGACATCGACCGGCAATTCGCCGAGATCATCGCCCATTTCGACCCGCCACAGTACCCATGGGAGGACGCGCGGGCGCTCGGCGACCAGTCGGACACCGAGCGCGCCGCCCCGGCGGCATCCGAAGATCGGCCCACCCCGTCGAGCGATGACTCGACGGAGCAACCACCACCTGCTGCCCTTCCCACGCAGTGGCGCATCCCCTCCGAAGCCGAGTCGATGTCGTTCCTGGAGGACGACGGCGACTTCGAAGCGCCGCCGCTACGTCCGTTGCCCGATGCAGATGACCTGGGGTTCTGGAGCATCCTGGGATGTCTGGTGGCAGGCCCGTTGTGGCTGTTGTACTTGTTCCTGTTCGACCAGTACGCCGCCCCACTGTGGTGGGTGCTGGCCTGCGCGCTGATCGTCGCCGGTGTGGTGCAACTGATCATGCGGCAACCGAAGCACCGCCCCGATGACGGGGACGACGGCGCCAGACTGTGAGCCGGTCGGCTCAGTCCGTCGCGAGCGCACTCAGATCGAGGTCGACGACCACCGGGCGATGATCGCTGGCCGTCGCGACGTCGGCGTCGACGAGGTCGAGGCCCGGTGTACGACCAGTGATCAAGGGACTGGCGAAGATCGCATCGATCTGCTTGTGCGGTGCCTTCGCCGGATAGGTCGGGACCGACTCGCTCACCTGGGCAAGCCCATCGCTCAGCTCGGTCCACGCCGCATCGCCTGGCTCCTCATTGAGGTCCCCGCCCACCACGGCCGGCCGCCCGGCGGCCGTCGCAGCCGCACGTATGGCGCGGACATGTGGCAGCCGCTCGGAGCTGCGGAGCGGCAGATGCACGCTGGCGACGACCAACGACTCATGACCGGGCAGCCGCACCGTGGCCATCGCATAACCGCGTGGTTCATCGAAGATCCGCACCGGCAGCGTGGCGTGGTGCGCCTCCAGCAGATCCACCCGGAGGCTGGTCATCAGCGTCGTGCTCATCCGGCCGCGCGCACCGCCGAACCAGGTCAACCCCAACTCGTCGGCGAAACCGGCGAGCCGGTGACCCGACAACGGATGACGCGGAACCTCTTGCAGCAGAAGCACATCCGCATCGATGGCTCGAATGACCCGTGTGATCGCAGCGCGGTCGTCCTTGAAGATTCGCAGGTTGTACGACGCGACGCGCAGCACGTGCGATGAGCGTGTTTCCGTGGGCTGCGTCATACCCGACTCTCCTCCGAACGTGCCAGATCGGCCGCGCCGATGAACCCGGCTTCATTTCCCAGTCCGGCCGCGACGATGCGCGCCTCCGGACGATAACCTCGACCGGCGAGGTGCCGGCGGAACGCATCTCGAGCCGGCTCGAGCAGCAGGTCGCCGGCGGCGCTGACTCCCCCGCCGATGACGAACGCACCGGGATCGAAGGCATTGGCCAGGTTCGCGAGCCCGACGCCGAGCCAGGTGCCGATCTCGGCGAGCAATTCGGCCGCTGTCGGATCACCCGCCCGGGCGGCCTCGGTGATCATCGGCCCGCTCAACGACTGCGGATCACTGCCGACGGTCGCAGCCAGATCGTGCGCGAGCGGAGAGCCCGCCTGGATCAGCGAACGCGCCTCGCGCACAAGGGCATTGCCACTGGCGTACTGCTCCCAGCAACCCCGGTTTCCGCACTCGCAGCGGTGACCGCCGGGCATGACCTGCATGTGGCCGAACTCGCCGGCGATGCCGAAGCGACCGCGCTCGATGCGGCCGTTCAGCAGCACCGCGCCGCCGATGCCGGTCCCGAGATTGACCATCAGGACATGGGACTCACCCTGCACGCTGCCGAAGCGCCATTCCGCCCAGCATGCCGCGTTGGCGTCGTTGTCGACGAACACCGGCAGGTCGATCCGCTTGGCCAAGGCGTCGCGCAACGGCTCGTGCCGCCAGGACAGATGCGGCGCGAAGACAACGGTCGCCCGGTCGGCCGCCACGAATCCGGCAGCCCCGATGCCGATGGCGCCGACCGGCCGGTCGGCGAGTTCGAGCAACTCGTCGACGACGCTGACGATCATGTCCTCCACGACCAGCGGCTTCGTCGATCGATGCGGTGTGTCACGACGGGCACGCCGGGATACGGCGCCGGTGTCATCCACCAGACCACCGGCAACCTTGGTGCCGCCGATGTCGATGCCGATGGCAAGCGGGGTCTGCTCGTCGGCCGTTCTCGCCCCAGAGCCCGGGTGCACCCCGGCCTGGGTCACGCCTCGATCTCCATCGCCAGCATGGCAGCGCCGATGACGCCTGCATCGTTGCCGAGGGTGGCACCGGCGAATCCGGCCACCGGCAACTGGCCGAGGCCGGGCTGCTGCGCGCGGTATGCCGCACGCATCGGCTCCAGCAGCAGGTCCCCGGCGTCGGCCACGCCACCGCCGATGACGAACAATTCCGGGTCGCACACTGCCGACAACGACGCGGCTGCCTCGCCGAGCCAGCGGCCGAGATCCGCAAGGAGTCCGATCGCCGCCGGGTCGTCGGCCTTGGCGGCCTCTGTCACGTGCGAACCCCGCAGTGCGGCGACGTCGCCGTCGCACATCTGCGACAACACCGCTGCCTCAGGCGCGCCGGACTGCACGAGTTTCCGAGCAGCGCGCAGCAGCGCCGAGCCGCTGCCGTAGGCCTCCAGGCATCCCCTCTTGCCGCAGCCGCACGGCAGCCCGTCCGGCATGACGCGCAGATGGCCGATCTCGCCGCCGAACCCGAAGGCACCGCGGACAAGGTTGCCGTCATTGATGATTCCCCCGCCCACACCGGTGCCGACAGTCATCATGATCATGTCGTCGGCGGCCTTCCCACCGCCGTGCAGGAACTCGCCGTATGCCGCTGCGTTGGCATCGTTCTCGATCAGCACGGGCAGTTCGACCTGACTGGACAGCCGAGCCTTCAGCGGCTCGTCGCGCCACGCGAGGTTCGGCGCGAACAGCACGGTCGAGCCGACCTTATCGATGTACCCGGCGCACGCCACACCGACACCGGCAATGTGGTCGGCGCCCGCGGCGAGTTCGAGGATCAGATCCGCCGTGGTGTGGGCGATCGCGTCAGGATCCTGCGCGGGTGTGTCACGTCGCGCCCGGCGGACGATCTGTCCGCCCTGGTCGACCACACCACCGGCGATCTTGGTGCCGCCGATGTCGATGCCGATGCTGACCGTTGCCATCAGTCCTCTGCTCCTTGAACCGGTATGTCGACGCCCGCGTGCCTTTCGGCCGGGCTGTTGCTGTCGTGCGCCTGCGGGGTCTGTCCAGCTGCGGCATCGCGCCGGCTGGAGGCAACTTCGTGCAGGCTTCCCGACACCATGGCCAGCAGATCCGCAACCCGGTCGATGACATCGGGACGGATCGCCTGGACCAGTCCCGCGAGCCGGCAGACCGGACAGACACGGCATACAGCATCGAGTGCAGTGGCTTGACCGCACCCGCATCCGGGTTCTGGGGGCTCGTGCGCCTCCGCTCGTGGTGTCGACGACCCCTGACCCGCGGTGTCGTCACGCGCGGCATCGGCCGACCGATCGGCGTCAGCGTGTTGCGAGTGGGTGTCGGACACTCCTCCCGCCCAGGCGGCGAATGCCTCGGCGAGGCGAAGAGCCTCGGCAGCTACCGGACCGGCGCTGTCGCTCGGTGGAAGGTCGGTCAACGGTGGGCTCCTGCAGTCATCGGGTCGAAGGCGACCTCAAGCATGCCGTCCCGGAGTCTGGCGCGTGTGGGGTGGCACCGCCGAAGTGCGCTCGGCAGGGGCTTGAGCACCTGGTGACCGGCCGCACGCAACACCAGATCGTCGTCAACACGTTTGAGATCGAGTTCGTGAAAGCTCAGCAATGGCAGCGACATTCGCCATACATAACCATCCCCGACCGGCGACACGGTGACCGAGTGCGCGGTCGGTCGCACGAGCGTGTTGTATGTCGCAGGCGTGATCTCGGCATCGGCGTCCCCCACCGTGACCACGTCGACCGATCCAGCCGTCGTCACCAATGCGTCACGGTCACCGGGCCGACCCGCGAGCGCGCGTATCGGCACACCCGCCAGGGCAACACCGACGGCAAGACCGCGGAGCTTGCCGACCGCGCCCTGACCCCCAACAAGCACGCACCCTCCCGTGGTTCCGGCAACCGCTGCGCGCAGTGCCGTGGCACGCGAACCGGCGACCTGCAGACCGGCCGTGAGATCAGGCATGGACCTACTCCGGCCGAGGGCCGCCGCCAGCAACGGCCGTGCCGTGGCCAGCCAGCCAGGGCCGGCCTCACCCAGACGGCTGCAGATCCACGGCAGGGTCATGATCAGACGCGCGAGTTCTGCGACGGCAGGTCCGGCGTCGATCACCACGAGCCGATCGTCCGCGACGGGAACGGACCACAGCAGTCGCAGTTGCGCAGCGGTGGTCGTCGTGGCCAACTCGCCACCGAGCCGGGGGTCGATGCCGAAGGCGTCGAGCAGCGCGGCCAGACCGCCGGCGAATCGCTCACCGTCCTCCGGCTGCTCCGCGAGATGGTGTGCCGGTCGATCCGACTCGACGAAAGAGGTCTTCGCCGCCGCCCCGTATGCCGGGTCGAGGTCGACCACGGTGACCGTGCGACCGGCGAGCTGTCCGGCGCGCGCAATCGCCGCGGCGTAGGTGGAGACGCCGGACCCCCCGGTTCCTCCGACCAGCACGATCGTCGGCGGCATCAGCCTTCGGCGCGCTTCTTGAGACCCTTCAGCGCGGTGTCGATGATCATCTTCTCGGCTTTGCGTCGCAGCATGGCGATCACTGGAATCGTCACGTCGACGCTGAGCTCGTAGGTCACTCGGGTCGTGTCGCCGTCGGCGACGAGGCGGTAGACGCCATCCATCGCCTTTAAGATCGTGGACTTCACCAGATGCCACTCGACGGTCCCGGTGCCGTTCTCGACGACGTCCCACACGTAGGACAGCGTGTAGGTGTCCTTGATGACACCGGCGTCGAGTGTCAACTCGACCTGCTCGGGCCAACCGTCCTCGTCCTCGACCACGACCGTCGCGCTCTTGATCTGACCGGTCCACTCGGGGTACCCGTCGAAATCGGCGATCACGTCGAGCACCTTCGCTGGAGTCGCGTTGATGACCACGGACGATTGGGTGCTGTCAGCCATACCGGTGACCCTACCGGGATCATGGCCGTGTTAGCTCGGATCAACCCGCTCGCACACGTGACCGCAGGAACGTGGCGTACGCATCGCTCAGTCGCGGGATAGAGGTCGCAAACGCGCTGGCGAATGCGTCGGCAGACCTGGCGTCTGCCGCTCTCACAAATGAGGTGAACGCCGCCAGCCCGAATCGGTCGGCCAGGAAGAGGCAGTACGCATATGCGTACTGGTAGGCCTGCTGCGGATCCGCGGACGATCCGGAGAACTCGGCATCATCGGGCGGACCAGTGGGAACCTGACCCTTGGCGACAACAGTCGCGAGTTGTGGTGCCGCTGCGGCAAGACCCAGCCCGGTGGGCCGGTACGCCGTGTACTCCGCCGAGCCTTCGATCACCCAGTGGTGCACGCCCGTCAGGCCGCCCTGACCGAGCACCGCGTGGGTCAACTCGTGGGCGAGGACCACGACGACCCCCTCGGCAGTGACCTCGGTGGTCAACTGCGGGCTGATGACGATCAGGCGAGACGGGGTCGTCGTCGCGGCGATCTGCCCGGCCTCACCCGTGCCGCCACCCAGTGCCCGGAACTCGGTCAGCGTCTTCGGAGCCGCCAGCGTGAGGGGTGCGTGCGCCGCGACTGTCGGCTCTCCCCACACCTGGGACACCCAACCAACGGCCCGCTCCGCCGCCGTGAACAGCACCTGCAGTTGCGCAGCTGCAACGTCGCCGACCAGCGTCACGCGAGATCCGTGCAACACACGAGCACCAGGCATGCGCGCGGCGATGCGATCGGTTGCAGTCGCACCACTGCCTCCGGTGGCTGAGCCGCTCGCCCAGCTCCGATGTGTCGCCGTTGTCGACGAAGCACACCCTGCCAGCGCCGGCGAGGCGCCCATCGACAGCAGTGCTCGAAGGACGAGCCGCCGGTCGACGTGCTGCCGAAGCCAGCCGTCCCCTACGTCGAAACGCACCGGGAGAGCCGCTGCGGGTTCGTCGATCACCCGGTCGAACGTAGCGGACGCCAGGGTTCGATCCGGGCGGTGGCCCGGGCGGCCTCCCCGGCCGACACCATGCCGAGCGCGGCAAGTGCGTCCACCGCCGCACGTTCGTCGTCATCGAGCCGTAATTCCAGCGGTGCAAGCTGCAGCAGCGCTGTCACCATGCACTCCGCACAGTGGCGCTCGCGCACCGGGCAGCTGTCGCAGTCGATCTGCATCGGTCTCACCTCGTTCCGGAGTTCGGGCGGCCGACTCGGCCGCCGTCACGGACGACGCTAGGCGCGGGGTGTGACAACCACGTCACGCTGTCCACCACCGGCCTGCCCACCAAGTCGCTCGGCCCGGCCAAACCCTACGACCCGGGCGTCTATGCGGCTCTGGGCACGAAGGGAAGCAGCGGCACGATCACCGTGCGCGGGTCAAGTACAGGGTCCAGCTTCACTGTTCGCGCGGCCTTGCCCAAGAGCTGCGCCGGACTTCCGACCATCAAGCCGGTGGCGCCGACGTGGGGAGCCTCCGGCCCGCCCGTGGTCACCGACGGTCCGGCAGCCACCTCGGGCAATGACACCACCCTGATCCTCGCCGGAGCGGGCCTGGTTGTGGTGGGTGTCGCGTCCGCAGGCACCGGCCTTCGGATGCAGATGAAGCGTCGCCGCTGAGCGGACCGTCATGAGGGAACGCCCCGTCCGCTGGGTTCACAGCGGGTGGGGCGTTCCCTCATGACGCAGGCCAGTACTGCTGCGGTCCCTCGGCGCGGCGCGGCGGTGGTTGTCGTACCCGGGGCCTAGCGTCAGCGGCATGAGCACGACAGCAGCGATACAGGCGACCTTCGAGGACCTGGGCACGGCCCTCGCCGACGTCACGTTCGTCGTGCTCGACCTCGAGACCACCGGTGGCAGCGCCACAGACTCACGCATCACCGAGATCGGCGCGGTGAAGGTGCGGGCCGGCGAGCGCCTGGAGGAGTTCCAGACGCTCATCAATCCAGCGGAGTCGATCCCCGCCTTCATCTCCGTCCTGACCGGCATCACCGACCGCATGGTCGCAAGCGCGCCGCGCATCGAGTCTGCCCTGCCTGCCTTTTTGGAGTTCATCGGCGACTCGGTGCTGGTGGCGCACAACGCCGGCTTCGACATCACGTTCTTGAAGGTGAATGCCGCACGCCTCGGGCTGCCATGGCCCGGCAACAAGGTGCTCGACACGGTGCACCTGGCCCGCCAACTGGTCGGCCGCGACGAATCCCCCAACCACAAACTTTCCTCGTTGGCGCAGTTGTTCCATGCGGTGACCACGCCCGATCACCGTGCCCTGCACGATGCCCGTGCGACCGTCGACGTGCTGCACGGCCTCTTGGAACGGGTCGGCAATCTCGGCGTGCACACCCTGGAGGAGTTGCAGTCCTACTCGGCCCGCGTGTCACCGGGTCAGCGGCGCAAGCGTTTTCTTGCTGATCCATTGCCGTCGGCGCCGGGGGTCTACATCTTCAAGGACGACCACCAGCGACCGCTCTACATCGGCACCTCGGTCAACATCAAACGCAGAGTCCGCACCTACTTCACCGCAGCCGAGCAGCGATCCCGGATGGCTGAGATGGTCGGTTTGGCAGCATCCGTCACGCCGATCGTCTGCCAGACGACGTTGGAGGCCCAGGTCCGCGAGTTGCGCCTGATCGCGGAGCACAAACCGCGGTACAACCGTCGCTCACGTCATCCTGAGCGCGCCGTCTGGCTCAAGCTCACGGCCGAGGCATTCCCACGGTTGTCGATCGTGCGCGAGGTCCGTTGCGACCACGCCACGTATGCCGGCCCGTTTGGCTCGCGGGTTGCTGCCGAGGCGGCGATGGCGGCCGTGCACGAGGTGTTGCCGTTGCGGCAATGCACCAAACGCCTGTCGACACGGACGACGTCCTCCGCGTGCGCTCTCGCGGAGATGGGCCGATGCGGTGCACCCTGCACCGGTGCCCAGTCCGTCGACGACTACGCACTCATCGCGCGCTCGGCGGCACAGACCCTCGACGGCAGCGGCCGCGGCGTACTCGACGCACTGGACGAGCGACTGCGCGACCTGGCTGCGGGTGAACGCTTCGAGGATGCCAGCCTGGTTCGCGACCGGATGATCGCACTGGTGCGGGCGGCAGCACGCGCTCAGCGCATCCGCCCCTTGGCCGACAGTGCAGAGATCATCGCCGCGGCACCTCGGCCGACGGGTGGCTGGGAGTTCACCTGTGTGCGTTGGGGCCGCTTCGCCGGGGCCACCGTGGCTCCTCGCGGTGCCGACCCGCGCCCTTTCATAGAGGCCTTGCGCGCCTCCGCCGAAACCGTCGCCGAGCCGCAGAGCCCGGCACCGGCAGCATCGGCAGAGGAGACGGAGAAGATTCTCACCTGGCTCGACCAGCCCGGTGTGCGGGTGGTCGACATCGACGGCGTGTGGACCTGCCCGGTCGACGGTGCCGGTCAGGCCCAGGACGTCCTCGAACCCCTGTTGCGCTCACAACGTGACGTGGCCGGATTCAGCGAGGCGAGCGACTGGTCCGTCGCGTCACGCGCCGGCTGAGCCGACCGACCGTCATACGCTCTGTGTGCCGTCACCGCAACGATGGGCACCCTGCGGCACTAGGCTCTTGCCATGATTTCCGCGATTGTGATGATCAAAGCCGATGTGCACCGCATTCCCGAGGTCGCCGAGCAGATCGCAGAGATCGACGGCATCTCGGAGGTCTACAGCGTCACCGGCGACGTCGACCTCATCGCAATCGCCCGCGTCGCGCGGCACGAAGACTTCGCCGATGTCATCGCGGACCGCCTCAACAAGGTCGACGGCGTTCGCGACTCGCAGACGCACATCGCCTTCCGCACCTACTCCGCACAGGATCTGGGCGCGGCCTTCGCCATCGGTTTAGACGACTGATCCGTCCTGGGTGGCCCGCACCCACCGTTCAATGGCTCGTGCCGCAGCGCCGGAGTCGATCGACGCGCGCGCCTGCGCCATACCGCTGGAAAGCGCCTCGTCGAGCGAACCGTGAGATCCGAACCGGCCCGGGCCGTCTTCGAGTCCGACCACCGCGAGAGCCAACCCTGCGTTCAGGACGACGGCGTCGCGCACCGGGCCCCGCTCACCGGAGAGCAGCGTGCGCACCACCGCTGCGTTGTGAGCGGCGTCCCCGCCGCGCAGAGCGGCGATGTCGGCGAGTTGCAGGCCGTGCGCGCCCGGATCGACGACGTGGTCACTGACCTCACCTCCGCGCACCCAGCACAACGTCGAGGTGGTGGTGATCGTCGCCTCGTCGAGTCCGTCGTCACCGCGCACGACCACGGCATCCCGTCCCCGGTCGGCGAAGACACCCGCGATCAACGGGACCATGCGCGGGTCAGCAGCGCCGATGCAGGCATATCTCGGGCTGGCCGGGTTGGTCAGCGGACCGAGCACATTGAAGGCGGTGCGGATGCCGAGTTCGCTGCGAGTCGGTGCCGTATGCCGGAACGACGGGTGAAAGGTCTGCGCAAAACAGAAGGTGATGCCGGCCTCGGCCGCAACCCTCGCCACGTCCGCAGCGCTGAGATCCAGCCGGACACCGAGCGCTTCGAGCACATCAGCAGCGCCGGATTGCGAGGACGCTGCACGGTTGCCGTGCTTGACGATCGAGGCGCCGGCGCCCGCTGCGACGATCGCCGACATCGTCGAGATGTTGACCGTGTGCGCCCCGTCACCGCCGGTCCCGACGATGTCGAGAGTGACTCCGGGGACGCTGATGGGCACGGCGTGTCTGATCATCTCGTCGGCGAGGCCACGCAGTTCGGCGACAGTCTCGCCCTTGGCGCGCAACGCGACGAGGAAGCCGGCAATCTGCGAACCCGTCGCGGCTCCCGACATGATCTGGTCCATCGCCCACGACGTGTCTGAGGCGGCCAGATCGCGGCCGTCCAGCAGCGCGTTCAGCAGTCGGGGCCAACTGTTGTGATCGACCACGACGGGCCGGTCGTTCAGGAGGTGCGACCCCGACGGGCCAGGTCGGCGATCGCCGATCCCAGAGTCATCGGGTCGATGGGGTGCGGAACGGCAGCGTCGGCCTGCGACCAGGCCGCCAACCAGCCGTCAGCGGGTCGACCGGTGAGCACCAGGATGTCGGGGCAGTCGTAGATCTCGTTCTTCAACTGTTTCGCCAGACCGAGACCGCCGACCTTTGCCGCCTCGCCGTCGAGGATGAGCAGGTCGTAACGCTCCTTCTCGACCGCTTCGATGACGGCGTCGGCGGTCGCGCACTCGCGCCACGCCGCAATCTCGACGTCCTTCGCAGGTCGACGTCCAACCCCGACGCGCACCGCATCCCGGGTCGCGATGTCGTCGCTGTAGAGCAGGACGGTGATGGTGTGCGCTGTGCCGGTGCGGTCGCCGGTCGGAGACGCGACGGAAGAAGCTGTCATGCCCGGAATCCTACTTGTCCCATCGGGCACCAAACGCGGCAGTCGTCCGTTGTCAGAGGTGCGACGACGAGCGCGCCCCGGCATACCAGTCTGTGAGTTCCCATTCGAACCCGCGTGATTCCGGGCAGCGTTGCAGTGAAATGAAACTCGTTGGGGGGTCGCGCGCGCGCCGACGCCCCATTGGGTACATAATTCTGCGCGTGGCGACCGCAACTGCAGCTCATACGAGCAATCCCGGGATACCCGCCGGACACGGCCCGGTGACCCGGCCAAACATGACCGCCGTTGGCACCATGGTCTGGCTGTCCAGCGAACTGATGTTCTTCGCGGGACTCTTCGCGATGTACTTCACGATCCGATCAGTCGCCGGCGGCCTCTGGCACGAGCGCACGAATCACCTCGAGGTGACCTACGCCTTCTGCAACACACTGGTCCTGGTGATCTCCTCGGTGTGGTGCCAGATGGGCGTCTGGAAGGCTGAGCAGGGCCAGCCCTCGCGCACCGGCAAGCTGCTGCAGTTCAAGCAATGGGGTATGCGCGAGTGGTACGTCCTCGCCTACCTCTTCGGCGCGGTCTTCGTCTCCGGCCAGGTGCTCGAGTACTCCAACATGTTCGGGGACGGCATCTCGCTGAACTCCGACGCCTATGGCTCGATGTTCTATCTGACGACCGGTTTCCACGCGATGCACGTGACTGGTGGCCTCATTGCGTTCCTGCTGATCATCGGCCGTACGTTCACGGCCAAGAAGTTCTCCCACCACCAGATCACCGGCGCCATCGTCGTGTCCTACTACTGGCACTTCGTCGACGTCGTGTGGATCGCTCTGTTCGCCACGATCTACCTGCTGAAGTGATGCCGACACCGATGAGCGCCGCATCGCACCCCTCCGACGACAGGATCACCTCGTGACTTCCATCGCAGCCAAGCGCCGGCACCCCGCCGCGATCGCCGTGGTGCTGCTGCTCGGTCTGATCATCACAGGCGGGCTGTATGCCGCGTTCGCTCCCAAGGACGCCAGCGCTGCGCCGGACAACAGTCAGGCCATCGCGGCCGGCCACAAGCTGTTCCTGTCCAACTGCGCGACCTGCCACGGCCTCGAAGCCGCAGGCGGTGACGGCGGCCCGTCCCTCGTCGGTGTCGGCGCTGCGGCGGTCGACTTCCAGGTCGGCACCGGCCGTATGCCGCTCGCGAACCCCGGTGTGCAGGCGCAGCACGGAATCATCGTCCAGTTCAGCACGAACGAGATTTCCCAGCTTGCCGCCTACGTCGCTTCGCTGGCACCCGGCCCGGCGATCCCTCCCGCGGACCTCACCTCGGGTGGCGGTGACATCGCGAAGGGCGGTGAACTCTTCCGCGTGAACTGCGCCATGTGTCACAACTTCGCCGGCTCCGGTGGCGCCCTGACTCGCGGCAAGTACGCGCCTGACCTGATGGATGTGTCCGGAAAGCACATCTACGAGGCGATGCTGACCGGCCCGGAATCCATGCCGATCTTCAATGACGCGAACCTCAGTCCGCAGGACAAGAAGGACATCATCTCCTTCTTGATGAACGTCAAGACCGAGTCCAGCCCCGGCGGTTGGAGCCTGGGCAACCTCGGCCCGGTGCCGGAAGGTCTGTTCGCCTGGACCATCGGCATCGGCATGATGATCGCAGTCGCCGTCTGGCTCGGTAAGAAGGCCGCCTGATGATCGACGAGTCCGCAGAAGGAAAGCACGTGACCCACGCCGAGAACCACGGCTCTGCCGTCGGTTCGCATGACACGGTCGGACAAGCACCCGAGCGATTCGTGGACCCGGGCCTGCCGGCCCATGTCCACCGCCTCGGTGACACCGACGAGAAGGCCGCGCACCGCAGCGAGGTGCAAGTCGCGTCGCTGTTCGGCATTTCGATGGTGGCGACGGTCCTGTTCTGTGTCAGCTATTTCGCCATCGGTGAAGAGCAGTCGGTCACCCTGCCCATCGCAGGCAAGGTGGGAGCGCTGCACGTCGCACTCGGCGTCTCGCTGGGCGTGTCCCTGCTGTGCATCGGTCTCGGTGCGATCCACTGGGCCAAGACACTCATGTCCGACGAAGAAGTGGTCGAGGAACGCCACGAGCTGCGCACGTCCGACGAGGACCGTCAGGCCTTCGTGGAGACTCTCAACGACGGCATCGAAACCTCGCAGTTCAAGCGGCGTCCGTTGATCAAGTACACCCTGGGCGGCGCGCTCGGCATCTTCGCACTGCCGCTCGGCCTGCAGTTGGTGGGCTCGCTCGGTCCGACCGGCAGCAGCGTCGTCGAAGACCTGCGCACCACGTTGTGGGACACCGGGGTGCCTGTCCTCAACGCCAACGGCACTCCGATGATCGTCGACGGGAAGCCGGTCACCAGGCCGCGTCGGTTGATGCGCGACCCGGAGGGCACCGCCATACTCCTGTCCGACGTCACCCTCGGCTCGGTCTTCCACGTCCTGCCCGAAGGTATCAACGACACCGCGGAGCCGAACAACCAAAAGGTCAAGGCCGCCGTCATCCTGATCAGCCTTGAGAACAGCGAGATCAAGAGCGCCAAGGAGCGTGAGTGGGGTCTCAACGGTGTTGTGGCCTACTCGAAGATCTGCACCCACGTCGGTTGCCCGGTCGGCCTGTACGAGCACACCACGCACCACCTGCTGTGCCCGTGTCACCAGTCGACCTTCGACCTGAGTGAGGACTGCCGGGTGATTTTCGGACCGGCAAAACGTCCCCTTCCGCAGTTGAAGATCGAAGTGGATGACGCCGGTTACCTCTATGCGCCGCACGGTTTCGGACAACCGGTGGGCCCGAGCTTCTGGGAGCGTGGCTGATGAGCAGCAACTCCGGCGCTGAGTCGCTGCGCGCCAACGACAAGACCGGTGCACCCTCGGGTGACGGCGGTCCCATCGGTGGCGTCGCCAGCTGGGTCGACGAACGCACCGGCGCCGCCAAGGGCGTCCGCTACCTGATGAAGAAGGTCTTCCCCGACCACTGGTCGTTCATGCTGGGTGAGATCGCGATGTACTCGCTGATCATCCTGTTGATCAGCGGGACCTTCCTCACCTTCTGGTTCGTGCCCAGCATGGGCGAGACCACGTACACCGGCTCCTATGTGCCGTTGCGCGGCGTCCAGATGAGTGAGGCCTTCGCCTCGACGGTCAAGATCTCGATGGACATCCGTGGTGGTCTGCTGATGCGGCAGATCCACCACTGGGCGGCATTGATCTTCGTCGTCTCGATCGCGCTGCACATGTTCCGCGTGTTCTTCACCGGCGCTTTCCGCAAGCCGCGCGAGATCAACTGGATGATCGGCCTCATCCTCGCCCTGCTGGCGATGGTCGAGGGCTTCATCGGTTACTCGTTGCCGGACGACCTTCTGTCCGGCACCGGTATCCGCGCCATGCAGGGATTCATCCTGTCCATCCCGGTTCTCGGCACCTACATCAGCTACTTCCTGTTCGGTGGCGGCTTCCCGGGCGAGGACATCATTCCGCGCTTCTTCACCATTCACGTGCTGCTGCTTCCGGCGATCCTGGTCGGCTTGTTCACTGCTCACATCATCCTGGTGATGGTGCACAAGCACACCCAGTACCCCGGCCCCGGCCGCACGGACAAGAACGTCGTCGGCTACCCGATGATGCCGGTGTATGCCGCAAAGGCCGGCGGCTTCTTCTTCGTGGTCTTCGGTATCACCGCGCTGATCGCCGGCTTGGTCTCGATCAACCCGATCTGGATGTACGGCCCCTACGAGCCCACGATGGTGACCGCCGGCTCACAGCCGGACTGGTACATGGGCTTCGCCGACGGTGCGCTCCGACTTCTGCCGGGCTTCCTGGAATTCAACCTGTTCCATCGAACGTTCAGCTTCAACATCATGATCGGCGCAATCCTGCTGTTGCCGATCCTGTGGACGATCATGGGCGCGTATCCGTTCGTCGAATCCTGGGTGATCGGCGACAAGCGTGAGCACCACATTCTCGACCGTCCGCGCAATGCTCCGACCCGCACCGGGCTCGGTATGGCGGCGATCACCTTCTACGGCATCCTGTTTGCTGCCTGCGGCAACGACATCATTGCCGTGAAGTTCCAGTTGTCGATCGACGACATCACCCGAAGTTTCCAAGTCGGGTTGATCATCATGCCGCCGATCGTGTTCTGGGTGACCAAGCGGTTGTGTCTGTCGTTGCAGCGTCGTGACCGCGACCTGGTGCTGCACGGTCGGGAGAGCGGCCGTATCGTCCGCACCGCGGAGGGCCGATTCTTCGAAGCGCACGAGCCGCTCAACGAGTACGACCGTTGGCGTCTGGTGTCGTTCGAGGCGCACGAGCCGATCGCGTTGCCCGCCGGCACGGACGAGAATGGCGTGCGCAAGGCGACCGCTCGCAAGGATCGGCTACGCGCTCGGCTGTCGCACTACTACTTCAAGGATCGCATTGAGCCGGTCACCCCGCTGGAACTGGCCGCTGCCCACCACGACGGTCATGCACACGAGGCGATCGAGTCGCACCCTGACGAATCCGAGTCCGGTCACATGCACGGTGGCGCGGAAGAGCTCGGCGAGAGCCACGCGTACGGTCATCCCAGCGAGCATCAGCACGCCGACCGGCAGCCGTGACGTTCAACTGACTGAAGAAACATTCATCGGCCATGACCGCTGACCTGCTTCCGAGCAGCGTCGGCCGTCATGGCCGATGTGTGTCTCAGCCGTACCCGGCATCGCGGGCACGTGTCTTCCGCAGCTTTCCTTCGGGGCACGGCCTTGTGAGTCCTGCCCTCGCTTCGGAGACAGCGCGTTTCTCGCCTTCCGAAGGCCGCACTGGCCACGCCGACGCATCGACAAGGCGGGCGGCATACTCTCCACTCCCCCGCGGCGCCTGCCAGCCGCTTCTCCCGCACATGCCACCGGCCGGAGGCTGACGTCATGACACTGCACATGTCCGCCGCTGAATTCGACCACGCTGTCGACGACGCGATGGCCAGCATCCCCGAAGACCTGCTGAAGCAGCTCGACAATGTGGCCGTCCTGATCCAGGACGAACCCGATGCCGACATGCCGGGTGCACCCCACCTGCTCGGACTGTATGTCGGTGTCCCGTTGACGCAGAGGTCGTCCGGATACGGTTTCGGTAATCTGCCCGACCGGATCTACATCTTCAAAGGCCCACTCAGTCGGCAGGCCCACAACCGCACTGAACTGCTGCGCCAGATCCGCGTCACCGTTGTGCATGAGATCGGCCACTACTTCGGCATCGACGACGCTCGTCTGCACGAACTCGGCTGGGGCTGACTCACTCCCGCGCGATCGGCCCCCCGCACGTAACAGCACGCACGTGTAGATGCGGCGGGACGCCGTGTCTGGGAAGGATCGGCCCCGCACCTACAGCACGGACGTGTAGATGCGGCGGGACGCCGTGTCTGGGAAGGATCGGCCCCGCACCTACAGCACGACCGTCAGTTATCCGCTGTCGGTCGACGCCAGAACCCAGCTGAGCCTCCCACCACACTCGGTCAAGCACCTACCTCCACGAGATGTCGCGATGTGTCGAATGATGGCGACGTTTCTGACCAATGCGGACATCTCGTGTAGCTGGTTTCCGACCAGGATCGACATCTCGTGGTGACCGGCCACACGGACCGTGCACCCAGCCGGACCGTGCACTCACCCAGACCGTGCACCCACTTCTCGATCCTCGTGACCGGTGGTGGCCATCACAGCCACCCCGACGTTGCCGGTCGACAATGGCCGCTACCTCCACGAGATGTCGCGATGTGTCGAATGATGGCGACGTTTCTGACCAATGCGGACATCTCGTGTAGCTGGCGACGCCGCTTCCCGGACATCGCTCAGCCGGGCAACGAGGCCGTCTCGTCTGCTGGCGACGCCGCTTCCCGGACATCGCTCAGCCGGGCAACGAGGCCGTCTCGTCTGCTGGCGACGCCGCCTCCCGGACATCGCTCAGCCGGCGAACCAGTCCGTCGTCTTGCTCTGACATAAGGATGCTGCCCGGGAATCCCCTCTACGGGGTCCCAGGCAGCACCTGTATGACGTATGTCGCGCCTCAGATCGAGCTGTCTCCGTGGAAGTACTCGAACACCCAGCCGACAACGCACAAGGCGGCGAGCGGGACCGCGAGCATCACCAGCCACCAGCCGACGGCCAGGCCGAGGAAGAGCACCGCGCATGAGCCGGCCAGGAACAGCGGCCACCACGAGTGAGGGCTGAAGAAGCCGTAGTCACCCTCGACGTCGGAGATCTCCCCGTCAGGATCGTCGTCCGGGCGCAGGTCGATCTTGCGGCCGGTCCACCACATGAAGCTGCCGATCATCAGGCAGAGACCCGCAGTCAGGAACAGACCGACCACACCGACCGGCTCGTCACCGTGAGTGAAGTGCAGGTAGATCAGCGCCATGATGAGGCTGAAGGCGAACAGGATTCCGAACAGCTTGTATTCGATCTTCATCGCTGATCAGCATCCTTGTCGGTCGATCCGGCGGCCGTATCTCGGCGTGCCCCCAACTGCTCCAGTGTCTGCGCCGCTGGTTTGACCGACGCCGCGGCTGCCTCCGGGTGGTGCAGGTCGAACGCGGGGCGCTCGGAGCGGATACGCGGGATGGAGTCAAAGTTGTGGCGCGGCGGCGGGCACGAGGTCGCCCACTCCAGCGAGGCTCCGTAACCCCACGGGTCGTCGGTCTGGACCAGCGGAGCGGTACGCCAGGTCTTCCACACGTTGTAGATGAACGGCAGCATCGAGACACCGAGCAGGAAGGCTCCGATGCTGGAGATGTCGTTCATCCACTGGAAGTCGTCCTGCGGCAGATAGTCGGCGTAACGACGCGGCATACCCTTCACACCCAGCCAGTGCTGGATCAGGAATGTCGTGTGGAAGCCGATGAACAGCAACCAGAAGTGCAACTTGCCCAAGCGCTCGTCGAGCATCCGACCGGTGAGCTTGGGCCACCAGAAGTAGAAGCCGGCGAACATTGCGAAGACCACGGTGCCGAACACCACGTAGTGGAAGTGCGCCACCACGAAATAGGAGTCGGTCAGCGAGAAGTCCAGAGCGGGGCTGGCCAGGATGATGCCGGTCAGACCACCGAACAGGAAGGTCACCAGGAAGCCGAGCGACCAGAGCATCGGGGTCTCGAACGTGAGCGAACCGCCCCACATGGTGCCGATCCAGTTGAAGAACTTCACACCGGTGGGCACCGCGATGAGCATGGTCATGACTGCGAAGAACGGCAACAGCACCTGGCCGGTGGCGTACATGTGGTGGGCCCAGACGCTCACCGAGAGTGCAGCGATGGCGATTGTCGCGAAGACAAGGGTCTTGTAGCCGAAGATCGGCTTGCGGGAGAACACCGGCAGCACTTCGGAGATGATCCCGAAGAAGGGCAACGCGATGATGTAGACCTCGGGGTGCCCGAAGAACCAGAACATGTGCTCCCAGAGCATTGCTCCAGCAGTGGCCGGGTCGAAGACATGGGCTCCCATCACGCGGTCGGCGCCGAGTCCGAAGAGCGCGGCCGCCAGCACCGGGAAGACGATGAGCACCAGGATGGCCGTGATCAGCACCGTCCAGGTGAAGATCGGCATACGGAACATCGTCATACCGGGCGCACGCATACACACGATGGTGGTGATGAAGTTGACCGCACCCAGGATGGTTCCGAAACCTGCCAGGGCCAGACCGAAGACCCACAGGTTTCCACCGAGACCGGGGCTGTAGGTGCCATTGGACAGCGGCGCGTACGCGAACCAACCGAACGCGGCAGCGCCCTGCGGGGTGAGGAAGCCGGCCGAGGCAATGAGGCCGCCGAAGAGGTACAGCCAGTAGGCGAACATGTTCAGCCGCGGGAACGCGACATCCGGCGAACCGATCTGCAACGGCATCAAAGCGTTGGCAAAGCCTGCGAACAGCGGAGTCGCGAACAGCAGCAGCATGATCGTGCCGTGCATGGTGAACAGCTGGTTGAACTGCTCGGGGTTGTCGACGATCTGCAGTCCGGGCTCGACGAGCTCGGCGCGGATCAGCAGCGCGAGGACACCACCGACGAGGAAGAACGCGAACGAGGTGATGAAGTAGAGGTTGCCGATGACCTTGTGGTCGGTCGCGGTGATCCACTTGACAATGGTGCGACCGGGGTGACGGGTGCGCACGGTCGAAGCAGCACGCGGGCGACCGTAATCTCCGGCGTCACCGACGCGATGGGTGGTGGTGGTAGCCATCAGTTGGCTCCTTCGGTCACGACGTCGGACTGGTCGACGCCCGGCGGGAGGTACTGCTGCTGGTTGGGTTCGATCTGCGAGCCCTCACGCATCAGCGCATTGGACAGGAATCCGACCTTGCCCTCGGCGCGCAGTTGGTTCAGGTGAGCCTGGTAGTCGGCCTCGCTGACCACCTTGACGTTGAACAGCATCTGCGAGTGGTAGGCGCCGCAGAGCTCGGCGCATTTGCCCTCGAAGGTGCCGATCTGCGTCGGTATGACGTCGAAGCGGTTCACCTTGCCCGGAATCATGTCCATCTTCTGCAGGAACTGGATCACCCAGAACGAGTGGATGACATCCCGGGAGGTCAGCACGAACTCGACGCGTTGGTTCACAGGGAGGTACAGCGTCGGGATGGTGGTCTCCGGGTCCGGAGCGTTCATGTTGGCCTGCTGGCCGGCGTCGTAGACGTCGGCGTTGACGTAGTTGAAGTCCCACGACCACTGTTTGCCGACGACATTGATGATGACGTCCGGCTTCGGCTTCGTGTCGAGCATCTTGTTCTCGAGCTCGACGGTCTTGCCGAACAGCACGGCGACCATGAAGACGGGCACGACCGTGTAGAGGATCTCGATCGGCACGTTGTAGGCCAACTGCGGCGGCAGTCCGACGTCGGTCTTCTTGCGGCGGTAGCGCACGACGCAGTAGAGGATCAGGCCCCACACCAGGACACCGACTGCAAGAGCCCAGAGCCAGGTGGCCTTCCAGAAGGACGTGATCTGCGGCGAGATCGCCGTGACGCCCTTGGGCAGGTAGCCGCGCTCCTCGACCGGCGTGCAGCCGGAGAGCAGCATCGCACTGACGGCGATCAGGCCGGTGAAGGCAACTTTGCCCCGCCGCCGACGACTGGAACTGGAGTGGGCGCGACGCGTGTCTTCGACGCTGCGTTCATCTGATCCGGGCACGGGGAAACCGTACCCCAGGCTCGTTCGTTCACGTCGTTGGGGCTCGACCTTGGTTCCTGTCAATTTCGTTGTCCGGGACGAGGACTGGACGATCCGACGGCGTCCGTCGGCGCCATACCGCAGGTGTTGTGCACCTGGTGGCACGAGAAAGCCGCCGAAGGTAGTCCGAGCGGGGTATTTCTCGCACTCCGAGAGATGCCAGATGGTCGGTCGACCACTGCACGTCGATCATCCGATCGGGGTCGGCATCGGCGAAGACCACCTCCGCCGTCGCCCAGACCGCGACCTTGCCGGCGTCAGTCTCACGATGGAACATCGACTCCCCTGCGAACAGCCCGCCGATGGCTACGCCATACAGCCCGCCGACCAGATCTCCGACGCTGTTGCGCACCTCGACCGAATGCGCCCAACCCAGGTCGAAGAGCGTGCGATAGGCAGCTGCGATGTCCGTCGTGATCCAGCGCCCATCCCGTTGCGGATCCGCGCAGGCGGCCACGACCCCGTCGAAATCGTCGTCGAAACCGACGGTGAATCGGCGCCGGGACCGTCGCAACGACCGCGAGACATGGTGGTCCCCGCGCAGCAGCACCCCGCGATGCACGGGTGACCACCAGCCGATCGGCGGCGTCCCGTCGTCGCCGACGCCCATCGGGAACAGACCGGCGCGGTAGGCCGCCAGCAAAGTGCCGGGGAGCAGATCTGCACCGACGGCGATCAGGTCGGTGTCATCGGCCTGATCGGGCGACGGCAGGTGCCACCGCGTGCGGAGCGGTTCGACCGGCATCGATGACGTCGCGCGATGTCAGGCGGGCAGGTGGGGGCGTACCGCGGCCGCGGTGTCCTCGCCATACGCGGCGGTGAGCCGCTGCAGAAAGTCGTCCGGGCGCAGGACGTATTCCTGGGTGCCGACGGTTTCCAGGACGTAGGTCGCGAGCATCGAGCCCACCTCGGCGCAGGTGCGCAGGTCCAGCTCCCAGGTGAGACCAGCGATGAAACCGGCACGAAAGGCATCGCCGACGCCGGTCGGGTCGAGCCGGCGAACCTCGGCGGCCACGGGCACCTCGATCGGATCGTGGCCCTTGCGCTGTATGACGGCGCCTTCCTTGCCCCGGGTGATGACGCGGGTGCCGACCTCGTCGAGGATCTGCTCAGGGCTCCACCCGGTCTTCTGCTCGGTCATGTGGGCTTCGTATTCGTTGGTGAACAGATAGGTCGCGCCACTGATCAGCTCGCGGATGAACGGCCCGTCGGCGAAGGCGAGTTGCTGGCTCGGGTCGGCGATGAACGGGATGCCGCGCTGGCGGCACTCCATCGTGTGGCGACGCATGCCCTCGGGGTCGCTGGCCCCGATCAGCACCATGTCGAGGCCGCCCACCCGCTGGGCGACCGGCGCGAGTTCGATCTCGCGCGCCTCGCTCATGGCACCCGCGTAGAAGGTCGCGATCTGAGCCATGTCGTCGTCGGTGGTGCAGACGAATCGCGCCGTGTGCCGGGTCTGCGAGACGTAGACCGAATCGCAGTCGACGCCATGGCGTTCCAGCCAGCTGCGGTAGTCGGCGAAGTCCTCACCGACCGCGTCGACCAGGATCGGCCGCAGGCCGAGGTTCGCCATACCGAAGCTGATGTTGGCGGCGACACCACCGCGACGGATCTGCAATTCGTCGGCGAGGAAGGACAACGAGATCTTGTCCAGCTGATCGACGACGAGGGAGTCGGCGAACCGGCCCTTGAACGTCATGAGGTGGTCGGTGGCGATGGATCCGGTCACGGCGATCTTCATGAGTCGCCAGGCTAGTCGTCGGCGTCGCGCCTCCCCGGGCCGCCATCGTTCAGGCACCCGGATACAGGTCAGCGCACGGGACGAGGTCCCGTGCGCTGCCTGATGAAATCCGGGGGGGGTGCCGACCGCCTCGACACGCGAGGCGGGAGCCGGCCGATGCAGATCAGCTGAAGCTGTCACCGCAGGCGCAGGAGCTGCCGGCGTTGGGGTTGTCGATGGTGAAACCCTGCTTCTCGATCGTGTCAGCGAAGTCGATGGACGCGCCATCAAGGTAGGGCGCGCTCATCCGGTCGACGACGACCTCGACACCGTCGAAGTCGCGCACGAGGTCACCGTCGAGGGTGCGCTCGTCGAAGTAGAGCTGGTAGATCAGGCCCGAGCAGCCGCCCGGCTGCACGCCGACGCGCAGGCGCAGGTCGTCACGGCCTTCCTGTTCCAGCAGACTCTTGACCTTGCTAGCGGCGACGTCGCTGAGAATGACGCCGTGGGTCTCGGTCTCGGCCTGGGGGGTGTTGGTGTCGACGCTCATGCTTGAAATCCTTCGTCGTGCGTGCGAACGGAATCTGACGTTGTCCAACGGTGTCAACATCGTCGGTGACGGGAATGTTCCTTGCTGCAGTGATCAGCCTACGTCGCCGTGGGGCCGCGGTGTCCACGTCCCCGCCACGCGCCGAGCCAGTGCCTGCAACGAACCCCTCAGTTCGGAGGGAGCCGGCGGCTGCCGGCGGCTCATGGGGTCGATCACGCTGTATGCCGCAGACGCTCCGAGCGACATGGTTTCGCGCCGTCCGACCTCGACGTGTTCGGCCAGCACCACCGTCGGCCTCGCTTCGGCCGCGGCAGCGCGAACCACGGTCGAGACCGGGTGCTCCCCCAGGCAGCGCCAGTCGAACGTCTGCGTGCCGACAACCACCAGATCGGCCGCACCGACGCGGTGGCGCAACCCGACGACGTCGGCGACACAGGACGCACCCGCGAGCAACCGGCCACCCAGGGCTGCCAGACCGAAGGCGATGCCACCACCTGCTCCGGCTCCCGGCTCACGGTCCAGCCGGTGCTCCTTGCCGCTGATCAGGTCACGGCGCACCGGCAGCAACCGACGGACGTGATCGGCATACCTGCCCATCGCCGCCTCCGCCTCTTGGGCAACGCGCGGATCCCAGCCCAGCGACTCGACGGCAGCGGCACAGGCGCCCTGCAGGCCGAGCAGGGTGCGTTCGTTGTCGTAGGCCACGGTGAGCTCGACGTCCGAGAGCCGCTCACGTGCAGCAGCGAGCGCGGTCGCAAGATCGGCGCTGCGCCCGATCGCTTCGATCAATCCCCGACCGCCGTCGACGCCGTCGATGTCGCCGACGCCGACCACGATCCGCCGCGCGCCACGGTGCAGCACGTTGTCGATGACTGTGCCGAGGCCGGTGGAGTCGCCCCCCGGACACACCTGGGCCGCTTCGACGTAGGTGCATCCGTTCGAGACCAGCACATCCGCCCATGTCGCTGAGGAGGCCGCGACCGCCACCCGGGAGCCGCCGATGGCGTCATCAAGAGCCGCGACGAACCCGCGGCCGCCGGCAGAGAACGGCAGCGCGTCGATGTCGACGAAGGGAGCGCGCTCTTGCCATCCGACCACGATCGCCGTCGTCGCTTCCGACGCCGACAACTCACCCCAGTGATCGCTGGTGACAAGAACTCGCACTCTCACATTGTGCGGGGTGGGTGCACTACGGACGTCGGCCACCGTGTCACCGGCGTCAGCGCAGCAGCAACCATGCCCCGCCGCCAAGGCAGGCAAGAGTGATCAGCAGCATGGCCAGCACCCACAGCAGCGCCGGGAACGGCGTGATGCGCGCGAGCTGGTCGGGGTCAGAACCTGCCCCGCGCCCGGCGTGTCTGGTGCGCTGCATGTCGATCACCGACCACGGTGCAGCGAACAACAGGAACCACGCGACCGCCAGCGCCACGACCGACTGCGAGGTGCCCGGCAACCACCAGGTGACCCCGAACAACACCGCGCCACTGGCCAGCACCACCCACAGGCCATAGAGGTTGCGAATCTGCAGGAGCAGCAGCACCAGGGCGATCAGCAGGAGCCACAGCATCCCGACTGCGTGGCCGCTGCGCAGCAGGGCCGCGGCGCCGAGACCGAGCAGCCCGGGTCCGCAGTATCCGGCGAAAAGCGTTGCCACCATCCCGAATCCGCGCGGCTTTCCGCGCGACACCGTCAGGCCCGAGCTGTCGGAGTGCAGCCGTATGCCGGACAGGCGTCGGCCGGCCGCAAGCGCGACAACCCCGTGAGCACCCTCGTGTGCGACAGTCACCACATGCCGTCCGACGCGCCACGCCGGGCGCCATACAACACAGGCCAGAGCGGCCAGAGCGATGACGATGATGGCGGTGCGGTCGGGCATCGCCGCCGTCGCGGTCACCCGGTTCCACCACTGGTCCACGTCTGAGGCAACGTGGCGCCCTCGGCCGCTGTTCCGAAAATCGGGTGCGTTCCTGCCCGTCGACGTTTGATGGTGGTGCCCATGGACGCGCCCGATCTGTCGCCGTGGGGTATGACGTCAAGAGCTCCGGCGATCGGTCCTCCGCACGGCACCAACAACACCGTCCGGCTGGTCGCGGCGGGCGGCATCGATTATGTGTGGCGGCGCTGCGACAACCTCGACGCAGGACAGGTCCGTCGGGAGCAACGACTGCTCGAGTGGCTGTCGAGGCAGGGGCTGGATTTCAAGGTGCCGCTGGCGCTGCCCACGACGGACGGTGCATGCTTCGCGGTCGACGGCTCGGCGCCGGTGACGCTGCATCGCCTCATCCCCGGTCGTAAACCGAGCCGGGGCATCCATGAGATCGAAGCGGTGGCACGAGCTTTCGGGCAACTGTGGGCAACGTTGGCGTCAGCGCCGAGAGGGCTGGGAGTGCACGACTGGGACGGCCGGTCGATCGTCAGCACCCACGAGCATGCCGGCAATCTCGCCGACGTCGTCGCGTCGGCGCAGCGTGAGGTCGACACGTCGTGGTTCGTTCGGCAAATGGAACTGGACGAGCACCTCACGGACGCTCTTGCCGCTTTGCCGGGGCAGGTGACCCACGGGGATGTCGCCACGTCCAATGCGCTTATCAACGACGGCGTGATCACCGGGCTGCTCGACTTCGAGATCGCCGGATGGGACGCGCGAGTGAACGACGTGGTCACCGGATTGTGCACCTGTGTCGATGATCCGTGGGAGGACGGGTTCGAAGCCCAGAAGCAAGCGTTCGTCACGGCTTTCGACACCGCCGATCAGTTGCGCGACGACGAGTTGGCATTGGTTCCGGAGCTGGTGATGCGACGCTGCGCCGGCTCGGTGATCTGGCGCATCGGTCGCTGGCGGCAGGGATTGGACCCGTGGTCGGCAGTGCTCAACCGGATGGCAGACGGTGCAACACGTGCGCGTCACCGGTCGGCATACCGGATCTGATCGGTGCCACCGCGGACGCCCACGCGGTCGGTCAACCACTGACCGGCAGACCGCGAACTGTCAGCCGTGGACGGAGTGGAGCCAGAGATCGGCGTATCGACGTGCGTCCACACCCAGAGCGACCTCGATGGTCGCGGGGGCCTTGCCGTGCGGATCGTGCGCGAGGTCGCCGGCCCAGTCACGCGCGTCGGCGATGGTGCGTCCGCGGCTCCAGGTGCCCGCGAGTTCGACCCGCACCGGCATCGAAACGCACTGCAAACCTTGCGGATCCAACACCGCGCACACGGCTCCGGCGTCTCCGATGGTGGCGCTGGGTGCACCGAAACGGTCGCACTGGAAGGCAATCAGCGCGCCGGCGAGCTCCGCCGGGCCATGACCACCTGATGCGACAAGCCTCTCGGCCTCGGCGCGGGTGATGACCGGTTCGTAGAACACGTCGAGGCCGTACATCGTCACCGGTATGCCGAGTTCGGCGGCCGCGTCGAGCACGATCGCCGCGGCCTCCGGGTCATGGAAGACGTTGAATTCTGCGGACGCCGTCGCGTTGCCGTGGCGCGCGGCGCCACCCATGAACACGATCCGCGAAATCCCTTGTGCTGCTTGCGGATACGTCCGCAGGAGTAGCGCGACGTTGGTCATCGGTGCAGTCGGCACCAGGGTGATCGGCTCTCCGTCCGTCGCCGCGGCCAGGAAGAGGTCGCGCAGCAACTCGACCGCATGGCGCTCGTCCGGCTGGCGGGACGAGAACTCCCAACCCAAGTCGCCCATCCCATCGTCACCGTGCACGTGTCGGGCGTCGACCGGCTCCTCCAGCAACGGGCGGGCCGCTCCGCGCGCGACCGGCACGTCGGCGCGACCTGCGACATCCAGCACTGTCAGGGTGTTTCGCACCACGTCGTCGACGACGGTGTTGCCGCCGACGCAGGTGACGGCTCGCAAATCGAGACCGGGATGGCAGGCCGCCAGCAACAGGGCGCAGGCGTCGTCGACACCGGTGTCGACGTCCATGACGATCGGGATCGTCACACGTGCACCAGGCCGTCAGGCCCCACCG
This sequence comes from Rudaeicoccus suwonensis, assembly GCF_007829035.1. NCBI lineage: Bacteria > Bacillati > Actinomycetota > Actinomycetes > Micrococcales > Dermacoccaceae > Rudaeicoccus > Rudaeicoccus suwonensis. Next base: position 2,000,002 of record NZ_VIVQ01000001.1, read on the forward strand.
CCGGGTTGTGCGCCGGGTCGACGCGCTCCCCCTCGGCAATGGCACCGGGCGCCGTGCCAGCGCCGAAAGCGTTGCCGCCCAACGCCTCTCGGCCGTGCGGTGTCAGCCAACCGGCCAGGTCGGGACCGAGCGGAACGACTCCTGTCGGATTGATGTCGCTGTGCACGATGTAGTAGTGCCGCTTGATGTGGGTGAAGTCGACGGTGTCACCGAAGCCGGGTGTCTGGAACAGGTCGCGGGCATATCCCCACAGTGCCGGCAGCTCGATCAGCTTGCCCCGATTGCACTTGAAGTGGCCGTGGTAGACCGGATCAAAGCGCACCAGCGTCGTGAACAAGCGCACGTCGGCCAGGGTGATCGTGTCGCCCAGCAGATACCGCCGCCCGGTCAGTCGCTGCTCCAGCCAGTCCAAGGCGGTGAACAAGCGCTCGTATGCCGCGTCGTACGCCTCCTGGGTGCCGGCGAATCCGCAGCGGTAGACGCCGTTGTTGACCTCGGTGTAGATGCGCCGCATCACCGGCTCCATCTCCTCGCGCAGCGCCTCCGGATAGAGATCCGGAGCACCGGCACGATGGAATTGCGTCCACTCGGAGACGAAATCCCTTGTCATCCGGTCGAAGTCGTTGGTCACGACCTGGCCGGTGGGAACGTCGACCATCGCCGGCACGGTGATGCCGCGGGGGTAGTCCGGGTCACGGCGCAGGTAGGCGTCCTTGATCCTGGGGATGCGCAGCACCGGGTCGAGCCCGTCGGGGTCGAGGTCGAAGGTCCAGCTGTCGGAGTCATGGGTCGGCCCGCACACGCCCATCGAGATGACGTCTTCCAGTCCCAGCAGCCGTCGCACGATGACGGCGCGGCTCGCCCACGGACAAGCGCGGCTCACGACCAGGCGGTATCTGCCGGGCTCGACGGGCCAGCCCTCCGAGCCGTCCCGCAGGATCCGCGTGGTGATGTAGTTGGTGTCGCGCTCGAACGTCGGCTCGACATACGTGCCCTTTGCCATGATCAGGCCTCCTTCGGTGTCAGTGTGGCCAGCCGTTCCAGCAGTACAGCTTCGGCGATGCAGACGCGCTCGAACTCGCCGAGGTGCAGGCTCTCGTTCGCGCCGTGGGCGCGTGTGTCCGGGTCCTCGACGCCGGTGACCAGGATGGCGGCCTCGGGGAACTTCTCGGCGAAGGCTGCGACGAACGGGATGGAACCGCCGACGCCGACATCGACCGGCTGGGTGCCGTCCCAGGCATCGGCGAAGGACGCGCGCGCCGCGTCGTAGATCGGGCCTTCGGCGTCGGCCGCGAACCCGGGACCTTCGTCGTCGAGGGTCACCTCGACCTGGGCTCCCCATGGTGTATGCCGCACGATGTGGTCGCGCACCAGGTCGTATGCCTTGCGCGGGTCCTGGTCGGGAGCCAGCCGGATCGACACCTTGGCACGAGCAGCCGGGACCAGCGTGTTGGAGGCGACGTCGACGCCAGGTGCGTCGATGCCGATGGTGCTGATCGCGGGCCGGGTCCACAGTCGCGACAGCAAGGAGCCAGATCCGATGACCTGCACGCCCTCCAGCAGACCGCTCTCCTCGCGCAGTCGTTCTTCGTCGAAGTCGAGTTCGGCAGCATCGCCACCGGCGAGGCCCTGCAGCGCGACCTCACCGTCGTCGTCGTGCAGACTCGCGAGCACCCGCACGAGCGCGGTGATCGCGTCGGGCACCGGCCCGCCATACATGCCGGAATGCACGCTGTGATCCAGCGTCCGCACCGAGACGACCACACGGATCATCCCGCGCAGCGTGGTCGTCAGGGCGGGGACGCCGATCTGCCAGTTGGTGGAATCCGCCAACACGATCGCATCGGCCGCGAGCAGATCACCATGCCGCTGCAGGATCGTGGCCAGGGAATCCGAACCGACCTCCTCCTCGCCCTCGACGAAGACATTGACGCCGACCGGAGGACGGCCGTCGTGTGCGCGCAGCGCCGCGATATGGGCCATGACACCGGCCTTGTCGTCCGCCGCGCCGCGACCGTACAGTCGGCCGTCACGCACGACGGGTTCGAACGGCGCGGAATCCCAGTCGGCGTCGTCGCCCGGGGGCTGCACGTCGTGGTGGGCGTACAGCGTGATGGTCGGAGCACCTTCGGGCGCGGCGAGCCTGCCGATGACCGCAGGTCGTCCGCCCTCGCGCACGATCTGCACGTCGAGACCCTCGGCCCGCAACAACTGCGCAACGGCCTCCGCGCTGCGATCGACCTGGGTCTGGTCGAACGAATCGAGAGAGACACTCGGAATGCGGGTCAGCTGCTCCAGATCGGACTGGACCTGCGGCATGAGCTCGCGGACATGGGTGGCGATGGCAGAGATACGGGCGGCGTCGACGTCGGTCACCCTGCTCACGCTAGTGCTCCACGCCGGAGCCGCGAGCACGAGCGGTCTCGACGGGCCCCGCGCCCCGTAAGATTGCCGACGTGTTCGGCCGAAGCAAATCAACGACAGTGACTCCCGACCCGACCCCTGAGCGCATCTCGGTGGACGCGGGCTCGTCAAGCACCACCCAGAAGAAGGGTCGTCCGACCCCGAAGCGCAAGGAGGCCGAGGCCGCGCGCCGTCAGCCGCTGGTGCCGGTCGACCGCAAGGCCGCGCAACGCCAGGCCCGCGACGAGGCCCGGCGCGCACGCATGGACCAGCGCGAGGCATTCGCCCGGGGCGACGAGAAGGCACTGCCGGCCCGCGACCGTGGACCGGTCAAGCGCCACATCCGTGACGTCGTCGACTCACGCTGGAACTTCGGCGAATTCGTGCTGCCGCTGATGGTCGTCGTGCTGGCGCTGTCGCTGGTGCGAGACCGCAACGTCCAGGCGGCAATGTTCGTCGTGCTGTGGTTCGTCGTCGCTGCTTTGGTCATCGACGGTTTCTTTCTGGTGCGACGGGTCAAGCGCTCCGTCCGCGAGAAGTTCGGCGAAGAACCGCCCAAGGGCTACGCGCGGTATGCCGCGACCCGCGCCTTCCAGTTGCGGATGGGACGGCGTCCCGGCCCTCAGGTCAAGCGCGGTCAGCGCGTCTGACCGGCGCGTCACACCCCCCGGGGGGTCAGCTGCCGTCGGCCAGCGACATCGGACCGTAGACGACAGCGTCGCTCTCGTGCAGCGTGACAGCAGCCACTCCTGCCGCGGAAAGCTCCTGCCATTGCGCCCCGAGCCAGGTCTCGGCGTCGCTTTGTGTCGGGAAGGCCGACGAGACGAGCGCGTCTCCGGTCACCGGTGCGCCGCTGAGGTCCTCGTAACTCCACGTCCACTCGTTGCTCATGACACGCAACCCTAGGTGGTGCCAACGGCACGTCGGCGTCGTGGCCGAGTTCGGTTGTGGCAGCAGTGCGCACGTCGGCGCCGTGACATGCATGGCAGCAGCCGGCATACATGATCGGCGTGACCGGACTCCCCCGATGGGCCCGGTCACGCCGAATAGGTGATGCGACGGCAGTCGGCGCTCAGCCGGACTTGACCTCGCTGTGCGTCATCCGCCAGATGCCGAGGGACATCGGTATGCCGATCCAGATGGCGAGCGACACGACCAGATGCGCCCAGTCGGCTCCGGACATCGACCCGTCGAGCAGTGTTGACAGGGTCCTGCTGGTGTCGGCCCACTCGGCGATGGTCGACATCCAGGAGATCGCACCGACCATCCCCCATGCGATGGGCAGTACCAGGTAGGCGACGACGGCTCCGGGGGTGTTCTGGATCAGCATCCCGAAGGCGACACCCATTGCGACATACAGCAATTGACCGAACACCAGGCCGAGCACCGTAAAGGCGCTCATGTGCCAGGACGGGTCGGTGCCGCGCACCAGGCCGTCGACACCGGTCGCGGCGGCGCCGAGCACGAAGGCCAGCACGACCACGGCGACTCCCATCACCGACGCCGCGAGCCACTTGGCGAAGGCGACACGGGAACGACGGGGTTCGAGGGTGAAGGTCACCAGGCCGGTGCGCTGGGACCACTCGGTGGTGACCGCCATGATGCCGAGGATGGGCAACAGGATCTGAGCCGGAGCCACGCTGGCCTCGACGAAGTTACGGAAGCCCCGGTCCGACGACCCGGAACCGGTGCAGATCATCACCACCACCACGACCAGCGTGAGCAGCGCGGTGGCGAGGATCAGGAACCTGCCAGCACGCGTGTCCAGCAGTTTGCGAAGCTCCAGCCGCACCAGCCGGCTGAACGGCACCGGATCGATGCGCGTGTCGCGCAGGCGGCTCGGCAGCCGCACGTCGTTCGTGGTCGTTGAGGAATGTGTCGTCGGGGCGCTCATGCGGCGACTCCTTCTCGTGCGTCAGCTGCGGTGAGTTGCAGGAACATCTCCTCCAGACCGGCAGAACCAGCTGCCTTGAGCTCGATGAGCGCGATCTGCTGGTCCAGCGCGATCCGGCCGACCTGCGCCGGTTCGGCGTCGGTTCGGATGGCGCCGCCGACACCGTCGACCGCGAACCCGGCACCCTGCAGAGCACCTGCCAGGCGCATGTCATCGGTGCTACGGACCGAGGTGCCGGCAGCCGCCATCAGCTGCGACTTCGGACCGTTCGCCACGATCTTTCCCCGGCCGATGACGATGAAATGATCGGCGACGACCTCGATCTCGTGCAGCAGGTGTGACGACAGCAGCACGGTGCCGCCCTCGTCCGCGAAACCGCGCAGCAAGGTGCGCATCCACCGGATTCCAGCGGGGTCGAGACCATTGGCCGGCTCGTCGAGGATCAGCACTTTGGGGTCGCCGAGAAGTGCGTGCGCGATGCCGAGACGCTGGCGCATGCCGAGGGAGTAATCGCGCAGGCGTCGCTTCGATTCGTCCCCATTGAGGCCGACGAGATGCAGCATCTCGTCGACACGGCTCTTGGGCAGGCCCATCAGTATCGCCCCGAGCGAGAGGATCTCCCGGCCCGTGCGCCCGTTGTGCTGGGCTGCCGCGTCGAGCAGCACACCGACCTGCCGTCCCGGGTTCGGCAGGTCGGTGTACGAACCACCGAGCACACGGGCGACCCCTCCTGAGGGGGGTGTGAGGCCGCAGATCATGCGCATGCAGGTGGATTTGCCGGCTCCGTTCGGCCCGAGGAAGCCGGTCACCGAACCGGGACGTACTTCGAAGGACACGTCGTCGACGGCGACATACGAGCCGTATCGGCGGGTCAGATGTTCGACAGTGATCATGTCCTCCACCTTGAACGGCCGAAGGTCGATCGCACATCGGCCGGGCGGATTGAACCAGGCCCGACTTTGGTATGCCGCAGCGCTCGTACGGCTGCGCCTACGCTGTGGGGCGTGAATCTCGCCTTGCCCGGAGTCAGCCGGACCCGGCACATCTGGGGTGAGATCGGCCGCGAGTTCGCCGCCGCGCTGATCGGCGCGCTGGTGCTGGCATCGGTGGCGTCCAACGAGGGTGTGGCGCACGACCATCTGTGGGTGTGGATCGACGCCGGGCTCGGTGTCCTGTCGCTGGTGCTGGTGCTGTTCCGGCGACGGTATCCGCTGCTGGTGTGCGTGGTCGTCAGTGCGCTCACCGCCGTCAGCGGAGCAGCGAGTGGTGCCGCGGCGCTGGCACTGGTGTCGTTGGCGACTCGGCGCAAATGGCGGCCGGTCGCAGTGGCGTCGGCAGTCCTGTTGGTCGCAGGTCTCGTCTTCGAGATGCTGACCCGTGGCGCTCACGACGACCTTGGCGACTGGATCACCAATGTCGTACTCGGGCTCTTGTCGATAGCGCTCTGCGTGGTTTCCGGACTTGCGATCGGCTCTCGGCGGCTGCTCGTGGAGAACCTGCAGACCCGCCTCATCGAAGCCGAGCACAGCCAGCAGATGCGCGTCGAGCAGGCGCGTGTGGCCGAACGGGGGCGCATCGCCCGTGAGATGCACGACGTCCTCGCCCATCGCATCTCCCTGGTGGCGATGCACTCCGGGGCGCTGGCATATCGCACCGACCTCTCCCCCGAGGAACTGCGCGAGTCATCGGCGATCATCCGTGACAACGCGCACCTGGCGCTGACCGAACTGCGGCAGGTGCTCGGAGTGCTGCGGGCGACCGAGCCCGCCGACGCGGACCCGCATGCACCGCAACCCACGTTGGCCGATCTGCCGGCCTTCGTCGCGGGCATCGAGCCGGCCGACGGCCCGATCCGACTGACCATGCCGGACGATCTGACAGGTATGTCGGATCTGGTGTCCCGCAACGCTTTTCGCATCGTTCAGGAAGGTCTGACCAACCGCCGCAAGCACTCGCCGCAAGCCGAGCTGAGCGTGCAGCTCACCCGCGAGGACGAATCGCTGGTGTTGTCGATGCGCAACGCGGTGCCCCGCGAGAACCGGCAGACGCACCCCGGCCTGCCGGCATCCGGTCTCGGCCTGGTCGGAGCCGCCGAACGCGCGGTGCTGGCCGGCGGCGAGCTGACCTCCGGCCTCGACCGCGGCGGCGACTTCGCCGTCCGGGCCCGGCTACCGTGGCCACGTGACCCAGAAGAGCCATGAGGGCGACGACCCGATCACAGTCCTGCTCGTGGATGACGACGCGCTGGTGCGCGCGGGGCTGCGCGTCATACTGCGCGGGGCGAAGGACATCTCGGTGCTTGATCACGACGCCGCCAACGGGCAGGAGGCGCTGGCCGCCGTCGTCCAGCACCGGCCCGATGTCGTGCTCATGGATGTGCGGATGCCGGTCATGGACGGCATCGAGGCCACAGCGGCGCTGACGGCGCAACCGGACCCGCCGCAGGTGATCGTGCTGACGACCTTCGACGCCGATGACCTGGTGGTGCGGGCGCTGCGGACCGGCGCGAGTGGGTTTCTGCTGAAGGACACTCCGCCGGAACGACTGGTCGACGCAGTGCGCTCGGTCGCTGCCGGAGAGCCGATCCTGTCTCCGAGTGTGACCCGTCATCTGCTCGAGCGGATCACCTCCGGCGGTGACGGGGCGCGACGAACCGCAGCCAACGACCGGCTCGCAGCGCTGACCGCAAGGGAGCGCGAGGTGGCGGAACTGGTCGGTCAGGGCCTGTCGAATGCAGACATCGCCAAGGAATTGTTCATGAGCGTGCCCACGGTGAAGGCCCACGTGTCACGGGTTCTCACCAAGCTCGGCGCAGACAACCGGGTGCAGGTCGCCATCGTGGTGCACGAGTCACACCTGCCGGACTGACAAGGCGGGAGCTCATCCCGGCGCCTACCGCTGCTTCTGGCCTGAATCTTCAGCGCCTCAGACGCCGCGCCGGACGGCCTCGGCGACCGCCGGGGCGACGCGCTCGTCAAACACCGAGGGCACGATCTGATCGGCCGTGGGATCGTCGACAAGAGCCGCGATCGCTTCTGCCGCAGCGATTTTCATCTCCTCGGTGATCGCTTTTGCGCCGCAGTCGAGCGCTCCGCGGAACAACCCCGGAAACGCGAGCACGTTGTTGATCTGGTTGGGATGATCCGAACGCCCCGTCGCCACAACGGCCGCATGCCGCGCGGCGACATCCGGGCTGACCTCGGGATCGGGGTTGGCGAGCGCGAAGATGATGGCGTCCGGCGCCATACGTTCGATGTCGGATTCGGCCACCCGGCCACCGGAGACACCGACGAAGACGTCTGCGCCCTCGAGCGCGTCGCCCAGCGATCCGGAGACGCCGCGGGGGTTGGTGTCGTGCGCCAGCCGCTTCTTGTGCGGCCCGAGGTCCTCGCGCGCGGTGCAGATCACGCCTCGGGAGTCGGCGACCACCACGTCGGCGATGCCGGCGCGTTCGAGGATGTTGGCGATCGCGACCCCGGCCGCCCCTGCCCCGGCGATCGCGACGCGCATCGCTGACAGGTCACGCCCGGTGACCTTCGCCGCGTTGATGAGGGCGGCCAGGGTGACGATCGCGGTGCCGTGCTGGTCGTCGTGGAACACCGGGATGTCGAGGCGCTCCTTGAGCTGTTCCTCAATGTCGAAACACCGCGGCGCGGAGATGTCCTCGAGATTGATGCCGCCGTATGTCGGAGCCAGGCGCGCGATGGCCTCGACGAGTTCGTCCACGGTGCCGGTCTCGAGGCACACCGGCACGGAGTCGACACCGCCGAAATGCTTGAACAGCACGGCTTTTCCCTCCATCACCGGCAGCGCGGCGACCGGCCCGATGTCGCCGAGCCCGAGGACCGCCGTGCCGTCGGTGACGACCGCGACGGTGTTGCGCTTGGTCGTGTACGTCATCGCGAGCGCCGGGTCGACGGCGATGGCGCGGCATACATCGGCGACCCCGGGGGTGTAGAGCAGCGACAGATCGTCCCTGTCGCGCAGCGGCTTGGTGGGTACGGTCTCGAGCTTGCCGCCCTCATGGGCGAGGAAGACGGGGCTGTTGGCGTCCGGCGCCGGCGTGATCTCGGTCATAACGGGCACAGCCAAGCACACCCGCGGACCGGATGCCTGTGAGGACCGCCAGTTGTCGAGACCGTGGCCCGCGTGTGGAGGTCGGTGGCCGGCAGATCCGCGATGGCGGCCACACCACTTCGTGGCCGTAGTCGGTCTCCTGCGCCATACCCGCCGATCCGCAAAGACGGTCCCACCCACACCGCGAGTCACACCCGAGGAGTTGTTCGCGATGGATAGGCTGCCGGACAGGCCCATATGTGGTGCCGCCGGCGGTGAAAGGGTGCTCATGACTGCGACGTTGGTGCTCGGTGGGGTGCACAGTGGCAAGGCGCGGTATGCCGTAGGTCTGCTGCCGACGGACGATCCGGTGACGCTCATCGTCCCGACGCCCAAGGCCGGTGACGGAAGCGAGGCTGTGACCGCCCTGTCGCACTGGACCCGTATCGACACCGACGACGTCACACGGACGATCCTGCGCGGACGCACCCCGGCGATCGTGGACCGGCTCACGCCGTGGGCGATCTCGCTCATCGAGGCGGCGGACGCACGCGACGATCTGACCAGGGCACTGGACATCGTGACCGGCGCGGGCGAGGAACTCGCCGCCCTGTGTCTGGGCGTGCCGTATGACGTCGTCCTGATCGGCGACGAATTCAACGCAGCGCCGAGTTCGGCCAAGTCAAAGGACCATGTGCTGCAAGCCGCGGTCGGCCGGCTCAACCAGGTGATCGGAGCCGAACTACCGCGGGTGGTGCTGGTGTCCGGCGGACGAGCGCTGGATCTGTCGGACGCCCCCAAGGTGCGCTGACCGCCGTTCGCGTGATCGGTCGCGACGGCGTGGCGACACGCCTTCGGGCGGAGGCGGCTCGCGGCCGGAAACGTTGACCTGGCAGAAGTTGTCGTTACCGCGCACGCACAACGACAACTGGCGCCACATCGACGAGGTGGCTCCCGGCCGGGAACCGGGCAGCTCACGTCAGGAGACGTCCGAAGGCACAGCCCCCATTGACCTGGCAGAAGTTGTCGAAATCGAGGGCTCACAACAGCACCTGGTGCCAGGTCAACGAGGTGGGTTGCGTGAAGAAAAAGTTGACCTGGCGGAAGCGGTCGTTATCGCGCACGCACAACGACAACTGGTGCCAGCTCGACGAGGTGGCTCCCGGCCGGGACGAGCGGCTCGCGACCGAGCGTCCGGCTCTCCTTGGAAGCCCGAGGGCCTATGTCAGGAGACGTCGACCTTCACGAAGGGCGGCTTGACGACCGTCGCCGGCACCTCGCGACCGCGCACGTCGATGGTGACCTCATCACCCTCGGCGACACCACGGTCGAGCAGGGCGAGCGCGATGCCCTGCTTCAGCGACGGCGACATCGTGCCGGAGGTGACCTCGCCGATCACGGTGCCGTCCGCCCCCTTGACCTCGCAGTGGGCGCGCGGGATGCCGCGTCCGGTCGCGAGCAGACCCCACGTGAGGCGGTAGTCCTTCGCGGCCTTCTGCGTCTCCAGCGCGGACTTGCCCCAGAAGTCGTCCTTCTTCCAGCCGACGGCCCACCCGGCGCGTGCCATGTTGGGCGTGATCGTCATCGACAGGTCGTTGCCGTGCAACGGGTAGCCCATCTCGGTGCGCAACGTGTCGCGAGCGCCGAGGCCGCAGGGCAGCCCGTCATACGGCACCATTGCGTCGACGAGGGCGTCCCACAGCGCCGGGGCGTCATCCCAGCCCGGCACGAGCTCAAAGCCCTTCTCACCGGTGTAACCCGAGCGAAGCACGATCACCTCGCGGCCGTTCCATTGCGCCACCGCGAAGGACATGTAGTCCAGATCCGTCGGCAGCCCGAGCGCCTCGACAACCTCGAAGGACTTCGGGCCTTGCACCGCGATGATCGCGTAGTCCTCGTGCTGGTTGGTGATCTCGATGCCGGCGGGGGCCTTCGCCTGCATCCGCCGGATCACCTCGGCGGTGTTGGCGGCGTTGGGCACGAGGAAGACCTCGTCCTCGGCGGTGAAGTACTGGATGAGATCGTCGACGACGCCGCCGGTCTCGTCGTCGCAGCACATCGTGTACTGCGCCTTCGGCGGTGCGATCTTGCGCAGGTCGTTGGTGAAGCACGAGTTGACGAAGTCGGCCGCACCTTCGCCCTTGACCAGCGCCTTGCCCAGGTGCGACACGTCGAAGATGCCGACGCGTTCGCGCACCGCAGTGTGCTCGCGCAGCACTCCCCCACCGGGATATTCGATCGGCATCTGCCAGCCGCCGAAGTCGGCAAGTTTGGCGCCGAGCGCGACGTGGCGCTCGTGCAACGGCGAGGTCTTGGTGGGCTCACTCATGGTGGGCACCGTACCGCCCGGCTCGGCGCGTATTGTCGCCGGAGTCACATCCATCATGTATGTCGCAAGGAGCCTCCCACGTGCCGACGCTGACTGTCACCGCCACCACGGCCACCAAGGCCAAAACCGACGCTGTCGTCGTGCTGTCCCTCAAGGACGGTGCACACGCCCGCACCGCTGCCACGTCCGCCCTCGAGCCTGCCGCACAGGAGTATCTGGACACCGCACTGCGGACGTTGTCGGCGACCGGGGCGGCCGACGAGGTGCTGCGCGTTCCTGGTGTGCCCGGTGTCAACGGCGTGGTCGTGGTCACGGGTGCGGGTCTGACGGCAGCACCGACCGCAGCAGACGTCGAGGACATCCGCAAAGCTGCGGGCGCGGCTGCTCGATCACTGCTGGGCAAGGCGACGTCGGTCGCCTATGCCTTTCCCGGTGACGACGCCGCTGTGGTCGCCGCCACAGCCGAAGGCGCGCTGTTCGGCAGCTACGAATACCGCGTCTACCGGTCCGCGAGCGACACCCACAAGGTGCTCGCCACGATCGTGGTGCTGTCCACGCTGGCCAAGGACAAGGCGGTCAAGGCCGCAGTCGAGCGCGGCATCACGCTGGCCACCCACCGCGCGTGGGCACAGGACCTGGTCAACATGCCGCCGCTGGACCTGTACCCCGCGTCCTTCGCAGAGGAGGTCAAGAAGCACTTCGCCGGCACCAAGGTGAAGGTCACGGTGCAGGACGAGAAGGCGCTCGCCAAGGCGAACTGTGGCGGCCTCATCGGTGTGGGCCGTGGGTCCGCACGACCGCCCCGGCTGGTCACCCTGAGCTACCAGCCGGCCAAAGCCAAGGCGCACCTCGCGTTCGTGGGCAAGGGCATCACCTTCGACTCCGGTGGTCTGTGCATCAAGCCGGCGACCGGAATGGTGACGATGAAGTGCGACATGGCCGGGGCTGCTGCCGTAGCGGCTGCGGTCGCCGCCGTCGCCGAACTCGGTCTGCCCGTCGCGGTCACGGCATACCTGTGCCTGGCCGAGAATCTCACCGGCTCCGACGCGCAGCGCCCCGGCGACGTGGTCACCATGCCCAACGGCAAGACCGTCGAAATCATCAACACCGATGCCGAAGGCCGCCTGGTCATGGCCGACGGGCTGTGCTTCGCCTCACGTGAGAAGCCCGACCTCATCGTCGACGTCGCGACCCTCACCGGCGCGGCGGTCCTGTCGCTCGGCCCCCGCACCGCGGCCGCGCTCGGCAACGACGACGCGACCCGCGACGAGGTCGTGGCCGCCGCCCACACCGCGGGTGAGGACATGTGGCCGATCCCGCTGCTGCAGCACCTGCGGTCGGCCATGAAGTCCTTGGTCGCCGACACCAAGCACACCGGAGCCCGTGAGGGCGGCATGATCACCGCGGCTTTGTTCCTGGAGGAATTCGTCGGCAACGGCGACGACGGCGCCGCCCTGCCGTGGGTGCACCTTGACATCGCCGGCCCGGCATATGTGACGGACGGTGCCTTCGGCTACACCGGCGCGGGAGCATCCGGCTATGCCGTGCGCACGCTGCTCGCGCTCGCCGAGGGCCGTGCCTGATCGACGCACCTCGGCACCACCTGCGTTGACGAAAGGAGCCCGCATCCGGTTCGGATGCGGGCTCCCTTCGTCAGTCGCCGGGCTCAGCCGCCGGACTTGCGACGGAACATCTGCTGGGAGCCGGACGTCTCCGGCCCGTGGGAACCGCTCACCTTGGAGTGAGCGGCGTGGTCGGAGACGTCCTTGCCACCGTGGGCGTTCTTCTTGTCCAACGCCTCACGGAACTTGCGCTTGACGTCGTCACTGGGTCCGTTGTCCTGCGTCACTGCCGGTCTCCTTTGCGTCGGGCTGTCGACCCACTCTCCCATGCGAGCCGTCTCACAGACCACGGAAACGTGGACGCCGGTCCGACGCCGCGCGCAAGTGGTGGGAGGCGGAACACCCGCATGCCTGGGCAGGTGCGCCTGCGGATGGTCGCGGCGTACGCGGTAGTTCGATGCCGCCGGAACGGGCTGTCACGCTCAGTGCCAAGATGACTGGCGACAGCCACCGTGAACGCAAGGGAGCGCCACACCTGATGTCAGCGCAAGCCGACGACACCTTCGACATCGTCATCCTGGGCGGGGGAAGCGGTGGTTACGCCTGCGCCTTCCGCGCCGCTGAGCTCGGCCTGCGCGTCGCGCTCGTCGAGAAGGACAAGGTGGGTGGCACCTGCCTGCACCGCGGGTGCATACCGACGAAGGCACTGCTACACGCAGCCGAGATCGCCGACAGCGCTCGCGAAGGCGCCAAGTTCGGCGTGCGTACCACCTTCGAATCCATCGACATGGCCGGCGTGCACTCCTACAAGGACGGCGTCATCGGCCGGCTCTACAAGGGTCTGCAGGGCCTGGTGAAGTCGCACGACATCACGTATGTCGAAGGCACCGGCACCTTGTCGTCGGCGACGACGGTCACCGTCGGCGATCGCGTGCTGACCGGCCGCAACGTCGTGCTGGCCACCGGCTCGTATGCCCGTTCGCTGCCGGGCCTGGAGATCGGCGGGCGGATCATGACCAGCGATCAAGCCCTCTCTCTCGACCATGTGCCATCGCGTGTCACCGTCCTGGGCGGCGGAGTCATCGGAGTCGAATTCGCTTCTGTTTTCGCGTCATTCGGCGCGGACGTGACCATCGTCGAAGCGCTGCCGCGGTTGGTGGCGGCCGAGGACGAAGCGATTTCCAAGCAACTTGAGCGCTCCTTCCGCAAGCGCAAGATCAAGGCGCTGACCGGAGTTCGCTTCGCGTCCGCCACCCAGACCGAGGACTCCGTCACGGTGACCTTGGAGTCCGGCGACACCATCGAGTCGGATCTGCTGCTGGTCGCTGTGGGTCGCGGGCCGGTCACTGCTGGCATGGGCTATGCCGAGGCCGGCGTGACCGTGGAGCGCGGGTTCGTCATCGCCGACGAGCGCTGCCGCACCGGCGTACCCGGGGTGTATGCCGTCGGCGACATCGTGCCCGGGCTGCAACTGGCGCACCGCGGATTCGCGCAAGGCATCTTCGTCGCGGAGGAGATTGCCGGCCTCGCGCCCACGCCGATCGACGAGAGCGGCATCCCGCGCGTGACCTACTGCGACCCCGAGATCGCATCGGTCGGACTGACCGAGGACGCTGCCCGCGAAACGTATGGCGAGGTCGAGACCTACGAATACAACCTCGGCGGCAACGGCAAGAGCCAGATTCTGCAGACGCAGGGCTTCGTGAAGGTCGTGCGCGCCAAGGACGGCGCTGTCGTCGGTGTCCACATGATCGGCGCACGCATGGGCGAGCAGGTGGGCGAAGCCCAGCTCATCGTCGGCTGGGAGGCATTGCCCGACGATGTCGCGACCTTGATCCACGCCCACCCGACGCAGAACGAAGCACTCGGCGAAGCCCATCTGGCGCTCGCCGGCAAGCCCCTGCACGCCCATGCCTGAGACCCGCCTGCACTTCCGCTACACAATCGAGGAGACTGTTGTCCATGTCTGAACGCGTGACAATGCCAGCACTCGGCGAGTCGGTGACCGAGGGCACCGTCACTCGCTGGCTCAAGCAGGTCGGAGAACAGGTTGCGGTCGACGAGCCGCTGCTGGAGGTCTCCACCGACAAGGTCGACACCGAGATTCCCTCACCTGTCGCGGGCACCTTGCAGGAGGTGCTCGTCGAAGAAGACGAGACCGTGCCGGTCGGCGCCGACCTTGCCGTGATCGGTGACGGTGCTGCGGCACCGCAGTCCGACAGCGGCTCGGGCCAGGCCGCCGCTCCTGCGGAGCCTGAGCCCGCCGCTGACCCGGAACCCACCGAGGCGCCATCCACCGAGCAGGCTGCGCCGGCCGCGAAGCCTGAGGCCGCCACCGAGCTGGTCGGTGGAGAGGTCACCGGAGGCGAGAAGATCACGATGCCCGCGCTCGGTGAATCCGTGACCGAGGGCACGATCACCCGCTGGCTCAAGGCCGAGGGCGACGACGTCGCGGTCGACGAGCCGCTGCTGGAGGTGTCCACCGACAAGGTCGACACCGAGGTGCCGTCCCCAGTCGCCGGCAAGCTCACCAAGATCCTGGTGCAGGAGGACGAGACGGTGCCGGTCGGCGCGGACCTGGCCATCGTGGGCGGTTCGGCCGCTGCGGCGCCGGCAGCTGCTCCGCAACAGGCGGAGGCGCCGAAGACCCAGCCTGAGCCCGAGGCTCCCGGTCACGAAGCACGCGAGGAGGCCGCTCCGCAACAGGCAGCGCCTGCACAGCAGGCTGCTCCTGCACCGGCGACCGCGGCCCCCGCACCGGCTCAGCCGGCCACGGACACGCAGCCACGGGAGCAAGGCGCCGACCGCGACGACTCCACGTCATACGTCACTCCCCTGGTCCGCAAGCTCGCCGCCGAGCACGGCGTCGAGCTGGCGACCCTGACCGGGTCCGGTGTGGGCGGTCGTATCCGCAAGCAGGACGTTCTGGCCGCAGCCGAGAAGGCCAAGCAGCCCGAACCCGCGGCCGCACCGGCGGCCGCGGCACCGACGGCTCCCGCTGCGGCACCGCGCCCCAGCACGGTGCCGGAGGTGTCTGCCAAGCGCGGTACCACCGAGAAGATGACCCGCATGCGCAAGCTCATCGCCACGCGCATGGTCGAGTCGCTGCAGGTGTCGGCCCAGTTGACGACGGTGCTCGAGGTCGACGTGACCAAGATTGCTCGCCTGCGCGCCAAGAACAAGGCCGGTTTCGAACAGCGTGAGGGCGTCAAGCTGAGCTTCATGCCGTTCTTCGCCCTGGCTGCGATCGAGGCGCTCAAGGCCTTCCCGCAGCTGAACGCCAGCGTCGAGGACGACTCCATCGTCTACCACCCGAGTGAGAACCTCGGCATCGCGGTCGACACCGAGAAGGGCTTGTTCGTCCCGGTCATCAAGAACGCCGGTGACCTGAACATCGCCGGCCTGGCCCGCAAGATCGCCGACCTGGCGGAGCGCACTCGCTCCAACAAGGTGACCCCGGACGAACTCGGCGGCGGCACCTTCACGCTGACCAACACCGGCAGTCGCGGTGCGTTGTTCGACACCCCGATCATCAACCAGCCACAGGTCGGCATCCTGGGCACCGGAGCCGTGGTCAAGCGCCCGGTTGTGGTCACCGACGCCGATGGTGGCGAGACGATCGCGATCCGCTCGATGGTGTACCTGGCACTGTCCTACGACCACCGCATCATCGACGGCGCGGACGCAGCGCGGTTCCTGTCGGCGATGAAGCAGCGCCTCGAGGAAGGCGCCTTCGAGGTCTGAGCGAGGCACCTCCGGCATACGACGCCGCCCCACCGATCCGTCGGTGGGGCGGCGTCGTCATGTGCTGTGTGTCGATCACGGTGCCGGCCGACGGCGCGTCATACAGCCCGGGGCGGCCGGCGCCGATGCCCGGCCACCCATACGGCTGATGCTGCTGTCAGCAGCGGGTGATCTACTGACAGCCACCCATCAGTGAGGAGCCCGATCCCATGCGTGTCGCCATCACCGGAGCCAGCGGTCTCATCGGTTCTGCTTTGTCCGTGGCTCTGAGCCGCCGTGGTGACGAGGTGGTCAAACTGGTGCGCCGCGAGCCGTCCGGACCCGGCCAGGTCCGCTGGGCGCCGGACAAGGGTGAGCTGAATTCCACGGAGCTGCAAGGGGTTTCGGCGGTCGTCAATCTTGCGGGCGCCGGGATCGCCGACAAGAGGTGGACGGCGGCATACAAACGCACCCTGCTGGACTCACGGGTCGACAGCACCCGCACCGTCGTGCGCGCCATCACCGAACTCGACGAGCCGGTGCGCCTGGTCAACGGCTCGGCCATGGGCTACTACGGCGACCGCGGCGACGAGGTGCTGGACGAGGACGCCGCTGCCGGTGCGGGATTTCTCGCGGAGGTCGTGACGGCGTGGGAGGCAGCGGCGGCCGAAGCAGTTCACCAGGGGTTGCCTGTCGCCTATGCGCGCACCGGCCTGGTGCTGTCATCGGCAGGCGGCGCCATGGGGCGGGTGCTGCCGTTGGCGCGGCTGGGCCTGGCCGGGCCGCTCGGCAACGGCCGCCAATGGTGGTCGTGGATCACCCTGCGCGACGAGGTCGCCGCCCTGATCCACCTCATCGACCATCCGGAGGTGACCGGACCGGTGAATCTCGGCGGACCTGAGCCGGTCCGGCAGCGCGACGCCATGAAGGCGCTGGGCGTGGTGCTGCACCGGCCAGCACTGCTGCCCGCGCCGACTCCCGCCCTACGGCTGGTGCTCGGCGAGATGTCCGCCGACATACTCGCCAGTGCCCGTATGTCGCCGAAAGCGTTGCAGGAGAGCGGTTTCGAGTGGACCGACCGCACTGTCGCCGACGGCATGAGGTATGCCGCGGGCGTCTGACGCTGCGGCATACGTCCCGCGCCGGCTGCGACCAATCGACCGCGACATCCGGCAGAAGCGCTGTCGGTGGCGCCGTTTACGATCACTGGCGTGTCTCAACCGCCGACGCCAGCCGACGCCATGATCCGCACCCGCGACCTGCGAAAGTCCTTCGGGGAGTTCGAGGCCGTGCGCGGGATCGACATCGACGTGCGGCGTGGCGAATCCTTCGGGTTCCTCGGCCCGAACGGCGCCGGCAAGTCCTCGACGATGCGGATGGTCGCGGCCGTGTCACCGGTGACCAGCGGTGAGCTGCGCATTCTCGGCATGGACCCCGCGACCCAGGGCCCGCAGATACGAGCCCGTCTCGGCGTCTGCCCGCAGGACGACACCCTCGACAACGAGCTGACGGTGCGGGACAACCTGATCGTCTACGGCCGGTATTTCGGTATGTCGCGGGCCGTCGTCCGGCAGCGCGCCGACGAGTTGCTGGAGTTCGCGCAGCTCACCGAGAAGGCCTCCGCCCGCGTGGACGACCTGTCCGGAGGAATGAAACGACGGCTGACCATCGCGCGCTCGTTGGTGAACGACCCGGAGCTCCTGCTGCTGGACGAGCCGAGGATGCGTTTGGGGGGTATCTAGCTGAGATAGCTAGTTTACCTGGCTGAGCGGCGGGTTTGTGAGGTATCCGCTGGATCGGCGGGTGCTGGGCGTGGCGGGTCGCTATCGGCCAGACGTTCGTCGGTGAGATGTGCGAGTTCTTCGAGAAGTTGGTCTTGAAAGCTTTCGTCGTTGGTAGCGCGTGCTGGGTCGGTGCGATGTTGGTGATACCAGTACCCGCCGGAAGTGAGGGCTTCCGGGGCGTTGCTGGTCGCCAGCCATACTTGGGTGCGATATCCAAGGTCGATGTCGTCGGTTGCGCTTGCGCCCCCCATCTTGGTTGGCACCCATCCGGGATCGACCGCGTTTGTGAGCGTGCCGGGCCAGCGACGCGCGACCGCAGCGGCGAGGGTCGTGACTAGCAGCTTGCTATCCGAATAGGACACGTTCCCTTCTTGGTTGTTCGGGTCGATCGCGGTCAGGTCGGCTCGTCCGCTTTGGTGCAGGCTGCTACTGAGATACACCAGTCGTTCGGGGCGGTCGATCAGTGCGGTGAGCAGGTACGGGGCAACGACGTTGACCGACATAACGTTCGGTCCAGACATGATGCCCGCGTTGTGGATTACTGCGTCCATCCGTCCGAGCTGGTTGACCTGTTTTGCGACCTCACGAGTCTGTTGCTGGTCGGAGAGATCACCCACCACGGCTGCGGCTCCTTGGTCGATCAGGTCCCGCACAGTTTTGAGACGGTCGGCGTTCCGGGCGTGGACGACGACCTCGTGGCCGCCGTTCATGAGCGCCCGTGCGGCTAGGTGACCGAGACCATCCGTTGAGCCGGTGACGAAAACACGTGCTGCCGTAGTCATTGTTACGCGCGGACGATCGCGATGTTGAACTCGAACGTGTCGAGCACCCCAACGAGGTTGAAGTACATCTGCATGTACATCTCCGTCGCACGAGCGGATTGAATGCTGCCAAGGTCGATGATCGTCTCCTGTTGCCAACCAAACTCGGTGAGCAGGGTCGTGACGGTTTCCTTTGCGCCGGTGTCGTTGCCCGCAATGAAGATGTTGTGGTGTCCGGGTAGGCGGGCGGGATCGACCATGATGTCTTTGAACATCGTGTTCAGGGTCTTGACCACCAGGGCGTCAGGAAACGCGCGCTGGACTTGCTCGCCAAGGCTGTCAGTGTTCGCGATCGTCAGCCTTGGGGGCATCCCTCCTGAGAAATCGAGCGGCAGCGCAAGATCAACCAACACCTTGCCCGCTAGGTTCTCTGAGCCGGTCGCTTCTAGTGCGGCCATCGCGTTCACGCCCGAGGTCGCGTTGATAACCAGCTCGCCATGCGTACCAGCGTCCGGGAACGTCGCCAGTCGCACGGTCGCGTTGTCTTTTTGCCACCCGGAATAGGGCGGAGTTCCCATTGAGTCCGGCTCGGTGCGCGTCAACGTCTGCTGCACGTCGCGCGTGCCAATCACAACGTCATGCCCAAGCCCTGATAGTCGGCCAGCGAGCGCGCGACCGACCATGCCCGTTCCAAGAACTGCAATTTTCATTTTGGTCTCCAATTTCTAGCTAGTGAGTTAGTGACTACGCCCAGCGTCGGTCGTCCGACCGGAACGGTGGACGTTTACTTGCCGCTGTAAACCGGGAATGCGCTGGAGTCGCCGTAGTCCCTGTGATCCATCGCCTGGAGGGTGCTCATGTCCTCGTCGGAGATGGTGAAGTCGAGCTGCGCGTTGCTGCGCATGTGCTCGGGGTCCGCGGTCTTGGGCAGTGACACTGTGCCGAGCTGGAGGGTGTAGCGGATGCAGAGTTGCGGGACGGTCACGTCGTACTTGTCCGCGATCGTGGCGATGTCTTCGTTGTTCAGGATTTCGCCGTGCGCGATCGGTGAGTACGCCTCCACGAGAATCTGCTTGCTCTCGCAGTAGGCGATGAGGTCGGCGGGTGTGTTGCCGATGTGGACGAGAAGTTGGTTGACCTGCGGCGCAACCGTGCATGACGCAAGGATGTTCTCAACGTCGTCTTGTAGGAAGTTGGATACTCCGATGGCGCGGAGCTTGCCAGCCTTGTAGGCGTGCTCTAGTGCGCGCCATGCCTGGCGGTTGCCTTCGGAGTAGTCGCCGCCGCGGAAGTCGTCCCACGGCTGCGGGCTGTGGATCAGCATGAGGTCGATGTACTCCAGACCGAGCTTGTTCAGCGACCCGTCGATCGCCGCCACCGCGTCGTCGTAGTTCTTGATCTCGGCGGCCAGCTTGGTAGACACGAATAGTCCCTCGCGGGCGACGCCGCTGGTGCGCACGCCCTCACCGACACCTTGCTCGTTGCCGTATGCCTGCGCGGTGTCGATGTTCCGGTACCCGATCTCGATCGCGTCCCGGACCGCCTGGGCGGCCTTGTCGTCGTCAATGAACCACGTACCCAACCCCAGCTTCGGGATCGACACATTGTTGGACAGCTTGTAGGTCTCGTTCAGAGCCATGAGTGCTCGTTCTCCTTCATTCATTGGTCGTTCCTCGCCGTTTCCTACAGGCCCCGCGATGTCGTCGGTTACCGCGCCTGGCGGGTTGCGTTGCGGGCTGTCATCAGGCGTACAAAAACGGATGCGACCGCGGCGGTCTGGCGTTTCGGGTTCCGCAAAGCCTGTCGGTCGATGACGGGTGCGGAAGCGCTAATCTGAGGCTCGTTGTGCTAGGAGCTGGGGATCGCTAATGGGTATGGGTTACGGCTGGTTGGGGGTGGCTGCGGGGTGGGGTATCGGTTGGTCGGCGGCGAGGGATGCGAGGAGTCGTAGCTTGTCCGCTGAGGCTGTGCCGGGCTCGGCGGTGTAGAGGATGAGGACGAGACCGGGTTCGGCAGTGATCGCGAGTTCTTCGTAGGCGAGGGTGAGTTCGCCTACGTCGGGGTGGTGGAAGCGCTTGGTGCCGGTGCCGTGGGTGCGCACGTCGTGAGAGCCCCAGAGCTGGCGGAACGTTTCGCTTTGGGTGGAGAGTTCGCCAACCAGCTCTTGGAGACAGCGGTCGTGTGGGTCGCGTCCGGCTTCGGCGCGCATGATCGAGACGCACATGTGCGCGAACAGGTCCCAATCGGGGTAGAAGTCGCGGGAGGCCGGGTCAAGGAACTGGAACCGGGCGAGGTTCGGGGTGCGACCGCCGTCGCCAATGAGCGGCGAGTAGAAGATTCGGCCGAGAGCGTTGGTAGCGAGCAGGTCTTGGTGGGGGTTGCGGACGAACGCGACGCCATCGGTGATCGCTTCGAGCGCCCAGTGCAAGCTCGGCCGGGAAGCGCTCTGCTTGGTGGCGCGGCGTCGGGGACGGCCGGAGGCGGGGATGCCGTCAGCGGCGCGAGCGAGGTCGAATAGGTGCGCTCGCTCGGTGTCATCGAGGCGCAATGCTTGGGCGATAGCTTCGAGCACGGATGCGGAGGCTCCGGCGATCGCGCCGCGCTCAAGCTTGGCGTAGTACTCGATGCTGACCCCGGCCAGGGTGGCGACCTCCCCGCGGCGTAGGCCAGGGACGCGACGCTGCCCGATGTCGGGAATGCCGACATCGGCTGGGGTGAGCTTGGCTCGGCGTGAGGCCAAGAACTCGCGGACTTCGGCCTTGTTGTCCATGATCTCAACGGTATCGGCGTCCGCCCAGGCGAGGGGTGCCCTGCCAGTACACGTCACGACCGGGCCTTCTTCAGGGTCGATTCACGCGCTTCCATTGAGAGGGAACCGATGCCCGAGAGGAACGTGATGACCTTGACCACCGAGCGCCCGCTGCCAGACGCCTCCAAGGAGATGGCGTTGAGCGCGACTGTGTTGGGAGCGGTGGTGCTCATCACGGCGATCGCGCCGCTGGCGACCGATATGTACGTCCCAGCGTTCCCCAGGGTCGGCCGGGACTTGGATGCGTCCGCGACCCAGGTGCAGTTGACGTTGACGACGTTCTTCATCGGTATGGCGCTCGGTCAGCTCATCGGCGGCCCGGTGTCGGATCGGGTTGGGCGTCGCCGCCCGCTGCTGGCGTCCCTGACGGTGTTGGCCGCCGCGAGCGTGGTGTGCGCGTTCAGCCCGACGATCGGCGTGATGATGGCCGCGCGGCTGTTGCAGGGGTTCGCTGGTGGCTGGGCGATGGTGATCGCCCGGTCGATTGTGGTGGACTTGACCTCCGGGGACCGGATGGTGCGAGCGATGAACCTGGTCGCGGGGGTGTCGGGGATCGCGCCGATCGTGGGGCCGTTGCTCGGCGCGGCGATCTTGGAGTTTTCCCATTGGCGGGTGTCGTTCTGGGTAGTGGCGGCCCTTGCCGTGGTGATGGTCGTGGTGGTCACGGTTGGCGTGTCTGAGACGCTGCCTGCCGAGCGTCGACACGGCGGCGCGCTCGCGCAGCTCGCCGGTTCGACCGCCCTTGTGCTGCGCCGCCGCGTGTTCGTCGGGTACTTGCTGGTGTTCGCGTTCTCGATGGGCGCGATCTTCGCGTATGTGGCGACCTCGGCGTTCGTGCTGCAATCCATGAACGGCCTCTCGCCGGTGCTGTACTCGGTGGACTTCGCGGGCAACGCGGTCGGTTTGACCATCGCCACTCTGCTCGCCGCCAAGCTGGCAGGAAAGGTGTCTACCCGGATGGTTGTCGGGATCGGACTGGTCGCGACCGGCGCGGCGGGTGTGATACTGCTGGTCGGCGCTGTCTGCTTCGCGATGCCGCTCCCGGTGGCCCTGATCGGGTTCTTCGTGCTGATGAGCGCCCAGGGCCTCGTCGGTCCCAACGCCGGAGCCCTCGCCTCCGGTGAGGTACCCGAGCATCCCGGCACCGGATCAGCCCTGCTAGGCTTTCTGCAATGGACGATGGCCGGGGTGATCGCGCCGCTGGCCGGGCTCGGCGGCGCCCATACCGCGGTACCGATGGCAACCATCGTCGCTGCCCTGACCGCCATCTCGGTGTTCGCGCTCATCGTGCTCGCACGCCCCCGGAGCACACAACAAGCATCTGTGACAGCAACGAAGAAAAGGGAGCTTGCCCCATGCACGGAGTAGTCATGTACGCGCCCGGTGATGTTCGTGTCGAGGACCGGCCGGACCCGAGAATCGAGCAGCCGACCGACGCGATCATCCGCCTGGCCGCCACCTGCGTGTGTGGCTCTGACCTGTGGCCCTACCGCGGCACCGACCAGCTCGACGGCCCCGCGCCGATGGGGCACGAGTACGTCGGTGTGGTCGAAGAAATCGGCTCGCAGGTCAAGAACGTCAAGCCCGGTGACTTCGTGATCGGCTCGTTTTTCGCCTCCGACAACACCTGTGAGATCTGTCAAGCTGGTTACCAGTCCCGCTGCATTCACGCCGAGCTGATCGGTGCGATCGGCACGCAGGCCGAGCGGGCGCGTATCCCGCTGGCGGACGGCACTTTGGTCGCTACTCCGGCCATGCCCGACCCGGACCTGATCCCGTCCTTGCTGGCCGCCTCCGACGTGCTCGGCACTGGTTGGTTCGCTGCCGTCGCTGCCGCGGTGAAGCCCGGCAAGACCGTCGCGGTCGTCGGCGACGGCGCTGTTGGCTTGCTCGGGGTGCTGGCGGCCAAGCAGCTCGGCGCGGAGCGGATCATCGCCATGTCCCGCCATGAGTCCCGCCAACAGTTGGCTCGCACCTTTGGCGCGACCGACATCGTGACTGAACGCGGCGACGACGGCGTAGCCATCATCAAAGAGTTGACAGGCGGCTATGGCGCGCACTCGGTGATCGAGGCGGTCGGCACCCAAGAGTCGATGATGCAAGCCATCCGCGCTACCCGCCCTGGCGGGCATGTCGGCTACGTCGGCGTCTCCCACAACGTCACCCTCCCCGGAGAGGAGCTGTTCTTCTCCGGCGTCCACCTCCACGGCGGCCCCGCGCCGGTACGCCGGTACCTGCCCGAGCTGATCGACCTGATCTGGCAACGGCAAATCGAGCCCGGCAAGGTCTTTGACCTGAGACTCCCGCTCGCGGATGCCGCGGACGCTTACCGGGCAATGGACCAACGCCAAGCCATCAAGGCACTACTCCAGCCCTGACCTCGCCCGCACCACTAACGCACTCACGACAGAGAAAGAAGCAGAAGCAACAAATGGACTACACACACCTAGGACGCTCAGGTCTGCTGGTAAGCAGAGTCGCGCTGGGCACCATGAACTTCGGTGACGCCACCGACGAGGACACCAGCTTTCGGATCATGGACCTCGCGGTTGACCAAGGCATCAACTTCTTCGACTCCGCCGACGTGTACGGCGGACCGCAATCCCCCGACATGGCGCAGGGATACGGAACCTCAGAGGAAATCATCGGCCGGTGGCTCAAGCGCTCCGGCCACCGCGACGACATCGTGATCGCCACCAAGGTGTACCAGCCGATGGGACTCGGACCTAACGACCGGCGCTTGTCCGCCTACCACATCAAACGGGCCTGCGAGGCCAGCCTGCGGCGGCTGCAAACCGATCACATCGACCTCTACCAGATGCACCACATCGACCGGGCAACCCCCTGGGAGGAAATCTGGCAGGCAATGGAACAACTGATCGCCGAAGGGAAGATCACCTACGTCGGGTCCAGCAACTTCGCCGGCTGGGACATCGCGACCGCTCAGATGATCGCGCGGTCACGGAACTTCCTTGGCCTGGTATCCGAGCAGAGCCTGTACAACCTCACCAACCGAGCCGTAGAGCAGGAACTGGTCCCCGCGCTTTCCTACTTCGGCATCGGCCTGATCCCCTGGAGCCCACTCGCCGCCGGGCTACTCGCCGTCACGCCTGACGCCGACTCGGTGCGTCGCAAGGCACCGCAGGTCCAGGCACAAGCAAAAGAGCACGCCGACCAGCTCGCCGCCTACCAGAAGCTCTGCAACCAACTTGGCCGTACCCCTGCGGAGGTAGCCCTGGCGTGGCTGCTGCACCAGCCGGTCGTACCCGCGATCATCTCCGGCCCCCGCACTCCCGAACAACTCCAAGCCAACCTGCACGTGGCCTCCATCGAACTCGATACCGACACCCTCACCGAACTCGACCGCATCTGGCCCGGCCCCGGCCAAGCGCCACAGTCCTACGCCTGGTAGTGAGCGCTAAGCCACAAGATGCCCCCTCGACCCCAAGCAATGCAATGAAAGGAAGCTGTCGTACAGAGTCAAAGCCAACGCCGAATGATGCTGACGCTCAAGCCGTTGGGTGCGAGGGTCATAGCGTCTTGAACTCACCGCACGGTGTGGTCCGTGGTCACGTCGTCGCTGCGGTCAAGTTGTTGCGTGATCGTCTGGCGGAGCCGTGGACGCTCAATGGACTGGCTGAGGAAGTGCATCTGTCTCGCTCTCAGCTCAAGCGTGCGTTCGTGACGACGGTTGGGATGAGCCCGATGGCCTACCTTCGCCAGATGCGCCTCCGTCGCCTCGCCAAGTTGCTGGCGACGACTGACCTGTCGGTCGCTGAGGCAGCCCGTCAGGCCGGGTGGACCGACCCGGATTACGCGAGCCGCTGTTTCCACGCCGACTACGGCATCTCTCCCACCGAATACCGCCGTCGGCAGACGCGATCGCCCCTCGGGTAGTAGGCGGTAGCGCTACGCCAGGACCCTGCCGACAGCAACGCTGATTGTGGTCAGGTGGCTGCGGGGCCGATGTGGTCGGCGGCGATGACGATCGCGACCTCCGCGTCGTCCAGCGCTTGGTCGATCTCGGCCATGTGCTCGGGGTCCTCGGAGAGCCGATCACGAGTGGCGACAACGCAGTAGCCGACCCGGTAGGCAGTTACGTGGTCGAGTAGACGGTTCAGGTCGGGGCGGTCTGTGCTCATCCCGGAATAGCCGACATCCACGAACTCGTCGGCCATCCGCAACCTGAGCCGATCGGCGGCAAGCGCAATCTGCGCCCGCTGGCACTCCATCTCGTGTGCCGCCTGGTCGGTGGTGGTGGGTGCGACGCGGATGTAGGAGACGGCGGGCAGGTCGCTCGGTGACCAGTCCTCGGCGCTCATGACGCCTGGGCGGCCGGTACGCGGGCACCCATGCGCTCGGCCTCGGGACTGGCGGTGTGGATGCGCTGCCAGTCACGTAGCAGCACCTTCTCCTGATGGCGAACCCGCAACAGACGGACCACCGAGACGGGGATCAGGACGGTGAAACGAAGGGTGTTCCAGAACCCGATGATGAAGAACAGGTTGATCCAGCCCGGCCCACCGTCCCGGACGATCGTGCCCGCGGCCACCATGACCGACCCGTAGACGACGATCCCGGCGAGGCCGACGAGCGGCCCCCATTTGAGCCCGGTGCGGGTGTGGACGCGACGGATGACGATGTTGCTCGGGCAGAACCGCTGTGCCAGGCCGTAGAGGCGGGAACTGAGTGCCCAACTGGCTGCGAAGATCATGACGGCCCTCTTTCTGGGTCAGACACGCCAAGGCGCGTCAGCTTGCGGGAGTGGCAGTCCAGGAAAAGAGGGCAACCCAGGCCGGAGCCGGGTGCAGCGCCGAAGCGTCGATAGATATTCTCTGCCAAGTTTCAGGATAGCGCTGCCGGTAGCGGAATGGAACCCCGTCTTGAGCTACCCAAGGTGTGCGGAGTCGAGTCGGTGCTGTCTGTCATCGGCTAAGCCCGCGGCCAGAGTCGATCTGCTGCTCCGGTCCACGCCGCCGCCGAGCCTCGTCGCTCCCGGTTGCTTGTGTTCGACGGGCGGCAGCGTCGGCGAGCTGGTAGTCGAGCCGCGGACCTTGACCGCTCGGTGTGGGTCCGAGCGGATCGCTGCCGGTGATTCCGTAGCGGTCGCGGTATGCCGCGACGATGCGGACCTGCTGCTGCCATGCCGCGCGCCGGGCCGGGTTGGTCGGTGGTGGTCCGAGCCTGCGCACCCACGCCTGACCTTCTTGGACGGCTTGACCGGCGAGCGCGGTGGCGCGTTGTTCGATCAGGTCTTGTAGCTCGGTGAGGGTGCGGTGCATGTCGGCGGGCATCGCCCCGGTGGCCTCGGGGATCAGCCCGGCGATGTAGCGAGGGCGACGGCGTGGCCGGGTACCGCCAGCTCGGGCGGCGGTCAACCGGGCGAGGCGAGCGGCGAGCACGGCGGCCGGGTCGTTGGCATCGTCGAGCCCGCCTGCGCGGACCGCGCGGGACAAGAGCTGTTCGGGCTGGTGCCCTTCGGCTTCGGTGCGGCGGAGCTGCGCGATCAGCGCCCCAAACGACTCCCCGCCCACAACCGCTCGCGCCCGCTCGTCGGGAAGGCCACTGTTGCCGACGGCGGTGGCGAACCGCTGGTGCTGGGCAGCTTGGGCGACGGTCTCGTACTCAGCGGCGAGCTGGGCGATGCTCGACCACTTCTCCTGCTCGACCTCGATCGTCTCGTGCGCGGACTTCTCCGCGCCCTCGTGCTGAAGCACGCCGTAAAGGATCGTGCGGGCCGTGACGTCATCCTCGTAGCCGGGGGTGTGCTGATGTTCCTCAAGATGGGCCTCATCGGTCGCGACATACGCGACGTTGGAGAACCGGCCGCGGGTCATGGCGACATAGAACGCCTCTCGGGTCATCGAGGACGAGTGGACGACCAAGTGCGCGGTGTCCATCGTCGCGCCCTGCGCTCTATGGGCCGTGATCGCGTAACCCAACTCGACGTGCTCGGCCACATACGCGGCGGGCAGCGTGACCCGGCCGCGTCGCCCACGCGAGCCCGGCCGCTGCACGGTCAGACTTCCGTCCTCGTGACTCTCGATGACAGTCCAGGCGTCACCGTTCTTCACCCATCCTCTGCCGGTGGTGAGGCGGCGGTCGTTGTCGCGAGTGACGATCGTGTCGCCTCGCCCGGCAACCGTGTCATCGTGCAGGGCGACTCCTTCGACCGTGACCTGACCGGCGAGCACCCGATCGACACGCGCTCGGTTGTTGAGGGCGGTCACGGTGTCGCTGGTCTCCGCGATCAGGATGCTCGACCGCCCCACCGCCACATCGGTCTGCCAGGCTCGGTAGGCGGCGTCGAGCATGTCGTCGTGGTCGCCGTCGATGATCCGGCCGTGCTCGTCGTAGAGGTCGATCACATCGGTATCGCCCCGGCGGAGGGCCAGCGAAGCGGCCTTCTCCCACTCGTTCTTGAAGCGGCGGATGTCGGCCAGCTCCGGCGCTCCATCGTCGTCGTGCGCGTTGCGGTCGCGGAAGAGTAGACCGAACGCACCACCCGCGTCCACGGCGGCGAGTTGCGCGGGGTCACCGGCCAGCAACACCTTCGCCCCTACGTCCGCGGCGTGGGTGGCGAGCTGGTCGAGCAGCATCGTCCCTGCCAAGGACGCCTCATCCACAATGACGAGCTGCCCTGCGGTCAGGTCCCAACGACCGTGATCGTGCTCGTAGAGCCACTTGGCGGTGTTCTCCGTGCTGATTTCGAGATCGCTGGCCAGGACTTCGGCGGCGGCGGCGGATGGGGCGAGGCCGATGACGCTGCCCGGCGCGCGCTCGGCCTCCCACGCCCGGCGTAGGCCGCCGAGCGCGAGCGTCTTGCCTGCTCCCGCCGGGCCGACCAACACGTCCACGGTGCGACCGGAGGTTGCGATGCGCTCGACCACGCTGCGCTGATCGGACGACAGCACCCTGCCTTGCTCATCGGGGGAGTCTGCAACCTGAGCCGCACCGGCCTGGTCGATCGCCGGTCCGGTCGTGGCGCGAGAGAGGTCGAGCAGCCTGTCCTCAGCCGCGAGCAGAGCGGTTGACGTGTAGAGGATCGCGTGACGGGGCCGGAACACGCTGGACCCTTCCGGCCGGGTGAACGCGGCCGGGGCGGCGACCAGTTCGGGCGGTGTGAGCCGTAGCGACATGGCTTCGGCGGTGTCGGTGATGAGCCCGATGACCGCCTCCCGGTCGGTGACCGTCGCGAACCGTAGGCCCATCGTTTGCCGGGACGCCTCCGCTGACAGGTTCCACCGTCCCCAGGTCGAGCGCTTCTCCTGCACTTGCTCGACCACTGCCTGAGAGAGCGCTGCGAACTCGTCCCGGCTCACGTCCTCGGCGCTGACGATCGAGGGGTGCGCACGGTTAGCGATCAAGGCTCCTGCCCAGGCTCTTGGGTCCTGTCCGAGCACGCGGTCGGCACGGCTGCGCCACTGATCGGTCAGGTCCGCCAGTGATCCGTGTGTCTTGTCTGGACGGGTCGAGAGCGTGGCTTGCTGGCGTAGTCGCAAGATCGTCCTCGTGTCAGGGCGGTGGCCATGATCGCTGAGGTAGGTGTCGATGAGCCGGTCGGTCTCCGCGTCGATCGCCGCGCTCCGCGATGAGAACTCCGCGATCAGCTCGTCGGGCACGCCGACGATCTCCCAAGCCGGGTTCCGGTCCCGGCCGCGCTCGCGTTGCGCCCAGCCGACGCCGAGCGTGCGGGTCATGCGGTCGGCCAGCACGGCGTTGTAATGCTCGGAGATCGCGACGACGGCCTGGTGCATCGGTCGCCCGTCCAACGCCCGCCATTTGCCGTCCTCGCCCTGGACCTTGTTGCTCACGACGACGTGCGTGTGCAGCTGCGGGTCGGCGGCGCGGGAGTCGTAGTGGTCGTAGGCGGTTGCGATCAGCCCGCGGGTTGCGACTTGTGCAACTCCGGCGTGTCCGACTCTGGTGGCTGCAACGTCGCGCTCCATCAGCGCAACCACGTCCGCAACCGCCTCGTGGTGCGCCGCAACGATCCGGGCTTGCACGGCTGCGTCTGCAACGGCCCATAGAGCGGACACGCTCTTGGGGACCGAGAACGTGTAGTCATACCCCGCCACGACCCGGCGGGTGCCGCGCTCGTGTTCCTCGGCCTCGATTCGCTCGACCGCCGCCGACCGTTCAATCGGCGGGAGGTTCGGGTCCAAGTGCTCAGCCCGTTCGCTGATCCGTTCCTCGGCGGTCTTGAACTTGCTGTACGCCTGGCCCAGCGGCTCGTTGGTGACAGGATCGTGTCCCTGGCCGAGCAGACGCCGCAGATGGTCCTCGCTCACCGTCCCGCCTGGCTGAATCCGCCGGTCGTTGGTGCCGAGGCCGTGGACGCCGGTGCCGAGCCAGTAGCCGGGCGGCGTTCCCGACGCTTCGTAATAGGCGATCAGGGGCGTGGTCAGCGGGCGGTCGTCGTCGCCGGCGGCGACGGACTGGAGTAGGTACTTGTAGCCGTCCCCGGCGGACATCACTCGCATCGAGACCGTCACGCCGGTCAGGTGCGCCGGGGTTACCTCGTGGTGCAAGAGGTGTGCTAGGTCCAGCGGCTGGACCGGCTGGGAGGCTTGGGGGCCTAGCGGGGACGTGGTCCGCGATGCGCGCCCAGTGGTCGGGACAAGGGTCGACAGTGCCGGTCGCGCTCTCGATCTCTACGTCGAACAGTCGAGTTTGGAAGGCATCGCGGCGATGTTGCCCAGCAGCGTCACGAAACCCTGCACCACGAGTGCAGTATGATGCACTCATGGATAGCCATACAGCCGATCTCGCTTCAGCGATCGGAGGCAGGGTCAAGCAGGAGCGCCAGTCGCGCCATTGGACTTTGGATCAGTTGGCGTCGGTTGCGGGGGTGAGCCGCCGAATGCTCGTCAATGTTGAGCAGGGGGTGGTGAACCCGAGCGTGGGGACGTTGTTGCGGATCAGTGATGCGCTGGGGGTTGGGCTACCGGCGTTGGTCGAGCCGCCTCGGTCGCGTCCGGTGAGGCTTGTTCGTGCTGGTGAAGGGGCCGTGCTGTGGAGCGGCGAGTGCGGTGGCCGCGGGGTGTTGGTTGCTGGTACCGATCCGCCAGATGTCGTGGAGCTGTGGGATTGGACGCTGGGAGTTGGGGACCGGCACGCCAGCGAGTCGCACGCCGCCGGGACCAAGGAACTTCTCCAAGTTCTGGCGGGCAACATCACAGTCGAGGTCGGAGGTCAGTCGATCAGTCTCGGTGTCGGTGACGCGATCCGTTTCGACGGCGATGTGCCGCATAGCTACGCCAATTCCGGTGATCTGCCAGCAAAGTTTTCGCTGGCTGTGTTCGAGCCGGGCGTTGGGTCGGGATCGACCCAGGTGGAGGTTCCCGATGTCTGATCTTGACCGGCTCAAGAGGTTCCTGTCCGGCGCCAGCGTTGACGGGGCGGTGTTCGGGCTTCGGTCGGATTACCGGGCGATGCTGGTCGCGGTTGAGGGGATCATTCCCGGTTCGAGCGATGCTATGAGCGGCGCGCTGGTTGAGACTGCGCAGGCTGCGGCCCGTGAGATGTTGCGTAATCGTCCGGTGGAGGACGTCGAGCACGTGGCGGCGTGGCGAGAGGCGTATCGGGCGTTTGGAGCCAAGCCGCAGCGCACCCGCAACAGCCTGGAAGCACTACTACGACGCGCCGCGACCGAATCAGGGCTGCCACGAGTCAACCGGCTCACCGATGTGTACAACGCGATCTCGGTACTGCACCAACTACCCCTCGGCGGAGAGGACCTGAGCAGATATGACGCCGCGCCGCGGTTAATCCGAGCCACCGGCAGCGAGCCGTTCTCCACGGTCGCCAACGGTGAGACGGTGATCGATTACCCCGATCCTGGCGAGGTGGTGTGGTGCGACGACGGTGGCGTCACTTGCCGACGTTGGAACTGGCGTCAGACGCGCCGCACCCAACTGACCGACGAGACGAGTACGGCGCTGTTCATCCTCGACGCCCTGGCCCCGCTGAGCGACGCGGCGCTGACGGCCGCGGCTGATGATCTGGTCGGGCATCTGGCTCGGCTGGGACCCGACGTGCAATCCGTTCGCCGGTTGATCGCAGCGCCAGGCCACCCGGCTGGTGCCATAACGACAGAAGGAGACTGACATGCTGATTCATCCTTGGGACGCAGCGACGAGTCCAGCCGAGTGGCGCGCTTGGCTAGCGACGACGGACCGCTTCGGCATCCTCGCGGTGAACAACCTCGAACCGGCTCACGCCCCGGTGCTCGTACCGACGCACTTCACGCTTGCTGAGAATGAGTTGTTGGTCCATTTGGCTCGCCCGAACCCGGTCTGGCAACACCTGGAAGCAGCCAGCGAGGTCACGTTGGCTGTGGTCGGAGACTACGCCTACATCCCAACGTACTGGCGCGCGAAGGCTGGCGGGCCTGACGAAGATGGGGTACCCACGAGCTACTACGCCGCGGTGCAGTTCGTGTGTCAACCTACGGTCGTTGATGATCCGCAGGGGAAGGTGGACATCCTTACCGCCCAGCTCGCAGACTTCCAGCCCGAAGGCCGTCACGTGGCTGTCGAGGTCGACCAGCCGCCGTATGGCCGGATGCTGCCGGGTATCCGCGGTCTGCGGTTAGCGGTAGTGCGGGTCGAAGCCAAGTTCAAGTACGACGACAATAACCCGATCGAGCACCGCCAGCGCGTAAGCGCTGACCTCAAACACCGCGACCGCGGGCTCGACCAAGCCGTCGCTGCCCAACAACAGCGCCGACTCGCGGCGATCGGTGACTGGCAAACCTTTCGGCAGCGGTCCTGACCGTCCATAGCATGGCGACCCGCACGGCCCGAACCCTTCCGGTGCCACCTTGGAGTCTGGCCGTCACGGCGATCCTGTCGGTCCAGCTCGGCTCGGCCCTGTCAATCCATCTGATCTCTAAGGTCGGCGCGGCCGGAACCGCGTGGCTGCGGCTGAGCATCGGAGCGCTCGTTTTCCTGGCGGTGGCGCGACCCCCGCTGCGCGCGATCCGTCGCCACGACCTACCCGCCCTGCTCGGTCTCGGCATTGCGACCGGAGTGCAGACCGCTACGTTCCTCGCCGCCATCGCACGCATCCCGCTCGGCACCTCTGTAGCGATCGAGTTCCTTGGGCCGCTCACCGTCGCCACCGTTCGCAGCCACAACAAACGAGCGTTGTGTTGGCCCGCGTTAGCAGCAGCCGGGGTTACCCTCCTTGCTCAGCCCTGGCATGGCCATATCGACCTGGCTGGCATCGGTCTGGCCGGGTGCGCTGCTGGTTGCTGGGCCGTCTACATCCTTCTGACCCAACATGTCGGAGACCGCCTCAGCGGCATTCAAGGGCTCGCAATCACCGTCCCGCTCGCCGCTGCAACCACGGCCATCATCGGGGTCCACCAAGCCATCGGTCACATCACCCTTGAAACGCTCGCCGCCGCAGCCGGACTCGCGCTCCTGCTCCCCGTACTGCCTTATGCCCTGGAGATGCTTGCGCTGCGCCGAATCAAGCCGAGCGCGTTCGGAACCCTGATGGCCCTGGAACCCGCTGCCGCAGTCCTGCTCGGACTACTCCTGCTACACCAAGATCCCTCGATCACTCAACTTGTCGGCCTGATCCTCGTCGTGACCGCAGGTACGGGCGCACAACGGGGCGGCCGACGCATAGCGCAAGTCGTCTGAGCGCTATGAACACCCAAAACGAAAATCCCCCTCACTCCAACACTTGCGATAACTCGACGCCGCCCGGCTCGACATCTGCCAAGCGCGGCGTCGTCAGGGGGCATGTCGTGACTGCGGTCGGTGTGCTTCGTGATCGTCTGGCGGAGCCGTGGACGCTCAATGGACTGGCTGAGGAAGTGCATCTGTCCCGTTCTCAGCTCAAGCGTGCGTTCGTGACGACGGTTGGGATGAGCCCGATGGCCTACCTTCGCCAGATGCGCCTCCGTCGCCTCGCCAAGTTGCTGGCGACGACTGACTTGTCGGTCGCTGAGGCAGCTCGTCAGGCCGGGTGGACGGACCCGGATTACGCGAGCCGTTGTTTCCACGCCGACTACGGCGTCACGCCCAGCGAGTACCGCCGCCAACAGACGACCCCACCGCTCGGCTAGCAGCGATCAGCGGAGGCCCCGCAGGCCGGGTTCTTGGTGTTTCGGCTGGATCCAGGGCTCGTATTTCTGGAGCTGGGGGCCGTAGTGGAGTCGTGCGCGAGAGTTTCGTCGTAGCCGGGTGTATGGGTGGGTGATGGCCTGCTGAGTCGTTGATCGTGTGGAGAGGATGATGGCCGGGTTCGCTGTGCGTACCTGACTCCCGATGTGCCGCCGGTTGGCGGCTGGTGCAGGTCGGGAGGTATGTGATGGCAGCGCGCATGACGGCGGAGGAAGTTAGGGAGGCTCGTGAAGCGAAACTGACCGAGCTGTCCGGGCGGCTGGAGGGCGCGGTCGGCCGGTTGGTGTCCGATGCCGATTGGGCGGCTGCGGTCCGGTTCGCGGCCAGGTTTCGGTCGCGGTCGTTCGCGAACACGCTGTTGATCTTCGCCCAGCATCAGGACGCTTTCGAGCAAGGGCGCGTCAGTGAGCCGTTCCCGTCGTATGTCGCGGGTTTTCAGCAATGGAAGAAGCTCGGCCGTCAGGTAGCCAAGGGCCAGTCGGGGTACATGATCTACGCCCCGGTGACCGCTCGGTTCGCGAGCACCAACCCGGCTGATCCTGAGTCGTGGCGGCGGCTTGATCGTGGTGAGAAGCCGCGGCCGAGTGAAGTCGTGCGCTCGAAGATGGTCGGCGTCAAGCCCGCGTATGTGTGGGACGTGACCCAGACCAGCGGCGAGCCGATCCCCGAGCGCCCCCGGCCGGTGCTGCTGGCCGGTGAGGCACCGGCCGGGTTGTGGGAGGGTCTGGCCGCGCAGGTCCGCGAGCGCGGATTCGCTCTGGCGGATGCACCGGATGCGGTGGTGCTGGGCGGCGCGAACGGCGTGACGGACTTCCTCGCGCGCTCGGTGCAGGTGCGGGCGGATATGGATGACGCGGCCAGGGTCAAGACGTTGGCGCATGAGTTGGCGCATATCGAGTTGGGGCATGAGGATCGTCGCCCGGAGGGGTTGCATCGCGGGATCGGTGAGGTCGAGGCCGAGTCGGTCGCGCTGATGATCTGCGCGAGCTTCGGGCTCGACTCGACCGACTACACGGTCCCCTACGTTGCCGGGTGGTCCTCGCAGGTGGAGGGCAGCTCGCCGTTGGAGGTCATCCGCGCGACGGGCGAGCGGGCACGGACGACCGCGCTGGCAATCCTCGACGGGCTACCTGAGCCCACGGTCGGGGACGGTGACCCTCCCGGCCTTGATCGCAGTAGCGGGGAGCGAGCGCGGGAGCGTTCGGGCACAGAGCGTGTCGCTTCGATCCGCGCCCGTCCAGCGGCTATGCCGGTAGAGGTTCGGGAGCCAGCGGCGGTGGTCGGATGGTGACCCCGCCCGTCATGAGCACGCCGGTCGATGCCCTGGCTGCGGCGGGCACCTTGTCGCTGCCGGATGCCGCGATGGCGTACGCACGGGCGAGCATGGCGGTATTCCCGTGCGTGCCGGGTGAGAAGCGGCCATTGACCGAGCACGGTTTGACCGACGCGACCGCCGATCCGGCGCGGGTCGCGAGCTGGTGGCGGCGCTGGCCGCAGGCGAACATCGGCCTTGCGACCGGCCTGCCAGGCGGGTTCGACGTGCTCGACATCGACGTGCATCCCAGCGGATCAGGGTTTCCGGCGCTACGCCGGGCACGGCAGGCCGGGCTCGTGGACGGCTGGGCGGTGCTGATCCAGTCCCCGTCCGGCGGGGTGCATCTCTACTTTGCCGTCGATCATGGGCGCGAGCAGCGGTCGTGGGCGCTGCCAAAGGCGCATGTGGATTTTCGCGGGGCGGGCGGGTATGTGATCGCCCCGCCTTCCTACGTTGTTGACGGGCATGGCGGTCGGCGGGGGTATCGGCTGGTTGCCACGGGCCGTGACCGGCAGCCCGTCGAGGCTGAGGAGCTGCGGCGTCTGCTGGACCCGCCGCGTCCGCGCCCGGCTCGGCGACCGGCGACGGCGTGGGATGGACGGTCTGGTGAGCGGCTGGGGACGTGGCTGGCCGCTCAGCCGGAGGGCAACCGCAACCGGGCGTTGTTCTGGGCGGCGTGCCGTCAGGCTGAGGCCGGGGTCCCCCAAGACGAAGCCCGGTTCGTGCTCGGGTCGGCTGCCGGGCGGACGGGGCTGGGTGAGCGCGAGATCGACGCCACCTTGGCGTCCGCCTATCGCACCACCGCTCGGCAGCGCGACGTGCCGACCGCGAGCATGGCGGGAGGGTTGGGCCGATGAGTCCCACGGCATCGAGCGCGGCCGTGATCCTTCCGCGAGGCTCGGGCCGTTTGGTGCTGGGGGTCGCGGTCGCGGGCACGGTATTCATTGCGTTGGGCGCGTTCTGGCTGTCGTTCACGTCCCTGTCGACGCTGGCGCGTGACTGTGGGATTCCGGCGGATCGGGCGTGGATGTGGCCGTTGATCGTTGATGGCGTGATCGTCGTTGCCACCGTCTCGGTCGTCGCTGTGAGTGGCAGCGGCCAGGATCGCCACGCCGCGCGCTACCCGTGGCTGCTGTTGTCGGCGGGGGCGGCGGTGTCGGTGCTGGCGAACGCCAGCCACGCGATCGTGACCGCCGACGCCAAGGTGCCGTCCGTGCTCGCCGCTCTCGTTGCCGCGGTTCCTCCGGTGGTGCTGGTCGCGATCACGCATCTGACGGTCGAGCTGACCCGCCACCCGGCCCCGCGTCCGAGAGCAACGGCTGGCGCGCCGTCTCATCCGGTACAGCGTCCCGCGCGGGCGACGAAGCCGACGGGCAGGGGTGATGAGGACGGTCGGGTTGGGGAGGCGTTGCGGCTACGGGCGGGCACGTCGTTGACGAACCGGGAGATCGCGGCGCGGCTCGGGGTGCATCCCTCGACGGTGGGCCGCTGGTTGAAGTCCCGCCCGGCGCGGATGCTGACGGCCCCGCCGGTAGCGCCCGCATTGGAGGCGGGCGCTGACGAGGCCGACGAGACGAGAAATGTGCAGGAAAGGAGACAACAATGAGCACAGAACAGACCCGCCCCACAGATGGCGGGCACCGCAGCAAGCACGACGATCCGCAGGCCGATCGGACTGAATCGTTGCGACATCTGCTGGCGATCCACGATCCATCCAAGCGCACCGCTGGCCGCGACCCGCGGACGGCGGCTGATGGGCATGGGGTGACGGTTCAGTGGGTGCGCCCGACCGACCTCGCCGCCCGCGTGGCAGCGAGGGCTTCCGCTGGGGCGGTCGCCGCGCACGTTGCGGCCCACCGTCAGGTGCGCGAGCACGTCCGAGCGCGGTTGGCTCCGCTGTCGGCGTTCGGACGGCAGACCGAGGGACAGGCCCCGGTCGCAGCCCGGTCGGTGATCGGCCATTGACCGTTCGTGCCCGCGTGCCCTGTGCTGCCGGATCGCGTGAGCTGCCCGGAGCGGTGTCGATGAGCTGATCCCTACGGGCGGACCCTTGCTGGTCTGCGGCGGTCCAGGTGGCACGGGATGCGCACCTGATGGTTGCCATGCCCATCCACCCGCCTTCGCACCCTGCTTCTTCTGAGCTGGCGTTCGCCAGCCCGGCAGGGTTGCGTGCGCTACTGGACCGGCTCAGCCAAGCCGGAGAGGGGGCATGGCAGACCGACCCCGAAGCGACCGCGCTGCTCGCGTACACGATCCAGAAGTACGAGCCACTGGCACGGAGCTGGCACCGCGACCCCGGCGAGGCCGCAACGGCGGCGTTCTTAGCGATGCGCCACAACGGCGTGCGCCACGCCGCCGATCCGTGGGCGGTCATCACCCGCGCCGTGCAGGTCAGCTTCTCGGCCGAGAGCCACGCCGAGCGGCATCTGACCTCGACCGAGAAAGCTCGCCGTAGCCAGCACGCCGAGCGCGACATCCCCTTGCGCACCGGGGAGCTGACCGACAACCTCACCGTTGAGGCAGCGACCCTCGGGTCGGGAACCGATCCCGGACCGGAGCCGGTGTTGGCCGATGCCGCCATGTTCCTGCGGCTGTTGGGCTGGCCGGAGTCGTTGGCGGGCACGGCGGTCGAGTACATCGCCGCCCGCCTAGCGGATGCGGGCAGCATCCAGGCCGGGTACGAGACGCTGCGCCGGGACGTTGCGATGCGCGCTCAACTCGATCTCGACCGCGCCGCCTGGGCCGGGCTGCTCGGGGTATTGCTCGGTTCCCGTCCGCAGCCCGGACGCCCGACCCGCAAGGGCGTGTTCGCACGGTTGCTGCTCGGTGAGAGCGTGCGGGACTTGCTCGATGACAACCGCCTCGTGCGAGCCACGCTCACCGCCCGCCCCTCGAACCGCGTCTCCCCGGCTGGGGGTGGTTGGGGTGAGTAGCGGTGGTGTGGAGCTGGACCGCACGGTGGAGTCGATCCAAGTTGGGTACCGGGTCCGCCGCGATCTCGGTGACCTGACCGAGCTGTGCGCCTCGATCCACCAACTCGGCCTGTTGCAACCGATCACGATTACCCCGGACGGGACGCTGGTCTGCGGTGCCCGCCGCCTCGCCGCGGTCAGACAGCTCGGCTGGGGGCGCGTCAAGGTGTGGATCACGTCCACCGTGTCCTCCCGGTTGGCGGAGGTTCTGGCCGAGC
The DNA here is from genome assembly GCF_007829035.1 of Rudaeicoccus suwonensis. Taxonomy (NCBI): domain Bacteria; kingdom Bacillati; phylum Actinomycetota; class Actinomycetes; order Micrococcales; family Dermacoccaceae; genus Rudaeicoccus; species Rudaeicoccus suwonensis. Next base: position 2,037,968 of record NZ_VIVQ01000001.1, read on the forward strand.
AGCACGAGAACACGGCTCGCAAGCCGCTGACCCCGACCGAGGCCGCCGCGCTCTACACGGAGCTGAAGCGGCTCTACGCCGAGGACGCCGCCCGCCGCCAGCAAGCCACGCAGTTCACCGCGGACCGCAACCCGCGCCATCAGCCGGGAAGTGACGGTGGTGGCAAATTGCCACCACCGTCAAACCCGCCACCGGACAGTGAGGCCACGGTCGGCAAGGCACGCCAACAGGCGGCCAGAGCGATCACCGGCCGCGATTCATCACGATCGTTGGATCACGTCAGCGAAGTGCAACGCCTCGCTGATGATCCGGCCACCCCCAAGCAGGTGCGAGAGATTGCGCGCCGGGAGCTGGCAGGCATGGAGGCGGACGGCACGGTCTACGGCCACTACCTGACGGTCCGAGCCGCTGCCAGCACCGTCGCGCTCGGTCGCCTGGCCGACGACCCTGCCCAGCCGGAGATGGTGCGGGTGCTTGCCGCGGGCGAGTTGGACGGCCTGGACCTGGGCCAGCCGCCCGCGGAGCTGGTCAAGGCCGCGCAAGCGGCTATCGCCCGCGCCACCAACCCGAGCCCTGACGACGACAGCGAGGGGCTGCGGCTGGCGGCGGTCAAACACTACGGGCTACGCGCGTTCCTAACGACCGTGGATGAGATGGACGGCTGGTGGCGTCACTACGACCCTGCCGAGATCGCCGCCGGACTATCCGAGCAGCAATGGCAGCGGCTACGGGACTGCCTGGACGGCAGCGTGGCGTTCATCGAGGCCATCGCAACCGCCCGCACCGCCGACCGAAGCGACGCGGGGGCCGAGGATCGACCACCGCGGGCAGCCACCGACTGAAGCGGCACGTCGGGCGCGGGCCGCGCACCTGAACGGCGACCTGTCCATTCGTGATCTGCCCTGGGAGCCTGTCGTGCCTGCTTCGCGTCGTCGTCTGATCGTTGTCCTCACCGTTGTCGGTGTCGTCGTATTGGCGACCGTCGGCGTCGGCGTCTACGGGCTCGTTCGTGGCCCGGCGCACCCAAACCACACCACCACCCGGCACGGGGGATCGAGCCCATCGGGTACGCAGAACCCGTCAAGTGTGGCGGGTCCGGTCCCGGCAACGCTGCCCAAGACCGACAACCCTGTCGTCTACGCCAAGGCGGTCGCTTTCGCGTTGTTTGACTGGTCCACGATCACCGGGTACGCGCCGTCTGATTACACGGCCCCGGTGTTGGCGGACGCGGACCCCTCCGGCGACGAAATCCCTGGTCTCGTCGGGGACGTAGCCAGCTACGAGCCGACCACCGATGAGTGGACGGAGCTGGCGACGATGAAGGTCATCGAGCATCTGACGATCGCCAGCGCGACCGTGCCCTCGTTGTGGCCCGAAGCGCTGGCCGAGGCGCACGGACAGGTTCGGCCGGGCACGACCGCGATCACAATTACCGGAACCCTGCACCGAACCGGCGTCTGGTACGGCCAACCGGCATCCACCACCGATCCGGTGAGCTTCACGATCTTTGAGGCGTGCAGCCCGGCATGGCCCGACTGCCACACCCTGCGCCTCTCACAACTCAACGATCCCCTCGGTTAGCGGGACGGGGTTGGTGATGGTCCGCAAGGTGCTGATCGGCCTGGTGGTCGCGGTGGTGTTCCTCGGCCCCGGCATCGGCCTGACCGCGTTGGCCGGGATGTTCGATCCGGCGACGACCGACGCCGCCACCTGCGCCACAACTACCGACGCGGGCGGGTTGTCGGGGCCGTCAATGCCGGTCAGCGGCACCGTGCCCCAGAGCCTCACGGCCACGACCGCTGACGGGCAGACCGTGACGCTCGATCACACACAGCTTGTGCGGGCGGCGACGATCATCGCGGTCGGCAACAGCGAGAACATCCCCGCCAACGGCCAGGTGATCGCGCTGATGGCCGCGCTCACCGAGTCCACCCTGCGCGTCCTCGCCAACACCACCGTCTACCCGCAGTCCGCGAACTACCCCAACGATGGCGACGGCGACAATGACGCTTCGCTGGGGTTGTTTCAGATGCAGCCGCCGGACGGATGGGGAACGGTGGCGGAGTTGATGGACCCGGTGTGGTCCAGCCGCGCGTTCTACGGCGGGCCGGACGGCCCCAACCACGGCTCCCCGGCCGGGCTATTGGACATCCCCAACTGGCAATCGCTCTCGCTCGGGGCGGCAGCGCAAGCAGTCGAGGTCTCGCAGTACCCCACGAGATATGCGAACTATCAGCCGGTCGCGGAGAAGATCGCCAGCACCCTCACCGGCGTGACCCTCACCGGCAGCCAGTGCATCACGGGCACCACCGGGAACCTCCCGCCAGGGTTCGCCGGAGCGTTCATCGCCGCCGCCGAGAAAGAGATCGGGCTGCCGTATGTGTGGGGTGGCGGAACCTACACCGGCCCCTCCGGCGAGGCAGCGGACGGCCAGCCGGGATTCGACTGCTCCGGGCTGGTCATGTACGCCGCCTACCAAGCCTCCAACGGCAAAGTCCGGCTGTTGCATTACACCGGCGATCAAATCAACGAAACCCAACCCGTCACTTGGGCCGATAAGCAGCCGGGCGACATCATCTTCTACACGTATCCCGGTGCCAGCGTCCCGCACCACGTCGTCATTTACCTCGGTGGGGATCGCATCCTCCAAGCGCCGGAGACGGGGCAGAACGTCGGCTACGGCACCCTCTCGATGTTCACCGGCCAGACGGCCACGGTTCGCCGGATCGCCGAACCGTCGTCCTGACTGGCGCGCCGGTTGGGGTCGCGCACCTGCGGAGTGTGAACTTCCTATCTCCACTCCACCGCCCTGTCACGTTCGTCATCGCTGGTGTTGGCGTGTATCCGAACTTCAACGGTGTCGGCGGCGCGGGCCAGCTCGACACAGTGATTGGCGCGTTGATGACGATTGTGCTGATCGTCGCTGTGCTGATGATCGTCGTGTGTGCTGCGGCGTGGGCGCTGGCCTCCGCGCACGGTAACTATCAGGCCGCCACCAAGGCCCGCACCGGGCTACTCGTCGCCGTTGGTGCGGCCGCCCTAGATGGTGGCGGGATCGCGTGGATGAACTTCCTGCTCGGGATCGGCCCCAACCTGTAGCCGTTCGACCGGCGGCGGGGTCGAACCGTTGCCGTGGCGTGGCGGGAGCACCTGCGGGGTGAACCCCGCCACTTCGCACCGGCTGATTGTTGTCGGTGGTGTGCGGGTCCGTGCTGCGAGGGAGCCCGCCCAATGATCTCTGTCCTTACCTCTTTCACCACCGGCTTGACCGGCTCGTTCGGCCGCTCCGGCTTACTGCTGGCCGATGTGAATATCTCTCCGAACTCCAACGGTCTGCCCGGCATCAGTGCGTTGCAGACGATCGTTGGGGCGGTCATGACCGTGGGGCTGATCCTCTCGGTCCTGGCGCTGATCGTCGCCGCGGTCGCATGGGCGTTCGGGTCACACTCCGCCAACCCGCACCTTGCTACGCGCGGTAAGACGGGGGTGTTGATCGCCTGTGGTGCCGCGATTCTCTGTGGTGGGGCGGTCGCGTTCATCAATTTCTTCTGGCACGTCGGCCAGGGCATCTGAGGGGCGCGCCGCGATGGGTGTCTGCTCTATCCCGGTCATCTCGACCGTCTGCCACGTCGCGGGCAAGGCCGCCGCGACCGTCGTATCGGCTCCGTTCGACTGGATCGCTGAGGGCGTCGGTAACGCCGCCAAGTGGATGTTTCAGGGGGTCTGGCAGCTCTTTGACTCCACGACCTTGGTGGATGTCACCGACCCGAATTATCTGCGGGTGTATGACGTGCTGTTTGGCGTCGCGATCTTTCTGATGCTGTTGTTCTTCTGCTTGCAGCTCATCACTGGCCTGATCCACCGCGATCCCGGCGCGTTGCACCGGGCGGGGATCGGGTTGGCGAAATCGGTCCTCGGCTCGTTCCTCGTGGTGACCATCACGGGGTTGGCGTTGGAGATCACCGACGAGCTGTGCGTCGGGATCATCCAGGCCACGGGGAACACGCTGTCTGAGATGGGCGGCAAGATCGCCGCCCTCGCCGCCGGGATCGGAGCGATCAGCGTCTCCGCACCGGGGGCGGGGGTCATCATCATCATCTTCCTCGGCTGTTTGGCGATCACCGGGGCAGCGATCGTGTGGTTCTCGCTGTTGATCCGCAAGGCCCTGTTGCTCGTCGCCGTGGTTCTTGCCCCGGTGGCGTTGTCGGGGCAGTCGTGGGATCACGCCCGCGGGTGGTTCTCGAAGTGGGCGTCGTTTGTGGTCGCGCTGATCGTGAGCAAGTTGGTGGTGGTCGTGATCTTCCTCGTCGCGATCAACCAAATGAACGCGCCCTTGAACTTGGGGCTGTCCTCGATCGCTAACCCGGTCGCCGGGATCGTGCTCATGTTCGTGGCCGCGTTCGCGCCGTACATGGCCTACAAGTTCATCTCCTTCATCGGCTTCGACCTCTACCACTCGATGTCCGCCGAGTCGGAGGCGAAGGGGGCGATGAACCGGCCCATCCCTGTTCCCGCGATGGCTCGGCTCGGCGCGGCCCGCAAGGTCCTCGGCGGTGGCTCCGGCGGCGACAGCGGCAACGGTGGCGGTGACAAGAGCGGCGGCGATGATGACGGGCCACCACCCCCACCGCCCGGCGGCGGTGGTAACCCGGTCGCAGGCGGGGGCACCGGCAAGGACGCGGAGGGTCAAGGTGCTCAGACGGGTGCCGAAGGGGCGGAGGCCGGGCCGGAGGGCATGGCTTTGGTCGCGGGAGCGCAGGCGGTCACCGGGGCGGCGAAGGCCGGGCCGCAGGCCGGGAAGGCGGTTGCCCGTGCTGCTGAGCAACACGTGGACGCCAGCCAGGACGCCGGTCACCCCGCGACTGACTCGCCAGAGAACCAGTCGAGCCGGTCGGGTGCTGTCCCCACCCCGCCAGCATCAGCCACGCCGCAGCCAGATAACCCGGCTCCACCGACGACGAGTACTCCGTCGGCGGAGCCGCCGATGTCGGTTCCGCTGACCCCGACAGAACCGAATGCACCGGCCCCCAGCCAACAGCGGCCAGCACCGCCCCCCACGACACCATCGCGACCGGGGTCGGGGTCGAGTGAGGGAGAGGCGTGATGGCCGATAACACCAACCCCGACCGTGGGCTCGGGCCGGTCAAGTTCTCCCGCCTCGCCCGCCGTGGACTCTTGCTCGGCCTCTCGTTGCCGCAGGTGATCGTCCTCGGCGTCGGCGCGGTCGCGATCATCGCCGCGCTCTACACCGCAGGCGGCAAGGGACTGCTGTTCGTGTTCCCCGTGATCGGCGTCTGCGCGCTGCTGGTCTGGGTGCCGGTCGCCGGTCACAAGCTGATCGAGTGGGTACCGCTGGCCGGACACTGGACGGTCCGGGCGCTGCTTGGACAAACGGTGTATCGGCGTAGGGTGACAAAGCCGCGCCCGGCGGGGACGCTCGCGCTCCCCGGCGACGCGGCAGCGCTGCGCCAGTACCTCGATCCCGATACCGGGGTTGTCATGGTCCACGACCCCCACCGGGCAACGTTGACGGCGCTGGTCGAGGTCACGCATCCGAGCTTCATCCTGTTGGACCCTGGCGAGCAGCAACGTCGCGTCGCCGCCTGGGGCCGCGCGCTCTCCACGGTGTGCCGCTCCGGGCGGATCGCCCGCCTCCAAGTCCTTGAGCGGACGGTCCCCGATAGCGGTACGGGTTTGGAGCAATGGTGGGCCACCCACGGCAGCGACGACGGTTCCTGGGTCGCCCGGACCTACCGGGAGTTGATCGAGCGGGCCGGGCCGACCGCCGAACGGCACGTCACCACCCTCTCGTTGTCGCTGGACATGAAGGCGGCAGCGCGGGCGATCCGATCGGCCGGGCACGGGATGCGCGGTGCCGCCGCGGTCCTGCGCGCGGAGATGCGAACCCTCACCACCGCCCTTCGCGCCGCCGACCTGACCCCCGGTGAGTGGTACACCCCCGGCCAGCTCGCCGTCCTGCTGCGCTCCGCCTATGACCCCGCGGTCGCCGCCACCTTGGAGCGCAGCGAACTGGGTCGTGACCTCGCCACCGCCGGGCCGGTCGCGGTCGAGGAAACGTGGGACCGGCTCCGCTCAGACTCCGCCTACCACGCCGTGCTGTGGGTAAGTGAGTGGCCGCGGTCGCAGGTGTACCCCGGCTTCCTCGCCCCGATCCTGCTGTCATCCGGTGTGAGGCGCGCGTTCACGTTGCTGTGCGACCCGGTGCGCTCCGATCAAGCGGCCAGGGATATTCGCAAGAAAAAGACGGGCTACCTGTCGGACGCGACCCAACGCGCTCGGATCGGGCAGATCGAGGACGCCGAGCAGACCGCCGAGTACCGCGACGTGCTCCAACAAGAGGCCGATCTGATCGCCGGTCACGGCGTACTCAGGTACATCGGCCTCATCGCGATCTCCGCACCGACGACAGATGAGCTGGACGCGGCCGTGGCTGCGATCGAGCAGGCCGCGATCCAAGCCTCCTGCGAGACCCGCCACCTCGTCGGCCAGCAAGCCCAAGCGTTCACCGCCGCCGCCCTGCCGCTCTGCCGAGGACTCTGAAATTGCTGGGCTTGGCCCCTGTGCCCGTTGTTGGGTGCCGGGGCTGTGGCGCGTACCTGCGGGGTGATCGACCCTCGCGTGGATGGAGTGAGTGATGGCTTTCAGTAACCCGGCAGTTGAGGCGACTGAGGCGGCGCGGGCGTTGCGGTTGTTGGCGCGTGAGACTCGCACGATCGAGTCTCCGACGCACGTGTACCAGACGCTCGGGGCGCTGTCGGAGGCGTTGTACGCGCTGGGGGAATCGCTGGATCAGCTCGCGGACTGGCACGAACGCAATGTCGAGCACGCCATGAATGACGACGGTGACCGTACCGCTGGGCGGCAAGACGCGACCGCAGCGGCGCTGCTGTTGCGTGACGCGGCGACCCTAGCCCGGAGGGTGAAGGGGCCGTTGCGTGAAGCGTTCGCTCACAACGGCCGCATCGCGTGGAGCCCAGACCACATCGAGGCAGCCGAACGCAACCGCGCCCGACCGCTACCCCCGGCGTCCATGTTCGGACGCAACTCAGCACCGATGCCTCAGAACGGCTCCCTCGGCCGCTGATCCTCCCGCAGCTCCCGGTCCTTGGCCGGGGGTTGTCGGGCGCACCTGATCGGCAGACACCTGTTCTGCCGTGAAAAAGGAGTGCTGGCCGTATGGGCTCACGCGAGAAGAAGTTGTATTCGACGGTGCTGGTCGGCCGCTCCGGGCAGCACCGCCGCGACCGCCGGGCGGCGCGGCGTGCCGCCTCCCGCGCTTACGCGCAGGACGCCGCCGAGCGCAAAGCCCAAGCGAAGGCCGAGGCGGAAGCTGAGAAGGCTGAGCGGGCAGCGGTCACGTACCTGCCGCGTAGTGGGGAGCCGGACCGAGCGGCGTTGCGGGCGTGGCGACGGTTCCGGCTCCCCGCCCACCAAGACACCTCAGCCACCCTCGCCGGGGCCTACCCGTTCTTGGCCGAGGGTGGCCTGGGTGGCGAGGGCGTGTTCGTCGGCCAAGACCTCTACTCCGGCGGCTCGTTCGTCTTCGACCCCTGGGTCCTCTACCAGCGCGGGGTTATCACCGCCCCCAATGTGGTCCTCGCCGGGATCGTCGGGGCCGGTAAGTCCGCTCTGGCGAAGGCGCTCTACACCCGCTCCATCCCATTCGGGAGGCGCGTCTATGTCCCCGGTGACCCGAAGGGTGAGCACACCCCGGTCGCGAAGGCGGTCGGTGGGCAGGCGATCGTGCTCGGCCACGGCCTCTCCAACCGCCTCAACCCCTTAGACGCGGGACGCCGACCCTCCGGGGTCTCGGATGTGGAGTGGGCTTCGATGGTCACGGCCCGCCGCCGCGATCTCATCGGCGCGCTCACCGAAACGGTGTTGGGAAGGCCGCTGTCGCCGGTCGAGCACACCGCCGTAGACATCGCCCTCAACGCCGCAGTCAGTTCGTCGGAGACGCCGATCCTGCCGATGGTCGTGGACCGCATCCTCAACCCCGACACGTCCTCCGATCCTCGCTTGGCGGAGGACGGGCGGATCGTCGGCCACGCCCTCCGCCGCCTCGTCGCCGGCGACCTCGCCGGCATCTTCGACGGCCCCTCCACGGTGGCGTTCGACCCCGACCTCCCAATGGTCTCCCTGGACCTGTCGCGGGTGGCGGAGAACAACGCCCTGATCTCCGTGCTGATGACCTGCGCCTCCGCCTGGATGGAGTCAGCGCTACTGGACCCGAACGGCGGACAGCGCTGGGTCGTCTACGACGAGGCATGGCAACTCATGCAACACCCCGCGCTGCTCAGACGGATGGACGCTCACTGGCGGCTCGCCCGATACCTGGGGATCGCGAACATGCTGATCTTCCACAAGCTCACCGACCTGGACAACGTGGGCGACCAAGGCACCGCCGCCCACGCCCTCGCATCCTCGCTGTTGGCGAACGCGGAGACCAGGATCATCTACCGCCAAGAGTCCGACCAGCTCGGCGCGACCTCGGCCATGCTCAACCTGACCGGCACCGAACAACGGATGCTCCCGCAACTCGGGACCGGGCAAGGACTCTGGCGCATCAAAGACCGCAGCTTTGTCGTGCAGCACCAGCTCCACCCGGACGAGCTGACCATCTTCGACACCACGGCCAGAATGCGCGAGATTACGCGGGTGACACCATGAGCGGTCCGGTGCGGTCGTGGGATTTGCCGGTCGTGCGCGCCCTCGACGCGGTAGAGCAACTACCCGGCTTCCGACCCGATCAGATCGAGTGGGACTCCTTCCAGCTTCACCGCACCGGGCGGGGTGAGCAGATGGAGGCCGTGTCGATCTACGCCTACCCGACCGGCTCAGAGCACGGTTTCGTGCGGTTCGGGGTGACCGATGGCGAGTTCACCGTCACCGACCCTGAGCGCCGCCGGATGACCGCCAGCGATGTGGCGGTTGCGCTCAATGTGCCAACCATGAGCGCGGAGAAAGCGATCACCGCAGTCATACCGGCGCTGGCGACGGCGCTGTCACGGTTCAACGCCGCACACGCACCACACGCTGCCGCGCGAGCGGTGAATGCCGGGCAGGGGCCGGTCGGTTCGTATAACTGCCACAGCGGTCTGTCGGATCAGCCACAGCAACCTGGCATCGGCCTGTAACTGCCGGGTCCGAAGCTGCCGCGCGGCGCTTCTTGTTGACGGTTGGAGGGTGACGAGCACCTACGGGTGTGACATCAACACCTGACACGGGCGGCAGCGACGGCACGGTGACGCGCGTCCATCATGGTGCGACTAACACCAGCGTCGATGAGTTCCCGGCCGTGACGGTGCCGGTGGTGCTCCCGCAAGCAGTCGTCACCGTCGATGACAGCGGCCATGCCCGGATCACGGTCGAGAACACCGGCCACCGCACGATCGACTGCCCGGACGAACCGATCGGCCGTGACGAGCTGGGCAAGGCGCTCGCTGTCATAGCGGAGCAGGTCGCCGGGCCGATCCGAGTTGAGGTCCGCGAGCCCGACGGGTCGCGTTACGCCGACATCCTCCAACCCCACCCGCCGCAACCGAGCGCCGCAACCGCGCCAGACGACGACGCTGAAGGTGACGGGCGGTGGGTGTCGGGCGAGGGGTTCCTGCCCGGTGAGACCGTGCTGGTCGCCGTGGTCGCCACGACGATCCGTGCCGACCAGGACGGGACCGCTGGCCTCGATACCCCGCCGAAGCTGCCACGGCAGGGCAGTGAAGTGGTGCTGTTCGGGTCCGCGTCGGGAACGACCGTCCGCGTCACCCTTCCACCCCGACCGACCCGCCGGTGGTGGCGGCGATGACCGGGCAGACGCCCCGGTCGGGGAACGACACCGCAGTCAACCTCGGGCTCGGAGCAGTCGCCGCGATCGGCGTACTCGCCGGTCTGTTGCGGATCGCGGGCGCAATCGCGGCATGGGTCGGTGACACCAAGCAGCCTGCCGGGAACATCGGGGCCGGGCTCGGGGTACTCACCCACCCGACCCAGCCCTCAGTTGCCTTGCGGGCTCCGGGGTTGAGCCCGTTCGCGTATTGGGCCGTCGTCGCCGTCTTGCTCATCGCTGCCGGAGCGGGCGCGTGGCTCGTGCTGCGCCTGGTCCGCTCGCAAACGTCAAGCGACGATCGCCGCAGGCGGGCCGGGATCGCCACACCGGCCCAAATCCGCAAGGTCGCCTCCGGGCGGGCGTTGCGCCGCCGTGGCGGCACGCTACGCCCGTCGCTGAACCACCCGGCCCCCTGCGAGGTCGGGTACCTGCTCGGCCGCGCACGCGGTCAGCAGGTGTGGGCGTCGGTCGAGGACTCGATGCTGCTAATCGGTCCGCCCCGGAGCGGCAAGGGCCTCCATGTGGTCATCAACGCGATCTTGGACGCGCCCGGCGCGGTGGTCACGACCTCGACGCGGCCCGACAACCTCACCGTCACGCTCGCGGCCCGGCAGAAGGTCGGGCCGGTCGCGGTGTTCGACCCCCAACACCTCGCGCCCGGCCTCCCAGCCGGGTTGCGGTGGTCCCCTGTCCGCGGGTGTGAGGACCCGCTGACCGCGATGATCCGCGCCACCGGCCTCGCCGCCGGAACTGGCCTCGGCGGAGGCGGGGTCGAGGGCGGCGGGTTCTGGGAGGGCAAGACCGCCGCCGCCATCCAAACGCTGCTACATGCCGCCGCGCTCGATGGGCGGGACGCCCGCAGGTTGTATCAGTGGGCGTTGAATCCGACCGCCGCTACCGATGCCGTTCAGGTCTTGCAGTCCGACCCTCGGGCGGCGGAGGGGTGGGCCGACTCGTTGGAGTCCATGATCGACTCTGATCCCCGGACCCGCGACTCGATCTGGCAGGGCGTCGGCCTCGCCTTCAACGCGCTCGCGGACCCGCGTGTGCTCGACGCGGTAAGCCCTCGCGACGGGGAGGGTTTCAACCCGGATGCGTTCTTGGCCGAGCACGGCACCCTCTACCTCTTGGCGACCGGGGCCGGGGCGGGCGCCAGTGCTGCGTTGGTGTCGGCGTTCATCGAGGACTTGACCGAGACCGCGCGCCGCCACGCCGCCCGATCGGCGGGAGCGCGTCTCGATCCACCGCTCCTGCTCGCGCTGGACGAGATTGGGAACCTGGCACCGCTGCCGTCGCTACCGACGCTGATGTCGGATGGCGGCGGGACCGGGATCACCACCCTGACCGTGCTTCAGTCGTTGGCGCAGGCCCGGCAGAAGTGGGGAGAGCACCATGCCGCCGCGATCTGGGACGCCGCGATCGTGAAGATCATCCTCGGCGGCGAGTCACAAAGCCGCGACCTCCAAGACCTCTCCACCCTGATCGGTGAGCGCGACGAGACCACCGACTCGACCACCACCGACGCAACCGGCGGCCGGTCACACCAACGCTCAATCCGCCGCGTGCCGATCCTCCCACCCGATGCGCTACGAACGATGCCGTTCGGGCTCGGCACGATCCTCCTACGCGCCGCACCGCCGATCGTGACCGACCTCCGCCCCTGGACCAGCCGGGCCGACGCCGACCAGCTCACCGCCGACCGCCGCGAGATCGAGCAGACCTTGCGCTCCGCCGCCTGAGCTACCCGCTGTCGCAATGGGAAGTGGTGAGCACCTTTCGGGTGGAGCACCGATCCCCGGTGCTCGCTCATTGACCCGAGCCTGGGAGGTTCATCGTGGCGATCAAGACTGAACCGTCGATCAAGGGGTTCATCGCCAGCGACCCGCGACTGACGTTCAACGACGACGGGCAGGCGCGTTTCTACGCCCGCATCGGACAGAACCACTATCACCGTGAGGAAGATGGGACCTTCACGGAGATGGAGCCGAGCTTTCACGATCTCGTGCAGTTCGGCAAAGGCGCGGAACTGTCAGCCGAGCGGTTCCGCAAAGGCGACAAGTTCATCGCGCAAGGCTACGTGCAGGACTACCGGCACATGGTCGATGAGGAGCAGCGCACCGATGAGCAGTTCGTCGCCAAGCGCGTCGCGCACGATCCGAACCTGACCACCTACACCGTCGATCGCCGCCCCCGCGCCGAACGGGAAACCCCAGTGGCAGAGCGCGACTCCGCTACCCGCACGGCCGTCGAGCAATCGGCCGTCGAGTATGACGGCCTCGGGCGCTGATCGCCATGAGCGAACAGACTCCCGAGCCGCCCAACCAGTCACCTTACGATTGGGCCAACGACCCCGACAACCACGATCTGGAGCCCGAGCCTGAGCCGGATGAGATCACCGCCGAGGCTTCTGGCGACGAGACCGATGTGCCGCACCCGGTCAACTGGCGGACCCTGAGCGCCGAGGACGCCGAGTATGAGTGGCTGGCGCTGAATGAGTGGGTCGATTGGCTGCGCCACGAGTTCGGGCTGCCCGCCTCGGTCGTCCCGCCGTACTGGCATCGACACCCCGAGCTGGTATGGGAGCTATCGGCGCTGCACCTGCACTGGCTTGGCGCCCATGACCCTGCCCAGCACGCCTCCGCGCCGATCGGGTGGCTCGCGGACTTCCACGTCGCCCAACAGCGGCTCCGTGAGTGGGTGGCGCTGTCCGGCACCCGGCTGGACCGGGACCGACCGACCCGCCAAACCGTCTGGCCCGGCGAGCAAGTGATGTCCCCGATAGCGGAGACCGCGATCGTCAACCGCGATGAGGATTTCGTTGCGTTCGTGATCGCTGACGTGAACCGCCGAGCCCAAGCCGAGTCCGACTTCCTGCGCCGCAGCGAGCCGGACTCCGAGGACCGGCCATGACAACGCCCGGCGGCAGCGTCGATCCCTCGGTGCGCTCAAGCATGACCACAGCTACCGACGAGACTGAGCCAGCATCGAGCTTGCAAGCAGACGTGCGGCAGGCTGCGGGTGAGGTTGCCCGCAGCCTGCCACCGATGACCGCCGAGCAAGCCGCGTTGATCCGCCACCTGCTGCGAGACCAACACCACTGACCCCCGCGCTCCGTCCCGTCGAGAATCAGACGCGGGCGGTGATAAGGACTCGCTCGGGCTCAAAGGCGTTCTGCCCGCGGTTCGTGGTCTGCTGGATACGCACGTCGAACACGGCCTTGATGATCTTGCGCTGCTCCGCCAACGGCATCGCGGCCCACGCGGCGCGGATGTCGGCGGCGGTCACGAGCTGAAGGATTCGCTCATCCGTGATCGGCGGGACCATCGCCCGCTGCGCCTGCTCAATCTGCGGCCGTAGGGTCTGCTCGACCCGCGTGAGCATCGCCAGCGGGAGGTCCCCGGCCGCGTACTGATCGGCGGCCTCATCCAAACGCTGTTGCAACGACGCAAGCTGCTGCTCGGCCGCTTGGGTCTGCGTGAGCCAGTCATCGCCATCGGTGGCGGTCAAGCGGGCGAGGTTCGCGGGTTGCTCAAACCACTCAAGCGCGACCTCCTGCACGTACTCGTCAAGGCCGGGCTGGGAAATCATCGTCTTGTAACAACCCCGGAAGCTGCACTTGTACTTGGTCGCGTCGGCCTTGTCCTTGCGCCGGATCGTCGCGCGGCGCAGCACCCGACCGCAATAATGACAGCGGGCGATATGCACCATCAACGTCTTAGCAGCCGCCCCGCCACCGTTCCTCGTGCGACGCGACGGGTCAGCGAAAAGGCGCTGGAGGCGCTGAAAGTCCTCCCACGAAATCAACGGCTCCCAATCAGCGTCACCGATCACCTTGTCGCGATAGACGCGCTTGCCCGCGATCGTCGGGTTCTGGAGCACCTGCCGGATCGTGTGCGTATCCCACCCCCGCGGGCTCTCAGTCCACGGCTTCATCGGCGTCGGCTCCCCAGCGTCCTGCAACCGCATCGCCACCGACCACAGAGTCGCGCCCGCCAACGCATCACGCGCAGCGTCCTTGACGATCTGACCCGTGTGCGGATCGGGCTCCTGACGGATCAGCGTCCCGGTCCGCTCGTCATACACCCGCCGGTACCCATACGGGATACGCGCGTGCGGACGGCCCTTCTCCGCGTTACGCCGCGCGGTACGCAACTGCCGCTCGCGCATCGTGTTCGCGTCCGCCTCCGCCCGCAAAAACTCAAAACCCATCATAAAGCTGTCATCCGACCGCGACAGGTCATACACCCGGCCGTGCGTCAGATACAGCACCCCGGCCCGCTGACACGCCGCCCGGAGCTGCACATAGAACGCAAGATCACGGCCCGCGCGTGAGGGCTCCCACGTCACGAACCCGCCGAACTTCCCGGACTCGATCAGCGCCAGCGCTTCCTCGAAACCCTCCCGCTCCTTCCGCCGCCATTGCGACGCTGAACGGTTCGCGTCCTTGATAACCCGCGCGACATGCCACCCCAGCGGGCGGCACCACGCCTTGCACTCGCTGACCTGATCGTCAATCGACCGCATCAACATATGCCGATCCTTCGACGCCCGGCCGTACACGATCGCCTCGACCCGCTCGCGACCGTCCTCGACCCCGAGGTCCGTCCTTACCAACGTTTCCATGCTCATCAGGTGCGTCTCCTGTTCCGCACCCCATTTGCATCCTCGACGAACCCACGACAGGCCTGGACCCGCAGGCGCGACACGTGTTGTGGGACAAGCTTTTTCGGCTGAAGCAGCAGGGCGTGACACTGGTGCTGACGACGCACTACATGGACGAGGCCGAGCAGTTGTGCGACCGCCTCGTGGTCATGGACAAGGGCGTCATCGTCGCCGAGGGCTCGCCCGCGACGCTCATCCGCGACCACTCCTCCCGCGAGGTGGTCGAGCTGCGCTTCGGCGTCGGCGAGCACGAGGCCATGGCCGCGCAGCTGAACGATCTGGCGGAGCGAGTCGAGGTGCTGCCCGACCGCGTGCTGCTCTACACCGACGACGGCGAGCGCGCCTCGGCGGCCGTGCACGAGCGTGGATTGCGCCCACTCGCCGTGCTGGCACGGCGCTCGACGCTGGAGGACGTCTTCCTCCGGCTGACCGGGCGAAGTCTGGTGGACTGATGAGCGGCTCGACGACAGTTCCGGCTCCGCAACCGCTCGACCGTGGGTCGGGCCCACGGATGACGTGGCGCCTGCTCGACTACTGGGCGACGGTCTACAAGCGCACGTGGCGCGGCTCGATCATCAACAGCTTCGTCAGCCCGATCCTGTATGTCGTCGCGATGGGCGTGCTGCTCGGCGGTTTCGTCAAGGCCGACCCGGCCAAGCTCGACGGCGCCCACAGCTACCTGGCCTTTGTTGTGCCCGGAATGCTGTCGGCGCAGACGATGCAGGTCGCCATCGGCGAGACGACCTACCCGGTGATGGGTGGGATCAAGTGGCACAAGAGCTACTTCGCGATGCTCGCGACACCCCTGCGAGTGGCGGACATCGTGCTGGCCAACCTGGGCTTCGCAATCTTCCGCATCGGCTCGAGTGCAGCGGTCTTCGTACTGGTCATGGCGCCATTCGGCGTCTTCACCTCGGTGCCCGGCGCCCTCGCGGCGTTCGTCATACAGCTGTTGCTCGGTCTTGCCTTCGCCGCGCCGATCTTCGCGTACTCCTCGGTGCTCAAGGACGAGGGCGGATTCAGCATCATCTACCGACTGCTGATGATCCCCTTGTTCCTGTTCTCCGGGGCGTTCTTTCCGCTCAGCAACCTGCCCGCGCCGCTTGAGGCGATCGCCGTGTGCAGCCCACTGTGGCAGGGCGTGGACCTGGCACGTATGGCGACGCTGGGCACGTGGCACGCCGGGACCGCACTGGTGCACATCGTCTATCTGGTGGTCCTGGCTGCGCTCGGCACCTGGCTGGCCATCCGGGGACTGACCCGACGGATGGTGAAGTGATGGCAGTGATCTCAGCCCCGCTGGCGCGGTCCAACGGCCGTGAGCTCAGCCGCGCCGGAGCCACCGCCGTGTTGGTCTACCGCAACTACCTGGTCTACCGACGCGGCTGGATCTTCTTCGTGACCGGGTTCCTCGAGCCGGTGTTCTACCTGCTGTCCATCGGCATCGGGGTCGGCAAACTGATCCCGAGTTTCGACATCGGTGGCCAGGTCGTCCCGTATGCCGATTTCGTCGCGCCTGGCATGCTCGCAGCGTCGGCGATGAACGGCGCGGTCTTCGACACCACGTTCAACGTCTTCTTCCGGTTGAAGTACCAAAAGCTCTACGACCAGATCCTGGCGACACCACGCACTCCCGCCGATGTCGCCCGCGGGGAGATCAGCTGGGCGCTGCTGCGCGGCGGGATCTACTCTGCGGCCTTCTTGCTGGTGATGACTGCGCTGGGCATGGTGCACTCGTGGTGGGCGGTGCTGGCGCTGCCGGCGGCGCTGCTCATCGGGTTCGCCTTCGCCGGCATCTGCATGGCACTGACGACCTGGATGACGTCGTGGCAGGACTTCGAATACATCACCCTCGGCACCCTGCCCCTGTTCTTGTTCTCGGCGACGTTCTTTCCGCCGTCGGCATTTCCGACCTGGTTGCGGTGGGTGGTCGAATGCACGCCGCTGTATCGCGGAGTCGTGCTGTGCCGTGAGCTGACGACCGGCCATGTCGGCTGGGCGTCACTGATCTCGGTGATCTATCTGGCGGTGCTCGGACTCATCGGCACCCGCATCGTGAGCCGCCGTCTGGCATCGCTGCTGCTGACCTGATCCTGCCCAACGTCGGCAACGGGGAGATGAACGCTCCGAACCTGCCTGAAACCTGTGGTCGTTCGGGGCGATGACAACGTGTGGTCACTCGGGACGATGGCAACGTACAGCGCCGTCAGCGTGCCGCGCCCCACGTCGCGATGCGCCACCCTCCTGACGTCCACTGCAACGACAGATCGGTGTGCACCGGAGGTGTCGAGGCCACCGTGCGACGGCCTGTTGCCGTGACGACGGTGAACTCGGGCTGAGTGATCACGGCGTCGACGTGCACGGTTGCGCCGCTGCCTTGCTGCACCACCGCAGACCGCACGACGAACGACAGTCCGCTGTAGGTCGCGCCCGCTTCAGCCGCCGAGGCGAGATCTGCCGCATCAGCGGTGTAGGCCGTGGAGCCCGGAACCAACGCGGCGCCGAGCGCGGAGGCATCGCGCGCGGTCCAGGCAGCGGCACGAGCCGACACCAGGCTCTGCACGACCCGCACCGTCTGTGATCCGAGAGCCTCAGCGGAGGTGGGGCCCCCGCCTGCTGATCGCGCGGGCTGGGATGCGGAGCTCGAACGGGCAGGACCACTGCCAGAGGAGGTCCCGGTCCCAGTTGCCCGCCCTGGCGCCGTCGGTTGTTTCGAGGATGTGGTCGCGCTCGACCTCGCCGGCAGTTGCGCGCTTGACGCAGGCACAGGCGCGTTGGTCGCCGCACGTCCGGATCCACCGGCGAGCGTCATACTCAACGCGGCCGCCCCGACGACGATCACGCCCGCCACGGTGAGCATCACGGGACGCAGTGTCCGACGCGAACTCGCGCGGACGGCACGGGCCGACCGCCGCTCCGGCGTCCCTTCGCGCGCAGCGTCGGTGCGGATGCGTCGGGTGAGCGCGGACGCCGGGTCCTCCTGCGCCAGCGCCGAAGCGGCACGTCGACCTGGCGAACCCTGAACAGGCGCCGGCTCCGGATCCGCACACTCCCACAGCGCCAGTGCAAACTCACCGGCAAGCGGACGCGCTGAATCCGTATGCGACAGAGCAGAATTGACGAGATCCCGGATCTCCGGCGAAGCCTCCGGAGCGAGTTCGGCGAGGTCGGAACGCAAGGCCGCCGGCTCCGGAGCCGCACCGGTCAGTGCAGCCCAGGCAATGGCACCCAGCGAGTACACATCCGACGCCGGCAGCGGCGCCGTCCCGGCGAGCACCTCCGGTGCCGCCCACGCCTCGGTGGCCCACACCTCCTCACCGGAATGACCGGCCAGACGCGACATGCCCAAGTCGGCGATGAGCGGCTTGCCCTGGTCGGTGAGCAGAATGTTGCCCGGGCTGAGGTCACCGTGCACGAGCCCCATGCCGTGCAGGTCGTGCAGCGCACGCGCGACAGGACACAACACCGTGACAAGTTCGCCAGGCGTCAGCACACCACGACGCGCCAATGTCTGCGCCAGGGAGCCACCCTCCGCGAGATCCATGACCAGCGCGGTGCGCGGCGGCTGCACCGAGGTGTCGAGGACGACATCCAGCAGCCGAACAACGTGATCGTGCCGGATCGCCTGCAGCACTGACACTTCATAGTCGAGCTGTTCGCTCTCCGCAGCGACGATCTTGGCAGCCAGGCGAACACCGTCGCGTGACCGCACTGCCCACACCTCGCCGGTAGCGCCCTGCCCGATCGGTGTCAACACCTCGTAACCCGGCAGATGCGGGATCGCCGACTCCACTGTCCCGTCGTGATCCATGACACCTCCTCTCACCGTGCGCCAGATTTGCACGGCCGCTGGAGACGGCGCAGACGTTGTCCACAGACCCGCCGACAGTCGCGCGACGATGGACGGCAGGTGGCCGGCCACCCGTTACCGTGAGGGTCGTGCCAGCCTCGGACCTCGTCACCACCGCACAGGCGGCGGATCTGCTGGGCGTCCGGGTATCCACCGTCTACTCCTACGTCAGTCGTGGGCTGCTGCGCCGCGCTGACGAGGGACGCACCCGGCAGCAGGGCTCCCGCTTCGACCGAGACGAGGTCGTGGCGCTGGCAGCAAGCCACCATCGGCAACGCGCGGGCACCTTCGAACTGTCCATCGAGACCGCGATCACCGACCTGGACCCCGCCGGGCGACTGTTCTTCCGCGGCCACGACGCCTGCGAGCTGGCCGAGCGACACAGCTTCGAGCAGGTCGCCGAACTGGTCTGGGGAACACCGGGTGCGCCGACCCCCTGGCCGTCGCTTGACATCGATCCTGTGTTGTATGACGCGCGCGGGGTGCCGTCACCGACGTCATTGCGCAGCGCGGATCACATCCGCCGAGCGATCCTCACCGCCGCGGAGAACGACTCGGATCGCGAGGACATCAGCGCGGATCACTTCCGCCAGGCGGCGCGGCGGTCTGTGACGGCCGCACTCGCGTCGATCCCGCCACGTCAGCGCCAGTCCCTGTGCGCACCAACGACATCGGTGGTCGACCGCCTGTGGCCGCTGTTGAGTGAGCGACCGTGCGGTGTTGACGAACACCGCGCGTTGCAGGTGGCACTCGTGCTGCTGATCGACCACGAATTGGCGACCTCCACGATCGCGGCTCGCGCAGCCGCAAGCACCGGCGCCGGACCGTATCTCGTGCTGCTCGCGGGTGCCGGCGCGCTCGGTGGGCCGCGCCACGGAGCTGCGTCGGCCGCGGCATACGACCTCATCCGTGACTACTCGAAGGGAACCCTGACGATCGGAGTGGCACCTGCTGGCTTCGGGCACGCCGTGTACAGGGACGTCGACCCCCGAGCGGAGCAGATCCTGCTTGCCGTCGGCCAGTTCGCGCCAGATGTGGCCGAACTCGTCGACGACCTCGCGTTGCAGGTCCGCCGCGTGCACGGCCTTGCCCCGAACGTCGATCTGGCGCTGGCCGCCCTGAGCATCAGCTGCGGATTCCGGCGGGACGCCGGCGAGGCGATCTTCCTGCTGGCTCGCATCGCCGGCTTCACCGCCCACGGCATCGAGGAGCAAGGTCACCGGATGAGATTTCGCCCGCGCGCTGCCTACCGCACCGACTGATCCGGCAGCAGGCGAGGGGCAGGCTCTCCGACATACCGCGACCGCGGCCGGATGATCTTGCGGTCCAGACCCTGTTCGAGGATGTGCGCCGTCCAGCCGACCACGCGACTCACTGCGAAGGTCGGCGTGAACATCTCACGCGGGATCCCGCACGCTTGCATCACGACCCCGGCGTAATACTCGACATTGGCCCGCAAGGGACGATCCGGCTTGGCTTCGTCCAATACCGCGACCACCTGGGCTTCACAACCGATCGCCAGCTCCGCCAGCGGTCCACCGAGCTCGGCGGCAGTCTGCTTGAGCAGCTCGGACCTGGGGTCCAGCGTGCGATAGACCGCGTGCCCGAATCCCATGACCCGGCGGCCCGCTGCCAACTGGTCACGCGCCCACGCTTCCGCCCGGTCGACCGAACCGATCCGGTCGAGTGCGTCCAGCGCGCGGCTGGGTGCACCACCGTGCAGTGGTCCGGACAATGCGCCGATCCCGGCAACGACACAGGAGGTCAGATCAGCGCCGGTCGATGCGACACAGCGAGCGGTGAAGGTCGAATTGTTGAAACCGTGGTCGACCGTCAGCACGAGATATCTGCTCAGCGCGCGGATGTGTTCGTCGGCGGGAACACGGCCCGTGAGCATCCACAGGTAGTTCGCCACGTAGCCCAGATCCGGACGTGGCAGGCGAGGTTGTGCTCCGGCAGCGATGGCGTGCGCCGCCGTGACCAGCCACGGCACGGCCGTTGCGGTGCGTATGGCGCGCACCTCCCGCGTCGGCTGGTCGCTGTCCCACAGCGGCTGATCGCCCGACAACGTGCCGTATGCCGACAGGGCCGTCCGCAGAGTGGCCAGCGGATCCGCAACGCCGCCGGCGACGGTCGCGGCCCGAACGACCTCGAGCAGGCGGGCCGTGAGGTCGTCGTCTTCCACAGCAGCGGAGGCGATGGTGTTCCGCCACTGCTGCGCCTGCCCGGCATCCGGCAGCTCGTGCCGGAGCAGGAGATGCCAGACCTCCTCGAAGGAGCAGCGCCGGGCGAGTTGGGTTGCGTCATACCCGCGGTAATGGAAGAAGCCGTCCGCACCGAGCACATCGCCGATGCGGGTCTCTGCGGCGATCAGATTCGCCAGGCCGGGGGCTGCAATCACGTCAGATGTCGTCATGGACGCAGCGTGCGCGCCAACAGAAGTCGTGGTCAATGTGGATTCTGTCTACATACTTAAGGGTGAGAAATATGTAATCTGCATCCTTTGCACTAGTGAATTCGCCGGAAACAACGATATTTTCACCGCATTTACCGATCGGTAAGCGTTACTGTGCCAACTCATGGGGGAACAAGAACGTCGCACTCGGCTGCGCGAATTTCCGGCCATTGCCGCACTGCTGATACTCGCCTTCGGCGGTTACATCAAGGGATCCAAATACCTGGCGTGGATGCCGATCGACATGACACTGCTCGCGGGTGCGATCGTCGCAGTGCTGCTGGTGCACTCCTGGATGTATCGGTCGCTGGAGTTTCGAAGAGCAATGTTGCTGGCGCTGTGGGGCGTGTCCCTGACCTTCGGTATCTTCGCCACAGGCTCGGCAGGCAACACCTACGTGTCGACGAAACTGCAGGAGGTCTTCCTCTTCGTACCACTGTGCGTGCTCGGCGGCATCTACCTGCTGCGGACTGCCGACGCCAGGCGCCTGTGGGTGATGCTCATCGCGGGCTATGGCCTGCTCGTTCTCGCAGTGGCCTGGCTCGACCCGTCCTCACTGACGGAGAACCGACTGTCTTTGGCGGGCGGCAACACCATCGGCGCCGGTCGAGCGGCCGGAGCATCGCTGATCGTGTTCTTCCTCGCAGCGCTGACGGAACGACGATTCAGGATGCTGTGGCTGGCTCTTGCCGCGGTTTCGGGATATGCGGGCCTCGAGGCGGCCTCCCGTGGCCCGCTCGTCGCGGCTGCGGGAGCAATCGTGATAGCGGCAGTCATCTCCCGGTACCGCGGTCAGGGAAAGCGAGCCGCAGTGGCTGTGGCCGCCGTCACTGTGGCGACGTGGTGGGTGCTGACCTCGGGTGACTTCAATGCCAGATTGGACACCGTCGATGACACCTCGGCCAGCATGCGCAAGGTGCTGTGGGCGCAGACGTGGACGATCATCACGCACAATCCGTTCGGAATCGGCTGGGGCCATCTTTACGGCCATTTCGGCTTTGCCCTGCTGAATTCTGGGTACGTCCAGTATCCACACAATCTCGTGTTGGAGGTTTTCTCCGAAGGTGGCTGGATCGCCGGCTTCCTGACAATTGCCATACTCGTCGTCGCCCTGATCGATCAGGGAGTTCTGGCCGCGACGAACTCCACGGAAATGACCATGCTGGCGCTGTTCGTCTTCGCACTGATCAACGCGATGGTGTCCGGAGACGTCGGCGCCAACCGAGGGGTCTGGGTCAGCCTCGGCGCGGCGCTGATCCCCCTGATCGCCGGCAAGATCCCATCGCACTCAACCTTGGCCGGGCCCGAGCGCAAAGCGCCCCTCCCGGCGGCGAAAGCCACAGCGACATCGGGCTGACGGCGTGCGACAGGTGGCGCCGGCATCGCTGGGTACCCTGGATCGCACAATGGCGACATCTTCACGACCTCAGCTGACCGACGCCCACCGGCATCTCGCCACGATCACCGACACCGATCCGTCCGACTGGCATCTGGTGTTCCGCGCCAGGTATGCGATGGCGCTCGCATTCGGCGCGATGGCCGATCTGCACGGCCCTGGTGATGTGGCGACCCAATTGCTCACCTGCGCGACGGCCGTCGATCCGATCATGGTCGGTGGACTTCGCCCCGAGTATGCCGAGGTCAGCCCCGCGTCACTCGCTCTCGACCCCGAGGCGCTCGAGCTGACCGATGCCACCCGCGCGGTCGTCCTTCAGCACACCTTCGGCATCATCGACGACGCCCGCTCGATCGCGTTGCGCGAGAAGGCGAATCGCGCGGGCGTCATACTTGTCGAAGACTCCGCGCACTGTGTCGGTCGGATGGCTCGAGACGCGGACGGTATGCCGCTGGCCGATCTGTCGATCCACTCCTTCGGTGCCGAGAAGATCCTGCCGACCCGCTTCGGCGGCGCCATCTGGGTGAACCCGCGCTTGTCCGACCGCGCGCTGCATCACCGGCTGACGACGGACCTCACCGAGCTTCCAGCGGTCAGCACCGCTGTGTCCCTGCGATCGCGCGCCTACCGCAATCAGGTGCGCGTGCTCAACCGCCTGCCCGGCGCAGTGTCGGCCCAGGCACGGTCGGCGATGACTGCGCTACGCCTGTTCGAACCACTGATCGGGCCCGCCGAGAGGCGAGGCGGCCTGGAGCGGACGCCGATGCAGCCCGCGCCCTGGATGACCGCGCAGGCCGCTCACCACCTGGGTCGCATCACCGAAATCGAGCGCGGACGTGCCGCGGCGACGGCCGAGTATCTGCGGGCTTTGGCGGGACACGTCCAGATGCCCGACACCATCGACGCCGCGGCGCCGTTGGTGCGTTTCCCGTTCTTCGTCGACTCGACCGAGACTGCCGAACGGTTGATCCGTGAACTCACCGCCGGCGGCGTCTACGCAGGTCGGTGGTATCGCCCGGCGCTGTTCCCCGGTCCGGACGACCCTGCGGCATACAACCTCGACCCGGCAAGCACCACGCCGCAGACTCAGGACCTCATCGCGCGGATCGTCAACCTGCCGACGACACTCGACGTGGCCGGCGCCCGGCGCGCCGCGGACCTGTTGCTGTCCCTCCGGAGCTAAGACCGAGCCCGTGCGATCGCGGGTCAGCCGAGGCTGGACTTGGAGAACTTGATGTAGTCCAGGCAGTGCCGTGCGTTGATCCTGGCGATGTCGAGGCGACGCTGCCGGCTCAGGTCCGGGCCGTAGTCGAGGGTGTGGATCCGGCCGAGCTTCGCGGCCCGCCGCAACTGTGTCCGCAGCGATGGGGGCGCGTAGCGCAGGACAACCGGATAGGGCACGTTCACCCACAGCCGCTCCTGCTGCGCGCTGGTGAACTCATCGCGCCGGTCGTACACCAGGTCGTGGACCGCGGTCGCGATGAGATTGAGGCCGCCGGCCATCGTGTAATAGCTGGTCGCCCCGGGGCGGAGGTTGACCTCGAGAAGCTTGGACTCACCCGTCCGTTCATCGACCATGACGTCGAAGTTGGCGAGTCCGACATACCCGACGCCGTCCAGGAACGTCCGGATCGCGCTCGTCAGGGCGTCGTCGTTGATGGGGATGATCGCGTTGTTGTTGCCGATGAGCACCGGGTTGTATTCGGTCAGCACCACCTGCCCGGCACTGATCACCCGCGCGCTGCCCGTCGTGTCGGAGTAGGAGTTGGCGACCTGCATCACCGACTCGTCGCCGGAGAGGTACTCCTGGACGATCAGGTTGCCGGTGTAGCCGGCGGCGAAGATCCGCGCGCACAGGTCGGTGAGCTCGGCGCCGTCGTTGACCAGGTAGACCTTCTGCTTTCCCGCGAAGCTCAGCCGCGGATAGCTGTCGGTGTCGGCGGGCTTCACGATCACCGGGTAATCGAAGGGCATACCGTCGACATCGATCGATGAATCCGGTTCGACGACAACAGTTTTCGGATGCGGGACGCCCAGATCCGCGCAGGTGCGGTAGAAGTCGGTCTTGTCCATCAACCGGTCGGCGACCTCGGTGGAGACCAGCGGGATGAGGAACAACTGGTCGAGTTCGGCGCGATTGCGCAACACCACATTGGTGTAGAACTCGATCGTCGGGAACAGCACCAGCTTGCGGCCGGTGAACTCGGCTGCGACATCCCGCAGCGTCTGTATGACGACGTCGGCCTCGCCCAGTCCGGGCACGACGCGCACGTCGATGATCTGCGAGTGCGCGGTCTCGCGGGAGGCAAACCGGCCGATCGCCAGCGACCTGACACCGAAGACCTCCCGCAGGCTGCGGGCGATGTTGTAAGCGTTGAGGCCGGACCCGAGGATCACGGGTACGAAGTCGTCATTGCCGTAAGTCATCTGTCTCCCAGACATTCGCGTCGAGTGGGCGCGCCGTGCTCGCCGCTGCGATCAGCTTCCGCCGAAACCCTATAACCCGCGCGCGGGCGTCGCTCTGCCCCCGAAATTCGCTCGCGAGCCACCTGTGGCGACGGGTAGCGTGCCGAACGGCAACGACGGGACCGAGTAACCGCCGGATCTGCGAGATCACCAGAGAAACGCTCCATGGGCTGGAAGAGCGGGATCCGCACCGACGGCCAAGACACCCCTGAGCCAGGCAGAATCCATGAGGTCGCAGCAGTCCCGTTGCGACGAAGGTGCGGTGGCACAGCGAATTCGACCCCATCGCCCGCACCTCCGGGGAGACCGTTTCCCAGGAGGTGAAGACCCATGCAGAACCGCACCCTGGCAGCGCAGCTCGCTGCCGAACCAACCGGATCGATCGTTGTCCTCGACGGTTGGATCCATCGGCGCCGAATGTTGGCACACGTGAGTTTCCTTGTGCTGCGGGACCGTTCAGGTATGGCGCGGGTCGTCGTGAAGGAACCACCGGCACGCGCCGTGCTCGACGGACTCGGCGAAGAAAGCGTCGTGCGCGTCACCGGCACCGTGCATGCGAATCCCGCAGCACCCGCCGGGGTCGAAGTGATCGACCCTGTCATCGTGCCGTTGGGTGAGCCTGCGGCGACTCCCCCACTCGAGCTGTGGCGACCGAACGTCTCTGGCGGTCTCGCCAGCCGACTCGACCATGCCCCGGTCGCGCTCAGGCACCCTCGGGCGCAGCACTCGTGGCGGATCGCCGCAACCTCCATGCGCGGCTTCCGCGAGACACTCACGGAAGCCGGCTTCGTCGAGATCACAACTCCCAAAATCGTCGGCACGGCCACCGAATCCGGTTCGAACGTCTTCGAAATGGACTATTTCGGACAGCCTGGATTCCTCGCGCAGTCGCCGCAGTTCTTCAAACAGATGATGGTCGGTGCCCACGAGCGGGTCTTCGAGGTCGGGCCGGTCTTCCGCGCCGAGCCCCACGACACGGTCCGCCATCTGGCGCAATACACCTCTCTCGACGTGGAGTTCGGGTTCATCCAGGACCACCGCGACGTCATCGCTCAGCTTCGCGACGTGCTCGCCGGCATGATCCGGTCGATCGCCACGTATGCCGCTGCCTCGGTCGAAGCGCTCGAAGTCGAACTGCCGTCAGTGCCGGGCGTTATTCCGCGTGTCCACTTTGCCGACGCGCTGCGGATCGTCGGTGCCGCACCGGACGAGCCGGACCTCGAGCCGGCTCATGAACGTGCACTGTCGCAATGGGCGCTGGCGGAGTTCGGCTCGGAATTCCTTGCGGTGGAGGGCTATCCGATGCGCAAGCGGCCCTTCTACACGCACCCGCAGCCGGACGACCCGCGCTGGTCCAACAGCTTCGACCTGTTGTTCCGCGGCCTGGAACTGACGACCGGTGGTCAGCGACTGCACCGCCGCTCGGACTATCGGACGGCGCTGGCAGCGGCCGGCGAGAGGGAGGAGGACTTTGCGGCATACCTCTCGGCCTTCGAACACGGCATGCCACCGCACGGTGGCTTCGCGATCGGACTGGAGCGGTGGGTCGCTCGGTTGCTTCGAGTGACCAACGTCCGTGAGGTCACCTTGTTCCCGCGTGACCTGCACCGGCTCACACCCTGAGCCACGACGACACTTGCGGCGCCACATGCCTACTGATGGGTTGCCACGCCGGGCGGATCGAGGCGATTCGCCCGGCGTACCGTGACCGGTATGCGCATCGAGCACGTCGGTTTCGACCCGAACTTCGTCGACTACCAGGCTGCGTGGGATCTGCAGCGCGAGGTGCACGCCCGCGTTGTCGCCCACGAGCAGGAGGACACCACGCTGCTGCTGGAGCACCAGCGGGTCTACACCGCCGGCAAGCGCACCGAGCCGCACGAGCGCCCGTTCGACGGCACTCCGGTCATCGATGTCGATCGCGGCGGCAAGATCACCTGGCACGGCCCGGGTCAGCTCACGGGCTACCCGATCGTGCGGCTGCCCGATCCCATCGACGTCGTCGGCCACGTGCGGCGCATCGAGCAGCTGATGATCGACGTCTGCGCCGACCTCGGACTGCACACCGAACGTGTCGAGGGCCGCAGTGGAGTGTGGCTGCCTGCCGACGCCACCCGACCGAGCCGCAAGATCGGCGCCATCGGCATCCGGGTCAGCCGCGACGTGACCATGCACGGCTTCGCACTCAACTGCAACTGCGACCTCTCGTGGGCGAATGTCATTGTGCCGTGCGGGATTCCGGACGCAGGCGTGACGTCGTTGAGCAACGAGCTCGGCCGCGATGTCACCGTCGCCGAGGTCGTGCCGTATGTCGAGAAACGCCTTCCCGACATACTCGCCGGAGCGTGACGGCCCTCCCGCCGACCGGCCCAACCGGGCCTGAGCTCGCACTGTTCATCTGACGCGAACGGCCGCCGCCCCGATATGGGGACGGCGGCCGTCGTCGCGTTGGCGGAGTTGCCGGTCAGCTGTCGATGTTGGCCATCACGTGCTTGATGCGCGTGTAGTCCTCGAAGCCGTAGCGGCTGAGGTCCTTGCCGTAACCGCTGTGCTTGAAGCCACCGTGCGGCATCTCGGCCACCAGCGGAATGTGCGTGTTGATCCAGACGCAGCCGAAGTCCAGTGCCTTGGACACGCGCATCGCGCGACCGAGGTCGCGGGTCCAGACCGAGGACGCCAGACCGTATTGCACGCCGTTGGCGTAGCTGATCGCGGTCTTCTCGTCCTCGAACTTCTGCACCGTGATGACCGGGCCGAAGACCTCGTTCTGGCTGATCTCGTCGTTCTGGGTGAGTCCCGAGACAACCGTCGGCTGAAGGAAGTAACCGTCGCCGAGCGCGGCGATCCGCGAGCCACCGGCCGAGATGGTCGCGTGGTCGGGCAACCGCTCGAGCATGCCGGTGACGTGCGCGAGTTGGTTGGCGTTGTTGACCGGGCCGAGCAGCGCGTCCTCGTCGTCCGGCATACCGACCTTGGCGTCGTTCTTGGCGTATTCGGCGAGCGCGGCGACGAAGTCGTCATGGATGCCCGGGGCCACGAGCACCCGGGTCGCGGCGGTGCAGTCCTGGCCGGCGTTGAAGTAACCAGCGACCGCGATGCCCTCGACGGCGGCTTCGATGTCGGCGTCGTCGAAGACGATGACCGGCGC
Organism: Rudaeicoccus suwonensis; assembly: GCF_007829035.1. NCBI lineage: Bacteria > Bacillati > Actinomycetota > Actinomycetes > Micrococcales > Dermacoccaceae > Rudaeicoccus > Rudaeicoccus suwonensis. Next base: position 2,065,792 of record NZ_VIVQ01000001.1, read on the forward strand.
CTTGCCCCCGAGTTCGAGGTGCACGCGCTTGAGTCCGCGAGCAGCAGACTCGGCGACCTGTATGCCGGCTCGCACCGATCCGGTGATCGCGACAAGCTGCGGCACGTCATGCTCTACGACGAGGCGACCGGTCTCGCGGTCGCCGGTCACGACGTTGAAGGCGCCGGCAGGCAGGAACTCCGAAGCGACCTCGGCCAGCAACAGAGTGGTCTCAGGGGTGGTGTCGCTGGGCTTCAGCACGATCGTGTTGCCTGCGGCGAGCGCCGGGGCGATCTTCCACATCGCCATCATCATCGGGTAGTTCCACGGCGTCACCTGACCGACGACACCGATCGGCTCGCGGCGGATCCAGGAGGTGTGACCGGCGAGGTACTCCGTGCTCGCGATGCCCTCGAGCACCCGTGCCGCGCCTGCGAAGAAGCGCAACTGGTCGACCATCGGCGGGATCTCCTCCGAGGTGGTCAGCGCGAACGGCTTGCCGGTGTTCTGCGCCTCCAGCTTCACGAACTCGTCGCCACGCTTTTCGATGGCGTCGGCGAACTTCAGCAACGCCTGCTGGCGCTCGCTCGGTGTGGTCTGACCCCATTCCTCGAAAGCCTTTGCGGCCGAGGCGTAAGCGTCGTCAACATCCTTGGCTGTCGAAACCGGTGCCTTGGCAACGACTTTCGCGGTGGTCGGGTCGATGATGTCGGTCGTGGCGTCGGTCTCCGCCGCGGCATAGCCGCCGTTCACGAAGTTGCGCAACAGGCGCGGGCTGTCGGTCATCGTGGTGCTCCGTTTTCTTTCTGGGTGGCAGCGATCGTGCGCTCAACACTCGATCACGTTGACGGCGAGACCGCCTCGCGCGGTCTCCTTGTATTTGACGGACATGTCGCGACCGGTGTCGCGCATGGTCTTGATCGCCTTGTCGAGGCTGACCGTGTGCACGCCGGTGCCACCGAGCGACAGGCGTGCTGCATTGATCGCCTTGACGCTGGCGATGGCGTTGCGCTCGATGCACGGGATCTGAACCAGCCCGCCGACCGGGTCGCAGGTCAGGCCGAGATTGTGCTCGATGCCGATCTCGGCGGCATTCTCGACCTGGCTGGGCGTGCCGCCGGTGACTTCGGCAAGGCCGCCGGCTGCCATCGCGCAGGCAGACCCGACTTCGCCCTGGCAGCCGACCTCGGCGCCGGAGATGGAGGCGTTCTCCTTGAACAGGATGCCGACGGCTGCCGCCGCCAGCAGGAAACGCACGATGCCGTCATCGTCGGCATCGGCCACGAAGTTGACGTAGTAGTGCAGCACTGCCGGAATGATGCCGGCCGCGCCGTTGGTCGGCGCCGTGACGACGCGGCCGCCGGAGGCGTTCTCCTCGTTCACCGCCAGGGCGTAGAGATTGACCCAGTCCATGACCTTCAGCGGGTCATCGCGCAACCGGCCCCTGGTGAGCTCCTGGTGGAGCCCCGGCGCGCGACGCGGCACCCGCAGCCCGCCCGGCAGGGTGCCCTCATGGGCGATCCCGTTGCGCACGCACTGCGCCATCACCTGCCACAGAGCCAACATGCCCTCACGGACCTCGGCCTCGGTGCGCCAAGCCAGCTCGTTGCGCAGCATCACATCGCTGACCGACAGGTGCTCGCGCTCACAGATCTCCAGCAGCTGCGCACCGGTCGAGAACGGGAACTCCAGCGGGGTGTCGTCCAGCACGACGCGGTCGGCGCCGGTCGCGGCCTCGTCGACGACGAAGCCCCCGCCGACCGAGTAGTAGACGTGACTGGCCACGAGATCACCGGCTGCGTCATACGCGTCGAACTGCATGCCGTTGGGGTGGGCCGGCAACGACTTGCGCCGGTGCATGGTCAGGTCGTCGTCCGGCGACCACTCGATCTGGTGAATTCCCAGCAACGACAACGTATGCCGGGTCCGCGCCTCGGCGACGCGATCGTCGGCCCGGTCGGTGTCGACGGTCTCCGGGCGCTCCCCTTCCAGGCCGAGCACGACAGCCTTGTCGGACCCGTGGCCGTGGCCGGTGGCGCCCAACGAACCGAACAACTGGGCACGCACGCGCCGCACGTCCGCCAGCCGGCCGGACTCCTGAAGCCCCTCGACGAAGGTGCGGGCAGCACGCATCGGACCGACAGTGTGGGACGACGACGGCCCGATTCCCACCGAATACAGATCAAATGCACTCAGCGCCATACCCAAAGCATAGTCATATCCGGCGTCGACAACTGATTTCGTGGCGAAACGGGTTGAAAATGTTTGGAAACCGTGGCAACGTGGAGCCATGCCGCAGCCAACTCGCACATCGACGCGACCTGCGCTCGACGACGTCTCCAAGGCGATCATCGGCCGGCTGCAGACCGACGGCCGCGCGGCATACTCCGCGATCGCCCGTGACATCGGCCTGTCCGAAGCGGCGGTGCGGCAACGTGTGCAGCGCATGCTCGACGCCGACATCCTGCAGATCGTCGCCGTCACCGATCCCGCGCAGGTCGGTTTCGACCGGCAGGCCATGATCGGCATCACGATCCGCGGTGACATCACCGTCGTGGCCGACGAGCTCAGCCAGATGCCAGAGGTGGCGTATGTCGTGCTCACCGCGGGCCGGTTCGACGTGCTGGTCGAGGTCGTCTGCGCCGACGACGAGCACCTGCTGGAGCTGCTGACCGGGCGCATCCGCGACATCGACGGCGTCGCCGACACCGAAACGTTCATGTATCTCAAACTCGCCAAACAACGATATGACTGGGGCACCAGATGACCACCGCCACAACGCAATCCGACGATCTCACTCCGGCCGGCACGCCGCGCCAGGATGCCGCCCGCGACCACCTGTGGGGGCACTTCACCCGTCAATCGGTGTACGAGCCGACCGCCGACGGCGGCGCCGGAGCGCGACTGCCGATCATCACCCGCGGTGAGGGCGCCTACATCTACGACGACGCGGGCAAGAAGTACCTCGACGGCCTGTCCGGGCTGTTCACCGTGCAGGTCGGCCACGGCCGTGAGGAACTCGCCGAGGCCGCCGCCAAGCAGGCGCGCGAACTCGCGTTCTTCCCGATCTGGTCCTATGGCCACCGCCCGGCTATCGACCTGGCCGAGCGCCTGGCCGGTTACGCCCCCGGCGACCTCAACCGCGTCTTCTTCACCACCGGCGGTGGTGAAGCCGTGGAGTCGGCCTGGAAGCTGGCCAAGCACTACTACAAGCTGACCGGCAAGCCGACCAAGCACAAGGTCATCAGCCGCTCGATCGCCTACCACGGCACCCCGCAGGGCGCCCTGTCGATCACCGGTCTGCCAGACCTGAAGTCGATGTTCGAACCGCTCGTGCCCGGCGCCTTCCGCGTGCCCAACACCAACATCTACCGCGCCGCTCCCGAGCACCGTGAGGACCCCAAGGCATTCGGCCGTTGGGCTGCCGACCGCATCGCCGAGGCCATCGAGTTCGAGGGTGCCGACACGGTTGCCGCGGTTTTCCTGGAGCCGGTGCAGAACGCCGGCGGCTGCTTCCCGCCGCCGCCCGGATACTTCGAGCGAGTCCGCGAGATCTGCGACGAGTATGACGTCCTGCTGGTCTCGGACGAGACCATCTGCGCCTTCGGGCGCATCGGCGAGATCTTCGCCTGCAAGGACTTCGGCTACGTCCCCGACATCATCACCACCGCCAAGGGCCTGACCTCGGGCTACTCCCCCATCGGTGCGATGATCGCCAGCGACCGACTGTTCGAGCCGTTCCGCAAGGGCACGACGTCCTTCCCGCACGGTTACACCTTCGGCGGGCACCCGGTCTCGGCCGCTGTCGCGATGGCCAACCTCGACATCTTCGAGCGCGAGGGGCTGGTGCAGCACGTGCACGAGAACGCCCCGAAGTTCCGCGCGACGCTGGAGAAGCTCACCGACCTGCCGATCGTGGGCGACGTGCGCGGCGAGGGCTACTTCTACGGCATCGAGTTGGTCAAGGACAAGGAGACCCGCGAGACCTTCAACGACGACGAGGCCGAGCGCATGCTGCGCGGCTTCTTGTCCAAGGCGCTGTATGACGCAGGCATCTACTGCCGCGCCGACGACCGTGGCGACCCGGTCGTGCAGCTGGCCCCGCCGCTGATCATCGGTCAGACCGAGTTCGACGAGATCGAGCAGAAGCTGCGCGGTGTGCTCACCGAAGCCTGGTCGATGATCTGAGGCCCATCGGCTGACCCGGCTCGACCGGCTCGACGCGGCCCCGCCCGGAGTCATTCACGGCTCCGGGCGGGGCCGCGTCGCTGCCAGGTAGGCTCCGGCCGCATGCAGCTGCCACCGCGCTACTGGTCCGCCGCCCGCGACGGTGCCCTGCTGGCATGGGGGTGGTCGGCCACCTCGATCGACGAAGCCACCTGGATGGCCCGTGACCGCCTCACCGCGCTGCTGGCCGCGCTCGGCAGCGGCACGGCGCGCGCGTCATACGGCTGGGTACCACCGCGTGAGGAGTTGGTGCACGAGGTCCGGGCTGACGACGGCACGCTCATCGGTGTCGTGACCCGCAACAGGTATGGCGCCGACGTCCTCGGCACCGATCAGCTGCTCATCGCGGATGTGGATGTGCCGCGAGGCCGTACCGGATCGCGGGTGCGCCGCTTCTTCGGGCGGTCCCAACCCGAAGATGACCCGAAAACCGTTGCTTTGCAACGGATTCAAACATTCGCGAACACTCACCCCCATCTGGGCGTGCGGGTCTACGAGACGTATGGCGGGTTCCGGGCCGTGGTCACCGGCACTGGCCTGGCCCCCGATGCGCCGCAGGCCGCGGAGATGTTCGGGCAGTTGGCCACCGACGAGGTCTATGCGCACCTGTGTCGCAAGTTCCACACCTGCCGCGCGCGCCTGACCCCCAAACCGTGGCGCTGCGGTATGCACCGCCGCCCGCCGGAGTGGCCGGCGGCCGACGCTGCGGCGGAGACCGCGCTGAGCGACTGGCTCGCGGCATACCGAACCGCGTGTGGCAACGCACGCACATGCCGGCTGGTCTTGGCTTCCGGCCCGTCTCCGAATCCGCAGGAATGGCAACTGATCGACGTGCACGACCGGGCCACGCGCATCACTGACGAACAGTTGCCACTGGCCTGACACTACGGTGACCCCATGACTTCGACCCGCGACCACGACATCGTCGTCTTCGGCTGCACCGGCTTTGTCGGGCGGCTGACGGCACAGCATCTGGCCGCTCACGCTCCCTCCGGCACCCGCATCGCGCTGGCCGGACGCTCCCGTGAGAAGGTCGCAGCGGTGGCGACCGAGATCGGCGGCATAGCCACGAAATGGCCTGTGCTGGTGGCAGATTCGAGCGATCAGGCGTCATTGGACGCGTTGGCCACCGCGGCGCGCGTGGTGATCACGACCGTCGGACCCTACGCGAAATACGGCCTACCGCTGGTCAAGGCGTGCGCGGAGGCCGGCACCGACTACGTCGACCTCACCGGTGAGGTGTTGTTCGTGCGCGAGTCGATCGACCGCTTCCAGAACATCGCCGAGGCTAGCGGAGCGCGGATCATCCACTCATGCGGCTTCGACTCCGTTCCGTCCGATCTGGCGGTGCTGGGGCTCGCCGAGGCGGCCCGGGCCGACGACGCCGGTGAGCTCACCGACACCACGCTGTTCGTGACGATGAAGGGCGGCGCGAGCGGCGGCACCCTCGCGTCCGCGATGCACCAGGTCGATGAGATCCGGCGCGACAAGCAGAAGCGCTCGATCGCCCTCGACAAGTTCGCGCTGAGTCCGAACCGCGCTGACGAGCCCAGCGGCGAATGGCGCGACTCGCTGAGCGTCAGCTATGCACCCGACATCGGTTCGTGGACAGCGCCATTCGTGATGGCTTCCTTCAACACTCGGATCGTCCGGCGCAGCAATGCGCTCGACGGGCACGGCTACGGCAGACGATTCCGCTACCGCGAGGTGATGCGTGTCGGCGCCGGCAACCGCGGACGGCTCACCGCGTATGCCGTTGCCGGTGGTCTGGCCGCCGGTTTCGGTGCGCTCAACGTGCCGCTGCTACGACCGGTCGTAGAGCGTGTGCTGCCCTCCCCCGGCGAAGGCCCCAGCGAGAAGGCTCGTGCCGCGGGCTTCTTCCGGGCGGAGGCGCGTACCGTCACGACCAATGGTGCGGCATACCGCAGCGTCGTTGCGGCACAGGGGGATCCGGGCTATGCCGCCACCTGTGTGATGCTCGGCGAGAGCGCCTTGGCGTTGGCACTCGAGCGAGACCGTTGCCCACTTCCTGCCGGTCTCAACGGTGGAGTGCTCACGCCCGCAACGGGTCTCGGCGACGTGCTGACCGAACGCCTGCGAGCACAGGGCTTCACCATCGAGGCGACATCTCTCTGAGCGTGGCTCGGCTGCCCATACGGTGAGTCGAGGGCACGTGAGCCGATGACCCGGTGGGCCGACAACCCGTGCGGTCTGCCCGTGAGCGAGGGTGACCTGTGCCGTGTCAGTCGGCGAAGGCCCACCGGACCAGCAAGGTCACCGAAACCTCGCTGAGGCCGTCGCCGATGGGCATCCGCGCAGCAGCGGCATATCGCGCTGCCGGTCGCGCACGCGATGGATTGAACTGCGGCCCTGCAGCGCCACCTTCAGCGACGTCGACCGCCTGGCCGAGTTCCCGGCCCGCCAAGGTGGCGAGCTGCTGTGCCGAGACCCGCGCACGTTCGAATGCCTCGGCGCGTGCGGTTCGCTCGGCGTCTTCGGCGGATGCCTCGGTCAGGCTCACACCCTCTATCCGCACAAAGCCGTCGCCGGTGGACACCGCCGCCGCCATCGCGTCGCTGAGCTGCGCGGTGTCGCGAAGGCGGACTGACAGCCGGTGCTGCCACACATAACCGAGCAGTCTTTCTTCGCCGTCGTGCGACAGCTTCGGGTGCATCGAGATGTTCTCGGTGAGCAACCCTCCGGCGGGCAGTTCGAGCGCCTCGAGCGCTGCGAACAATGCCTCGGTGCGCGTTTGCGCCTGCTCGTACGCTGCATGCGGACTCGGATCCTGTGCAACGACAACCAGTTTCAGCGTCGACCCCTCGGTGGCGATCTCGGCTGAGCCCGTGCCGACGGTTGTCACGACATCCCTGTGCCTGCGGTGGTGTCCCATGACCCAGTCTCACCGACGGGTGCCGGAGTGCGCCAGCGGCGCGGGACTCGCGCTGAGGTTTCCGCAGTCGCTGCGCCGAAGCAGGCCGAAGGGCCTGACGGAAAATCGGCGAGCCAGGCCTCAGCGAGTGCCCCACTCCCACCGCGGTGTCGTCAGCAGACCGAGACCCTCGACACGCGTTTCGCCGAGGTCTTTGGCGAGCACCACCTCGGTGCCTCTCGCAGCGGCCGATCCGTCGCCGTCAGCGCCGTCGGGACCGTCATCGTCGCGTTCGTCGTCACCGGGTTCGTCGTCACCGGGTTCGTCACCCGGGTCTTCGTCACCCGGGTCTTCGTCATCGTCGGCGCCGAGCGGTCGCACGCCGAGCTGATCGATCAGCGGTCGCGCGTGCGAGACCACCACCACCTGCGAGCGCTTCGCAGCGAGCCGGATCAGCCGACCGAGAGCAGGCAGCAGTTGTGGATGCAGCGAGGTCTCGGGCTCGTTGAGCACCATCAGCTGGGGCGGCTCGATCGTGAGCAGCGCTGCCACCCACAGCAGGTAGCGCAAGGTGCCGTCGGACAGCTCCGCCGACCGCAACGGCCGCAGCATCCCCGGCTGATGCAGCGCCAGGTCGAACATCCCGTCGACGACCACGACCTCCAGGCGCGCGCCGTCGAAGGCATCGGCGACCGCGGCGTCGAGGTCGCCGAAACCGGCCTCCTTGATGGTCGCGACGGCTGCAGCGAGGTCCGCGCCATCATCGGCGAGGACCGGGGTCCGCGTGCCGACCTGAGGGCGTCGCGCAGGCGCTCCCGCATCGGCGCGGAATCCGTCGTAGAAGCGCCACGACCGGATCGCCGCGCGGACGGCATACAGCTCGGGCGACAGGGTCGGGTCGCCGAACTCGGTGAGCACGCTGCGGTATGCCGGGAACGACTTCGTCACCTGCCGCCATCCGCGGCCGTCACGCACTTCGACGACCTCGCGCAGCCGGCGCACCAAGGTGGAGCCGGGACGCATCACCGGCCCGCTGAAAATCACCTCGCGTTTGATCAGCGGGTCTCGGTCGAAGGCGGACGGCAGGCACTTGAACCGTTGCGGCAGGCCGAGATCGACCAGGTAGCCGAAGTCGTCGGAGGCGTAGCCGAGCTGCAGGCTGATCGGGCCATTGCGGACCGTCCCTTGGACCGGCGCGCCACGTCTCGCACCTGCCAATGACTCGGGCCCCGCCCAGAGCGCCGACGGCAGCCCACCTTCGTGAGCGAGCGCCGCAATGACACGGCCCTGGCCGCAATCGGACAACAGCCGCAGCGCCCGGTAGAGCGAGGATTTGCCGCTGCCGTTGGCCCCGGTGATCACCGTCAGCGGCGCCAACGGCAGCACGACGTCGCGCAGTGATCGGTAGCCGGAGACCGCCACAGTGGTGAGCATCCCGTCACGGTATTGCGGACCACTGACGGGCGTTGCGCTGACCACTTCCCCCTCACACTCACCTCTGGCCACAGTGATGCGGCAGAAATGACGATCAGTTGCGCCATGGGCGGGGTTACGCGTGGGTAATCGTCATCCCAGCCACACTCCGTTACCTCGCCCCGCCGCGATGTTCGACGCCAGGACAGGTATCACCGCCCCCACGACGAACATCGAACTGCCAGGCTCCGTGTCGAACGCGGCCGGTCAGACGTGCGACGTCAGCAGGCGCCGTGCAGACCCAGCTGAGCGCGGACGGTGGCCGGGGCGATGCCACAGCCGACGGCATACGTGCCCAGGTCACGCACCTGCCAGGTGGCTCCGACCTTGTGCAGCACAACCTGCGCCGGGTCGGTCTGGCCGTTGCGCGGTGTGGCGAGCGCGGCGGCCCACGACGTGTCGGACGACGCGAAGTGGATGTCGCTGACCGCGATGTCGGCGGGCTGGACCACACCGAGCAGCGGGCTGTGCAAGATCGCCGTCGTGATCGCGGCGTCGGTGGACCTGGTCGACGAGCCGGACCTGGTCGACGTGGTGGAGGTCGTACGCACATCGACCACGTGCACTTCGGTGGCGGTGGACGCGGTCTGCAGGTGGGCAGCGCTGCCGAGATCCTGCTGGACCCGCGGGCTGACCAGGTGAGACTGCGCCAGAACCGATGCGGTCCCGGCCGGCGCGAAGGCGACAGCACCGGCTCCGGCGAGAACCAGGGCTCCGGTGGCAACGAAGGAAGTGGTGCGGTTCATGCGTATCAATCCTTTCCGCGATCGAGAAGATCACAGTCCCCGAGTGGCTGCCGGCCCGTGTTGTGGCCGACACCGGGTATGACGCCGCTGCCCGCCGGTCGGTTGCTCCCTGTCTCACGACGTGATCGGATCGTGATGAAATCAGCACCATGGCCGCCATCGAGGTAGAAACGCTCGAACAACTGCTGCGACTGCTCGCGTCCGGCACGCCGCTGCGGGGAGCGCGCTTGCAGGATCTCGACCTCACCGGACTTGATCCCGCCCTGCTGGAACACGCCGACGTCGACAAGATGGTCGTGCTCGGCTGTGAACTGCCGCAACAACTGGACGAGCAACTGCGCGTGCGTGGTGCTCTGGTCTTCCCGCGCGAGGACAGGGTGCCCTTCGACCCGTGGCGGGCCGGGCTCTACACCGCGCGCGAGCTGTATGCCGATCCCACCGGCGAGGGGTACTCCGGAAGCCGCGATGCACGCACCTACCGATGGTCGCTGGATCCGCGCACCCGCAGCGACGTCTACGCCACCCTCCTGCAGGCGATCCACGACGACAGCATCGCCGACGCCTTGGCAGAGCTGGTGGATGGCCGACGAGTGGTCGGAGTGATGGGTGGGCACGCCCTCGATCGCGGGACCGCCGGGTATGCCGATGCTGCCCATCTCGGCCACACCCTCGCCGCCGACGGCGCGATCGTGGCCACCGGAGGTGGACCGGGCGCGATGGAGGCGGCGAACCTCGGCGCGCTCTTCGAGGACGCGACGGCCCTCGCCGCAGCGCTGGATGAGCTCGCCGGGGTGCCGTCGTTCCGGCCGAGCGTGGATGCCTGGGCGACGATCGCGTTCGGCATACGCGATCGGTTGGCTCAAGCTCAGCGGCCGGACGCGCCCAGCCTGGGTGTCCCGACCTGGTTCTACGGGCACGAGCCGCCGAACGTCTTCGCCGCGCACATAGCGAAATACTTCAGCAACGCACTGCGTGAAGACGCGTTGCTTGCCATCTGCACCGCCGGCATCGTGGTGCTGCCCGGTGCGGCCGGCACGGTGCAGGAGATCTTCCAGGCAGCGACCCGGCTGTTCTATGCAACGGAGTCCGACGGCCCGCTGCCACCATTGGTGTTGGTCGATGAACGCCACTGGCAGCAAGCGATTCCGGCGTGGGAACCACTGCGCTCACTTGCCGAGGGCCGGCCGATGCAGTCCGCGATCCACCTCGTCGGCACCGTCGACGAGGCTGCCGCGATCATCGCCGCGGGCTGACCCACGCCGCCTCCGGTGAACCAACCGCGTGACGGCGTCATGCAATTGCACCGCGGCGATCAACAAGGCGATGGCCACAATTCCGTCCAGCCACCAGTGGTTGGCGGTGGCGACGATGACAAAGACCGTCACGACGAAGTGCAGCACTGCGATGTACCGCCACTTGGACGTACTCACCCGCCAGGTGAACCAGCCCACCACAGATGCGAACAACACGTGCACCGAGGGCATCGCGCCGAGCGCATCCACCGAGAATCCGGCGTTGTAGACCGATTGACCGTAGAGCTCGGCCGTGTCGACGAAACCCGGCAGCAGCCGCGGCGGTGCGACCGGCATCAGCTGCACGATGAAGCAACCGAGCACCGCGATCGCCAGCGACGTGCGGATCCGCGGATACGCGTCGCGGTGCCGGACGTACAACCACACCAGGAAGATCCCCATGACGGTGAAGTGCATGGTGGCGTAATAGAGGTTCGCCAGACGCACCACATCCGGATGACCGAGGATGAGGTCCTGCACGTGCCGTTCGTTCGGCAGATGGATCGCGGTCTGAAAGCGTTCGATCCACCGGCCACGCGCGAGCGCATTGCCGCCGATGCTGATGTCGGGCTCCTGCACCAGCTGCCACACCGCGAACAGCACCGCGATGATCGAGCCCTCACGGCATACAGCACTCAGGCCCTGGAACCGGTGCCGCAGCACAAGCCAGCCCACCACCAGGACGGCCGCGAGCGCCAGAGCCTGACGCCAGTTGAGCATGAGGTTCGGCAGCGAACCGAACAGCAGGCCCTTCGCGTGGATCACGCGGTCGACGCGGCGAGTTGCCCGCAGGCCCCGTCGATGTCGGAGCCGCGTGTGTCGCGGATCGTCGTCGGTATGCCGTGGGCTCGCAGCCGCTCCACGAACTGCTGCTCGACGCCCTTGCGGGACGCGGTCCACTTCGACCCGGGCGTCGGGTTGAGCGGGATCGGGTTGACGTGCACCCAGCCCTTGCCGCGCGCGGCAAGCTTCTGGCCGAGCAGGTCGGCCCGCCATGCCTGGTCGTTGACGTCGCGGATCAGGGCGTACTCGATCGACACCCGACGGCCCGTCACATCGAAGTACCGGTATGCCGCATCGAGCGCCTCGTCGACCGACCATCGTGTGTTGATCGGCACGAGTTCGTTGCGCAGCTCGTCGTCGGGGGCGTGCAGCGACAGTGCCAGCGTGACGGGAATGCCTTCGGCTGCGAGCTTGTCGATGGCGGGAACGAGTCCGACGGTGGACATGGTGAGTCCGCGGGCCGACATACCCAGGCCGGCGGGCGGAGGTTCCGTCAGTCGGCGGATGGCGTTGACGGCCTGACGGTAGTTGGCCAGCGCCTCGCCCATGCCCATGAAGACGACGTTGGACACGCGCAGCGGTGTCTCGCGGGACTCCTCGTCGCCACCGGCCAGCGCGCCGTCGCGCAGCATCCGGGCACCGGCGACGACCTGCTCGACGATCTCGGCCGTCGACAGGTTGCGGGTCAGGCCCTCCTGCCCTGTCGCGCAGAACGGGCAGTTCATCCCGCAGCCGGCCTGGCTGGAGATGCACATCGTCACGCGTCCGGGGTACCGCATGAGCACCGACTCGACCAGCGCACCGTCGAACAACCGCCAGACCTGTTTGACGGTGCGACCGTCGTCCGCCTGCACCGACCGAATCGGCGTCATCAGCGAGGGCAGCATCGCGTCGACCAGCTCGTCACGTCCGGCTGCCGGCAGATCCGTCATCTGTGCGGGATCGCTGACGAACCGTTCGAAGTAGTGTGTGGACAGCTGCTTAGCGCGAAAACCCTTGTGCCCCAACGCTTCCACCGCCTCTTTGCGGCCGGCTTCGTCGAAGTCGGCCAGATGCTGCGGCGGCTTGCCCCGGCGCGGTGCAGCGAACGTCAGCTGCCCTGGCGCCGGACGAGTGGTGGGTTCAGGCAGGTCGGTCGGCATGGCGGAACCTCACTTCACCGCGACGAAAGGAGTCAGGACGGCCCACACCACCGGCACGGCCAGCAGCAGCGAGTCGAGGCGGTCCATCAGCCCGCCGTGGCCCGGGATGAGATTGCTCATGTCCTTGATGCCGAGGTCGCGCTTGATCATCGACTCGCACAGGTCGCCGACGGTGGCAGCCACGACGACCAGCGCACCGAGGATCGCGCCGACCCACCATCGTCCGTCGAGCACGAGCGACACCGAAAGCGCCCCGCCGATGACGCAGGCCGTGAATGATCCGGCGAAGCCCTCCCAGGACTTCTTCGGCGAGACGCTGGGCGCCATCGGGTGCCTGCCCGCGACCACTCCCACGGCATACCCGCCGATGTCGCTGCAGATCGTGACGAGAACGAAGACCACGATGCGGCCGGGACCGTCGGAGTTGTGCAGCAGCAGCATCGCGAACCCCACGAGAGCCGGCAGATAGAGCACCACCATCGCTCCCCCGGCGACATCGCGACGCAAGCCCTCCTCGTCGCCGAAGCTGCGCCAGACAAGCACCACGAGCACCGCCACGATGGCTGAAAACGCCAGGGCCGGTGCGCCCCACAGGTAGGCGATCAACGGCACGACCGCCGCAGCCGTCAGGGTCGGGATCAACGGCGGGTGGATGCGGCCGTTGCTCATCGCGCGAACCACCTCGAAGCAGCCGATCACAGAGGCGGCCATGGCGACCGCGACGAAGATCTCCTTCACCAGGAAGAGGCTGAGTATGACGATGGCCCCGAGCAGCACTCCCACGCCGATCGCGGCATACAGATTGCGGCCGGCGCGCGGAGTGGGATTGGTGCTCTCAGCTCCCGGCCGGCCGGCGGCCGCCTCGGCAGGCGCGACGACGGGCTGCGGCATACTGCTGGACTTCGAGCGCGCGGCTCGCGCCTCGCGGGCAGCCCGGCGGGAGGTGGGTTCGGACATGGTGGGATGCGCGAGCACGCCTCAGACTGAGAGGAGCTCGGCCTCCTTGCCCTTCAACAGGTCGTCGACGGCGTCGACGTGACGCTTGGTGACGGCCTCGAGCTCCTTCTCGGCGCGGCTGCCTTCGTCCTCGCCCACGTCACCGTCCTTGACGGCCTTGTCGATGTCTTCCTTGGCCTTGCGACGGACGTTGCGGATCGACACCTTGGCGTCCTCGCCCTTCTGACGGGCGATCTTGATGTAGTCCTTGCGGCGCTCCTCGGTCAGCGCCGGCAGCACGATGCGGATGAGGTTGCCGTCGTTGCTGGGGTTGACGCCCAGGTCGCTTTCGCGCAACGCCTTCTCGATGCCGGCCATCGCGCCCTTGTCGAAAGGCTGGATCAGCACGGTGCGCGCCTCGGGTGTCTGGAAGGACGCGAGTTGCTGTAACGGGGTCGGCGCGCCGTAGTAGTCGACAGTCAGCTTGTTGAACATGGCGGCACTGGCCCGGCCGGTGCGGATGGCTGCGAAGTCCTCCTTGGCGACCTCGACCGCCTTCTCCATCTTTTCCTCTGCCTCGAACAGACTCTCGTCGATGCTGCCGTCCATGTTTCGCGCTGACTCCTCGTGATGCCCCACTGAGGGGACGTGATGGTGGTGGATCCCTGTGGACCGGATGCCGATCCGATCCGGTCAGGTCGTGACCAGAGTTCCGATCTTCTCACCTTGCAGGGCACGGGTGATATTTCCCTCGCCCTCCATGCCGAAGACGCGCATCGGCAGGTCGTTCTCCATGCAGAGACTGAACGCTGCAGCATCGACGATGCGCAGGTTCTGGGCGAGCGCATCGGAGAAGGTGACGGTGTCCAGCTTGGTGGCCGACGGGTCGATCTTCGGGTCTGCGGTGTAGACGCCGTCGACGCCACTCTTGGCGATCAGCACCATGTCGCACTTGATCTCGAGCGCGCGCTGGGCGCTGACGGTGTCGGTGGAGAAGAACGGCATACCGGCGCCGGCGCCGAAGATCACGACGCGGTGCTTCTCAAGGTGACGCATCGCCCGGCGGGGAATGTAGGGCTCGGCGACCTGCCCCATCGTGATGGCGGTCTGCACACGGGTGTCGATGCCTTGCTTCTCCAGGAAGTCCTGCAAGGCAAGGCAGTTCATGACTGTGCCGAGCATGCCCATGTAGTCCGCGCGGGTGCGGTCCATGCCCTTGGTCTGCAGTTCCGCGCCGCGGAAGAAGTTGCCACCACCGATCACGACGGCGATCTCGACGCCGGATCGGGCCGCGGCCGCGATCTGCTCGGCGACACCACGCACGACGTCGGGCGCGAGGCCGACCTGGCCCCCACCGAACACCTCGCCGGACAGTTTCAACAGGACCCGCAAGGGGTTCTCGGACTGGTTCGGGGCGAGGGTCATCGCGGCCTCCCGGCGGTGTGGTCAAGGTGAGCTGCGGTCGGTAGATCCTGCCACAGCCAGATCCGCGTTCCCTGCGCCCCCGTCGGCGAACCCCACCCGAAGGTAGGGATCACGGACCCGAAACCCCATTTCGAGGAGGCAGCCGAACATACTGAAACTATGGACCAATCCAGCCCCGCCACGGCCACCGGCCGCCAGAGCGCCGCAGATGCCCAGGACCACAAACTTCGCAGAGAGCTCGGATTCTGGTCACTCGTGGCCGCGGGAGTCGGAAGCGTCATCGGCTCGGGGTGGTTGTTCTCCTCGATGTATGCCGCCCAGGACGCCGGCCCCGCCGCACTGATCGCCTGGGTCATCGCCGGTGCACTGATGCTGATGATCGCGCTGGTCTTCGCCGAACTCGGCATGGTGCGCCCCGAGTCCGGTGGCCTGGTCCGTTATCCGCTCTACTCGAACGGCCGCCTCGCCGCCAGCATCATCGGCTGGGCCATGTGGCTGTCGTATGTTGCCAACCCGCCCAGTGAGGCGTCGGCGGTGGTGCAGTACGCCTCCAAGTGGTGGCACGGGGTGTACTCGGCAAAGACCTCCAAGCTCACGGCCCTTGGCACCTTCGTCGCGGTCGTGCTGATGGCGCTGTTCGTGGTCGTCAACTACTTCGGCGTGAAGTGGTTCGCCAAGTCCAACAACATCGTGACCGCGGTCAAACTCGGCATCCCCGTCATCACGGTGGTGCTGCTGCTTGCCAGCGGCTTCGGCGCCAACAGCAAGGCCGGTGGGTTCTCCCACAACTTCAGCGCGCACGGCTTCGCGCCATACGGCATCTCGGCAGCCTTCAGCGCCATCGCATCCGGCGGCCTGATCTTCGCCTACACCGGTTTCCGCAATGTCATCGAGCTGTCCGGTGAGGCATCCAATCCGCGGCGGGACATCCCGCGCGCGATGGTCGTCACCATCGTGTTCAGCATCGTGCTCTACATCTGCCTCCAACTGGGATACCTCGGCTCGCTGCCGGGCAGTGAACTGGCCCATGCGGCCGGCTGGAACGGCGTGAATCTGGATTCACCCTTTGCCGACCTGGCCAAGATGCTCGGTTTCACCTGGTTGTCGTGGTTGCTGATCGCCGACTCGTCGATCTCGCCGTCCGGCTCCGGCATCGTCTACACGGCGGCGAATGCCCGCAACGTCTTCGGCCTGGCGAAGAACGGCTTCTTCCCGCGCGCGGTGATGAAGGTCAGCGACCGCACCGGTGTGCCTGTCGTGGCGATGCTGGTCAACTTTGTGCTCGGCGCCGGCCTCATCGTGCTCCTGCCCAGCTGGCACGACATCGTCGAGGTGCTCAGTGCTCTCGCCGCACTGACCTTCTCGATCGGCTCGATCTCGGTGCTGGTGTTCCGCAACGTCGGACTGGGCGGGTCCGCCACCCGACTGCGCGGTATGACGATCATCGCGCCGCTGGCGTTCGCCGTCGCCTCACTGGTGATCGTCTGGCAGCCGTGGGACACCCTGTGGAAGACGTTGATCCCGATCGGGGTGGGGCTGGCGTGGTTCGCTGCGAGCTTCGCGATCGGTGAGCGCAACAAGGGCGACCTGGCGGGCGGCCTGTGGCTGGTCGTCTACATCGCCTTCATCTACGGCGTGGGGGCGCTGGGCAGTTTCGGTGGCGCCGACATCATCCCCGCGCCGTGGGATTCGGTCGTGGTGGCGGTCGGCGCAGTTCTTCTCTACTTCTGGGGAGTGCGCGCGGGCACGACATATCTGTCGAACCATCACGAGCTGCTGGTGGTGCTCAAGGAGCGAGAAGGCGATGACACCGACATCATCGCCAAAACGCAGCGACCGCAGGGCTGATCTGGACCACAACCGCACCACAGCACCGCAATAGGTTTCGACACGACTTGACAGTCGTACAAACCTGCTGTGATATTAGCCTCAACGAGCTGGCTCGGCATCGCAATGGTTCAGATTTGGACAGGTGGCCAGTACGCTAGCCTGACGTGAGGCGATGCCATCTGGCTCGGCCTGAAGGGGAATCCATTACATGCCACGTCCAACAATTGCGGACATCGCCCGCGAAGCCGGCGTGTCCAAAGGGGCAGTGTCGTTCGCCCTCAACGGCCAGCCGGGCGTCAGCAGCGAGACCCGCGCGCGGATCGTGGCCATTGCAGACCGCATGCACTGGCGCCCCCACAGCGCTGCTCGTGCTCTTGGTCGTTCCAACACCCAATTGGCCGGCCTCGTGACGGCTCGGCCACGCCGCACGCTGGGCGTCGAGCCGTCCTTCTCGCAGATCTTCTCAGGGGTGCAGTCACGTCTGTCGCTGGAGGGAATCGGCCTGCAGTTGACGATCGTGGAAGATCTCGACAGCGAAATCGCGACCTACCGCGACTGGGCGGCAGAACACCGCGTCGACGGCGTCGTGCTGATGGACCTCACGATCGCCGATCCTCGCCTGGACGAACTCCAGCGATTGGGTCTTCCGGCGGTGGCGCTCGGCGGGCGGTCCGCCGGCCACAGCATCAACGCCGTGACTCTCGACGAGAGTGCCGCCATGACCTCCATCATCGAATACCTCGCAGCCATCGGCCATCGCCGGTTCCATCACATCAGCGGACCGCGGCAGTTGCACAGCACCGAGGACCGGGTCTCCGCCCTCGCCGCAGCCGGCGCGGCGCTCAACCTACAGACACAGGTGACTGCGACAGACGGCACCGGCACCGACGCCACCCGGGCCACCCGAGCCGCCCTGTCCTCCCACGACCGACCGACGGCACTCATCTTCGACAACGACATCATGGCATTCGCCGGGCTCGCCGTGGCCGTCGAGATGGGAGCCGCCGTCCCCGGGGATGTATCCATCGTGTCGTTCGAGGACTCGGCTCTGGCCAAGTTGATGCACCCGGGGATCACCGCTTTGAGTCGGGATTCTTTCGCATTGGGCGAAATTCTCGCCGATAACTTGATCAAGTCCATTAAGCACCCCGAAATTCACACACAGATTGCGGCCCCACTGCCCCACCTGATCGTTCGAGAAAGCACAGCTGCAATTCGATAGCGACATATTCGTCGCTGCAACACGCAGCTGAAGCGCAGCACAAGGCGCGATGACGTGACCCCCGCCGTCGCTGCACACTGTCGGCCCCGTCCGGTCCCAGCAGGGCGGGCTGGTGAAGTCGCAAAACGCAAGGAAGGGCTCACGGCATCTGCCGTGAGCCCTTCCTTGCGAGTTGTCTGTCTCGGTGGCTGTCCGGTCAGACGCCGACCTTGAATCGCGCGAAACCGGACACGGACGTGCCGGCCTCATCGGCGACCTTCTTGACGGTCTTCTTCGGGTCCTTGGCGAACGGCTGCTCCAGCAGGACGTTCTCCTTGAAGTAGCCGTTGACGCGACCTTCGATGATCTTCGGCAGTGCCGCCTCCGGCTTGCCTTCTTCCTTGGCGGTGGCCTCGGCGACGCGACGCTCGTTCTCCACGGTCGCGGCGTCGACGTCCTCGCGGGTCAGCACGGTGGGGCTGAACGCGGCGACGTGCATTGCGATGTCGCGCGCGGTCTGCTCGTCGCCACCGTCGACGGCCACGAGCACGCCGATCTGCGCAGGCAGGTCGGGGCTGGTCTTGTGCAGGTAGGACACGACCTTGTCGCCTTCGAGGCGGGCCACCCGGCGCACTTCGATCTTCTCGCCGATCGTCGCGTTGGCCTCGTCGAGGACCTCCTTGACGGTCTTGCCGTCAAGCTCCGAGTTCAGCAGCGCCTCGGCATCGGCGGCCTCGACCGCAACCGCCTGCGCCAGAACGCGGTCGGCGAGCGCGACGAACTTCTCGCCCTTGGCGACGAAGTCGGTCTCGCAGTTGACCTCGACCAGGGTGCCGACGTTGCCGTCGACCTGTGCAGCGACCAGACCGTTGGAGGCCGAACGGCCCTCACGCTTGGTCACGCCCTTCAAGCCCTTGACCCGCAGGATCTCGGTGGCCTTGGCCTGGTCGCCGTCGGCCTCGTCGAGAGCCTTCTTGACGTCGAGCATGCCGGCGCCGGTCTGCTCGCGCAGTGCCTTGATGTCAGCGGCGGTGTAGTTGGCCATGTGTGTACTTCGCTCCTTCGCGAACGTGCTTGTCGTTGTTCGGCCCGTATGCCGGTGCGACCCCCGCCTCGCGGCATACGGTCGCTCCCGGCATACGGGCCGTCGAGGTTCGTGCGTGGATCAGGCGCCGGCGATTTCTTCGGCGGCCTTCTCGGTGGCCTTGGCCACCGCGGCCTGCTCGGCCGGGTCGACCACGTCAGCGGCGGCGGTCGCGTCAGCGGCAGCGGCCGTCGAGGTCGGGCCGGTCTCGACGTCGGTCTTGGCGGCAGCGTCCTCGGAACCGAGCAGTTCGCGCTCCCATTCGGCCATCGGCTCGGCAGCTGCGCCCTCGGTCTGCTCACCGGAGCGGCCCTGCGAGCGAGCGATGAGACCCTCGGCCACAGCGTCGGCGACCACACGGGTCAGCAGGGTGACCGAACGGATCGCGTCGTCGTTGCCCGGGATCTTGTAATCGACCTCGTCGGGGTCGCAGTTGGTGTCCAGGATCGCGATGACCGGGATGTTGAGCTTGCGGGCCTCGGTGACAGCCAGGTGCTCCTTCTTGGTGTCGACGACCCACACCGCGGAGGGGACCTTCGCCATGTCGCGGATACCGCCGAGGGTGCGCTCCAGCTTGTCCTTCTCGCGCTTGAGCACGAGGAGTTCCTTCTTGGTGCGACCGGAGCCGGCGACGTCGTCGTAGTCGATCTCCTCAAGCTCCTTCAGGCGTGCCAGACGCTTGTGCACCGTGTTGAAGTTGGTGAGCATGCCGCCGAGCCAGCGGTGGTTGACGTAGGGCATGCCGACGCGGGTGGCCTGCTCCTGAATCGACTCCTGAGCCTGCTTCTTGGTGCCGACGAAGAGCACCGTGCCACCGTGAGACACGGTCTGCTGGATGAACTCGAAGGCGTCAGCGATGTAGGTCAGCGACTGCTGCAGGTCGATGATGTAGATGCCATTGCGCTCGGTGAGGATGAAGCGCTTCATCTTGGGGTTCCAGCGACGGGTCTGGTGCCCGAAGTGGACGCCGCTCTCCAGGAGCTGGCGGGTGGTGACGACGGCCATGCCGAGGTCCTTCCTTGGTGGTTTCCAGTTGTTCTGCGCAGCCGACCCGTTGCCGACTGCACACCTGGCGCCCCGATGAGCCCCGACCGGCGACCGGCTGGCCGACGGACTGCGGAGGTCCACCCCGGCACGAGTGCCGGTCTGAGACGCGCGAATTCGACCCATGGCCACACCTGCGGACAGGATCTGACACGGGTCGTGTGAACAAGTCTACGGATCGAGGCGCCGCCGCGCGAATCCGTGGTGGACTGGCCCGATGGACTCCCCTCTCACCTCCCGCATGCGCGGTTTCGGCGCGACGATCTTCGGCGAGATGTCGGCCCTCGCCGCACGCACCGGCGCCATCAACCTGGGGCAGGGTTTTCCGGACACCGACGGCCCGGCCGAGGTGCTGGCAGCCGCGCACGCTGCCATCGACAGCGGCGGCAATCAATACCCGCCGGCGATCGGCCTCCCGCGACTGCGCCAGGCGATCGTCGAGCACCAGCGCCGGTTCTACGACGTGCGCCTCGACGCAGACAGCCAGGTGCTCGTCACGGTAGGGGCCACCGAGGCGATCGCCTCCGCCATACTCGCGCTGTGTGAGCCTGGCGACGAGGTGGTGACCTTCGAGCCGTATTACGACTCGTACGCCGCCTGCATCGCCCTCGCCGGGGCGGTGCGCCGCACGAGCATGCTGCGGTTCCCCGATTTCGCGGTCGACGAGGAGTCGTTACGGGCAGCGTTTTCGGCGCGCACGCGACTGGTGCTGCTCAACACCCCGCACAACCCGACCGGCAAGGTCTTCTCCCCCACCGAACTCGCCCTCATCGCCGACCTTGCCCGCGAGCACGACGCGATCGTGGTCACCGACGAGGTCTACGAGCACCTGATCTTCGACAGCATCCAGCACGTGCCGATGGCCACGCTGCCGGGAATGTTCGAGCGCACGCTGACGATCAGCTCGGGCGGCAAGACGTTCTCGACGACGGGCTGGAAGGTCGGCTGGCTGACCGGTCCTGAGGCGCTCGTCCGTGCGTGCCTGACCGTCAAACAGTTCCTCACGTATGTCGGCAGTGGCCCCTTCCAGCCGGCCATCGCGGTCGGGCTGGGCCTGGACGACTCGTACTTCCGGCAGGTCGCGCAGGATCTGCAGCGCAAGCGTGGGTTGCTGACGCAGGGGCTGGTCGACGCCGGTCTCTCCGTGAGCAGTCCAGCCGGCACCTACTTCGTCATCGCCGACGCCGCCGCCTTGGGCGCGACGGATGCGGTGGAATTCTGCTGGCGGCTGCCCGAGCTGTATGGCGTGGTCGGCGTGCCTGTGTCGGTCTTTTGTGACGACAAGGATGCCGCGCGGACGCTGGTGCGTTTCGCTTTCTGCAAACGCGACGAGGTGCTGACAGAAGCGGTTCGGCGGCTCTCGTCCGGCGGCGGCGCATCCTCGTGACGATCGGAAGGCTCGTGCCGGTCGGCTACCGCACTCGTTGAGAAATCGTGCCCGCCGTGCACCGGCGAAACCGGCCCTGGCATGCGCGTCACCCTTCCACAACCTCCGTGGCTGTCGAGCGCCATCCACAACACGCGGTCTCGACCGGTGACCCTGACCGCCGTTCACGACCAGGCTCTGGGACATGCATCCCCTGCCTGTCGCGCTTCAGGCCTTCGCGCTGGTCATCTCCACCGCCACGGCCGTCACCGGCATCGCCACCGGTGATCCCGCCCTCCCGACCCGCGGCCTGCCGGGCCAGGCCGGAGTGCCGCCGCTCATCCGCGCGGCCGATGACCGTGGCCGGCCCGCTCCATCGCGAGGTTTCGTGTGGCCGCTGGATCCGGTCCCGGCCGTCGTCCGCGAATTCGAGGCACCGCCGCAACCGTGGGCTGCGGGCCACCGCGGAGTGGACCTGTCGGCAGAGGCGGGTCAGCAGGTGCGCGCGGCAGGCGCGGGTGTTGTGTCGTACTCCGGTACCATCGTCGGCCGTGGTGTCGTGGCAGTCACCCACGCCAACGGGTGGAAGACGACCTACGAGCCGGTCGATCAGCGGGTTCCCACAGGCACGCACGTCGCAGCGGGCGACCCGATCGGCGTCATCGCCACGGCTCCGGCACATTGCGCGCCCCGAGCTTGTCTGCACTGGGGCCTGCTCATCGCTGCGGACGTCTATCGAGATCCGTTGACGCTGGTGAAGATCGGGCGACCCATCCTGCTGCCGCTCGGTTGAGACCTCGGGAGGGCGATAACTCCGGCGATGACTCTCGTGTGCCAGCTTCGGGGATGGGTGCCGGACGCCGTCGGAGCTGGTGGGACCCGGGACGCCTCCGCGTCAGGCACGGGGATGCGCTTGTGCGAACGAGCGGCGCAATCGCTCCACTGACACGTGCGTGTAGACCTGGGTCGTCGACAGGCTCGCGTGACCGAGGAGTTCCTGCACGGTCCGGATGTCTGCGCCGCCTTCCAGGAGATGGGTGGC
Organism: Rudaeicoccus suwonensis; assembly: GCF_007829035.1. Taxonomy (NCBI): domain Bacteria; kingdom Bacillati; phylum Actinomycetota; class Actinomycetes; order Micrococcales; family Dermacoccaceae; genus Rudaeicoccus; species Rudaeicoccus suwonensis. The sequence goes on from NZ_VIVQ01000001.1 coordinate 2,088,234, forward strand.
GGCGCTGTGCCGCAGCCCGTGCGGACCCATGTCCGGTGCTCCCGGCACGTGCGCGACCATCGTGTGAACGGCCTCGCGGACCGTCCGCGGGTCGACGCGGCGGCCCCGGCGGCCGAGGAAGAGCGCCGCTCCGGACTCGGTGGTGACCAGGCGTGGACGTCCACTGCTGAGCCAGTGCTCCACCGCTGTCGCAGCGGGCCGCCCGAAGGGCACGGTGCGCTCTTTGTCGCCCTTGCCGACGACACGCATGATCAGGTCGTGCCGATCGAGGTCGTCGATGTCGAGGCCGACCAACTCGCCCACCCGGATGCCACCGGCATACAGCAGCTCCATCATCGCTCGGTCGCGGATGTGCACCGGATCGTCGTCGTCGGCGGCGACTGCGGCGACGTCGAGCACACTCGTCGCCTGGTCCTGGCGCAGCACGCCAGGCAGCGTCTTGGAACGTTTGGGCGCGATGAGGCGCAGCGACGGATCCTTCGGGCAAGAGCCCGCGCGGGTGGCCCACCCGAAGAACCCGCGAGCGGCAGCGGAACGGCGCGCCATGGTCGACCGGCTCGCGCCGGAAGCATCCAGCCAGGCCAGCCATGCACGCAGATCCGCCAGCCGCACCTCCTGCCAGCTGTCGGTCCCCCTCTCGTGCACGAACTGCGCCAGCGAGCGCAGATCCACCAGATACCCCCGGATCGTGTGCTCCGAGCGGCCGAGCTCGAGCCGCAGATGACGCTCGTATGCCGCAATGAGGTCGTCGCCGTCAAGCGTGGATGCGGTCACCAGGTCAGGTTAGCCACGGCCACAGCCAGGTGCGGGGACGCTCGGCCTGACTGCACGGGCGCCGACGCGGGGCGACCGAAACCGGGCCGTCACACCCGCTGACGACGGCGCCACCCGGGCCCCGCCCGCTCGACGAGGCCGTCGGCGCCCAGCACCGCAAGAGCCCGAAGCACCTCGCGCCCGGTCATGCCCGCGCTGGCGGCGAGCCGTTCGACGCTCGTGCCACGCACCACCGGCATCGCGTTGAGCAACCGCTGCTGTTCCGTCGGCAGCGTGTCGAACAGCGTTGGTGCAGCGCGTTTGTCCGGCGCGCAGTCGTCGCCGATCGCACCGAAGAGGTCGGCGCACTCCTCCGCGTCGCCGACGAGCACGGCCTTGTTGTCCCTGATCAGCTTGTTGGTGCCGGCGCTGGCGGGCGAGGTGACCGGCCCCGGAACCGCGCCGACGACGCGTCCGATGTCGTCGGCCTCCCGCGCTGTCGACAGTGACCCGGACCGCAGGTTCGCCTCGACGACGAGTGTTCCGGCGGTGAGCGCGGCGATCAACCGGTTGCGGGACAGGAAACGTTGCCGCTGGGGAGACCAGCCTGGCGGTTGCTCGGTGATCAGAACCCCGTCGACCATGACTTGCTCCAAGAGTTCGGTGTTGGCGACCGGGTAGAGCCGATCGATGCCACCGGCCATCGCCGCGATCGTGCGACCCCCTGCCGCGAGGGCCCCGCGGTGGCTGGCCGCATCGATGCCGAAGGCGCCGCCCGACACGACAGTGAAACCCGAACCGGCGAGGTTCATGGCGATGTCAGCGGCCACGTGCGTGCCGTATGCCGTGGCGGCGCGTGAGCCCACCATCGACAGGCTGCGGCCTTGAACCAGTTCGTCCAGATGACCGCGCCCGCGCAGCCACAGGCAGAACGGTGGGTCTCTCAGATCATCGAGCGACGTCGGCCACTCGTCGTCGCACGGCAGAACCACGCGTGCACCAAGCCGGGCCGTTGTGGCCACGATCGCGTCGAGTTCAAGGGTGCCGAGTCGTGCCTGGCAGCGGTCGAACTTGCCCTGCCAGTTGGTGCGCACCATCTCCCAGGCGGTGAAGACATCGACGCCCCGCAGAATCGGCATCAGCTGCTTGTCCGCTGCCTCGACCGTGTTGGCGAGCGCCAGCCGCACAGCCAGCTGCGCGTCGCGATCGCGAGCAAGGTCTGCTCGCGATGACCTGTCATTGACCTCGAAGGCAACGCCTGCCGCCTGGGCGGCGGTGTGGTCGTCGACACCTGGGCGGTCATCGACGACCCGGTGATCGGCGGGGTCGTCGTGGGCAGACTGCACGGGATGTTCCTCCCCAGGTCTCACGGTGCTCATGCCGCAGCCCTCGAATCGCGAAGGCCCAGTGCTTCACGCACATGTGTCAGCGTCGGCGCCGCGGCCGAGTCGAGGTCTGCGATGGTCCATGCCACCCGCAGGCAGCGGTCGTACCCGCGCAGGGTGATGGACCCGGACTCCATGGCCATGTCCAACGGCCGGGTCACTGCGGGCGGCAGTCGCCAGGTGCCGGACCTCAGCGCAGGTCCCGGGACCTGGCTGTTCATCCGCCAGCCGTGTTGCTTCCAGCGAGTCGATTGACGCAGCCGCGCCTTCCGCACACGTGCCGCCACCTCGTCGGTCGACTCGCCGCGGGGACTGGACAGCGTCGCCCGTGTCACCGGCAGAAGTTGCAGCTGGACGTCGACGCGATCCAGCAGCGGTCCCGACATACGGCTCAGATAGGTCCGGCGGATCTGCGGAGCACACGTGCAACCACTGCCCGTGCCGTAGTTGCGTCCGCAAGGGCACGGGTTGGCGGCGAGCACCAGCTGGAATCGCGCCGGGTAACTGACAACGCGGTCGGCCCGCGCCACGTTGATGACACCGGCTTCGAGCGGCTGGCGAAGAGCGTCGAGCACATCACGACGGAACTCGGGCGTCTCGTCCAGGAAGAGCACGCCGCAGTGGGCGCGGGATGCCGCACCCGGTCGCACGCGCCCGGACCCGCCGCCCACGATCGAGGGCATCGATGCGCCGTGGTGCGGTGCGACGAAGGGCGCGTGTTCGATGAGTGCGCTGTCGCCGAGGGCGCCGAGCACCGAGTGAATCGCTGTCACCTCCAGTGCCTGGGTGCGGTCGAGCCGTGGCAGCAGACCGGCGAGACGTTCGGCGACCATCGTCTTGCCAGCGCCGGGTGGACCGACCATCGCCATGTGGTGGCCGCCGGCGGCAGCGACCTCCAGGGCATAACGCGCCTCCTCCTGGCCGACCACATCGGCCAGGTCCGGCGCCTGGTGCGGCTGCTGATGGCCGGCCACCGGCTCCGGGAGATCCGGGAGCGGTTTGCCCTTGCGCTGGCAGCGGTAGCGCTCGACGAGAGCACCGAGAGTATCCATCGGGATCACCGTCACGTCCGGCACGAGCCGGGCCTCGGTGGCATTGGCCACCGGAACCACGACCGTGCGGTGACCCGCCTGAGCGGCGGCGAGCACCGCAGGCAGCACCCCGTGAAGCGCTCTGATCGACCCGTCGAGGCCGAGTTCGCCCAGGTGCACCGTGTCGCCGACCGTCGCCGGGTCCACCACGCCTCCGGAGGCCAGCGCAGCGACAGCAATCGCCAGGTCGAAGCCGGACCCCTGTTTGGGCAGCGAGGCCGGCGACAGGTTGACGGTGATTCGCTGACGCGGCAGCTGCAGCCCGGAGTTCGAGGCGGCAGCCCGCACGCGGTCCGGCGCCTGACGGCAGGCGGCATCCGGCATCCCGCTCACGACAAATGCAGGCAGCCCGGAGGTGACGTCGGCCTCGACCTCGACCACTCGGCCCTCGATACCGGTCACCGCGATGCTCAGCGTGCGACCCAGGGTCACGGCGTCACATCCCGCACGTGACGCAGGCTCATCGGCCCGCTCGGTGGACGAAGCACGCCGATCACGTCGATCCGCACCGCTCCCGCACCGATGGGATGGTCGGCCAGCCACCGGGAGGCGAGCACCCGCAGCCGTCGCGCCTTGACCGGGGTGACCGCGTCAACGGGCGAGCCGAAGAACTCGGTGGTGCGGGTCTTGACTTCGACCACCACGACGCAGTCGCCGTCGACCGCGATCAGGTCGATCTCGCCGTCCCGGCAGCGCCAGTTGCGTTCGACCACCTGCATACCGCCGGACCGCAGGTGCCGGGCCGCGACGTCCTCACCCCACCGGCCGAGTTCCGCCTTGGTCAGCGACAGCCTGGTCGTCGGTCGACCCTGCCCGGATGGCGCGGATGCGCCAGATGTGTCTGTGGCTGCCGGTTGTCTGGATGGACTGCCCATCGTCGATCACCTCCGTGACAACGATGCGCGGAGCGGCATACAGCACGGACGGTCTGTGCCTTGATCTGTGGACGAGCGCGCTCCGCAGAGGGTCCTGTGGACGGCCGACTCGCGGACTCAGTCAGGCAGCTCGATCTCGCGAGCGGGCAGTTCTTCGACGTTGACGTCCTTGAACGTGATCACGCGGACGTTCTTGACGAAGCGCGCCGGCCGGTAGACATCCCACACCCAGGCGTCGGTCATCCGGACGTCGAAGAAGACCTCCGAGCCTTCGCCGCGCACCTGCAGGTCGACCTCGTTGCACAGGTAGAACCGGCGCTCGGTCTCGACCACATGGCTGAACAGGCCCACCACATCACGGTATTCGCGATACAGCGAGAGCTCCTGCTCGGTTTCGTACTTCTCGAGGTCTTCCGCGCTCACACCAGTTCCTTCCAGGGCGATTCCAGGCCCACGCTACTCGCCGATGCGGCACCGTTGTCACCCGTCGAGCCTGTCGCGAGCCCACCGTCCTCCGACTCGACCACGAAGCGCCGCCACGACCGGCGGTGCAGCTCGCACGGCCCGTGCGCATCCAACGCCGCGAGATGGTCGGGGGCGGAGTAGCCCTTGTTGCCGGCCCAGTTGTAGTGCGGGTGGTCGTCATGGAATTGGACGAGCATCCCGTCGCGCTCGACCTTGGCCAGCACCGACGCAGCCGCGACCGAGGAACACTTCATGTCCCCCTTGATCAGCGTCATCACCGGCGGCACCGGCGGCGCGTCGTCGAGCATCCCCAGCAGGCCGACCTTGGCCGGATCGGTCAGCCAATCGAAGTTGCCGTCCAGGATGATCACGTCGGGTATGACGCTGAGCCCGGCCAGGGCACGCAGCCCCGCCATACGCAACGCTGCCATGATCCCGACGTCGTCGATCTCCTGCGCACTGGCGTGACCGACCGCGTAGTCAAGCGCCCAGCGCCGCACCGCTGGCACCATCCGCTCGCGCATCGCCGGGGACAGCAACTTGGAGTCCTTGACACCCTGAGGCACGGTGCGCGTGGCCTCGTCGATCACGACGACACCGACCGAGACCGGGCCGGCGAGCGCGCCGCGACCGACCTCGTCCATGCCGGCGACCAGGCGGTGACCATCCCGTTGCAACGATCGCTCGACCCGCAGACTCGGGCGGGTGCTCCGAGGCCGCGCCTGCGTCACGGGTTCGGCACCTTGGCGAACACGTAGGCGTAACTCTTGAGCGCCTGGATCCGGTCGATCGGCCACGCGATCGCGACCACCTGGCCGCTGATGTCCTTCATCGGCACCGAGCCCAGACGTCCGCCGGAGCCGTCGTCGTGGGCGCGGGAGTCAGCCGAGTCGCCACGGTTGTCGCCCATCACCCACACCTCGCCGGCCGGGACGGTGATGTTGAACGGGATCTCGCTGGGCGCGTTGCTGCCGATGTAGGGCTCACTGATTGCCACGCCGTTGACCATGAGCTCGCCGTTGGCAGAGCAGCACTTCACGTGGTCGCCGGGCATCCCGATGATGCGTTTGACGATGTGATCGCCACCGCCGGGCAGGATGCCGAGGAACTCCAGCGCGTCCCGCACGATCTTCTTGTATTCCGGCGTGTGGTCGGCCGGAGTGTCGGATGCCCACGACGGCGGCGCCTCGAAGACGATGACATCACCGCGGTGCAGCGGCGAGTGCTGCGGAGTGAACTTGCTGACCAGGATCCGGTCGCCGATGTCGAGGGTGTTCTCCATCGACGCCGACGGAATGTAATACGGCTGTACCACGAAGGTTTTCACCAGGAACGACAGCCCGAGCGCGATGACCACGATGATGACCAGTTCGCGTACGAACGAGCCACGCGACTGTTTCTTCGCCGGTGGGGTGGCATCCTCCGGTATGGCGCCCGGCGCCAGCTCCGCGGTCTGATCCGGCTCCTGCGCTGCAGGTCCGTCGTCGGGGCGTTGGGAGGTCATGGTTCAGGCACCCTGTCGAATGTCGATGAGAAGTTGCTGAGCCAGGACATCCTGTCAAGCGGCCAGACGATGGCCACAGCCCGGCCGACGATGTCCTTCTCGGGCACCGATCCGGTCGCGCCGGTGCCGTTGTCGTGGAAGCGAGAGTCCGCCGAGTCGCCGCGATGGTCACCCATCACCCACACGTCCCCCGGCGGGACGGTGATGTTGAACTGCACCTGGTCGGTGCCGCCACCGGGATAGATGTAAGGCTCGTTGAGGCCGACACCGTTGACGGTGATCTGGCCGGCGGCATTGCAGCAGCGCACGTGATCGCCAGGCAGCCCGATCACCCGCTTGATCAGGTGGTCGTCCCCTGCGGGATAGAGCCCGACGAACTGCAGACCTTCGATGAGCAGGCCGCTGAGGCCGCTGTGCTTCTGCACGGGCGTGTCGAGCCAGCCGCCCGGGTCCTTGAACACGATGACGTCGCCGCGCTTGAGCGAGAAGACACCCGGTGTCAGCTTGCTGACGATGACCCGGTCACCGGGCACGAGAGTGTTCTCCATCGACCCGGACGGGATCCAGAACGGCTGGAAGAGGAACGTCTTGACGATGAGCGAGAGCACGAGGGCCACCACCACGACGACGGACAGTTCGCGCACAGCCCCGAAGAACCGTCGCGCCGGAGACTTCAGCACCGTGTCGTGCTCCTCATCCTCCTGGGGACCCGGGGTGCCAGACGCGTTCACCGGGTGAAAGACCGCTGTCTGGTCCACACCCGGAGCATCCTGGCGAGGTGGTGCCTGATCGACACTGCCGACCGCAGCCACATCGCTGCGGCGCATCTCCAGGGTGGCCTCCGGATCGACGGGCGGTTCAGGTTGCCCGGCCTTGCCGGGCTGCCCAGGCAAGCGGTGTCGCTCTGAGGTCACGAGTGGAGTCTCCCCCATGAGGCTGTCGGCCAGTAGCGCACAGTGACCTTTCCCACGATCGTGTCGATCGGCACCATGCCGCCGCCGGGATCCCCCAGATGAGCTCGTGAATCGTCGGAGTCCGGTCTGTTGTCGCCCATGACAAAGACGTCTCCGGCGGGAACCACGACATCGAAGGGTACGGTGCTCGCCTGCATGCCGCGCGGCAGGTACGGCTCGGGCTCGGTCACACCGTTGACCTGCAGGGTTCCGCTCTTGCCCACGACCAGATGATCGCCGGGCAAACCGACGATGCGCTTGACGTAGAGGTCCTCTTCCGGCCGGAAGCCGACGAGATTGCCGAGCCACTGCATCCAGCCGGCAATTCCGGTGGGCGATGCCTGTCCCGGATGGCTGAACACGTCGGTGCCGTTGAAGACGACGATCTCGCCGCGGTGCACATCATGGGCGTCGATCTTCCACACCACGATGCGATCGCCCGGGCGCAGCGTCGGTTCCATCGACGCCGACGGGACGGTGAACGTCTCGAAGACCAGGCCGTGCAGCAGCACGATCGCGGCGAGTGCCGCGAGCGCCGCCACCAGCCATCGTCTGCGCGACCGTCGTCCGGGCACAGAAATGCCCGACGGCGGGACCTCTGCGGAGGTCGTGCCGTCGGGCATCTCGTGGGAAAGCGAGCGTCAGGCCTGGGTGGCCACGGCGTCGCGCTTCTCCTTGATCTTGGCGGCCTTGCCGCGCAGGTCACGCAGGTAGTAGAGCTTGGCGCGACGGACGTCACCGCGAGTCGCAACCTCGATCTTGTCGATCACCGGGGTGTGCAGCGGGAAGGTGCGCTCGACACCGACACCGAAGCTGACCTTGCGGACGGTGAAGGTCTCGCCCACGCCGCCACCGTGGCGGCGGATGACGACGCCCTGGAAGACCTGGACGCGGGAGCGGGTTCCTTCGATGACCTTCACGTGCACCTTGACGGTGTCACCGGCGCGGAAGGCCGGAATGTCGTCGCGCAACTGCGCGGCGTCGATGGCGTCGAACTTCTGCATGATGCTTCTTCCTCGTGGCGCCACAGGCCGCCACCGTCTTGGGTCAGGACGCGTCGTCACCGTCTCATCGACCGCATGAGTAGCCGCCTTGCTCGTTGGCAACTCACTCCCCCTGTGGCGGGGGTCGGACCGGTGTCGGACGCGAGGATCCATTCTGCCAGAGACGTGCCCGGCCGGGGAAATCGAGCGACGTGCTCAGGCGCTGCGACGTCGCGGCTTGATCAGGATCAACGCGCCTGGCTCGTCGCTGGGCCCGAGCACCTTGAATCCGGCCTTGCGGTACATCCGCAGATTCGCCTCGCTGTCGACACCTGCGATGAGGCTGTATGACGCAGCCGCCGGTGGCGCGACCTGCTGGATGTGGCCCAGCAGCCATCGACCGAGGCCGCGACCATGCAGATCGGGTGCCACCATCAACCGGCCGATCCGCCAGTCGGTGGCATCGCCGCTGCTGGTGGCACTTGGAGGCGCCTGCAACATCCCCCGCACCGAGCCGACCAGCCTGCCGTGCAGGCGCGCCGTGTATGTCGTCCAGTCCCCCAGCGACGCGGTCAACGACGCCACGGTCTCGTGCTGGGCCGGTATGTCGAGCGTCTGATTGGCGATGCCCTCCTTCAGCCAGCAGGCATGGGTGAGGGTCAGCAACTCGCCGATGTCGGCCGGGGTGGCCACGCCGACCACCAGGTCCTCCGGGGCACCGGCCAATTCCGGCGGCAGCAGGTCCGGCCGCCGGGCGGCGGTGCGGTCCAGGCGCTGCTGATGACGCCATTGCGCGATCCGCCCGTGGTCCCCCGAGAGCAGCACATCAGGCACCGAAAATCCTTGCCATTGCTCAGGTTTGGTGTAGATCGGGTACTCCAGCAGGCCGTCCTCGTGCGACTCCTCGAAGAGCGACGCCGCGTTGCCGATGACGCCGGGCACCAGACGGGCCACCGCCTCGATGATGGCCAAAGCGGCCACCTCGCCACCGTTGAGGACGTAGTCGCCGAGCGAGATCACCCGCACGTCATACGTGCTCTGCGCATAGTCGTAGACACGCTCGTCGATGCCCTCGTACCGCCCGCACGCGAACACCAGCCAGTCGGCAGCCGCGAGCTGGCGCGCGAGCGACTGGTCGAGGCGTGCCCCACCGGGCCCAGGAACGATCAGGATCGGCCGTGAATCCTCTTGATCCGCAACATGATCGAGCGCCTCGCCCCACGGCTCCGGCTTCATCACCATGCCGGCCCCACCGCCGTACGGCGTGTCGTCGACGGTGCGGTGTCGGTCGTGGGTGAAGGTGCGCAGGTCATGCACGTGCAGGTCGAGCAGACCACTGCGGCGAGCCTTGCCGATCAACGAAAGATCAAGCGGCGCAAGGTATTCCGGAAAGATCGAGATGACGTCGACGCGCATGTCACTCCCCCGCGAGGTCCAGCAGACCCGGCGGCGGGTCGACCACGACACGGCCCGCCTCGACGTCGACCTCGGGCACCAGCTGCTCGACGAACGGCACGAAAGCCGTGCGGCCGTCGGTCAACCGCACCTCGAGCAGATCCTGGGCCGGTCGGTCGAGCAGGTCGGTGACCTCGCCCAACAGACGACCGTCACGGTGCTCGACGCGCAGGCCGATCAGGTCATCGGCATACCACGCGTCGTCCTCGTCGACATCGTCCGCGCCCGCGAGCAATTGCACGCCCCGCAGCGACTCCGCCGCCGTGCGGTCGGCGAAGCCCTCGAAGCTGAGCAGGTGGATTCCGTTGTGCACGCGGTGGGTTCGCAGCACGAGCGGGCCGACATCCGCGGGCTGGGTCGTCAGTGATGCGCCGACGACGAAGCGCTCCTGCGGCATGTCGGTGTGCAGGCGCACCGTCACCTCGCCCTTGAGCCCGTGCGGTTTGCCCAACCGCGCCACCACCACGTCATTCGCCGCCATGCGGTCACCATCCATGCCCGAATGCTCTCAGGAGATCCACTGCCCGCCGCGCATCACCCGGGTGACTCGCAGCTGTGCATCCAGCACGACCAGATCCGCCCTGGCACCCGGGGCGATGGCGCCGACGCCGTCGAGGCCGACAGCCGCTGCCGGATTGCGCGCGGCAGCGGCGACAGCCTGCTCCAGCGGAATGCCGTCCTTGACCGCGCGACGCACGGCGCGGTCCATCGTCAGTGTGCTGCCCGCCAGTGAGCCTGAGTCGAGCCGGGCGGCACCGTCGCTGACCGTGACCTGCTGGCCACCGAGCTCGTAGCTGCCGTCACCGACCCCTGTGGCGTCGATGGCGTCGGTCACCAACACAAGCCGGTCGGCACCGCGTGCCAGCACCTCGCGCAGCACAGCAGGATGCACGTGGATCCCGTCGTTGATGACCTCGCAGCGGGCGCCGGCATCCAGGCTCGCCAGCACCGGGCCGGGTTCACGGTGGTGCACCGGCCGCATGCCGTTGAACAGGTGGGTCGCCACGGTCGCGCCGCGCACGTATGCCGCTTCCGCCTCCGTGTAGGTCGCGTCGGTGTGCCCGACGGCGACGACGACACCGGCCGCGACGGCCTGCTCCACCAACGGCAGTGCCCCGGGCAGCTCCGGAGCGATGGTGATCATCCGCAGGTGGCCGCGCGCTGCGTCATACATCCGCGAAAACGCATCAGTGTCAGGAAGTTTCAGGTGTGCTGGGTTTTGTGCACCGCATCGCACGTGCGACAGGAACGGCCCTTCGAGATGTGCCCCGGCGACCAGGCCGGCCTCCGCCAGGTCGGCCGCCCAGCCCAGCTGTCGGCACAACTGCTCGACGGGCGCGGTCACCAGCGAGACGAGCCCGCTGGTGGTGCCGTGCGCCCGGTGGAAATCGACAGCAGCCCGCATCGAATCCGGTGAGGCGGCCATGTCGTGGCCACCGCCGCCGTGCACGTGGATGTCGATGAAACCCGGCACGACAACCGACCCCGGCGGCAGCACCTCGACGTCCGGCCCGTGGCCCTGGACGTCGTCGAGAGCGGTGACCGACCCGATCAGGTCGCCGTCGATCCGCACCTGCGCCGGCCTTGCCCCCTCCGCGGCCAGCACGCGCTCACCGACAAGCGTCGTGTGGCTCATCGGGCTCCTTCGCGGCGGTAGGTCTCTGGCGGGGCAGACATCGACGGGGTGCGTCCGGAAGCTACTGCTCCCGGGCACACCCCGTCGAGATCACCGCTGTTCAGCGGTCGGTGTCGACGATGTCGACACGGACGTTCTTGCCACCGGCAAGCGCACCGATAACGGTCCGCAGCGCCGAGGCGGTGCGGCCGGACCGGCCGATCACCCGACCGAGATCGTCCGGGTGCACACGCACTTCGAGCATCTCGCCGCGGCGGCCGCTCTTGTGCCGCACCACGACGTCGCCGTCGTGGTCGACGATGCCCTTGACGAGGTGCTCGAGAGCTTCCTCAAGCACCTGGCTCAGCCCTCAGCAGCGGCGTCGGCGGCGTCGCTCTCGACGGCCGGCTCCTCAGCCTTGGCCTCGGCCTTCTTACGGGCCGTGGTGGCGCCGCCCTTGGAGGTGTCGTCGGCGGCGTTCTGAGCGGCAGCGAGCGCGGCTTCGTACAGCGCCTTCTTGTCCGCCTTGGGGGCCTTGACCTTCAGGGTGCCTTCGGCGCCCTCTTCACCCTTGAACTTCTGCCAGTCACCGGTGACCTTCAGCAGCGCGGCGACCTGCTCGGTCGGCTGCGCGCCGACACCGAGCCAGTACTGCGCACGCTCGGAGTCGATCTGGATCAGGCTGGGCTCTTCCTTCGGGTGGTACTTGCCGATCTCTTCGATCGCACGGCCATCGCGCTTGGTGCGTGAGTCCATCACGACGACGCGGTACTGGGGGGTGCGAATCTTGCCGAGACGCTTCAAACGAATCTTGACGGCCACTGGTGTGGTCACTCCTGTTTCTCGATGGTGCGAACACGGCAAGACCGGGTGGGGAACACACGGGGAACCGGGTTGCGGGGGGTAGGCGCACGCGTCTGCGGGTGAGAGGGCCTGCAGGCCGTGCGGGTACGCCCGCCATTGTGCCATGCCGGATCCGGCTGCACCCAATCGTCAGGTGGTGGGGTCGCTGACCTGTCCGAGGAACAGCGGCGCATGGGTCGTCGTGTCATGGATCGCGTAGAAGTACGCCCGATCGACGACCACCGAGTCGAGCACCTGCGGCACCGCCCCGGCCGTCATCCCGACCGCGGTCGACGCCGCAGCCTGGGTGCCGTACTCGTCGACCTTCACCACCGACTGCTGTATGACGCTGCCCACCGTGATCTCGCCCGGTGCCCCGGCGATGCCGGACAGATCCGGACCGTCGAACAGCTGGGTGACTCCGAGGTCGCGCAGCGCACTCACCAGGCTGCTGTTCGTGGTCATCGTGAACGACGGCATCGACAGGTGCACCAGCCCGGTCTCGCGTGGCGTCGTGCCCGAGATCCTCGCCGCCGTCGCAACGGGCAGCACGCTCGCCAGCTGCGCACGCACCGCGGCGAAGCAACCCGGGTCCGGCAGGACGATCGTCATGGCGACGCCGCTGCCGACATACGGCACGGTGACACTGACCCAGCCCGACCCGTGCGCCGCGCCGAACGACGAGGTCGCCGTCATCTGCGACGCCTTCACGGTGCCGCCGGATGCTGTCGTGAAGTCCGTGGGCGCGGCCGCCTTGGTGAACGGTATGGTCCACGACGCGTTGAGGTAGAGCGCGTTGACGATCTCCAGCTGGGTGGCCGGGCTGACCGAACCGTTGCTCAGCAAGGTGGGGATGAGGTCGTGGGTGCGTTCGGCGACCCACGCGTTGATCTTGCCGACCGCCGCCGTCGGATCCTGCCGGTAGTCGACGACGTGCACCCCGGCGGCGTAGCCGACAGCCAACTGGCGCAGATACGCGACGTTGATGTGCAGGCTCGCGTCGGGCCACAACGAGTTGGCCGCCTGGATCACCATCGGTGCACCACCGGCGCCGGTGGAGGTCGCGTTCCCGGCGTTGATCGCAGCGGCGATCGCGGTGTCGACCGCCGTGACGTTGGCCGCCTGGCGCTGCTGTCCTCCACCCATGGCGGCCGCCAGTTGCTGGGCCGTCGTGCCTTTTGCGCCGGCATCGGTCATCGCCAGCGCGGCGTATGCCGAGTAGGGGCTGATCGAGCCGTTGCCGGTCGGCGGGATCGAGGAGTCGGCGAGGAACAACCGCACGCCGAATTCGGTGAGATCGGCTCCGGCAGTGGATGCCGGGCCTGGCGACATCCGAGAGGCCTTCACCGCGAGCACCCCGTCCGCACCGACGCGCGGCGATGCGGACGCTGCGTCGCTGGTGCTGGACGACGTGGCCGACCGCCCGGACCCACACGCGGTCAGCGCCATACCGAGCATTCCCGCCCCCGCGAGCCCCAGTGCTTCTCGACGTCTCATCTTCCTGCATCTCCCGGTGTCTCGCTGCGTGGTGTGTCTCTCACCTGTCAGACGCCCGGCCCAGGGGCGAGGTTGCACGACCGCGCGCGACTATCCCCCACCAGTTTGCAGCTGCTCCGCGAGGTATGCCGCAGCGCTCGTGCCGCCACAGCGTGACGGCGGCGCGGCGTCACATGGCGGGCAACCTTCAGACCGGTTCCGGCGCAGGTGCGTGTCGCTCGAGGAATCGGTAGACCTCGGTGTCGTCGACACCCGGGAAGACACCCGGCGGCATCGCGGCCAGCAGATGGGAGTGCACCCGCGCCGACGGCCACGCCTGGCCGGTCCACCGCTGAGCCAGTCCGGTCGGCGGCTGCACGCAGCAACTGGGGTCAGGGCAGCGCGACACGGAACGCTCGGTGGTTTCGCGCCCGCGCATCCACTTCACGTGCTGGTAGGGCACGCCGACGTTGACCGCGAAAAGACCGTCGTGGGTGCGGTCGACCACCGCAGTGCACCAGTAGGTGCCGGATCTGGTGTCGGTGTAGGCCTGGAAGGCCTGGGACAGATCGGGCTGCTCGAACACGCGACGTGCTGTCCAGGACCGGCACACCCGTTGACCCTCGATGGCGCCGAGCGGGTCGACGGGGAACTGCACGCCGTCGTTCTCGTACGCCTTGTAGATCACGCCGTCCTGCGAGATGCGCATGAAGTGCACCGGCAGTCCGAGGTGCCTCGTGGCCAGGTTGGTGAAGCGGTGCGCGGCCGTCTCGTAGGACACCGCGTAGGCGTCACGCAGATCCTCGATGGCGATGTCCTTCTCGCGCATCGCCCGGCGCAGGAAGTCGACCGTCTCACCCTCGGGCATCAGCAGGGCCGCGGCGAAGTAGTTGATCTCGACGCGCTGCGACAGGAACTCCGCGTAGTCAGCCGGCACGCGGTGGCCGAGCACCAGGTGACCGACGGCGTGCAACGCCAAGGAGCGCGAATCATGTTGTCCTGCCTCGGGTTGCGGCAGATAGATGCGCTTGTTGTGCAGGTCGGTCACGGTGCGCGTCGAGCCCGGCAGATCGGAGGTGTGCACCAGTTTGTAGCCGAGGTGACCGGCGAGACGGTCGACCGCGGCGCGGCTGATCGGACCGCCCGGGTGGTGGATCGCGGCCAGCAACTGTCCGGCCTCGGTCTCGATGTCGCCGAAGTAGTTGTCGGCGGCGCGCATCCGCTCACGCAGCTGCGCGTTGGCCCGCCGCGCATGCTCCGGTGTGGCAGCCCGGTCGGCCTGCGCCGAGGCCATCGCCTCGTGCATGCCGACGAGTGCCTCGAGAGCTTCCGTCGGCAGGCGCGGGCCGATCTTGACCTTCGGCAGACCCAACGTCTCGTATGACGGTTGACGTTGGGCGCGCTCCAGTCGTATCTCCAGCGATGCACGTCGCGTCGGCGCAGCAGTGGTCAGCAGGTCCTGCAACGGCACGCCGAGTGCGCCTGCGAGCGCGGTCAGCACGGACAACCGTGGCTCCCGTTTGCCGTTCTCGATCAGCGACAGTGCGGACGCGGACAATCCGATCGCGTCAGCGACGTCACCGAGGGTGCGGCCGCTCTCCTGACGCACATGACGCAACCTGCGGCCGATCGTCAGCGCGTCGGGTGCCGCGCCCGGTGGGGGTGTGGTGGCGGAGTCGTCGGGTTCGGTGGACGTGAGCCGGCCCGGGTTCGCCTCGGCAGTCGTCATGCGGTCAGGATCACGCTTTTTGACACGGGTGGTCGTGGCCTTGCCCGGCGAAACTCGACTCATACCGACACGCTATCGCAAAAACGCACGAATTTGACGCGGGAAAGTACTCGAAGTTGGCGATCGTATCCCCCAGAGTTGCTGGCAACCGACATACCGCCGAAAGGACTTCGAGGCGCCATGACCACCACACCGAACACCCCGAGCACGGCCGAGCAGGAGACTGCGCTGCAGAACGACTGGCACAGCAACCCCCGCTGGGCCGGCGTCAAGCGCGACTACACCGCCGGTGACGTGATCAAGCTGCGTGGCTCGGTCCAGGAGGAGTTCACCCTCGCCCGCCGCGGCGCAGAGCAACTGTGGGACAAGCTGCACAGCGAGCCGTTCGTGAACGCGCTCGGCGCGCTGACCGGCAACCAGGCGGTGCAGCAGGTCAAAGCGGGCCTCAAGGCGATCTACCTGTCCGGTTGGCAGGTCGCCGGTGACGCGAACCTGTCCGGCCACACCTACCCCGACCAGTCGTTGTACCCCGCGAACTCGGTGCCTTCGGTCGTCCGCCGGATCAACAACGCGCTGATGCGGGCCGACCAGATCGAATTCTCCGAGGGCATCAAGACCGTCGAGGAATGGGTCGTGCCGATCGTCGCCGACGCCGAGGCCGGCTTTGGCGGCCCGCTCAACGCATACGAGTTGATGAAGGCCATGATCGCCGCCGGGGCCTCCGGGGTGCACTGGGAGGACCAGTTGGCGTCGGAGAAGAAGTGCGGCCACCTCGGCGGCAAGGTGCTCATCCCGACGCAGCAGCACGTCCGAACGCTCAACGCGGCGCGCCTGGCTGCCGACGTCGCGGGTGTCCCCTCGGTCGTCATCGCCCGCACCGACGCCGAGGCAGCCACACTGCTGACGACCGATGTCGACGAGCGCGACCAGGAGTTCCTGACCGGCGAGCGCACCGGTGAGGGTTTCTACAAGGTGCGCAACGGCATCGAGCCGTGCATCGCCCGCGCCAAGGCGTATGCCGACTACGCGGACCTGATCTGGATGGAGACCGGCACCCCGGACCTCGAACTGGCACGCACATTCGCCGAGGCCGTCAAGGCCGACCACCCGGACCAGATGCTGGCGTACAACTGCAGCCCGTCGTTCAACTGGAAGAAGCACCTGGACGACGACACCATCGCCAAGTTCCAGCGCGAACTGGGTGCGATGGGCTTCAAGTTCCAGTTCATCACCCTGGCCGGCTTCCACGCCCTCAACTACTCCATGTTCGACCTGGCGCACGGCTACGCCCGTGAGCAGATGAAGGCCTACGTGGAGTTGCAGGAGAAGGAGTTCGCCTCCGAGGCCCGCGGCTACACCGCCACCAAGCACCAGCGCGAAGTCGGCACCGGCTACTTCGACCTGATCTCGACGGCGCTGAACCCCGACAGCTCCACCACAGCGCTGAAGGACAGCACCGAAACCGCTCAGTTCCACTGAGCCCGGCTCGCGTCGAACTGCTGAACTCGGACACGACGCGACCGCACACGACCCGGGATCGCTCGGTCACCTGGCTCCGGCCGAGCGATCCCGGGTTCCCCTATTCGTCACAAAGCAACGGCACCAGGCACGTTCGTCATTTCCGGAGAGGACACCCACCATGTGTGACACGCACGGCACACCCCAGGTGCGCGGCACGATGCACGCGCGCTTCGATGAGATCGTCACCCCGGACGCCCTCGCCTTCGTCGCTGCGCTCGACGGAGCGTTCGCCGGGCGCCGGGCCGAGCTTCTGGCCGCCCGCCGCGAGCGGTCCAAGGAGATCAGCGCCGGGGCCGACCTCGACTTCCTGCCGCAGACCGCCTCGATCCGTGCCGACCCCAGCTGGAAGGTCGCGGCGCCGGGCCCGGGCCTGGCCGACCGCCGCTGCGAACTCGTGGCTCCCGCAACACCCAAGATGGCGGTGCACGCGCTCAACTCCGGTGCGAAGGTCTGGCTCGCCGACCTCGAGGATGCCACCGCGCCCTCGTGGGCGAACATCATCGGTGGCCAGATCACGCTGTATGACGCGATCCGCGGCACCTTGAGCTACGACTCCGCCGACGGCACGACGATGACGGTCGGCGAACAGACCCCGACGATCGTGATGCGGCCGCGCGGCTGGCATCTGTGCGAGAAGCATGTCTCGATCGACGGCCGGCCCATCTCGGCGTCCTTGTTCGACTTCGGCATCTACTTCTTCCACAACGCTGCCCAGCTGATCGCGGGCGGCGCCGGGCCGTACTTCTACCTGCCGAAGATCGAGTCCCACCACGAGGCGCGGTTGTGGAACGACGTCTTCGTTCTCGCGCAGCAACTGCTCGGCATTCCGCAGGGCACCATCCGCGCCACCGTGCTCATCGAGACGCTGCCGGCTGCCTTCGAGATGGACGAGATCCTCTACGAACTCCGCACGCACTGCTCAGGATTGGCCGACGGCCGCTGGGACTACATCTTCAGTTACGTGCGCACCTTCGCGCACCGCGGCGAGGAATTCGTGCTGCCCGACCGCGACAAGATCACGATGGCGACGCCCTTCATCCAGGCCTACGACAAGCTCATCGTGGCGACCTGCCACAAGCGCTGGGCGCACGCGATCGGCGGACCGGCCGCGGTCAACCCGACCCGGCAGGACGAGGAGTCGCGCCACCGTGCCCTGGCACAGGTGCGTGCCGAAAAGGAGCGTGAGGCGGCAGAGGGCTTCGACGGGTCGTGGGTGGCGCACCCGGCCGTCGTCGAGACCTGCCTGGCGGCATATGTCAGTGTGCTGGGCAACCGCATCGACCAGCGCAGCCTGCGGATGGCGGTCGACGTGAACGCCGCCGACCTGGTGTCGCTGGGCAACCGGCAGACCATCACCTTGCACGGTGTGCGCACCAACGTGTCGGTGGCGTTGCAGTATCTCGCCGCATGGGTCGACGGGCGCGGTGCCGTGGCGATCGACAACCTGATGGAAGACGCTGCGACTGTTGAGATTTCGCGGGCTCAGTTGTGGCAGTGGTTGTTCCACGAGTCGCAGCTGGCCGAGGGTCCGCGGGTGACGCGTGAACTGCTCGAGCGGATCATCGACGAAGAACTCACCCGCCTCACCCGAGGCCTCGACGCGGCTGGCATCGCGCGCTTCGAGGCCGCCCGCGACGTGCTGACGTATGTCGCGCTGAGCGAGTACCTGCCCGGGTTCTTCACCAACTATGCGTACGTGCGGTATCTCACCGACAGCCCGTTGCGTATGACGCCGACCAGTCGCGAGGACTTGCGCCAGTCCGAACACGTCGGTGGTCCGACGACCAACGAGTCGGCTGCCTGAGCGCGACCCGCGCACGGATGCGCCATACCTGACGATGCCGCACTTCTCCGGGAGTGCGGCATCGTCATGACCCCCTCTCGACGGGTGTGACAGGGTTCCCCCATGAACCCGCGCATGCCCAGTGAGACCGCCCCGCAGACACGAGTGTGGATGGCGTTCCCGCCCGGTGGCTACACCCTGGGTGAGACCGAGGCGGATGCCGACGAGGCGCGCACCACGTGGAGCGCGGTCGCCCACGCCGTGCTGGAGTTCGAGCCGGTCACGATGGTCGTCGACCCCGCCGACGAGCAGGTCGCCCGCCGCTACCTCTCCGGTGACGTGGAGATCATCCATGCGCCACTGGATGACGCCTGGATGCGTGACATCGGGCCGACGTTCGTACACACCGATGATGGCGAACTCGGCGCCGTCGACTGGGTTTTCAACGGCTGGGGGCAACAGGACTGGGCCACCTGGGACAACGACCAGCGCATCGGCCGTTTCGTGGCCGAGCAGGCGGGAGCGACCCGCATCGACTCCCCCATCACCAACGAAGGCGGCGGGATCCACGTCGACGGCCTCGGCACCGTCTTGGTCACCGACACCGTGCAGTTGGACCCGATGCGCAACCCCGGAGCCACCCGTGCCGACATCGAAGCCGAGCTGGCACGCACCATCGGCGCCACTCACGCCGTCTGGCTGCCGCGCGGCCTCAGCCGCGACTCGCAGCGCTACGGCACACGCGGTCACGTCGACATCGTCGCGACGATTCCATCCCCCGGGGTGCTGCTCGTGCACGACCAGCGAGACCCGGCGCACCCAGACCACGCGGTGATGCAGGAGGTCGTCGCGGCGCTGGAGGACACCACCGACGCCGACGGACGGCTGTGGGATATCCGGCGGATGCCGGCGCCTCAGGTGCTCACCGACGACGAGGGTCCGGTCGACTACAGCTACCTCAACCACCTGGTCGTCAACGACGGGGTCATCGCCTGCTCGTTCAACGACCCGCACGACGACGAGGCAGTCGCGCTCTTGCGCGAGTGTTATCCGGGCCGTCGCGTCGTGACGGTGGACGCGCGGCCGATCTTCGCCCGCGGTGGCGGGGTGCACTGCATCACCCAGCACCAACCGGCATGACGTCTCGGCATCTGCCGAAAACCCTTATGCGCAGTGAAATTGGGGGCTGTCACGTGTGAGCGGCGCGCACGCGCAAGCCGGCCGCGACGATCTCGCGGTCGGTGACGTCGCGCGTGGCGTCGACGCGGATCAGGTCACCTAGGGGCAGCGGCTGCCACAGCCCCAGCCGGCGCCATACGCTCTCGTCCCACATCTGACCGTCGGCCGACTCGTGCCGCCGGCGCGCGTCGGCCACCGGCAGGTCGCACCACACCTGCGGCACCCTGGTCGGGTCGAATCCCGCTGCCCTGAAACCGTGGTGCACGGCGACCTCGTCGCCTGCCGGCACATGCGCCTCGACGACGCCTCCGGTCGCTGAACCCGCCAACAACTGCCACAGCGCGGCGCCGGTGCCCGTTGCGAGAGTTGCGCCGGGGTCGGTGAGTTCGTGGGTCGTGGTTGCGGTGAACCCGGCGGCGATCGCCGCGGCCATCGCCGATCGCGAGAAGACCGGCACCGACAACTCGCTGGCCAGGCGCGCCGCTGTGTCGCCGGACCCACTGCCCGGTAACCCGTTGACCAGCACCGTCATACGCAATGGACGATGCGCCGCGTATGCCGCTGCGGGCCACTCCTCGCGCGTCACCGCATGCGCGTCGTGGTCACGCCAGGCGACGCCGTCGCGGCCTTGCAGCCACAGCATGTCGCGCACGTGTCCTTCGCGCCGAAAACCCAAGGATCGCAGCATTCCCGAGGATGCCGCATTGCCCGGGCGCACGTTGGCCTCGATGCGGTGCAGGCCCATGCCGTGCGGTGCTTCGGCGAAGCAGAGCCCGACAATCAGACGCAATCCCTCGGCGAACAGACCACGCCCGGCATACGGATCGTAGGCGTCGTAACCGATGACGCCGTTCTGAAACCGACCGCGAACGACGTTGGTGACATTGACTTTTCCGACAATACCGTGGCTGCCGGCGGGATCCTTGGCGTGGACCAGGAAGGTCCGGTGATCCAGACTCTGCCGGGACAGGTGCCACTGCAGGTCGTCGGGGTTGACCGGATTCCATTCGCCGATGCGCGCGCGGGACGCCGTCACCGCCAGGCGATAGGCCGGTATGTCGGCGGCGTCCACGGTGGCCACCCACACCCGCTCACCCGTCGCGGTCAGTGGCTCCACCGGTCCAGTCACCATCGCATCCTTGCACCGACCCGGGACCGGCGCGCGCACGCCGCGCTCAGCGGACCACCTTGCCGCGCAACACGATCCGGCTCGGTGCTGCGAGGACACGCACGTCTTCGCGTGGATCCGACTCGTAGACAACGAAGTCCGCGCTCTCGCCCTCGGCGATGCCCGGCCGGCCGAGCCACTGCCGCGCACCCCAGGTCGCGGCATCGAGGGCCTCGAGGTTCGTCATGCCGGCGCGGGTGAGCTCCTCGACCTCGGCGGCGGCCAGGCCGTGCGGCAGCTGGCCGCCCGCATCGGTGCCCACCCAGATCGGCACCCCCGCCTCGTGCGCCGCCGCGATCGTGGCGTAGCGACGCTCGTAGAGGTCTCGCATGTGCGCTGCGTATGCCGGGAACTTCGCTTCCCCCGCGTCGGCGAACTTCGGGAAGTTCTCGATGTTGACCAGCGTCGGAACGATCGAAATCCCTTGGCGCGCAAATAGATCGATGGAGTCCTCTTGCAGACCGGGCGCGTGTTCGATGCAGTCGGTGCCGGCGGCGGCGAAGTCCAGCAGCGACTCTTCGCCGAAGCAGTGCGCGGTGACTCGGGCACCCTCCTCGTGCGCTGTGGCGATAGCTGCCGTCAGCGCCTCCCGGGGCCAGCACGGCGCCAGGTCGCCACGGTCGCGGTCGATCCAGTCCCCTACCAGCTTGACCCAGCCGTCGCCGCGGCGCGCCTCCTGGCGCACGTAGGCGACCAGGTCCTCCGGCTCGATCTCGTGCGCGAAGTTGCGGATGTACCGCTTGGTGCGAGCGATGTGCCGACCCGCCCTGATGATGCGCGGCAAATCCTCACGGTCGTCGATCCAGTGCGAGTCCACCGGTGAGCCGGCGTCACGCAGCAGCAGAGCTCCCGCTTCTCGGTCGGCGAGTGCGTGCTGTTCGGTGGTGGCCGCATCGACACCGCCATGTGCTTCAAGCCCCACGTGACAGTGCGCGTCGACCAGACCAGGCAGCACGAAACCGCTCACGCTTTGCACGTCCGCACCGGCGTCCGGCGGACTCCAGCTGATCCGGCCGTCGATCACCCACAGCTCGTCCCGCACCTCTTGCGGACCGACGAGGATCCGACCACGAACATGGAGCACCGGTGCGTCATTGGCCATGTCCGCAGCCTAACCGCGGCGGCCCGCCGGCGTCTGTCGCCGGCGGACCGCCTTCCCTCATGCCCTGTGTACGCGTCTCAGCACGCGGGGATTCCGGGGATCTGACCGTTGTTCGAACCACCACTGACGAAGATCGCGTTCACCCACACATTCGAGTTACCCGAGTCGTCATCAGTCTTCAGCCACCAATCGTTCTGGTACCCCGACGCATTCAGCTCCGCACCCTGGGTCTGGCAATAGAAATAGTTCGAACCCGCGTTGAGCACCCCGACCGTCCGCATCGACGTCGGCGAGCTGTACGACGACGCGCTCTGCCACACGTTCTTGTAAATCTTCGCCGTCGGCGAGCCTCCACCGCCGGTGCAGGTCGGCACCCCCGGAATGCTGCCGTTGTTCGACCCCGTCGATACGTAGATCGCATTCACCCACACGCCCGAGTTGCCCGAATCGTCATCGGTCTTCAACCACCAGTCGTTGTTGTACCCCTGAGCGGCAACCTCCTGACCCTTGGTCTGGCAGTAAAAATAGTTCTGCCCGGAATCCAACGTGCCCGCCCGACTCGCCAACGACGTCGACCGGTATGACGGAGCATTCATCCACACGTTCTCGTAATACTTCCCACCACCCGAGGGAGGCGGCGTCGGGGTGGGCGGGGGCGGTGTGCCGCCGTTGCCGGTGTAGCGGAAGACCCCGATGACCGAATCGGTTTCGCTCGACAGGCTCGCGACGTTCAGTCCCTCGAGGTCGCCCTCCGCCTGCACGACCAAGCCGTCGCCGAGATAGATGACGGTGTGCCCGTTGTAAACCACGACGTCGCCGGGCTCGGTCGGGGTGTCGCTGCTGAGCTGGGTGAAATTGTGCGAGGTGAGTTCTTGCTGCATGTGCGACGTTCCGTAAGGCCCGTAGTCGACCCCCGTCGCTTCGTACCACGCATACCGCACCAGACCGGAGCAGTCGAGCCCGATCTTGTGGGTGTCGTTGAAGTACTGGCCGTCCTCGTCGTACACCGCGCCGTAGGACGGACCCGGCGTGGCCGCGTGGCCGCCGTCCCACGAATACTTCACCCCCGCGTTCACCTCGGCGCAGGCGGCAGCGATGGCGCGATTCGCGGCGGCGCTGGTCGCGCCATACGCGTGGCAGTTCGACGCCGCATGCGCCGCATCCCCCTGGGTCACAGCAAATCCACCCATCACGGCAGCGGACCCGCACACACTCGCCGCGATCATTCCGGTCAATTTCTTCATGACGTGCTCCCTGGATCAACCTCGTGCGCAGATCCATTTCGCCTGCGCTGTGTCAATCCGACTCAGGAACGCTGTTGATCGGTTCCTCATTGCAAAACAATGCAATGGTCAAAGAATGGTAAATTCAGCAACCATTCATTCCGCACAAAAGAAGTGCGCCGAGTTGCGTCATCGCATGCACGACGGTCTGCCCACACCGGGTCGAGCTGATCAGACCGGCCTCCCGCAGCACGGCCGCATGGCGGCTGGCGCTCGGGGCCGACATGAAACACGCATCCGCGAGCTCTGAGGTGGTGCGGGGCTGCTGCGCTGCCACCAGCACCATGAGCCGGGATTCCCCGATCAGTCGGGCGACAGCGGATTCCGACGGTGCTGCTGCCTTCGAGGTCTTCACGGTTCGCATCTCCCTGTCACGTCGTGTCGTTGTCCCGGAAATCCGACGACGACGCCCCTCCAACGGTTCCGGCACCATGCGGATCGGCCCGCGACGCGAGCGCGCGCCACGGGCCGATCCGGTGTTTTCTGCACTCAGCAGGCCGGGATTCCCGGGATCTGACCGTTGTTCGAACCACCACTGACGAAGATCGCGTTCACCCAGACACCGGAGTTACCCGAGTCGTCATCGGTCTTCAGCCACCAGTTGTTCTGGTACCCCGACGCATTCAGCTCCGAACCCTTGGTCTGGCAGTAGAAGTAGTTCGAGCCGGCGTGCAGCACGCCGATCGTCTTCATCGAGGTCGGCGAGGTGTATGACGACGCCGACTGCCACACGCTCTTGTAAATCTTGGCCGTCGGTGAGGTGTGCCCACCACCGCCGCCCGTGCTTCCGGCACATTGCGGCACCCCCGGAATACTGCCGTCATTCGTACCTGAGGACACGTAGATCGCGTTCACCCAGACACCGGAGTTACCCGAGTCGTCATCGGTCTTCAGCCACCAGTCGTTGTGGTAGCCCTCAGCGTTCATCTCCTGGCCCTTGGCCTGGCAGTAGAAGTAGTTGCGGCCGGCGTTCAGCGTGCCGGCGCGCGATGCGGTCGAAGCCGCCCGGTATGACGGAGCCGACTTCCACACGTTCTCGTAGTACTTGCCACCGGTCGAGGGCGGAGGCGTCGGGGTGCCACCGCCACCGCCACCGCTGATCTTGTTGTAGCGGATCGGCGTGAACTCATGCGCGTAGCTGGAGTTCCACGTCCGCTGCGTCTGCGAGTGGCCGTAGTCGTACTGCTCGATGACGATCGGCTCGGTGTGCGCCTTGTCGGCCCAGCCCACGAACAACGCGATGTGGTTGTACTGAGCGTTCTGCACCAGCGCGTCGCCGGGCTGCAGATCCGACCAGGAGATCTGGTGGTCGATGCCGGCGAACTGCGACGAATGCGGGTCGAACTGCCATGTCGTCAGCGACGTGCCCAGATGCCATGCCATCGAGACCGAGCCGGAACAGTCCTGCCGGTACAACTTGCCCTCGGGGCCCGGGGCATAGTGCGTCTCGCTGTAGGGCGGCTGCGTCTTGAGCCAGTACTGCGCCCGCGAGATGACCTCACTGCGGCTGATCGTGCCGTTGACACTCGAGGCCGCCGTGCGGACGGTCGACACGTGCGTCGCATGGCTGCCCATGCCGTCGGCGAAGGCGGTGCCTGCCGGTACCGCGACCGCGCAGCCCACTGCCGCGACGGAAGCGAGTGTGATTGCTGTCCTGGTCCTCATGATCATCCTCCTGTCGGTGCCGACGGAACCGTCGGCGCTGGCAGTGGGACGCAGGCACATCTGAAACGGTGCGACCTTTGCAGAACTCTGCAATCACGGAACCTGCAGACGTCGTCGACCGTCGCCGAGGTCGTCCGCCGACGCACCCCGTGTATGACGAACGGAACCCCTCGTGCACGGACGAGGGGTTCCGCAGTCGCGGGTGCAGCTCACGACAAGACGAGCTGCGACATACGTCTGGGTCAGTCCTTGCCGGAGCCGAGGAACTTCTCAAAACCCTTGGGGAGCTTGATGTTCGACAGGTCCTGCTCCTCCTCCGGCGCGCCGAAGGCATTGCCGAGGGCCTTGTCGCGGGCTGCGGTCGCCTTGGCCGCGGCCTCCTGCTCCTGCTGGGCGCGCTTGGCGGGATTGCCGCTCTTGCCCTTCTTGGTGACCTGCTTGCGTTTGGCACCGCCGCCACCGGGCATCCCCGGCATACCGGGCATGCCGCCACCCCGTCG
Source organism: Rudaeicoccus suwonensis (assembly GCF_007829035.1). Classification (NCBI taxonomy): domain Bacteria; kingdom Bacillati; phylum Actinomycetota; class Actinomycetes; order Micrococcales; family Dermacoccaceae; genus Rudaeicoccus; species Rudaeicoccus suwonensis. The sequence continues at coordinate 2,113,562 of NZ_VIVQ01000001.1, forward strand.
CAGCTGGCGCATCATCTTCTGGGCCTGGCCGAAGCGCTCGAGCAACTGGTTGACCTCGGACACCGAGACTCCCGAACCGCCGGCGATACGTGCCCGCCGTGAGCCGTTGATCTGCTTGGGGTGGGTGCGCTCGAAGGGCGTCATCGAGCGCACCATCGCCTCGACCCGGTCGAACTCCCGCTCATCAAGATTGGCCAACTGCTCCTTCATGCCCGACATGCCGGGCATCATCCCCATGAGCGACTTCAGGTTGCCCATCTTTTTGATGGCCGACATCTGCTGGAGGAAGTCGTCGAAGGTGAAATCCTCCTCGTCCATGAACTTGCGGGCCATCTCGGCAGCCTGCTTGCGATCGAAGGCCTTCTCGGCCTGCTCGATCAGGGTCAGCACGTCACCCATGTCCAGGATGCGCGAAGCCATCCGGTCGGGGTGGAAGACCTCGATGTCCTTGGTCTGCTCGCCGATCGAGGAGAACATGATCGGCCGGCCGGTCACCGAGGCGACCGACAAGGCGGCGCCACCGCGGGCGTCACCGTCCAGCTTCGAGAGCACGACACCGGTGAAGTCGACGCCCTTCTGGAAGGCCAGTGCGGTCTCGATCGCCGCCTGGCCGATCATCGCGTCGATGACGAAGAGCACCTCGTCGGGCTCGATCGCGGCACGTATGTCGGCGGCCTGCTGCATGAGGTTCTCATCGACGGCCAGCCGGCCGGCGGTGTCGACGATGACCACGTCGTACTGGCGCACCTTCGCCTGGCCGACCCCGGCCTGGGCCACCCACACCGGGTCGCCGTAGGACTGGGTGCCCTCGGTGGTGGCTGAGTCGTGGCCGCCGATGTTGCCGCGCTCCGGTGCGAAACACGGCACGCCCGCACGCTCGGCCACGACCTCCAACTGGGTCACGGCGTTGGGACGCTGCAGGTCAGCCGCGACCAGCACCGGGAAGTGCCCCTTGTCGCGCAGATGACGCGCCAGCTTGCCGGCGAAGGTGGTCTTACCCGAACCCTGCAGACCCGCCAGCATGATGACGGTCGGCGGACGCTTGGCCATTGCCAGCTCGCGGGTCTGACCACCGAGGATCGCGATGAGCTCCTCGTTGACGATCTTGACGACCTGTTGACCGGGGTTCAACGCAGCACTGACCTCGGCGCCGAGCGCTCGTTCGCGCACGCGGCCGGTGAACTCGCGCACCACGGGCGTTGCGACGTCGGCGTCGATCAGCGCCAGCCGGATGTCCCGGATGGTCGAGTTGATGTCGGATTCGGAGAGACGTCCCTTGCCGCGGAGGTTCTTGAAGGTCGCGGTCAGGTGGTCGGACAGGCTGTTGAACACGCGGGACAGGTTATCCCGCCGACGGGGCTGCGCCGTCACACGCGTCGATCAACGCGGCGATCACCTGCGCCACCTGCGGCGGGCTGACCGGCTGACCACCGGCCGCCGTCACATAAAAGGTGTCGAGGGACTGCCCGCCATACGTCGCGACGTGGGCCGACCGCACCGCGAGGGTGAACCGGGCGAACGTCATACCGATGTCGCGCAGCAGACCCGGACGGTCCTGTGAGCGCACCTCGATCACGGTGGCATCGCCCGACGCACCGGGCACCACCGTCGCCCGCGTGGTCAGCCCGGCATCGACCGCGCTCTCGCGGCGCTTGCGATCGAGGGCGCGCAACGGGGACCGGTCGCCCGCGGCAAGTTGCTGGATCCCGCGCACCAGGTCCGCGGTTGCCGGCAGCTCGCCCTGGGGGGATTCGACGTCCCAGGTGTTGAGGGCGACGCCGTCGACCGTGCGTACCCGTGCCGATCGCACGACCAGACCGTATGCCGACAGCAGTCCGGCCGAATCGGCGAACAGACCGAGCCGGTCCCGGTCGGCGATCTCGATGCGCGCACCGCTGGGAGTCGCCACGACCTCCACGTGCGCGGCACCGACGGCCACGTCGTGCAACGCGGCAGCGCTGAGCTGGTCGGCCGAGGTCGTCGGCTCGACACGTGGCATGCGCCGGTCCGCCAACGCCTTCGTGGCGCGCGCGGACAGGTCAGCAACGAGCCCGGCACGCCAGCTGGTCCACGCCTTGGGCCCGGCGGCGATGGCGTCGGCCTCGGTGAGAGCAGTCAGAAGTTCGAGGATGTCGGGCCGCTCCTCCACCGCTCCGACGAGGGTCTGAACGGTCTGCGGGTCCTGCGGATCGCGGCGGGTGGCGCTGTCGACGAGGGTGAGGTGCTCGCGCACGAGCAACTCGATCACATCGACGTCATCGGCTGCGAAGCCGAGCCGGCGGGTGATGTTGGCCGCGACCGGCGCCCCCTCGACCGCGTGGTCGAGCACGCCGGCGATCTTGCCGATGTCGTGCAGCAGCGCCGCGATCAGCAGCAGGTCCGCCCGCGCCACGTCGCCGCGCAGCCTGCACGCCTGCACCACCGTCTCGATGATGTGCCGGTCGACCGTGTGCCGGTGCACAGCGTTGCGCTGCGGCCTGCTGCGCACCGCACGCCACTCCGGGATCCACTGCCCGATGACGCCTGCCTGATCGAGCGCCTCCCAGACCTGCACCAGACCTGGGCCGGTCGCCAGCAGGTCGACGAAGGCATCGCGGATCTCGCCCGGCCACGGCGTCGGCAGCGGTTGCAGGTCGCTCGTGAGGTTGACGACTGTGGTCGGTGCCAGCGGCAGACCGCGCCGGGCGGCGACTCGCGCCGCGCGCAACAGCAGCAACTGGCTGCCGGTCGGGTTGAATCGCGGGCCGAGCACCACCTCGCCGTCGTGCTGATAGAGGCCGTAGCCCAGCGGCGCTAGCACCGGCCGCCGCGGCCCCACCCGCAGGGTGCGCGCCCGCTGCGACTGACTCGCCCGCCGCAGCGTGCCTTCGAGAGCGAAGCTGATGACCCGTGCCGATTCGACGACTCCGGTCAGCAGGGCGTCGGAGTCGGGCTTGCCCAGCAGCGCGGCTACCGCGTCCTGATCCTCGCGGCCCAGCCGGTCGCGGCCGCGGCCGGTGGCCACATGCAGGGCGTCGCGCACATCGAGCAGCTCGTCATACGCGACGTCGACCTGCCCGTGCGGGCGGTCGGTGAGCCACGCCGCGGTCAGCGCGCGCAGCACCGCCATGTCGCGCAGACCACCGCTGCCTTCCTTCAGGTCGGGCTCGATGGTGTCGGCCAGACTGCCGTGCCGCTCGTGCCGTTGCTGCAGGCTCTCGCCCAGTTCGGGCAGGCGCTTGCGGGCGTTGGCCCGCCAGTCGTGCGCGATGCTCTGCCGGACGCCGGCGACCAGGATCGGGTCGCCGGCGATCCACTCCATGTCCAGCAACCCGACCGCAGCGGCCAGGTCGCCCGACGCCACCGCACGGCACTCGCCGAGAGTGCGAACGCTGTGGTCGAGGCGCACCCCGGTGTCCCAGATGGGGTACCAGATGCGGTCGGCCAGTGCGGTCACATCGGCGGTGTTCAGCGTCCGGCCGTCGTGCACCAGCACGAGGTCGTAATCCGACAACGGCCCGCTGTCACCACGGGCCAGGCTGCCGACGGCCGCCAGCGCGACACCGGTCTGCTCCCGGCCCGCGTCCGGCACGGCCGCATCCCACAGGTCTCCCAGGAGGCTGCGGCCGTATGCCGTGACGCGTTGCCGGCGTGCAGTCCCCGCGCCCGGCTTGGTGAAGTCACGGGTGCCGGCCAGGTCGAGCCGCTTGCTGTCCACCGAGGTGGAACGCATCGCGTTCACAACGCAGTCGCGCCCTTTTCGCCGGTGCGGACCCGGACGACGTCCTCAACCGGCACCGTCCAGACCTTGCCGTCGCCGATGCGCCCGGTCTGGGCGGCTTTGACCATGACATCGACGACGCTGCCGGCGTCCATGTCCTCCACGAGCACCTCGATGCGGACCTTCGGCACGAAGTCGACGGTGTACTCCGCACCTCGGTAGACCTCGCTGTGGCCCCGCTGACGGCCGTAGCCGCTGGCTTCGCTCACCGTCATACCGGTGATGCCGTAGGACTCGAGCGCTTCCTTGACCTCGTCCAGCTTGAACGGCTTGACGATTGCGGTGACCAGCTTCATGCCTCTACCTTCTCCTGAGTCTCGTCGTGATGGCGGGCGTCCTGCTCATGCGAGGGGTGATGCCCGATGCGGCTGCCGGAGAACAGGTTGCCGAAGTCGTAACCGGTCTCGGCGTGCTCGGCCTGGTCGATGCCGGCGATCTCCTCCTCCTGCGAGATCCGGAAGCCCATCGTCTTGTGCAGTGCGTAACCAATGATGTAGGTCACCACGAACGAGAAGATCAGCACGGTGAACGCCGCCGCGGCCTGCACACCGAGCTGCAGGAATCCGCCGCCGTAGAACAGCCCGTCCCTGGTGCCCGAACCGTTCGGGCTGGACTTGGAGGCGAGCAGCCCGATGAGCAGGGTGCCGACGAGTCCGCCGACCAGGTGCACACCGACGACGTCGAGGCTGTCGTCGAAACCGAGCTTGAACTTCAGACCCACCGCCAGGGCGCAGATCGCACCGGCGGCCAGACCCACGATCAGGGCACCGATCGGGGTGACCGTGGCACAGGCCGGCGTGATCGCGACCAGACCGGCGACCACACCCGACGCCGCACCGAGGGAGGTGAAATGGCCGTCACGGAACTTCTCCACGAGCAACCAGCCGAGCATCGCGGTGCAGGTGGCGCCGAGGGTGTTGACCCAGACCCCGGCCGCCAGCGTGCCGGCGCTGAGTGCTGAACCGGCGTTGAAACCGAACCAGCCGAACCACAGCATTCCCGCGCCGATCATCACCAGCGTCAGGTTGTGCGGTCGCATCGGATCCTTGCCGAAACCGACGCGCTTGCCGATCACCAGCGCCAGCGCCAAACCAGCCGCCCCGGCGTTGATGTGGATCGCGGTGCCACCGGCGAAGTCGTAGGCGCCATGACCGTGCAGGAAGAGCCCGCCGTTGGCGATCCAGCCGCCGGCCTTGGCGGCGTAGCCGTTGAAAGCGAACACCCAGTGCGCGGCCGGGAAGTACACGACCGTCGCCCAGATGACGGTGAACACCGTCCAGGTCGTGAACTTCGCGCGGTCGGCGATGGCACCGCTGACCAGCGCCACCGCGATGATCGCGAACACCACCTGGAAGGCGACGAACGCCATACCGGGAATGCCTCCGGTGGCGGCCGATCCGCCCGCCGCGGGTACGTACCCGTAGATCGCGGTCATGACGTGGTGCAGGCCGAACTCGGAGAACGGGTTGCCGAGCAGTCCGTGGCCGAGGTCGGGGCCGAAGGCCTCGCTGTAGCCCCACAACACCCACACGGTGCCGACCGTGCCCATGCTGATGAAGCTCATCATCATCATGTTGAGCACGGACTTGGTGCGCACCATGCCGCCGTAGAAGAAGGCGAGACCCGGGGTCATGAAGAGGACCAGGGCCGCTGCGGCGATGGTCCAGGCGGTGTTTCCGCTGTCGATGAACGGCACGTCGGCCGTTGCCAGTGAGTGAAGGCTCATGGGCGAATACTGTGGTGCTGCAGCGTTTCCGGTGGATGCGTCGTCGTGTTACGTCCATGTTGCGGCGGCCGCCGAGCGGTTACGAGTTCATTTCCTGGACGGTTTCATCCCATTGTGTGAGACGCGCATACTGGAGGTATGTCGCTCACCCCGTCGCTGCCCACGCCCTTGCGTGCCGTGCACGACAAGGTGCGACACCGGGCCGCGATCGAGTTGCGGCAACGGGTCGCCGGCGACGATGCCCGTCGTCGCGCCGACGGCATCTGGGGCAAGGAGGGCGAGCGCTGGTTCACCCCGCAGGACCCGATCTGGCGGGTGCACCTGGACGCGTCGATGTTCGTCGGCGGCATCCGCGCGCTGCTGTTGCAGTCACTGCACCCGTTGGCGATGGCCGGTGTCGACGAGCACTCCACCTACCGCGACGACCCGTGGGGCCGGCTGCAGCAGACCAGCAACTTCATCTCGACGACGACCTTCGGCACGATCCCGGACGCCGAGCGTCTGCTCGCCCGGATCCGCGGTATCCACCGGCGGGTCAACGGCACCTTCGAAGGCCGGCCCTACCGCGCCGACGACCCAGTGCTGCTGCGCTGGGTGCATCTGGCGGAGGCGGACAGCTTCCTTCGCTGTTTTCAGCAGTATGGCGGTGGGCGACTCACCCCCGCCGAGGCCGACACCTATGTCGCACAGATCGGTTCGGTGTCCAGCCGTCTCGGCTTCGAGGCGGCACCGACCACGGTCGCGGAGTTGGACGAGGCCCTGTCGGCATACCGACCGCAACTGCAGAGCACCCCGGCCGCCCGGGCGGCGCTGCGGTTCATCCTGCTGGACCCGCCGCTGGCCTGGACCGCCCGCCCGGGTTACCTCAGCCTGGTCGCGGGCGCGATCGGAACTCTTCCGGCATACGCGCGCTCGATGCTCGGGATCCGGCTGCCGCCCGGTGGCACGACGACCCTGCGCGCGGTCGGCTCGGTCGGTGCCGGTGGCGTGCGGTGGATGCTGAGCGACCCACAGGTGCAGGACGACCGCCGGGTGAATCAGGCGCTGGAGACGTTCCCGCCGCAGTGACGACCAATCGCGCCGGTCAGTCCAGGACAGCGTTGACGAAGGCGTTGGCGTCGAAGGGCGCGAGGTCGTCGGCACCCTCGCCGAGCCCCACCAGCTTCACCGGCACACCGAGTTCGCGCTGCACCAGCACCACGATGCCGCCCTTGGCTGTCCCGTCGAGCTTGGTGAGGACCACGCCGGTGACGTTGACGGCCTGGGCGAAGATCTCGGCCTGACGCATGCCGTTCTGACCGGTCGTCGCGTCGAGCACCAGGAGGCACTCGTCGATCGGGCTCTGCTTCTCGATGACACGTTTGACCTTGGACAGCTCGTCCATCAGGCCGACCTTGTTGTGCAGACGGCCGGCGGTGTCGACGAGCACGACGTCCGCCTCGCCATCGATACCCTGCTTGACCGCGTCGAAGGCGACGGCCGCCGGATCCGCGCCGTCCTTGTCCGAGCGCACTGTCGGCACCCCCACGCGAGCGCCCCACGTCTCGAGCTGGTCGGCGGCGGCGGCGCGGAAGGTGTCGGCCGCACCGAGCACGACGTTCTTGTGTTCGGCCACCAGCACACGAGCCAGCTTGCCGACGGTGGTCGTCTTGCCGGTGCCGTTGACGCCGACCACCATGACCACGGCGGGCCGGTCACCGATGCGGGAGGCCGCGATGCGGCGGTCCATCGTGGGGTCGACCTGGGCCAGGAGTTCTGCGTGCAGCCAGGATTCCAATTGCTCCGCCGACGGCGATCCGTCGACCTGCACACGACGCTTCAGCCCGTCCACGATCTCGGTGGTCGCTGCGACGCCAAGGTCGGCACCGAGCAGGGTGTCCTCGACTTCTTCCCAGACCGCGTCGTCGAGCTTGTCGCCGGACAGCACCGACAGCAGGCCCCTGCCCATGGCGTTGTTGGAGCCGGCAAGGCGCGAACGCAGCCGCGTCATACGTCCGCGGGCGGATTCGGGCTGCTCGATGTCCGGTGCTTCGGCGACCGCCTCGTCCGCCGGTCGCGCTTCGTCGCTCGTCAGCTCCGATGCCGGGGTCGCCTGGTCGGCAGGTGCGTCGGTGGGCGCGGGTGCCGAGGATTCGGCCACGGGTGCGTCCTGCGCCGGCGACGGCCGGCTGGGCTCGGCACCCTTGCTGGTGTCGATCGTGGCGGTGCTGCCCGCTTGGTAGGTGTTCGCCCCGCGTGTCTTGGCCTCACGCGCCGACGGAGCGGCGACGGGCGGAGCAGCCTTCTTGCGGCCGAGGCCGCCGCGCAGCAGGCCGAGCAGGAGCAATCCGCCCCCGACGACGACGAGAACAATCAGAGTCACGATTTCCCAGAGCACGTCGCTCATCATCGCAAACGTTCAGCCGAGCAGGCGCGTCCGCTCCACGTGCCGCGGACGTAGTGGGCCGGTGGGCCCGGTGTCAGCCGGCGGCGCGGTGCTCCTGCGCAGAGCGGGAGTCGCGGGGCTCCTGCGTCGTGGTCGGCGCTGCTGCCGGCGAGGCGACGCGCGCGCCGGTCGAAGCAGTGGGCTCGGCAGCAGTGGTCGCCGTCTCGGCCTCGTCCTCGCGGCGCTTCTTGGTGACGACCGCGGTGGCTTTCGTGGCGCCCTTGGCGACCTTCTCGGTGCCGGAGGCCACCGTGGACACGACGCGTTCGCCTCGGTCGGTCAGCACCTCACGACCCTCGCGGCGGGCGGGCACTGCGACGAGTCCGACCACAGCGGACGCTAGACCGACACAGATGACCAACGCGAGAATCAACCACAACATGGTGTCAATTGTGGACTGCCGCGGTGCGTTTCCCCAAAGCGAAACCCGGGTGCGCGCTGTGAATCTTTCGAATGTCCTCAGATGTTCACCGGCAGTGCCCGTCTGCGTCTGCCCCGGTGGCAGACTCCAGGTATGACGATGGCCGTTTCGAGCTCAGCCTCCCGTTTCTCCCCCGATCGTCTGGCCCGCATCGACGAGCATCTGCAGCGGTATGTCGACGACGACCGGCTGGCCGGCTGGCATCTGCGAATCACCCATCGTGGCGAGACCGCCTACGACCAGTTGCACGGGATGCGCGACCGCGAGGCGTCTGCGGCGGTCACGCCGGACACGCTCTACCGCATCTACTCCATGACCAAGCCGGTGACATCCGTCGCGACGATGATGCTGTACGAGCAGGCCGCGCTGGCGTTGAACGATCCGGTGTCGAAGTACATCCCGTCGTTCGCCGACCTGCGCGTCTACACCGGCGGCCCGGCCGCCAAGCCGGTGACCCGTCCCGCGACCGAACCGATGCGCATCAAGCACCTGCTGACCCACACCTCCGGGCTGACCTACGGCTTCCACCACGTCCACGTCACCGACGAGATCATGCGTGCGCACAGGCAGGAGTTCGGACCGCCGACCGGCATGGACCTCGCGGCCGCCTGCGACAGTTGGGCGGCCATGCCGCTGCGGTTCGACCCGGGGACCTGCTGGAACTACGGCGTCTCCACCGATGTCCTCGGCCGGGTCGTCGAGGTCGCCTCCGGCGAGTCACTCGACGACTTCTTCGCCGACCACATCCTGCGGCCGCTCGACATGACCGACACCGCCTTCCAGGCGACCGACACCGACCGGCTGGCCGCCTTGTACCTCCGCGCCGGTGAGACCACCTCACGGTTCGATGCCTTCGGAGACGCCGCCGCACACACGCCGGAGTTCCTCTCCGGTGGCGGCGGGCTCGTCTCGTCGATGAGCGACTACACCCGGTTCGCCGAGATGCTGCGTCGCGGCGGCGAGATCGACGGCACACGGCTGCTGTCGGATCGCACGACCCAGTTCATGACCCGCAACCATCTGCCGGGCGATGCCGATCTGGCGACCTTCGGCATCCCGCTGTATGCCGAAACTCCCTTCACCGGAGTCGGTTTCGGCCTGGGCTTCGCCGTGACCCAGGATCCGGCCGCAACCGGAGTGGCCAGCTCCGTGGGCGAGTACGGCTGGGGAGGGCTGGCATCGACATACTTCTGGGTCGACCCGGTCGAGGACCTGACCGTCGTCTTCATGACTCAGCTGATGCCCTCCAGCGCCTACCCGGTGCGCAGTGAGCTGAAACAACTCGTCTACGCGGCCCTGGCCGGATGAGCAACGAGGTCCGACAGCGCGCTGACCAGCTGTGCGACCTCGGCCGGTTCGACGCGGCCCTGCAGGCGCTGGGTCCGGCACTGGCCGTCGCGCCGCAGGACCCCGGCCTGCTGCTCGTCGCCGCGCGGGCACATCTGGGCGCCGAGAGGTTCGCCGCAGCCGAGGACGCCGCTGTCAGTGTGCTGACCCAGGACCCTGCCAACCAGACGGCGCTACTCGTGCACGGCTACGCCTCGCTGGGACGCCAGGACTGGCTGACCGCCGAATCGGTCGCGCGGCACGGGTTGAGCGTCAACGCCACCGACTGGCGCTTCCACGCGCTGTTCTCCCGCAGTGTCGCCACGCGTGACCGGCGCCTCGCGCAGGTCGCCGCCGAGCAGGCCGTAAGCCTGGCACCACTGGAACCTGCCACGCACAGGGCGGCCGCCTTTGCGTATTACCCGCCGTCCGGCCTGCTGCCGATGCGTGACGAGCTCGACGCTGCCGAAGCGGCCCTGCTGCGTGCGCTCGAGCTCGATCCCAGCAGCACCGAGACCCTCAACAACCTGGGTCGCGTCAAGCTCGCCAAGGGCGAACGCGCAGACGCCGCAAACCTGCTCGCGCGAGCCGTCGAATCCGACCCGTTCGACACGATCCCCCGCACCAACATGGACATCGTGCTGCGACGGGAACTCGTGATCACCCATTTCGTGGTCGCCGGGTCATGCCTGCTGGCGGGTGCCATCGGCATCCCGACCAACATCCGGATCGCGCTCGGCGTGGCCGCGGTCATCTCGCTTGCCTGGATCGCCTGGGTCGCGCATCGGCTGCGGCGTTCCGTGCAGCGCAACATCACGGCATACCTGCGCAATTTCGCGCGCGCCGACCGGCTCGGCGCAGCGTGGGCGATCGGGCTCGCGCTGTGCGTCGTGGCGATGGTGGTGGGTGCGGCGATCGGACCGGCCTACATCGCTTTGCACCTGGGCCAGGCGATGCTGATCGTCGGCGTGATCCTCAGCTGGGGAAGCCGCTTCAGCCGGCGCCGGCGAATCTAAGAGATTGCGCGGGTAGGTGCTGGGTGTGGCGCCCACCGTATCCGCCATCGCCCTCCGTACGTCGCCGAATCGGCGACGTACGGGTGCCCGGGCTGGCCCCGGCACAGCGAGTGCATGGTCGAGATGACGATTACTTCCCAGTATCGCGACCGCGACCGGAAGTAATCGTCTTTCCAACCACCCCAGCGTTACTGCCGTGGCGTATGTGGCGGGTGGGAGTCACCGCACCACGCGAGGGTCGTCGTCGTCGCCGGATCGGCGACTTATGTGTGATCAGTGGGGCTAGTGCGTTTCGTGGTGCCGGTGAGGCGGAAAGATCGACCGAGTCGGCGACTTATGTATGTCGCGGCGCCGTGCCGCAACAGCCGTTCTCGCCACATCGGCGACTTATGTGTGACCACTGGGACGAGTGAGACTAGTGGTGCCGGTGAGGCGTCAAGATCGACCGAATCGGCGACTTATGTAGGCCGCCTCGGTCCGCGCCACCCGTTCTCGCCACATCGGCGACTTATGTAGGCCGCCCCGCTCCGCGCCACCCGTTCTCGCCGAATCGGCGACTTATGCCAGCGCGCGGGTCGCCAGATCGGCGACGTAGAGATCGCGCGGGTAGGTCATGGTCGTCGGGCTGGTCGGGTGTCCCAGCGGTGGGTGGTCCAGGCGGTGCGGATGAGGGGTCGGGTGATGATGATCGTGTTGGCCAAGGCGATGAACGCGTTGATGACGCGTTGGCGTCGTTCGGTGCAGATCTGGAGTTTGCCGAAGCCGCGGGTGTGCCAGGAGTTGGTCCGTTCGATGACCCAGCGGGCGCCTGCCTGCAGCGGGAAGCCCCTTGGTACTGATCACGCCGGTGCATCCGAGTTCGGTCAGCAGGTCCCGTGTCTTGGCTGAGTCGTAGCCGGCATCCAGGTGCACGGTGATCGCCTCGGGAAGGCCGACACCCATGCCGTGGTCAAACCGTGCGAGTGTCTCCAGGGTCGGGCGTAGCAACGGCGAATCGTGCCGGTTCGCTGGGGCGATCACGCACCCGACCGGGATCCCGGACCCGTCGGTCATCAACGATCGTTTGGTGCCGAGTTTGCCTCTGTCGACAGGGGATCGGCCGGCGGCTTGGCCACCGCAGGGTGCTTTGACCAGGCACCCGTCCACGGTGACGTTGCTCAGGTCCAGGCCCACGATCTGGTCGTAGGCGTCCAAGCACAACTGCTCCAGTGCCCGGAAAACTCCGGCGGTGATCCATTCATCGCGGCGGGTGCGGATCGTGGTGGCTGAACAGGTGGTGTCAGCGATCTTGGCGTAGGAGACCCCGAACACCAGGACCTGGACCAGGTTGTCGAACACGATCCGGTCGGGGATGCGTGGGGTGTGGCACCGGAGCGGATGAGTGTCGATGATCGGCGGGATCAGCGCGGCGAACTGGTCCCAGATCGGGTCAATGAGCCAGGATGGGACCGCGGGCACGGTGCATCCTGATGATCAGCGTTTTTCTCACAAATCACACTGATAACAGACACCGTGCCCGCCCCACGGCAACGCCACGCCGAGCACCTACCCGCGCGATCTCTAAGCTGTCGACCGTGACCGATCCCCTCATCGAATCCCTGCTGCGAGCTGTGCAGGCCGCGCCGAACGACGTTCCGCTGCGGCTGCACCTGGCCGGGTTGCTCATCGAATCGGGGCGATCCGGCGAGGCAGTCGAGCACTGCGCCGCCGCCCTGCAGGCCGACCCGGGCGATGGTCAGGCGCGGGCGTTGATGGCACGGGCACTCGGAGGTCCGGCTGCTGCCCCACCTGGTGGCGGCGGTGAACCGACGGGTGGTCCGGTCCCTCACCCGAACCCCACCAAGCCCCGGTCGCCCTCTGATGCAAGCGAATTCGACTGGACGCGCGCCGAGGCCGACCTCGGCCCGGATTCACCGCAGCCGATGTTTCTCGACGACGACGAGGGCCCTGCCGTCTCGGCATACGACGTCGAACAGGCGGGCGTGACGCTGCGCGATGTCGGCGGCATGGCGGCGGTCAAGGAGCGTCTCGAGGCGTCCTTCCTCGCGCCGATGCGCAATCCGGAGCTGCGCAAGCTCTACGGCAAGAGCCTGCGCGGCGGACTGCTGCTCTATGGCCCGCCCGGTTGCGGAAAGACCTTCGTGGGGCGTGCGCTGGCCGGCGAGATGGGCGCGTCGTTCATCTCGGTGGGGATCAGCGACATCCTCGACATGTACATCGGTCAGTCCGAACGCAATCTGGCCGAGTTGTTCACCCTGGCCCGCGCCAAGGCGCCGACCGTGCTCTTCCTGGACGAAGTCGACGCGCTCGGGCAGCGTCGCTCGATGACCCGCAACTCCGGCACCCGCAACACCGTCAACCAGCTGCTGACCGAGCTCGACGGGGTGTCCGCGAGCAACGACGGCGTGTATGTCGTGGGCGCCACGAACCAGCCGTGGGATGTCGACCCGGCGCTGCGCAGGCCGGGCCGTTTCGATCGCACGCTGTTCGTCTCACCGCCGGATGAGTCGGCGCGTGCGGCGATCTTCCGCACCCACCTGGCCGGGCGGCCGGTCGAGGGCGTCGATCTGAAATGGTTGGCTGCGCACAGCCGCGGGTTCTCCGGCGCCGACATCGCGCACGCGTGCGAGACCGGCGCGGAGCGCGCGCTGCTGGACGGTGTGCGCACCGGCAACGCACGGCTCATCTCGATGACCGACCTCAAGGCCGCCGTGTCGGAGGTGCAGCCGTCGACCGGACCATGGTTCGAATCCGCCCGGATGGTGGTCGAATTCGCCAATGCCGACGGCGCGTATGACGAGTTGCGCTCCTGGCTCAAGGGCAAGCGTCGCTGAGCGCTGCGGCATACACGATCCGCGCTCTTGTCGGCGTGTTCCGTCCGAATGACCGCGCATCGGCTAGCGTCACACCACATGACGTCTTCGAAGGGACACGACACGCCATGAGCAACTACCCCAACGACCCGAACCAGTCGGGCAACTACGGATCCAGCGACGGATCCGAGGGCAACCAGAATTACGGCCAGCAGGGTGGGTACCCCAACCAGCAGCAGAACTACGGCCAGCAGCAGGGTGGGTACCCCAACCAGCAGCAGAACTACGGCCAGCAGCAGGGTGGGTACCCCAACCAGCAGCAGAACTACGGCCAGCAGCAGGGTGGGTACCCCAACCAACAGCAGAACTACGGCCAGCAGCAGAGTGCGTACCCCAACCAACAGCAGAACTACGGCCAGCAGGGCTACAACCAACCCATGGGAGGGCCGGTAGCAGCACCTGACCATCCACGAGCGACGCTGACGATGGTTCTCGGCATTTTGAGCTTGGTCTGCCTCGGCCTGCTGGCCGGCATCCCGGCCATCGTGCTGGGCTATAACTCGCTGAAGGAGGTCAATGCCTCCAACGGTGCCGTAGGCGGCAAGGGCAAAATCAAAGCAGGCTTGATCTGCGGCATCATCGGCACCGTCTGGAGCGCGTTCTGGCTGATCGTCCGGTTCAGCTGACCGGACCAGCGATCAGTTGTTGTAGAGCCAGGCACCCCAGGGGGTCCAGCGATAGACGGTGAAGACCGCCAGCGCGGCGATGCAGATCACGGCGAACGTCCGTGACTTCGGGAAGATCTCGGCGCTGGCATCGCCGCGCCATCGACGGGCGGTCCACCGGCCGAGCAGACCCGTGCCGAGAATCAGGATCACGACTGCCGCCGCGTTGCTGGTCAGCGCCGCCGACACGTGGCCGTGCGTGACGTCGTTCATCGCGCGCAGGCCGCCGCAGAACGGGCACGGTTTGCCGGTGAGCCACAGAAACGGGCAGTAGCCGTAGGACCCGGAGCGGTGCGGGTCATAGAAGTGCAGCAAGGTCATGGCCGCCGCACCGCCGACCACCAGCCCGAGCGGGCGCTTGGTCAGGTGGTATCGCGATCGCACGTCCAGCGGTGCGCGCAGCAGCGGATCCGTCGTCGTCACGCCATCCAGGGTAGGCGGCGTGACGACGACGGGACCATCAGCTGCCGGTGTGACCCTGCAGCAATCGCGCGAACGGGGTCACCTTCGCGTCGATCGTGACGCCGGAGGTGCGCTCCGGGCGTTCCGGCGTGGCCAGTGCGTCGGTGTTGTCGAGACCCTGGCCGGCGACGTGCGCCAGCTGGCCGGCGAGTTCGTTCGCCGCCCGGCCGATGCGCTCGGTCAGGTGGTGACCCTGCTCGCCGCTGCCGAAGTCGTCGGTCGCGGCGAAGATCCCGGTGCTCATCACGACCGCGCGCAAGTGGGTCAGCAACGGCCGCAGCGCGTGGTCGAGCACCATCGAGTGCCGCGCGGTGCCGGCCGTCGCGGCGATGATCACCGGCATGCCGTTGAGCGCGTCGGGGTCGAGTGCGTCGAAGAACATCTTGAAGACACCGCTGTAGCTCGCGGCGAACACCGGCGTCACGACGATCAGACCTGCCGCGTCGCTCACCAGCTCGCGGGCGCGATCGAGGCGAGCGGTCGGCATACCTGCCGTTGCCATCATGGTCGCGAGATCGACTGCCAGTTCACGCAATTCGATGACCTGTATGTCGATCGCCTCGCCGCGAGCGGTGAGTTCGGCCGCGACAGCACCGGAGATCCGGTCGGCGAGCAGCCGCGTCGTCGACGGCTGGCTCAGCCCTGCGGTGATGACCACCAGGGAGCGGTTCATGCGCGTGCCTCCTGTCCATGGGTTGTGGAGTCGGTGTCGGTCGCGGTGGCGTCGGTCGGCAGGTCGGCGTTGATGACCTGCAGGTGACGCGACTGCGGGCCTTCGGCGAGCAGTGATGTGTGGGTGGGCGGGTCGCTCGGGACGTGCGCGGGCCGACGGGCCTCGAACTCGCGCCGCAGCACCGGCACCACCTCGCGGCCGAGGATCTCCAGTTGCTCCAGCACCATCGGCAGCGGGAGGCCGGCGTGGTCCATGAGGAACAACTGCCGCTGATAGTCGCCGGCGTAGTCGGCCGACGCGAGGGTGCGTTCGATGACCATCTCGGGCGTGCCGACGGTCAGCGGCGTCTGCCGGGTGAACTCCTCCAGCGAGGGGCCGTGTCCGTAGACGGGGGCGTTGTCGAAGTAGGGCCGGAAGATGCGCTTCGCCTCGGCCTCGGTGCCGGCCATGAAGGCCTGACCGCCGAGCCCGACGATCGCCTGGTCGGCCGATCCGTGCCCGTAGTGTTCGAAGCGCTGGCGGTACAACTGCACCATCTGCGCGGTGTGTTCCTTGTTCCAGAAGATGTGATTGTGGAAGAAGCCATCACCGTAGAACGCGGCCTGCTCGGCGATCTCGGTACTGCGGATCGAGCCGTGCCACACGAACGGCGGCACACCGTCGAGCGGCGCCGGGGTCGAGGTGTAGCCGTGCAGCGGGGTGCGGAACTCGCCCTCCCAGTCGACGACCTTCTCGCGCCACAGACGACGCAGCAGGTGGTAGTTCTCGATGGCGAGCGGCACGCCCTTGCGGATGTCCTTGCCGAACCAGGGGTAGACCGGACCGGTGTTGCCACGCCCCATCATCAGGTCGACGCGACCTCCGGACAGGTGCTGCAGCATCGCGAAGTCCTCCGCGATCTTGACCGGGTCGCTCGTGGTGATCAGCGTGGTCGCCGTCGACAGCAGCAGCGAATCCGTCTGCGCCGCAATGTATCCCAGCATGGTCGTGGGCGACGAGGGCACGAAGGGCGGGTTGTGGTGCTCCCCCGTCGCGAAGACGTCGAGACCGACCTCGTCGGCCTTCTTCGCGATCGCGACCATCGCCTGGATGCGCTCCGCCTCGGTGGGCGTACGACCGGTCGTCGGGTCGGCGGTCACGTCGCCGACGCTGAAGATGCCGAACTGCATCTGCCTCACTCCTTCGATTTATTTCAAATTTTAACTACGTTGTCGGGAGTAACAGAGGTATGCCGTGAGCTATTCCCCCGCCGTGACGCGTTCCCCTCCGAAGCGCCACCGGGGCGGGCGCGGGCCGACACGCCGGTGAGCAGGGGCAACGGTGAGCAGGAACAACGGTGAGCAGGGGCAACGGTGAGCAGGGGCGACGGCTCAGCTCATCGATGACAACGCGGCGAGGCTGCCGTCGTCGTCGGTGGCACTGGCGAGGTCTTCGACCCGCGGCTCGGCGTCGGGACCCAGGTCCTTGATCCGCTGCGACACCACTGTCGTGACACCGTCGCCACGCATGCTCACGCCATACAGCGCGTCGGCGACCTCCATGGTGCGCTTCTGGTGGGTGATGACGATGAGCTGGCTCGATCCGCGCAGTTCTTCGAACAACGTGATGAGGCGGCCGAGGTTGGCGTCGTCGAGCGCCGCCTCGACCTCGTCCATGATGTAGAACGGGCTGGGGCGTGCCTTGAAGATCGCCACCAGGAGCGCCACGGCGACCAGCGAACGCTCGCCGCCGGACAGCAACGACAGGCGCTTGATCTTCTTGCCGGGCGGGCGGGCCTCGACCTCGATGCCGGTGGTGAGCATGTTGCCCGGTTCGGTGAGCGTGATACGACCCTCGCCACCGGGGAACAACCGGCTGAAGACGCCCTCGAACTCGCGCGCGGTGTCGTTGAACGCGTCGGTGAACGCCTGCTCGACCCGCTGGTCGACCTCGGCGACGATCGCGAGCAGATCCTCCCTGGACTTGCGCAGATCCTCCAGCTGCTCGGTGAGGAACTTGTGCCGCTCCTCCAGTGCCGCAAACTCTTCGAGCGCAAGGGGATTCACCCGGCCCAGTTGGCTGAGTTTGCGCTCGGCGGAGCGCAGCCGCTTCTCCTGCGCCTCGCGCACGAAGGGCGCCGGCTCGGGCAGATCGTCGGGGTCGTCGTCGGGCCCCGGAACATGCGGGATCAACTGGTGCGGGCCGAACTCCTCGACCAGCACCTCGGGGTCGATGCCGTGTTCTTCGACGGCCTTGGTCTGCAGGGTCTCGATCCGCAGCCGCTGCTGGGCGCGGGCGACCTCATCGCGATGGACCGTGTCGGTCAGCTCGCGCAGTTCGTCGGACACCGCGGTGACGCGGGCGCGTTCTTCCTTGAGCAGCCGGTCGACCTCGGCCTTGACCCTCTCGGCCTCGGCGCGTTGCTCGCCGGCGAAGGCCAGCAGCTCGGCGACGACCGATGACGTATGACGCGCACCCTGTCGCACCGCCTCGGCCACGCGAGCGTCACGCGCCCGTCTCTCTCGACGTGCCCGCGCCCGCTCGCGGGCCTGGATCTCCGAACGTGCTGCAGCTTCAAGCGAATTCGCGCGATCGGCCAACGACTTGGTGCGCTCCTCACGAGTGCGCAGGGTGAGACGCACCTCCGTCTCGGCGGTGCGCGCGGCGGCTGCTTCGGCGGCGAGCCGGTCGCGCTCGTCGGTGGTGGGCTCTTCGTCACCGGGCTGCTCGCGCGCGGCGGTCAACCGCTGTTCGAGTTCGGCCAGCTCATCACGCGTCGCGGTCAGTTTCTCCACCGCCGCCTCGCGGGATCGCTCGATGCGCTCGCTCTCGCCCTTGGCGCCGCGCAACACTTGGCCCAGCTGGCTCAGCTGCTCGGCGACCGCGGACATGTGCGCGTCGGACTCGGTCAGCTTCTCCAGCGCCGCGTCGACGTCGGCCGCGAGCGCGGTCATCGACGCCCGCGCCTGCTCGGCCGCAAACTGCGACTTCTCGCGCTCGGCGGCCACTCGCTGCAGGTGCTCCTGGGTTTCGTCATATGCGGACTGGATCTCCAGCAGACTCGGCGCCGCCGAGGAACCGCCGCGGACGAAGCCGCCTGCGAAGACGTCACCCTCGGCGGTGACTGCAGTGATCGAATCGTGTTGATGGACAAGCGTTTTCGCCTCATCTGCCGAGTCGACCAGCGCGACGTGATCCAGCAGCCGGTCGACAACCGCCCGCAGCTGATCGGGCACGGTCACGACGCTGCGCGCCCAGACGGCTCCGCCGGGCAGGTCGGCAGACTCGGTCGCGGGGCCACCCTGCGGCATACCGAACAACACACCTGCACGCCCGGCGTCGTCGCGTCGCAGCACCTGCAGCGCGTCGGCTGCGGCGTCGAGCGAATCGGCGACGACGGCGTCGGCGGCCCAGCCGAGCGCTGCGGCGATGGCAGCCTCGTGACCGGCCTGCACGGTGAGCAACTGGGACACCGACCCAGCGAGCCCGGCGTCCTGCGTTGCCAACAGGTGCGCGGCGCCGTCCTTGCGGCGCAGGCTCATCGACAGCGCCTCGAGTTTCGCCTGATAGCCGGTGCGTTCGCGCTCGGCGCTGCGCTCGGCGTCGCGGGCCCGCTCGAAGGCCTCCTTGGCGGAGGCGAGCTTGGCCTCGGCCGCCTCGTATGCGGCGTCGAGATCTTCTTCGCCGGCTTCGTCGTCGGCGATGGTGGCTTCGAGCGCTGCGAACTCACGCTCGGCCCGCGCGGAGCGTTCGGCGATTTCGGTGAGACTCGTTGTCAGCCGGTCCAATTCGGACTCGCCGGCCTCGATGCGGCTGCGGCGGGCAGCGACCTGGCCTTCGAGTTTGGCGAGGCCTTCGCGGCGGTCGGCGGCGGCGCGAGCCAGCGTGGTGAGCCGCTGCTGCTCGGCTTGATGCGCCTGTTCGAGATCGGCACGACGGGTCGTCGCCTGCTCGAGGGCGACCTTGGCGGAGGCGACCTCGGCCTGCAGCGCGTCGTGCTCGTCGCGCACCCGCCCGGCCTGCTCCTGCAGCTGTTCAGGGCTGCGGCCGGCGCCGGACTGCTCGGCCGAGTCATCCTCGTTCAGCAGTCGCACCCGCTCGGCCGCCAGGCTCGCCGTGGCCTCGACGCGCTCGCCCAACGAACTGAGCGTGAACCACTGCTCCTGCGCCTTGGTCAGCCGTGGCGCCGCATGAGCGGATTCGGCCTCGAGTGAGTCGAGTCGCTGCTTGGCTGCGGCCAGTTGCTGTTCGACCGACTTCTGCCGCTCCAGCAGCGCGGATTCGTCGGCGACCTCTTGCTCAAGGGTGCTGGTCAGCTGCGCCAGGTCGTCTGCGAGCAGGCGCAGTCGCGCGTCGCGCACATCGGCCTGGATGGTCGCGGCCTTGCGGGCCGTCTCGGCCTGTCGGCCCAGCGGGCCCAGCTGGCGACGGATCTCGGTCGTCAGGTCGGTGACGCGGTTGAGGTTGCCCTCCATCGCATCGAGCTTGCGCAGCGCTCGCTCCTTGCGCTTGCGGTGCTTGAGGACGCCGGCGGCTTCTTCGATGAACCCGCGCCGCTCCTCCGGCGTGGCTCGCAGCACCGCGTCGAGTTGGCCCTGACCGACGATGACGTGCATCTCGCGGCCGATGCCGGAGTCGCTCAGCAGCTCCTGCACGTCCAGCAGTCGGCAGTTGGTGCCGTTGATCGCGTAGTCCGATCCGCCGTTGCGGAACATCGTCCGGCTGATCGTGACCTCGGTGTAGTCGATCGGCAGTGCACCGTCGGAGTTGTCGATCGTCAGTGTGACCTCGGCGCGGCCCAGCGGCGGACGCCCCGGGGTGCCGGCGAAGATGACGTCTTCCATCTTGCCGCCGCGCAGGCTCTTGGCGCCCTGTTCGCCCATCACCCACGCGAGCGCGTCGACGACATTGGATTTGCCGGACCCGTTGGGGCCCACGATGCAGGTGATGCCCGGCTCGAGCTTCATCGAGGTCGCGGAGGCAAAGGACTTGAAGCCCTTGAGGGTCAGGCTCTTGACGTACACGAGCGGATGAACTCCTCGGCGACGGTCGACGGAACCTGGTCACTCTACCGGCGGCGCCCTCTCGACCCGGTCATGACGTATGCCGCAGGCCCGCCGCACGTATGCCGCAGACCCTTCCCCTCCCGAAATTCGACACCATGGCGGTAATAGCCGCCCTGGCGTCAAACATCCGCGAAGGTGTCCCGCGAATATTCGACCTGGTGGCGCCTATAACCGCCCTCACGTCGAACATGCACGGGTTGGCATCGCGGAAATTCGACACCGTGGCGCCTATAGGCGCCCCACCGTCAAATATGCACGGGTGGGCGCCGCCGAAATTCGACGCGGTGACGCCGAGACGGCGCGACAGGTCAGAGAATCAGCTTCATTCCCGCGTGGCTGTGCACGAAACCCAGCGACTCATAGAACCGGATGGCGTCACCTCGCTGGAGGTCGCTGGTCAGCTGCACCAGAGCGGCTCCGCGAAGACGAGCCTCGTCCAGCGCCCAACCGAAGAACGCGCGACCCACTCCGGACCCTCGAAGCGCCGAACTCACCCGGACAGACTCGATCTGCGCCCGCAACGCCCCGCCACGGGACAGTCCCGGGATGAAGCTGAGCTGCATGGTGCCGACAACGGCATCCGACTCGTCCAGCAGCACCGCCAGCAGGTGCGCCGGATCTGCGTCGATCGCCGCGAAGGCTTCGGCATACGCGCCCAAGGCCGTCACTTCACGATCGCGACCCAACGGATCGTCGGTGAGGAGTGCGACGATCTGCGGCAACTGCTCCCTCGTCGCGCGCTCGACGCGAAGGCCGGGCACATCGACGAGGCTGCTGTGCAGACCGGCGTGCGTCATACGTTCGCGCGGTCGGTCAGCACGATCGGCGCGCCGTCGGTGATGGCGATGGTGTGTTCGGAGTGAGCGCCGCGTGAGCCGTCGGCGGAGCGGAGCGTCCAGCCGTCCTTGTCGGTGTAGATCTCGTCGGTGGTCTCCAGCAGCCACGGCTCGATGGCGATGACTAGGCCCGGCCGCAGCTTGAGCCCGCGGCCGGCGCGCCCGTCGTTGGGCACGTGCGGATCACCGTGCATGGTCCGGCCGACGCCGTGGCCACCGAACTGCGTGTTCACCGAATAGCCCGCGTCGTGCGAGATCTGCGCGATCGCGGCGGAGATGTCGCCGAGCTTGTTGTCGGCCACGGCCAATTCGATGGCGGCCGCGAGCGCTTCCTCGGTGGTGCGGATGAGCCGCAGATCCTCTTCGCGGGCATCGCCCACGACGACCGACAGCGCCGAATCCGACACCCAGCCGTTCAGACTCGCCGCGAAATCCACCGACAGCAGATCACCGTTGCGCAGCTTGTAGTTGTGCGGAAGCCCGTGCAGCACCGCGTCATTCACGCTGGTGCACAGCACCTTGCCGAACGGGCTCGCCCCGAAACTGGGGTGGTAGTCGATGTAGCACGACTCGGCGCCCGCCTCGCGAATCATCTTGTGCGCCAACGCATCCAGGTCGAGCAGGTTGACGCCGACGTCGGCGGCGTCGCGCAACGCGGTGAGCACGGAGGCCACCAACCGGCCGGCAGGACGCATCGCCTCGATTTCGGCGGGAGTCTTGAGTTCGATCACTCCCCCACCGTATGACGCATTGCCCATCGCGTCAGAATCACTTCGAACGAGAGCCAGCGCAATCGATCAGAGGTCACCGATGTCAGCACAGTCCGAACTCATCGAGTCGCTGTCGCGCCAACTGGAGGACGACGAGCGCTTCCGTGGCTTCTGGTTGACCGGGTCCTTCGGCACGGGTCAGGACGACGAGTGGAGCGATGTCGACACCCTGGCCATCGTGACGCCCGAGTCGTATGACGCGGTCATCGCCGGCTTCCCGGAATTCGCCGACGAACTCGTTCATCCGGTGTTGTGCCGACGCCTTGGTCAGGCACCGATCTTCAATCTCGTGCTGCCCGGCTGGCTACGCTGGGACATCGCGTTCTCGACACCGGATCGCACGCCTTCACTCGAACTCGGAAGCGTCCGAACGCTTTTCGACAAGGACCGCGTTCCCCTGACCGCGCCTGTGCCACGCAAGATCGACAACCAGCGCACGTATGACGTAACCGTCGAGTTCTTACGCATTCTCGGCCTGCTGCCGGTCGTGGTTGGCAGAGACGACGCCGTGACTGCGATCTCCGGGGCGGGCCTGCTGCGACAACACCTGATCACTTTGTTACGCCTTCGCCACGAACCCGGCGCACCCTCGGGCGCATTACATCTGACACGAGTCCTTCCCGAATCAGACATCGACGCCCTGCTTCGCCTGCCCACCGCATCGACCATGGCGGAGGCGATCGCTGCGCACGCCGCCATCGCCGACCGGTTCCGCATCGCCGCGCGCGAGATGCTGGGCTCGTCATACCCGGCGGACCTCGACCGAGCCTGCCTACAGCACCTGCGCGACAGCCTCGGCACGCGGTGGCCCTAACCTGGATGGTGGTGGAACAACCGCGTCGACCGGCCGGTTGCATCCGAAGGCCGTCCGCGCGCAGCGCACGACGTCACCACGCGAGACCGAAGCAGCACACCAGCAGGGCAAGGGAGCCAGCAGCCGTGACCATCGCACCCGAGGGACGCAAGATGCTGCGCGTTGAGGCGCGCAACGCCGAGACCCCGATCGAGCGCAAGCCCAGCTGGATCCGCACCACCGCGAAGATGGGCCCGGCATACACCAGCTTGCACTCGCTGGTGAAGGGCGAAGGCCTGCACACCGTCTGCCAGGAAGCCGGCTGCCCCAACATCTTCGAGTGCTGGGAGGACCGCGAGGCGACCTTCCTCATCGGTGGCGAGCAGTGCACACGTCGGTGCGACTTCTGCCAGATCGACACCGGTCGCCCCAGCGACCTCGACCGTGACGAGCCGCGCCGCGTCGCCGAATCCGTGCAGCAGATGCAGTTGCGTTACTCCACGATCACCGGCGTCGCCCGCGACGACCTGCCCGACGGCGGCGCGTGGCTGTATGCCGAGACCGTCCGCCAGATCCACGAACTCAACCCCGGCACCGGTGTCGAGAACCTCATCCCCGACTTCAACGGCAAGCCCGACCTGCTGGCCGAGGTCTTCGAGTCACGACCGGAGGTACTCGCACACAACGTCGAAACGGTGCCGCGCATCTTCAAGCGGATCCGACCGGCGTTCCGCTACGAGCGCTCGCTGGACGTCATCACCCAGGCGCGCGACTTCGGCCTGATCACCAAGTCCAACCTGATCCTGGGCATGGGCGAGGAGGAGCACGAGATCGAGCAGGCGCTGCGCGATCTGCACGAGGCCGGCACCGACCTGATCACCGTCACGCAGTATCTGCGCCCCTCGCCGCGGCACCACCCCGTCGACCGGTGGGTGAAGCCGCAGGAGTTCGTGCACTGGTCCGATGTCGCCGAGGAGCTCGGTTTCAAGGGCGTGATGAGCGGGCCGCTGGTGCGTTCGTCATACCGGGCGGGCCGGTTGTACGCCCAGGCGATGGAGCGGTCCGGCCGCGAACTGCCCGCGAACCTGCAGCATCTGGCGGCCGCGGCGCAGTCCCCCGCACGCCAGGAGGCCGCCGCGCTCGTCGAGCGTGCGGGCGCCGACGCGGTCTGATCCGGCCACCCGCTCGGGCACTGCTCTCCCGGGAGCGGTGACCCTCGCGCGACCCGTATCCTGATAGCTATGTCATCCGCGCAGGAACCCGCCAAGAAGTCGCGCTTTTCGCGCAAGCCGAAGGACCCGAACAAGCCGGGTCGGATCTCGCAGTTCACCACGCTCTACAAGGCGTCGGTCAAGCAGAACCCCAAGATCCCGGTGTGGATGGCGGTCGGTTTCGTCGGCACCTTCGTCGTGCTGCTGTTCGTGCTGGACTTGATATTCAACAACGTCGTCTATTCCGGCATCCTGGCGTTCATGGCCGCCGTGCTGGTCACCATGATCATCTTCGGCCGTATGGCGGAGCGCGCCGCGTATGGCGCCCTCGAGGGTCAGGCCGGCAGCACCAGCGCCGCCCTGCAGGCGCTGCGCAAGGGCTGGTTCTACGAGCAGGAGCCGGTCGCCGCGGACGCCGGTCGGGCCCGCAAGGTGCAGGAACTCTCCAACGCCGCCATGGTCTTCCGTGCCGTCGGCAAGCCCGGTGTCGTGCTCATCGGTGAAGGCCCGAGCGGCGGCGCCCGCAAACTGCTGGAGGCCGAGCGCAAGCGCGTCGCGCGCGTCGCCGGCCCGGAGGTGCCGATCCACGTGCTGCGCGTCGGAGGTGGCGGCGAGGACTCCGTCAAGGTCGGCGATCTGACCAAGACGATGAACAAGTTCGACAAGAAGCTCACCGACAGCGAGGTCGCGGCTGTCACCAAGCGACTGCGCGCGCTCGGGGCGACCAAGCCGCCGGTGCCCAAGGGCATCGACCCCCGCAACGCCCCCCGCATGGACCGCAAAGCCATGCGCGGGCGCTGAGCCGGCCAACGTCATACAGAACGAAAAACGCGGCGGCCGTTCACCTTTTGAGGGTGGGCGGCCGCCGCTTTTCGTATGTCGGTATGTCTCCCCGTCGACGTATGGCGGTGCTGCGTCCGCGCACGTATGGCGGTGCTGGTCAGCGGAAGCGCTGCAGGACCGTGCCGGCGACGCGGTCGTGCAGGCCGCGACCGTCGCGATCCCAGATGACCGCCGGGATGACCAGGCACAACAGGACACTGCGGATGAGCGCAGAGACCGGGCCGTTGAGGCGGTCCTGCAATCGGCGCACCTGCAGCCCGCAGATGCGGTGCCCGACGGTGGATCCGATGGTGCCGACCAGCAGGACGTTCTCGACGAAGAAGACCGCCAGCGGCACGAATCCGTTGGCGCCGTGGCCGCCGAAGCGGTATCCGAACAGGCCGGCTGCGATCAGCGAGCACAGCAGCCAGTCGATGAGCAGCGCGAGCACACGCGGCCACAGACGTCCGAGGGAGCCGCGCCCGGTGGGCGGCATACCGAGCATTTCTCCCGGATATCCGCCGCCCGATGCGGGATTCGTCTCACTGTCGCGTTGCGTCACGAGCCACGAGCGTAGTTCGGCCATGATGGGGCGCGAGGCGCGGCACCGGGGCCGGAGACGGCGTCATACGTTCGCTGACTGAATCTCAGCGGGTCGTAACGTCGGCGAAACGTGACAGTGATCGCAGAGAAACTGCCCGCGCCTAGGCTCGACCACGACGCGAGGCACTGATGCCTGTCGCGTGCACACCGATCGATGGAGGTTTCATGTTCAACACCACTGATGAGGTCTTGAAGTTCATCAAGGACGAAAACATCGAGTTCGTCGACGTGCGCTTCTGTGACCTCCCCGGGGTGATGCAGCACTTCAACGTCCCTGCGGCCGGTCTCGACGCGGAGGCTCTGAAGGAAGGCGCGATGTTCGACGGTTCGTCGATCCGCGGTTTCCAGGCGATCCACGAGTCGGACATGAAGCTCATCGCGGACCCGAAGTCGGCCTACGTCGACCCCTTCCGCAAGCACAAGACGCTGATCCTGAACTTCTCGATCGTCGACCCGTTCACCGGCGAGGCCTATTCGCGCGACCCGCGCAACATCGCCGCCAAGGCTGAGGCCTACCTGAAGTCGACCGGCATCGCCGACACCGCGTTCTTCGGCCCGGAGGCCGAGTTCTACATCTTCGACGACGTACGTTTTGAGACCAAGCAGAACGCCGGCTACTACTACATCGACTCCATCGAGGGCGCCTGGAACACCGGCCGCGAGGAGGAGGGCGGCAACCTGGGTTACAAGCCGCGCTACAAGGGTGGCTACTTCCCCGTGCCGCCGGTGGACCACATGGCCGACCTGCGCGACGACATCGTCGCCAACCTGGAGAAGGTCGGCCTGACCGTCGAGCGCGCGCACCACGAGGTGGGCACCGCCGGTCAGCAGGAGATCAACTACACGTTCTCGACGCTGCTGGGCGCGGGCGACGACGTCATGAAGTTCAAGTACGTCGTCAAGAACACCGCCGTCGAGGCCGGAAAGACCGCGACCTTCATGCCCAAGCCGCTGTTCGGTGACAACGGTTCCGGCATGCACACCCACCAGTCGCTCTGGAAGGACGGCGAGCCGCTGTTCTACGACGAGAAGGGGTATGGCGGTCTGTCGGACCTGGCCCGTTGGTATGTCGGAGGCCTGCTCAAGCACGCGCCGTCGTTGCTGGCGTTCACCAACCCGACCGTCAACTCCTATCACCGTCTGGTGCCGGGCTACGAGGCTCCGGTCAACCTGGTCTACTCCGCCCGCAACCGCTCGGCGTGTATCCGCATCCCGATCGCGGGCACCTCGCCGAAGGCCAAGCGCATCGAGTTCCGCATCCCCGACCCGTCGGCCAACCCCTACCTGTGCTTCGCGGCGCAGCTGATGGCTGGCCTGGACGGAATCAAGAACCGCATCGAGCCCCCGGAGCCGGTGGACAAGGACCTCTACGAGCTGCCCCCGGAGGAGCACGCGAACATCGGCCAGGTGCCGGGCTCGCTGCCGGCCGTGCTCGACGCGCTGGAGGCCGACCACGACTTCCTCACCGAGGGCGACGTCTTCACCGAGGACCTCATCGAGACGTGGATCGACTACAAGCGCACCAATGAAGTCGACCCGCTGCGCTTCCGCCCCCACCCGCACGAGTTTGAGCTCTACTACGACATCTGATCGGGGCTTTTAAGCCTCTGTCAGTAGTGCCGAAGCGGCGCCTGCTGTTGGACCGTCTCACGACGATCCCAACAGCAGGCGCCGTTCTTCGTTGTCGTGCGTACCCGGTGCACCCCTCCGAAATCGCCGCCACGCTGTCCGGGCTGCACACCTTGTGTGCATGACACTCTCCATCCAGTCCCCCGACGAGCTCGTCGCGCTCATCCCTCACTTGCTCGTTTTCCAGCCCGAAGAGTCGATCGTGTTCCTGCCGTCGCGATCCGAGCTCCCTGCTGCGCGTGTCGACATCCCCACTACGGCTCGCGACCGCGAGGACGTCTGGCGCTCCATCAGTGACGAGTCCGGTCGACACGCGCAGCCCGGCTCCACAGTCGCGATCGTGTGCATCACGGCCGACCGGAACCAAGCGAATGCCGTCGGCCTGGACTTCGCCGGACGACTCGCCGACATCGGCATCCAGACGCCGATCCTTCTCTGGGCCGATGACACCCGGTGGGCCGACCTCGACACCGGCGACATGGGGCTCCAGACCGACGCCGCTCGCGAGAGCGTGGCTGCGATGGCCGTGCTGAGCGGGCAGCCCAGCCGGCCGCGAGCCGGGAGTCGCTGGCTCAGTCTCTTGTCGGCGACCGCGAACCCGTGGCGGCACTGCTGCCTGAGACTCGCGAGGCCGCCGCCGAGGAGCACAGGGCCGGTCGAAGGCCGGTGGGCCGTCGCCCGCGTGCAGCGCTTCCAACGCGACGGCGTCAGACTCTCCGACTCCGACGCAGCACGACTGCTGGTCGCGGTCGAGAACGTTCCGGTTCGCGACCGCCTCTGGCTCGACATGAACCAGGCGAACTCCGGTTCCCACGTCGCGCTCTGGGCCGACGTCTTCCACAACGTCGATCTGGAGATTCATGCAGGCTTTAAATGAGTCGCGACTGTCTGCCGCACCGCCGGGACATCGACCGACCCATCGGCTTCGGCAAGCATCTTCGCGAGCCGCTTCGGCCACAGGGCGTGGACACCTCGCGTCGTGAACGCTCCGCCGATCAACGGCCACTCGGCCTCAACGAAGCACAGTGCGCCGGTCACGGGGACGTCGCCGACGAGCCCCCTGACGAGGTCGATCTGCTTGAGGACTCCGTCGACGAGCTTGGTGCAGTCACGTCGACCAACCAGCACCTTCTCGACCCTCGGCCGCAGGATGCCGCCCTCCATGCGCAGCTCGGGCTTGCCCTTGTTTCGCTTGGCGTCAATGACCCAGATGCCGGCAGTCTTGACCGCGATGTGGTCGATGTTGGCCTTCGTGCCGGGGATGCGTCGGTCGTGCAGGACCGCGATCGACTCCGACACCAGCGAGTCAAGCCACGCGCCCAGACGTTCCTCGCCGACCGCGCCAGTCGCCCATGCCTTGGTGCTCTGCTTCTCGTCTGAGAGTGCCACCGCGATTCCGCCGAGCTTGCCCCGCTTCTGGCGCAGCCGTTCCTCGTCCTTGGCCTTGCGACGCTCGTACACACGCCGAGCGGACGATCCCGCCACGCCGGCATCAAGTTCAGAGACGGGCTTGACCGATGCCGACTCGTTCTCGACCGCCACGTCACCTTCGTCGGTGGCGACGTCGGATGGACACTCGACGCAGCGCACAGTCTTGGTTGTTCGCTCGTAGATTGCAGTCTGCCCGAGCAGGCAGGTCACGCCCGCAGAGACGACAGGCCCCGGCGTATCGGGGCTTTATCCGCTTGTCATCAGACCCCGGACGAGAGTCCGGTGTGGTCATCTCGGCCATCACTCAGCGGCCGAGTCTTCAGTAGCACCCTCGGGACTTCCGATAAGCCGGGCTTCCTGAGACAGGGTAAGGACGATGCTGTCGGACAATTCGTCCGCTACCTTCGGTGGCAGGTCGTTGTCGACAATGATGAGTTGGAGCTGTTCGCCGTACTCGTTCGCGATCTCATCGAAGAGCTTGTACATGTCGACGATCCGGTCACCCTCCAAGCCCTCCTTCCCGGAGTTGGCAGACACGCCGTCAAGGATCAGCAGGCCTGGCATATTGAGCCCTCGGTCAATCGCCACGGTGTGGTGGGCAAGCGCGTGGGCAACGTTCACCAGCGTCTTCAGGCCCTGGCTGGAGAGTTCGTCGAAGGTGCGGGTGCTGACCTCTGGGAGGTACGTCGTTCTGTTGATCTTGACGGTCAATAGGTCACCCAACTGGGGCACATGTAGGCGCGTGAGGTAGTCGACTACCCGCTTCTCAAGGGCTTCGATGTTGTCGTCGGCGGCCGCAACGCTCGTGCTGTGGGCTTCGATTTGCGCCTCAAGCTCAAGCTTGCGCTCACGCAGCCCGTCGAGGTATCCGGACTGGTCGGACTGCCGGTCCACCAACATTAGGTAGCGCTTGATCCACTCGACGTTGGCTTCCACTGTTGCTGTTTCTGCGGCAACGCTCTGCAACGCGGCCGCCTGTGCCGAGACGAACTCACTCGTGAGGTGGTTCAACCGATCCGAAAGAGTGGCCAGCGCTCCTGCTGTGTCCTCCTCGCTTAGCCGTAGCTCCTCCAAGGTCTTCGTCCGCTCAGAGATGAGCTGGTCCGTCTCGGCGATCTGAGACGTGACACGGTCCTGCTCCCTGATGAGCGCGTCGCGGTCAGGTGCTGACGTTGGTTCGGGCTGCTCGCAGAGGTAGCAGATGGGACTCTCAGTTCGGTGCTGGTCGACATCCTGCCCACACCGGGGACAGACGACGAAGTCGAAGTCGACCATCCACTCGTCGGCCACGATGGACCGGGTCAATCGCTTCGAGAGGCTCACGAGTTGGCGCTTGAGTTCTCCGAGATCGCGAAGTTGTGCTTGATGCTGCCGGATCTCGGCGCGGACTTTGTCGAGGCCTTCCCGTGAGTCGAGGAGAGCCGTTCGTGTTCGGCCAATCTCATCGCCCGGCTCCACGTTGCCTGCCGCGCCGAGGTTTGCGGCTTGTGATCGAAGCTCGGCCAGCCGGGCCTCTTGGCTCGATAGCTGCGCCTCCAACTCATCAGGCTTGCCGATGGTGGTGCCAGCAAGGAACTGGCGAATGACCTCGGCTTCGCTTTCGGATGCACGAATCTCAAGGTCGATCCTGCGCAGGCTCGCGGCGAGGTTCGCCATCTCCTCGTCGTAGAGGCCATAGGCAATCTCGAAGACCCAGCGGCGCTTGAGATCACGGAATGGATGCCTGTGTCCAAAGACCTGCGTGTCCAGGTCGTCGCCCGTGACGATGCAGTACAGGAGCCAGTCGTTGATAGTTACTGGCGACAGTTCGTTGGTGGGCTCGCGTCGAGCCCGTGGAACGGAAACGATCGGCAGAGCGAGCTGATCCAGGAGGAAGTCGCCGTAGCCGCGCTGACCGCCCGCCGGCAGCCGTGCTGCGATGCTCTCGGCGCCGGCGACGTCTGGAATGGACGCGACCTCGACCGGTGTGTCGTTGGTCGTGACCATCGGCCTGTAGACGTTCCAGAACGTCGCTCCGAGGAGCACCTTCCCTCTGATCGCGCGCACGGCGGTGGTCTCCGGCGGCAAGTTGTTCGGAATGCTGCCCAGAAGAGCGTGAATCAGCCGAATGAGCGTGGTCTTGCCGGTCGTGATGTCTCCACGGACGAGATTGAGGCCAGGCTGGAACGTCACCGCGCGGGCGCCTCCGACGAGGTCGATCTCATTGAGCCGAAGATCGTGAAGCTGTGCCGCTTCGGTTTGCTTGTCGGTCATGTGAGCTCCTCGTGCCACGTTGCATCCGCCACCTCGGGGAGGTCGTAGAGCATCTTCTTGAGTGATTCCCCTGTGAGGTCGAGGTGGCGGCGCAGCAGCATGATCCGTCCGACCATGTCCTCGAAGGCTCCGTCCTCCTTGAAATGGTCGGCTAGCGCCGCCCCAGATTCGGTGGTGCGGTAGCCGAGGGCGTTGGTTCCTTCGGCGGGCACCACCTCGATCAGCCCGCGCCCCACCAGGGAGCCGAGCACTGCGAAGTAGCTCGGGTCCCAAGGGCCGTACCGATATCGCATCATCCGGGACTCCAGCGGGCTGTCCTGTCGGTCGAGCGCTTCACGATCTGCCTCGCGCAGTCCGCGGCTTGCGAGCACAGTTGCGAGATAGCGCGGATACCGCAGCAGGAAGTCGAGCTTAGCAAGCTTGACTCGGCCCTCCAGGGTGCGTGGACCGGTGGTCTTTCGGCTGAACCCGTCGATCAGCAGGAGAACTCTCGCCTCTGCTTCGCGCGAGGCCCGAAAACTCGCTCGCCTCGCGTTCGAGGAGTCAGTGCGCGCGGCACGGTCATCAGCGCTCATGACACCCCCCACGCGAACCGGCATTGGTCAGAGACGCCGCACAGATGTCCGATGACGAGCCGGTGATCGCGGTTGTAGAGGCCGTCAACGTCGAGAGCTGCGGTATTCGCCACACCGCTCATGAGGGTGTGGAAGATCTGTTCGGCGGGCCGCTGGATGGTCAACCCGTTCGACTCCGCCAAGGAAGCAATGGACCCGGCTGCGGCGAGCAGGCGTGTGTCCAGCGCGACCTCGTTCTCTGCCGTCATGGCGCCGGACGCTCGTGCCCCAGTCGCGGCGACATTGGCTTCGGCTCGTGCCAACAAGGCGCTCTTGACGGTTTCCTCGGAGGCGCCCGCCCGAATTAGCTTGAGTTCCAAGACGCTTGCCTCACCGGCCGCAGCGCGCGCGAGAAGGTCCTGATCAGTGTCAGCCGCGAGAGGGGGACACAGAGCACGAAGCTGATGGGCGGAAAGTGTCTGTGCGGCGATCTCGCCCCACACGTCAGGATCCGCTGGCACGCTCCGCGCGGACTGCATCGCGGCTCGGACGCTCTGCGGGGTTGCGCTACTGCTCTGTGCCGCGACAGCGGCCTGGAGCAAGGACTCGTAGAGTCGTTCGACCTGCTGCATCGACTGACCCGGCCAGATCGCGCCGATGAGCCGAATGATGACGGCATCCACTGTCGGGCGGGCGGGTTGTTGGCAGTGGATCGAGAGGCGTTGGAGGAAGTCGGTCAGCTTTGCACCCGCGAGACCGAAGGCGCGGATCTTTTTCTTGATGTCATCCGATGCGGAGCTTGGGTTGGAGAAGAAATCGGATGTCGCCTTCTGTTCCGACGGTGGCCCCTCCAACCAGACCTCGAACCTCGACTGGCTGAGGATTCCGGCCTCTTCCGCGAGCTTGTAGGAAGCGACGAGCTTCTCGATGGCGTGCCCGGACTCGCAGATTCTGGCGGCGCTCCATGAGCCCTTGTCACGGGTCTTGAGTTGCGCGAAGCGATAACCACTGGTCTCGACGATTGCGAGATCCTCGACGTGTTCGCACACCACAGCCAGAACGCCAGATTCGGCGAGTACACCGAGCCAGGACCTGATCGCCAACTTGGCCTGCCAGACGTAGCGCTCGAAGGTGTCGATCCCCGTGGGGTCTGAAGCAAGACCCGTGAACGCGGCGAGGTTCTCCGGAACCTGCGGCCCAGAGGCTTCTTCCACACCACTCGCGGCCTCGTCCGTTGACATCCCCAGGCCCTGGAATCAGCTTTCCTCGAAGCCCGACTGATCGAACTTGAGGGTCTTGGCGTTCTCCGACACGGTGCGGACCTTGCCATCTCCGAAGCCAGCCGTGTTGGTGGCTTCGATCTCGATCCGAATGGTCAGCTCGGTGCCGTCGTCGGCGCGAAGGTTGGCGATGACTTCGTCGGCGATGTTCTTGAAGTCCATCGCGATCTTGTCGGAGTTGAGGGTCTTCACTCCGTAGAAGCGAGTCTTGGGCTTGGGGAAGAAGACGTCGACCTTGGGAGCCTTCGGATCGAAAGGTGTCGTACCGCCGTTCTTCTCGACCAGTTCGGCGAGCTTCTCCTCGGCGGTCGACTTCGGTGCCGACTCTTCCTCGATCTGCTTGGTGGCAACCTCCGGCTTCACCAACAGCAACGTGTCCGTCGTCGCGGGCGGGAGTGACTTCCCATCGGTGGTGGGCACCCATAGCCCGATGTAGCGTCCGGTGGTCTCGTCGTAGCCGGTCGCGAGGGCGAAGGCGTCGGTCTGCCAGATCATTGGCATGTCGATCACGCCCTCGTTGAGCACCTTCCGGTCGCGCAGGCGCGGCATGTACGGGTACTGTGAGTACAAGCCCCAGAGTGCGCCGAGGGAGACGTGGCCGTCCTTCCATATCTGCGGCACCTTGCTGATCGCCAACCGGATGTTTGCAGCGGCCTGACGAGTGGAGAGGTCTCCGTCGTTGCCGAGGCGGCGTGAGACCCGCTCGGCGAGCGACTCAGAATGGCCCTCGACCTTGGTCTCACGGATCAGGAACGGCGATCCCGGGTCGGGCTGGGTCGGCACGAGCGCCCAGGTGAACGTTTGCAACAGGCGCGCAGTCACGGTCTGGTCAGCCTGATCGCGGCGCTGGGCGGCCTGGTTCTTCTGGTTCTGGGTGAGGTCGAGGTCGACTTCGTTGTCCAGGACGTGCTTCCAGCCGAGGTAGTCACGAGTCGCGGCGTTCAGTTCTTCGAGCCGTGCCTCATCGGCCGCGAGATAGACGACGGTGTTGCGGTTCGTCCGATTGGCACTGCCTCGCTGCTCGGTCGCCTTCTGCGCGAACGCCTTGGCCTCCGACTCGGTCTTGCCCTTGTGTGCGACCTTCGGGTGAAGGATCACCAACCGAGCCTCGTCGGTGTCAGGGATGTCGGCGTTGGACTCCGGGCACACATGCACGCCAGCGAAGTCACCCCGCGTCCGTCCTTGGCCCTGGAGACGTCGGACGATCTCGGCCCACACGTCCTCCGGGTGGAGACGCTCCGCCTGGTCCTTGGCTGTGCGGGTGATGTTGGGCTGGAGGTCGTACCAATACTTACCCGACCCCGAGTAGAAGTACGTCGCACGGTCACCGAGCTGCGTCAGCGCGGCGTGGAAGTTACCCGGGACGTCACCGGGGACCGCGGTGCCGAGGAACACCCGCTGGGTGCCGATGCCCTTGTGCGTCGAACCGGGCGCGATCGTCGGGGCCGCACCGAAGAACACTGTGCGAGCGAGACGCTTCGTGAGTGCGCGCTGCCCGAACAGCGGCTTCTCCTTGTCGATTCGACCGGGCTCGGAGTTCGAGCCATCGACGTCGGCGTCGATGATCGTCTTCCATGAGTCCTGCAGGTACTGGGTCAGCTCGGCATTCACGTTGGCGGTTGCGAGCGGGATCGACCCCGGCATGATCAGTGGCGAAGCGTCCTCGCCGGTCCACAGGGCGTGGATCACGGTGCTCATCAGCCGCAGCACACCGCGAGTGCGCTGGAAGCGTTCGAGCGACGACCATTCCTCGTAGAGGGTGTCGAACATCTCCGGGTGGATGGGATAGGTGCGCTTGATGCGGTCTTCGTACGACCCGTCGCGTGCCTCGCGCGGGAAGTCGTCGGTGTACTTGCGGTACATCTCGACGTACGCGCGCGCAGTTGCTCCGATCGACGCCAGCGCGGCGGCGTTAGGCTGCTTGAAGAGCCGCTGCTTCACGATGTGGTACGCCTCGTCCGATGACGCTGGCCGCCACTGATCAGCGACACGGCGAACGACATTCTGGAGTCGCTTGAGTGCTTCCAACCCGTTTGCTCCGCCGACCTCCTCGGCGTTACCGGCGGCGATCTTGTCGCCGCTGTCGCCGCTCTCAGACGCAGGGATCGAGATGGCGAGCAGGACGCCCGAAGTTCCCTTGGCTGCCTCGGTGAGGGACTGCGCGAAGGTGAACTGGTCGTCGAACGTGCCGCCAGCCAAGTCGTCCCGGCCGACGAGCGACCGCGCATACGCCACCCATTCGTCGATGAGGATGACCGCTGGGGCGTACTTGTGGAGCAGGTCGTGGAGGCTCTCCCCAGGGTGGGTGCGATCGGCGTCAGCTTGGGCGACGAGCGCGAACGCCTCCGCGCCACCGAGCTGCCACGCCAGCTCGCCCCAGATGGTGTTGACCTGCGTGCCGTCCGCCTTGGTCACACCCGACGGGCTGAAATGGTTGCCGACGATTGCGACGCGGTTGACCTTGTCGCCCTTGTAGCCGCTGGCTAGGAGCAATTCCTGGGTCTCCTGCGGGAACTGGCCCACAGGAAGCCCGGCCGCAACGTGCCACAGGGAGAGCATTGAGTGGGTCTTGCCGCCACCGAAGTTGGTCTGGAGGTTGATGACCGGTGAGACGTTCTCGTCGCCGGAGAAGCGCCGGACCGCACGACCGATCAGGTCGCTCAACCCTTCTGTGAGGTAAGTGCGCTTGAAGAACTCCACCGGGTCGGCATAGTCGGAGTCCGCCTCGCCCCCGCTGGCGACCTTGTAGAGGTCGGCCGCGAACTCAGACGCGTGAAAGTTGCCGGTCGCGACGTCGTCGTGGGGCTGCAACACCTCGCGCCAGGGCTTGAGCCCGCCAATGGCTTCGGGGTTGTCGACCGCGGCCTTCAAGACCTTCTTGTCGTCGCGGTCGGCGGTCACGCGGCGGAGGTTGAGTCGGACCGCCTTGACTGCCTCGGTCTCGGCGGGTTTGCCAAGCAACGTCAGGATGCGTTCGGCGGTGTCCAGCAGCCGGTACGCGTCGTCGTCGGTGAAGGACCCGTTGTGTGCCCAGGTGTTGCGGGCGTTCCGCAACTCCGAGGCGTACGCCTCGCCAACGCGGCCGAGCGTGTCAGAGAACGGATACCAGCGCGGCTTCACGTTGGCGGTAATCCCGCCCTCGGTCAGCATCCGAAGCTGAACCTGAGGGTCGAGCGGGTCGTAGACCTTCCCCGGGTGGTTGTCCTTCGCGGCGACCAGCGCCACCCAGTTCGCACCAGCAGCGGGGTCGACCTCACCGATGACCGAGGAGATGTAGTCATCGAGCGCGGGGGCAATGATTTCGAACATCTTCCCGACGCGATCACGGTTGCTCAATGCCATGTCAGTCGTCCTCGTCGAAGTCGAAGGCGCTCTGCGTCTGAGATGGCTTCTTCGCGGACCTGGCCACATCGAGGATCTCAGGCCAGCTCGTCACCAAGGTGTTGAAGGAGAGCGCATCCTTCGTCCAGCCATTGCCTTCCGCGACACGGAACAGCAGGTGGGCAAGTTCCTTCACCAAGTCCGGATCCACCGCGCCGTCGGGTCGGCTCAGCGCAGCTTGGAGGAAGTCTCCCGCAGGAGCAATGCCGTCCCGCTCCAACACCTTGATCAAGTGATGCAGCGCTTCCCAGTTGCTCGTGTGGAGGTCCTCAACTGGGTCGTAGTCCCAACTCAGGTCAGCAGGCTTGGTGAGCTGAACCTTCCCGGCACGGCTGACCAAAATTCCGTCGCGATCCATAGCGTCCACCGTCGTGTTGCGAGCGTTAGCAAGGTTGTTCGCATCCCCGAACGCACCCACGTCGTAGCCGTGTTGGCGATACCAGGCAATCGCGAAGCGAGACGGAGCGTCGAAGTCGCCCTCCTGCTCATTGAGCACCTGGTCGAGGATCTCGTTGATCCGCGAAAGTGCCGAACGTACAGTCATCTTCTTGCCGTCAGGCTCCAAGACCGCACTATAGCGACTGAACACGGCCATCCCCGGTCCGATCGCGGCCTGCGGCAGGTCGACGGGCGCGATCTGCCCCTGTTGCAACTTGCGTAGGGCATCGGGAAGCTCTGCCTCAAGGGCAGCGATGAAGCCACGGCGATCGGTCGTCGACGCGTCCTCTGGTCGTGGGCGTAGTGACAGCACAATCGACGATGCCAATGCGTTCTTGTTGTTCCCGATGAGCCTCACACCGGACTCTGTCCGCAAGGGCCAAGTGGACGTGATCTCCCAACCCGATCGAATCATTCCCTCAAGCAGCGTCTCCCACCCTGTTGAGGCCTCGCCGACTTCGTCCGCCTCGCTCTGCTTGAAGGCGTAGTAGACAGCGATTGGGTAGTCATCCGACGCCGAATCCCTAACACGAGCGAATACGTCTCGGAAACCGTTCTCGAAGAACTCGTGGGCGCCACTCTTGCCGTTGTGCCGGTACGGATTCGCCACCAGCTCCTCGGCCTTTGGGACGAGCATCGTCCCAAGGAGATCAGGGTAGATTTCCCTCAACGTTCGGCGTTGCCACACGTAAAAAAAGTCCGAGAGATCCGAGTAGCCGATGTTGTCGTAGTACGGCGGGTCGGTTGAGACCAAAACGCCGGCGTAGGACCGCGTCGACGCATCAGCCTGCTCCACCACTGCCGGCTCGCTAGCCGGGAGGCAGTCGACGACCTTGGCAACCCAATTGAGCTGTCCTAGGTATCCGCCGGTCGACTCGGAGAAGGGCATGGCCTCGGTGTAGTCCCAGGCCATGGGAATGGCCTGTCGCCCGAAAACGTTTCGGAGCTTCTCCCCTGTGTTGTGCCAGCTACAGATCGACGACCAATAGTCGGCACACCGAGACGTCGACAGGCCGAGGTAGGTTGCGACAGCGTTCGCATAATCGGCCGAGCCGCCGTCTTCAGCCACACGAGTCCGGGCTTCACCCACAAGGTCGCTAAACGTGGTGAGCGCAACAAGCTGCCGGTTGGTGAATAGGTCCGCCCAGGTCGTCATCCCGTAGTTCGGAGTCTTGAAATCCCGGGGATTGGTAGGCAATTCTCCCAGCGGAACATCATCCGGGCGCTCCACGTTCGCCGCCTCGATGTGTTCTGGAGTGGCTTCCACGTAGTGCCGCCGCCGCTTGCCCTCGGCCACGACAGCCATCAGGCGCGCCGAGATCCGCTTGGCGCGGCCCTCACTGCGGATGTAATTCAGAGGCACCGCCGTCTGGCATGACACGCAGTGCCCGCCAGTTCGCCCGACGGTGCCATCTTCCGACGCCTTAGGTCCGCCGAGTTTGCCCTGCCGCACCTCGAACTTGACTCGCATCCCCGAGGAGTGGTTCGGGTCGCCGACCACGACCGGAGCAACGTAGGTCTCCTTCCCAGCCTTCTTCGAGAGCCACCAAGAGCGAACCAGCGGCATGTCGATACCGCACGCAGGGTTCGGGCAGGTGACGGTTCGCGCCCAGATCCAGGCAATGGCCGTGGCGGAGGTTCCGTCGGCAAGCTCCACCGCTGGGTAGAGATGACCGATCCGTTTCGCCGCCTCGTGACGGAGCCATTCGCCGTAGCTGCGGACGTCTGCTGCCAAACCCTCCGGTCCACTCCAGGACAACCGAGCACCGGAAAGCCCCGGGTAGACCGGTGGCTGGTTTCGGAAGGCCGACGGGATCTCCGTCAGCGCCTTGTTCAGCAGAACAGCCACGGGGTTCAGGTCCGACGCGCGCGACGGAAGGCCGAGCCGTTGGGCCTCCAGCGGGATGGTGCCGCCGCCGGCAAATGGGTCGAGGACGGGAGGAGGGTTGCCTCCAGTCGATTTCAGGATCTCGGCGTGTGCTTCCGCCAACAGGCCGCTATCGCGGACGTTCTCCCACACAACGAGTCGTTCGATGAGCCCGTGCAGCCGCTCTCGCTCGCCGTGCTGCGCGTCCTCCGTCGGAAACTCCTGTGGACGAGCGCTGGGGTCGTCTACGAGCTGCGCGAAGATAACTGCTCGCGCTGCTGCCAGGGGACGGCGCGCCCACCAAAGATGCAGGGTCGACGGGTGACCGTGCCGGATAGCCTTCTCACGGGCTGACTCCCGGTTGATCGCCTCCAGCGGCAGCGCCACCTCGATCAGCTTGCGCTTCTGAACCACTTCGACCCCTCTGCCCGCTCCTGGGCATGACCATGCGGCGCCGGAGCACCGCGACTTGCATGGTCCAAACCTATCGGCGGCGGCCGACAGAAACGTGGGCGACGTGCAGGTTCGCCCGATATGCACCCCCGCAGTGGCGGGTCTCGGCAGACTGGCAGGGAGCGTCTAACTGCCGTGCCATCGATTGACACCCGCGCGACGAGCCCGACCGACTCATCGCGCTGTGCCTCCTAGCGACGCTTTTTCTTCGTCTGCCTCGCGGCGCGTTCCGCGGCCCGGCGCCGTTGTGTCATCTGTGCTTGAGTGTCCATGTCGCCGAGCGGCCTGAGAGAAGCGACCAGCTCGGCGAGGATCTCGGGGGGTACCTCGGTCTGCCCCGAGTCGTAGGACGCCCCGATGATCGAACCGGTTGGCTCGTCGTACACGAATGATGCGCCGCGCAGATAGCCAAGTTGATGCTTCTTGGCGACCATGTAGGCATGGGCGCGTTGGACGACCTTTTCGCCGTCCATCGCGTCAGGTCGCGTCATCCACACCAGCAGCCAGCCATCCTCCTTAGTAAGCCCCCAAGGGGTGGCAATGCTCCGGGGCTGGCCGTTGGGCGCTGGATGGCTGGTCAGGTCTCCTGGGTAGTCCGCAAGCTGCTGCTGTGCATCTGAGGAGCCTTCGAGAAGCGTGGCGCCGATGCTCAGCCAAGCGAAAATGCCGTTGTCGCGAAGCCAGTCGATGAGCGGAGCCAGCGGGGAGGGAACCATCTGTGGCTTGGGCGCGGTGACCCCAGTCTCGCCGCCAGCGGGAGTGTGCAGCGAGAAGTACCACGCGTCGAGGTCATCGGTGTGGCTTGTGACGAGCCCGGGGACTTGCTCTCTGTGGCGTCGCAAGTCTGCCAGCCGAGGCTTGCCGAGCCACGGCATCTCGCGCGCTACCAGAACGGGGTCAGGTTCGACGTACAAACCCATGCGGAAGAAGAGCAAGAACAGGTCCAGTTCATCAACTGCCATGAACATCTCGGTGGCCTTGGGCTCCGTCCTCCGCCGAACGTACAGCAAGAACTCCGCAGGGCGGTCGACAAGCTGCGCGATGAGGTCGAGGTCGTTAAGCGAGACTGTCCAAGGGATGTCTTCGGGCGAGAGAAGCCCGGCCCCAGCCAATTTGGCTGTCGCCGTGGCGATACCTGGCATGTCGTCAAGACTTGTGACGACAGAATGGATCTCGCGAACGTCTGTCAAGTCGATCCAGGAACCATCGCGAAGACGAAGACCGTGATCCTGGGTGATCCGCTGCTTCATTCGACTGGCTTGTTCTGCTCCCTTTGCGATGGCAGCCGCAAGATTGCGACGTAGAGGGCTCAACTCGCCGGTCCGTGAGCGGTCACTGAGCGGGATGGCCTTGTCCTCGACGATGAACGCAACATCGTGGAGAACAAATAGGTGATCCCCTTCCACGAGCTTCGTATATCCCGAGGGCTCACCAGAGGCCTCCGACTCAGTTGCGGGTACGAAGTACTCGACTCCGTGGTGCTCCGTGACCCCAGGGACGAGTGTCCTGAAAAGGTCCGCCACTCGGTCCTCCAAGAACTTGCCGCGATGGGCTGCGTACGTCTCCCAGTGCGCCGAGTTCTTCAGGGCATCCTCGAAGCCCGACTTCACTGCATCGGCGATCAGAGCCGGGTGAATGGTCATCACGAGGTCGTCGCGAACGAAGAGTGGGTGCGCGCGTACGGGCGAGTTGCCGTCCAGGTAAGTCCGCAGTGCTTCTTCCGCGTCTCCTGATGGGACAGAAGCA
The DNA here is from genome assembly GCF_007829035.1 of Rudaeicoccus suwonensis. Lineage (NCBI taxonomy): Bacteria > Bacillati > Actinomycetota > Actinomycetes > Micrococcales > Dermacoccaceae > Rudaeicoccus > Rudaeicoccus suwonensis. Next base: position 2,154,021 of record NZ_VIVQ01000001.1, read on the forward strand.
GCAAAGAACTCTGCCACCTTCCTTCCCGCTTCTTTCGACAGTCCAGCCTCGGTCGCGACGTCGGCGATGGGGACGGCCGCTTGTGCAGCGGACGGGTTGAAAAGCCCGGTGACTCCCTCAATCGCGACGCGCTTCTCTTCATCCGTGGGGACATGCGTGGTGCTCATGTCGATCGAGTTGAATGCGTCAGCGAGACCTTGACTCCGTGCATTGAACTGGTCCATCTGCATCTGATGGCAGGTGTTGAGGAACGCCAGCGCATCTTCAACGCCGAAGCCGACGAGGGCCTTGATTCCCGAATCGACAGCGGGAGCGCCAAACAGACCCGTGAGTGTCTCCTCTTGCATCTCGGGGTAGGACGTACCTCGCATCCAGCGTCCGTTGTTACGAACGAATGCCGCCACCTGCGCCATGTCGTCGAACTTGTCCGCGGCGAGTAGGTCGCGGACTGTGGCGAGGTTCAGAAGCTCATGGGCAAGAGAAATCAGCCGCTCGCTGATGACCCCGCACAGCTCCTGGTCGACCCGCTTCGGAACGAGGCTGCTATCCAACTCCGCCGATGCACAGAGGAGAGCGACAGCCAATATTTCGGAGACGGCTGGACCGCTCTGTGCCCCCGCAGCCGGAATGACGCCCGCAGGAGCGAAGGGCAAAGTCATCATCCGGATAGCCTCAAGGGCCCCAAGAGGGTCGTAACCAACGAGCCCCTCCACGAACTGCTTCGCTGAATCGTCGATCCGTCCTTCAACCTCTGCCTGAGGGTCGGTTGCCTTGAGGATGTCCGAGAATAGGTCGGCCGTGTCGAAGGTGCAGTTGAGCACGACCTCGACGTGCTGATCCATCTGCCCGACCTGGGGCTTGCTGCGGCGGGACTTCTTCCGTCGGTTCCGCGAGGACTTGGACGCCATCAGAATGGCGCCTTCCCCTTGGCCCACTGCTTGGCCCAGTCGCCCCGGATGCCGGTGGCGTCGAAGTCGCCTAAGTCGGTGGTGGCGAAGGGGTCGTCGAGGTAGCGAACCTCGTCGTGCTGCGCTCCGCGTGGGTCGACCTTGACGAGGGCGAGGCGGTAGCGCGGGACCGCGTTCTTCCCGGTCATCACCTCGTTGTGGGTGATGAAGAAGTCGGTCGCACCTTCGATGCGGGCTTTGACCTCGATGCGATAGGTGTCGCCGGCGGCGTCGGTCGAGAGGATGTCGAAGCCGGGGTTGTTGAAGGCCTGCTCGACCGGCTTGCGCCCGAGCTCTCTTTCACGTGCGAGCACGAGGTCGACGCCGCGGCGCTCGACCTCCTTGGTCTCGTTGGCGTGGATCGGAGCACTCGCGGGGACCTGCTCTTCAAGCATCGCGATGGGGAGCACGAGCGCTGCGGTGACGATGCGCGGCGGCTTGGTGGACATCAACTGCTGGTGGTCGAGCAGTTCCAGCCGCTTCCGGAGCCGCACGTCGAGCTCGACTGCCTTGCGGTTGAGGCTGTCGGAGGACTCCTTCGCCTTGCCGCCGGCCTGCTCCTTCTCCGAGGCGATGGCAGCGTCCAGCAGCAGCCGGTCCCGTTCGCCTTCCAGCCGCTTGGTGACCAAACTGCGCGCCTTGCTCAACTCGGAGAGCCGGCGCGGCTGCACCTCAGCCAAGTACTCGGGGAGCTGGTTCGCGATGATCCAGCTCGTCGCTCGGTCCTCGGCCTCGGCGAGCCAGGGCAGGGCTCGGGCGGCGTCGACGACGGGGCTCGACGGTGCAGCGACGCAGTCGAGGTACGGCGCGGGTCCGGCCGGTCGGACAGTGCCGTAGGAGTCCACGAAGGCGTACCCGAACCTGCGAGCAACGGTGCATCCGGTCGCGTCGGCGACCTCCTCGACGACACCGACAAGCAGATGTGGCTCCTCCAGCGTCGATGACACGAGGGCGGTGCCTCGATTCAGGGCGCCGCCGAACTGCCGCACCGCTTCGTCCATGACGGCGTCGTGGAGAGGATGTCCGGGTGCGAGAAGGTCGGCGCGGGCGAAGTCGCCCGACTGGACCTTGCCCAGCTCGAAGGTGACCCGGTCGTACTTGGTCGCGATGGGTCCCTTCCCGGCGCCGCGTACGTGCTGCGGGACGTTGGGGATCTCGTAGCGTCCGTGTTCGCGCTTGACGATGCGGCCTCCGAGCTTGGCGAAGGCAGCCTTGAATGCGAGCTCGATGTAGTGCGGTTGCAGCCTCCGGGCTCGGGCCTCGTCCATCGCCGCTCTAAGAGCGTGTAGGTCGGCGTCCGCGAGATTCTCTGAGGCGAGTGCTCGCTCGTCGAGCAGGTCCTTGAGTCCGTCCCCAACGCTGGCGTCGATGACCTCGTGCATCTTGGCCTTCACTTCTGGACGCTCGCCGTACTGGATCGCCTCTAGGAGGAGGTTGCGTAGCGGTGTTTCGTTGAAGGCTTCGCCGAGCACGTCGAACACCTTGCCGCCGTACGTCTGGCGCATCTGCTCCAGCTTCTCCAGCAGCCGCGTGAAAACCTCCCCTTCGCGGGTGTTGGCGGCGACGAGATTCCACAGGCGGCAGACGTCCTCCTGGCCGATGCGGTGGATGCGGCCGAAGCGCTGCTCGATGCGGTTGGGGTTCCACGGCAGGTCGTAGTTGACCATCAGATGCGCAGCCTGAAGGTTGAGGCCTTCGCCGGCGGCATCGGTGGCAAGGAGGATCTGCACGTCCCGGTTCTTGGTGAACTCCTCGGTGATCACGCGGCGCTCGCCTCGTCGGACGCCGCCGTGGATCGCCTTGACAGCGTCGAGCTTGCCGAGGAGTGAGCCGATCTTGGCTTGGAGGTAGTCGAGGGTGTCGCGGTGCTCGGTGAAGATGATGAACTTCCGCGGCCATCCGTTGCTGTCGGAGACCAACGCGTTGTCCTGGAGAATCGTAGACAGCTCGGTCCACTTGCGGTCCGTGCCTGCCTCCCGGACTCGCTTGGCCGTCTCGATGAGGTCGGCCAACTCGATGAGCTCGGCGTTGAGTTCTTCGACGGTCTGCGCGGCCGTGGCCGCGTCCATCACGTCTTCTTCGAGTTGCTCCAGCTCCTCGGCGTTGTACTCGTCCTCATCGAAGTCGCCCAGGTCGACGTTGGGGTCGGTCTCGCGGTAGGTCCCGTTGAGGATCTCCTGCTTCTTGCGCTCCAGCCGCTCGCTGCGTCGAACGAGGCTCTTGTAGATGGCCTCCGGAGAGGATGCGAGACGTCGTTGCAGGACGGTGAGAGCGAAGCCGACTGTGTTCTTCCGCTTGCCCCCGAGCTTCTCGGCGCGGTTCATGCCCTCGCGGACGTAGTGCGTCACGTCCTCGTAGAGGTCCTGTTCCAACGCGGTCAACTCGTAGGGCACCGTCTCGGCGATGCGTTCAGGGAAGAGCTTCTTGCCCTCGAAGGTCAGCAGGTCCTCCTTGACCATGCGGCGCATGATCCCCGAGACGTCCACGGACTTCTTCTGCTTGCCTTCAAAGCGGTCGCGGTCGAGCAGGGTGAGGAAGAGCTGGAAGTCTTCTTCCTTCCCAGAGTGCGGCGTCGCGGTCATCAGCAGGAGGTGGCGGGTGATCTCGCCGAGCAGCTCACCGAGCAGGAAGCGCTTGGTCTTCTCCAACTTGCCGCCGAAGTAGTGCGCTCCCATGCGGTGGGCCTCGTCGACGATGATCAGGTCCCACTCGGTCTCCTTGAGCTCGGCCTGGAGCTGCTCGTTGCGGGAGAGCTGATCCATGCGGGCGATCAGCAGCGGGTTGGTCTCGAAGACATTGAGGTTGATGTTCGCGTCGATCAACTGGTTCGTCAGCAGGTCGAACCGGAGACCGAACTTGAAGAAAAGCTCGTCCTGCCACTGCTCCACCAGACCGCCGGGCGCGATGATGAGGCACTGCTTCACGTCGTCACGAAGCAGCAGCTCCTTGATGTAGAGGCCGGCCATGATCGTCTTGCCTGCACCCGGGTCGTCAGCCAGCAGAAAGCGCAACGGCGTCCGCGGGAGCAACTCGCCGTAGACCGCGCGGATCTGATGTGGCAGCGGCTGCACGTCGCTGGTGGCGACCGCGAGCATCGGGTCGAAGAGCCCAGCGAGCGTGATCCGCTGCGCCTCCGCGACCAGCTTGAAGTCACTGGCAGGAGCGTCGAAGGCGCGGCTCCCGGTCTTAGCGACCGACAGGTTGCCCTCGTCCTTGCGGAACACGACCTGCTGCCCCAGGCCGCCGGTCGAGGTCTTGTACGTCAACTCCAGCGCGGCTGAGCCGTGCCACTGCGTTGCGATGACGGTGACGACCTCCGCTGGGATGAGGCCATCGATCCTCAAACCCGGCTTGAGCTCTTCGAGCTGCACTTCTGACCTCCTGGATGACAGTCGGCCCACGCTACTGGAGCGGTCCGACAATCCGATTCGAGGCATTTGCGTCGGTGGCCACGATTAATCTTCGCAGCAACCCCAGAGACGAACGAGGCAATGGATCGAGAACAACGTCAGGAACTACGCGCGACCGCTGACGAGGTCGCGCGTAGGGCCGACCGTGCGCAGGCCATCGTCGCCCACCGCAATCGGGTCGAGAAGGCCGCTGGGGAGGCCGTCGAATCCCTGCGCGACCGCACCGCCGCAGTGCAGGTGAGCGGGAGTGTTGCTTGGCGAGCGATCCCGCTCCGAGGTGACGACAGCCGAGCCTTGGTGGCGATCGCCAAGCGGTCACACCTCCCGACCGTCTCCACGGTTGACGAGTCGCGGTTGGAGGAACTGACCTCCTCGGTGCCGGTCGCTGTCCATGACGTGAAGTCGGTGGTTGGCGCACGGCGCTTCTTCAGCGGTAGCAAGAAGAAGTCCACCGGCGCCTCCGCATCCGACTTCCTTTCGACGTACCGCACGGAAGAGCTTGGCGCGGGCTTGCCGGAGTTCCTCGACAGACTCTCGCGCGACGACGGGGGCCAGCCTGATCAGTTGCCGGTCGAGGATGCGCTGACCGACTGGGTCGGACTGCGCCCGCACATCGGCGACCTGGGCGACGATCCCGAGATCAGACCCGTCTCGGTCATCGGCCGGCTCGCAGACTCCATCGCCTCCATCGACGCCGCGTTGCATCGTGAACAGCGGTTCCGGGACGAGGCCAAGACTGCCGGTGCGGCGGTGCGCAAGAGTGAAGTCCGCAAGCTGATGCGCGAGATGCCCGTCGAGCGCCTCAAGGACGCCACCCGCGACCGACTCCGCATCGGCCCACTGACCGACGTGGGGATCAAGAACATCCAAGCGGTGCTCGATCGCGGCACCCAGCTAGAACATCTTCCAGGCATCGGGGCGACCACTGCGGCGCGGATACGCGGAGCGGCGCAGACCCTGTGGCAGACGACGTACGAAGGGATGCCGGTCCGCATCGACATCAAGGCGCGGACGTCGGAGGGAGCTGAGTTGCTTCGCCGCCTCGGTGCGTGGGAGGCGATGCGGAAGACGAAGGGGGCGACCACCGACCTGGCTCTGAAGGACGCACTCGCTCAGTTGGCGAAAGTGATCGACAAGAAGGTCACCCATCTCGTCGTGGTGGCCGCCGGGTGGACCGTCGCCCAGTTCGAGGACGCTGTGCTGGCCGTGAACAAACGAGCCGCGCAGATCGCGGGGAACGCCACGGGATCGGCAGCGAAAGACTCGTGGGAGGACTTCCTCGCTCGACCGGCCGACTACTTCGCGATGCTCTCCGAACTCGGCTTCGTCACCGAGAACGAGGAGAAGAGCCACGGAGACCTGCCCGACGACATCGTCGAGGCTGTCCGTAGCCTCGAACTCAACACCCAGCACCTGACCGCATCGCTGCGCGGCTACCAGAGTTTCGCCCGCTTTGCTCTCACGCAGCGGAAGGTGGTGATTGGCGACGAGATGGGGCTCGGCAAGACCGTCGAGGCGATCGCGGTCTTGTCGCATCTTCGAGCCCAACGACGGCATCATTCGCTCGTCATCTGCCCAGCGGCGGTGGTCACGAACTGGGTGCGCGAGATCCAGTCGAAGTCCAGCCTCCGGCCGCACAGAGTCCATGGACCGGGGCGCGAAGCCGCGCTCCGAAACTGGGTCCGCAACGGCGGCGTCGCCGTGACAACGTACGAGGGAATCCACTTTCTCGGGATGAACCTCCCCGCGCACGGCGACTTGGACGATGTCGGCTGCGTCGTCGTCGATGAGGCGCACTACATCAAGAACCCGGCAGCGCTGCGCTCCCAGCGCGTCGCCCAGTTCGTCGGTCAGTCCGACTACTCGATCCTCTTGACCGGCACGCCGCTGGAGAACCGCATCGACGAGTTCCGCAACCTCGTCGGCTACCTACGCCCAGACCTCGTGATCGACGCCAACGAACTGGCTCCCCGCAGATTCCGACGGCAAGTGGCTCCCGCCTACCTGCGCCGCAACCAAGAAGACGTCCTCACCGAGCTCCCCGAGCTGGTGGAGGTGAACGAGTGGCTGCCCATGTCCAGTAAGGACGAGCAGGCTTACCGGGACGCCGTCTACGGGGAAAACTTCATGGCGATGCGCCAAGCCGCGATGGCCAGCGGGAATGACTCCGAGAAGATGCGCAGACTCATCGAGATCGTCGCCGAGGCAGAGGACAACGGCCGACGAGTCATCGTGTTCTCCCACTTCCGCAACGTCCTCGACCAGGTCGCCGGCACCCTGCCCGGCAAGGTCTTCGGACCGCTCACCGGATCTGTGCCGGCCGCCGCCCGTCAGACGATGGTCGACCAGTTCTCCGCCGCCGGGCACGGCGCTGTGCAGGTCTCGCAGATCATCGCCGGTGGCATCGGGCTCAACATCCAGGCCGCGTCCGTCGTGGTGATCTGCGAGCCGCAGCTCAAACCCACGACCGAATGGCAGGCGATCGCCCGCGCACGACGCATGGGACAGCTTGAGACCGTCCAGGTTCATCGCCTGCTATCCGAGGACGGCGTTGACCAGCGGATCACCGAAATCCTTGCTCGCAAGAAGGAGATCTTTGATGACTTCGCCCGCGTCAGCGACACCGCCGAAAGCGCACCCGAAGCCTTCGACATCTCCGAAGCCGAATTGGCACGCGAAGTCGTCGCAGCTGAACGAGAACGCCTCTTCAATCAGGCCAACGCCGAGCCCGGCGAGGAAGCAGCCGACTGAAGCCCACCAAGAGTCCGGGAGCGATAGCGTTCCGTGGCATCAGCGTGGGGCTGGGGACGACCGTCCGGAAGAGTGGCATGGCAGAGGAAACAGTTCGCACGAGCCGAAAGTTCTCCTGGGATGAAGTAGACCCCAGGCTGGTCCGGAAGCTCCTGGCCACGGCATACAGCGCAGACGGACAGTTCGAGGATGCCCGCCATGCGCGGCGGCTGTCCGATGCCGAGACTAGGCAGCAGGCACGGGCCACCTTCGGGCGGCCACCGAAGAAGCGGTTTAGGGACGATCCGGGCCTGCTCGACGTGCTGCGTGACGCCTGGCTTCCCGCTGCAAGCCCCGACCTCATTTCTGACCTGGTGTATCAGCTGGATCGCTACAGCCACATCACTTCAAAGAAGGCGGGTCTCCAGCGAATTCGGGACTCCAATCGCACCTCACGCCTGAAGCATCTTGTATGGAGGAGCTTCATCGACGCTCACAAGGCAGAGATGAGCGTTAAGCAGCGAACCCGAAGCACGACGGAAGCAGTACGTCACGAAGGGATCTTCCTAAGGGGGTTTGAACAGAAGCGGCGCACACCCTATCCACACCAAAGCGAGGCATGGGGTGCACTCGACACGTTGCGGCGCTCGCACAGGGAGCGACGTGTCGGCTCAATCGAAATCCCCACGGGCGGCGGCAAGACCGCCACTGCGGTGACATGGCTGATCGACGAACTCGCAAAGCGCCCGAAGCTGCGGGTCCTTTGGATAGCCGACCAGCACGAGCTCGTCGAACAGGCTGCGCGGGCGTTCGAACACACCGCGCGTACTCAGTCAGGAGCTTTCGCCAAAAAGCTTCGTATCGTCCATGGGGCGGCGGCGGGGTCCTCGATGCTGAATGATCCCGCTCTTGATGTTGTTTGCGCTACGCGCCAGTCCCTGTTGGGGAAGACTTTCGATCGGACAGCCAAGGCACATCTCAGCAGCTTTCTATCTCGCCCAGTTGTTGTGGTGATCGACGAGGCTCATCATGCCGTGTCCCCGACCTACCAGCGGCTGATCGACTTCATGTGGTCAGTCGCAGCCGACATGATCCTCATCGGCTTGACCGCGACGCCGTGGCCGGCGGGGCAACTTAGAACCTTTCAGGAGACGTTTGGCAGCATGCCCCTCGTGAAACGCACCACCACTGAATTGATCGCCACCGGCGATCTGGCTCGGCCCGTCGTACATACCGTCCCCACCAACGCTCGCGTCGACCTTTCCGATGAAGCCAAGCGGCTCCTCGGCAATACGCGCGAGTTGCCGCCTGAGGTCGCGCGACAACTAGACCAGGCGGGTCGCAACACTCTCGCCGTTGAGTCGTGGCTCAAACATTCCGCGATGTGGGGAAAGACGCTCGTCTTCGCATGCGATACCCGCCACGCGGATGCGCTCGGAAGGGAATTCGAATCGCGCGGCGTTCGTACTGACGTGGTCCACAGCGCGGCTGACACAAATCTTGCCGTCGTGCTCGACAGCTTCCGTGCGGCCACAGACGAACGAGTACTGGTCAGTGTCGGGATGCTTCTCGAAGGTGTTGACATCCCGAACGCGCGCACCGCCTTCCTGTGCCGTCCGACCGCCAGCAGGATCGTCATGCGGCAGATGATCGGTCGTGTTCTTCGCGGCGTACGCGCTGGTGGTGACCCCGAGGCACATATCGTCGATTTTGTCGACCAGTGGGGCGAGTTCGTCGGCATCCTGCGCCCTGTCGACTTGCCCGACGTGGCCGTAAGCCCTACGTCCGCTGGCGAAGGCACCGCGGAGCACAAGCTGCCGCCAATCATGTCGTCAGATGGCGCGAGCGAAATTGGGTCTGACTTACTGCACGCGATCGAGCGGTCGATGAACGAAGCAGTGAAGCGTGGAGGGCTCTCGGCGACATTGAGCGGTTCACGTTTGATCGGCTTCTACGATCTCGATCACCGCAGGATCCCCGTCTTCGAGCACTGTTTGGAGACATGGCGAGATGTGTCGACGTGGGCGCTTGGGCCACGGTCAGGCCGAGCACGAAGTGCCGTGAGCCTGTTCGACGACGTCCCGCCTCCATCGCCCTTAGACGAAGAGATCGACGGGTTCATCGAGCAATGTCGGTCCATCGGCACGGCGCCCCCGTTGGTGCACCTTGATGCAAGTCTGGATGTCCGCGCCGCTGCCCGGCGATTGATCAACGCGGGCGCGACCAGTGAACACGATCGGGTCGAGATGCTGCGCAGAGAGTACGAGACGACCCTTGCAAGACCGTTCTTCCCAAGCCTCCAAATGTTCATCGAGGCCGTCGACCAGGAGAAGCTCGATCTTCTTGACGTGATCCCATCCGGCGCCAACCCTGAGTCAGTAAGAACGGTGAACCTTCCTTCACCGGCCCGGCGAAGGGTAAACCACAATCCGCACCGGGAAGGTGTCCTAGAAGGACTGCTAAGCGAGGTCGTGACCGAAGGTCGACGGCTACTCGCGGGCGAGTCCGAGTACGACGGCTGGTTGGACGACGAATGGCTTCCTTGCATCAGGTGGAGCAGACGCCCGCTAAAGAAGATGTGGGCTTTCCACCAAGTGCAGCTACCGTCGTGCGGCAACAAGTTGCCGTTCATCGCCGTCAACAGCGCGCTTCAGGTTTCCACGAAGTACGTGCCGGACGAACTCCTCCGCTATCTGATCTGGCACGAGTTGTGCCATCACCTCATGCCCAGGCAAGGACACAATGCGGAGTTCCGACGCCTGGAAGCGTTGTGGACCGACCACGCTCAACTGGATTACGAGTTGGACACGCTCGGCGAGCGCTTCGAACTGCCAGGAATGCGAGATAGTTCATGAACGGCCACACACTTCAGCGACCGAGAGCATTGCCCGCAATTCCTTTGAGTCAACGGATGTCCGTGTCGCGTTTTAACGCTGAGCATCGTTCGCGACTTGACCTTGACGCAGGGTCAGCCCTGCATGGTCGTTCCATGACCCCAACAACAGCAATCGAGATCCGAGGGCTGACCAAGTCCTACGGAGACCAGCACGTCCTTGATGGCGTCGACCTGACTGTCCCGGCTGGCACCATCTACGCCATCCTCGGCTCTAACGGTGCGGGCAAGACAACAACCATCCGCATCCTGGCCACCCTGCTTCAGGCCGACAGCGGCACAGCACGCGTCGCCGGCCACGACATCAAAGACGACCCCATGAGACTGCGCGAATCCATCAGTCTCACAGGGCAATTCGCCGCCGTCGACAAGATCCTCACCGGTCGCGAAAACCTCACCCGCGTCGCCGACCTCCGGCACCTGCCCGATGCCGACGAACTTGCGCAGCAGATGCTGACACGCTTGGATCCAGTCGACGTCGGGTGAGGAACAGGGACCACGGCGCTGATCCCTCGCCATGAGCGATCCATCGGACACCGCAGGCCTCAATCGATCCGCCGGTACTACGGGGATTCGTCTCCATCATCGTCTTCAACAGGCAAGCCGAGGAAGTCATCAAGAACGAGTCCGAGTACGTCGTCACGGACCGCGTCCTCAATGTCGACAGAGGGTGCCGAAGACACCCACGTCGCAGGATCGAGGGCGTACTTGTCGGTCAGGAACCGGAGTCGATAGACGTCACGAGCACTCGCGAACGCACTGTTGGCCATCTGCGCCGACATACCGCCGTTGAGTGCGATGCCAAGCACAGGAACCGCCTGACCCAGACGACGTTTGGTCAATCGAAAACCGAGAGCCTTGAAGACCTGGTCAATCAGTTGCACCATCAGATTTCGGTTGAGCTGGGCCCACGTAGCTCGGCGCATGATTTGCTGTGCGAGACGAGACAGCGACGCAAGAGCGGCGATCTTGGCAGCAGGTGTCGTAGCCGTCCCGACCGAAATCACCCCAAGGGCGAAGACTTCCTCGTCGGGCTCACAGACGTCGTAGCCGTAGTGCGCAGCGATCAACCCGACAATTCGGCCCATGATCGCGATAGACGTTGCTGTGTCGACGGCGATCGCACCGACTGTAACGGCCAAAGTCCGCCCGGTGGTGACCGCCGAAGCGACCTCAGCCCCAGTGACAACTACGGCGCTGACACTTCCTTCGGCGAGAGCGCCGAACGTGTAGAGCGTCCGCAACCGTGGGAGTGCCTTATCCACTGCGGACAGGTCCAGCTCGCGGGCCTCAGCGAGAGTGCTCACGCCCAGCTTGCCCTGCACCTTCGCAAGGTTCACGCTGTTCATAGCAGGCTGCAGCGTCACTGCCGTCAGCCCCTCCAGCGAACGCCGCACTTGGCCTTCGAGGGAAGCGTGACCAGGCGTCATGCCCCACAGCGAGGAAGCGGTCGCCGCAACGGGCTTAGTGACCTTGCGGATCGCGCTGCGACCGCGCATCTCTCGATCTTCGTTGATGTCGGCAACGCTCGAAAATGATGCTGTTTCGACGGTTGAAAACGAGGCCACTGGGTTGTCGTGTTTCTAGTCTGCCGGGTTCTGGTTTTTGATGCTGGGAAGGGTGTCGATGCCGCGGTTGCGGAGCCGGTAGCTGGCTCCTTTGAGGGTCAGGACGTCGGCGTGGTGCACGACGCGGTCGATCATCGCGGCGGCTACGACTTGATCGCCGAAGACGGTGCCCCAGCCGCTGAAGGGCAGGTTCGAGGTGAGGATCAGTGAGGCGTGTTCGTATCGGCTGGACACGAGTTGGAAGAACAGGTTCGCGGCGTCTTGTTCGAAGGGTAGGTACCCGACTTCGTCGACGATGATCAGCCCGTACCGGCGCAGCCTGGCCAGCTCCTGAGGCAGCTTGCCGGCGCGGTGGGCGTCGGTCAGGCGGGTGACCCAGTCGGTCGCGGTCGCGAACAGCACCCGGTGCCCGCGGTGTGCGGCGGCGATGCCCAGGCCGGTTGCCAGGTGGGTTTTCCCGGTGCCGGGCGGTCCGAGCAACACCACGTTGCGGGCCTCGGTCAAGAACCCGCCGGAGGCCAACGCGGCGATTTGCTGCCGTACAGCTGGTTGGGCGTCCCAGTCGAACTCCTCCAAGGTCTTCTTCGCAGCGAACCCGGCGGCGCGGATCCGCAATTGGGCACCGGAGGCGTTACGGGCGGCGACTTCACGGTCCAGGACCGCGGCGAGGTACTCCTCGTGCGTCCACCCCGCGTCACGGGCGTGATCAGCCAACCGGGCGGCGGCCTCGGTGACCCGGGGCGCCTTCAGCGCCGATGCCAGATACGTGACCTGTTTGAGAGCCTCGGTGGTCGCGGTGGCTTGCTTCTTCGTGGTGCTCATCAGGCGACCTCCCCGCCCGTCACGGCGGTGAGATCTTCGGTGAGGCCGAACGCGTGGTCGTACTCGGCCAGGTCCCGCACCAGAGACTCCTGCCCGGGCGGTTCAGGTGCCGGTCGGGGCTGTTGGTATTGCTGGCGCAGTATCTTCGCGGTGGCCACGTGAGCGGCGTCGGTGATCGTCATGCCCCGCGCCCATACCCGGTCATGGGCGGCAACCAGCCGCCCATTGCGACAGATCCGTACCTTGCACAGGTCGGCGTGTACGTCGACCAGCCGGCCGATCACCGATGGGTCGACCGAATAGTCGTTGCTGTCGATGCGCACGTAGTAGTCCCGCCCGAGGCGGACCCTGTTGGTCCAGCCCACCGTAGGTGGCACTGGTGGCAACGCCAGCATCGCGGCCTTGTCCGCGGCGAGCAGGTCGGCCGGTTTGGCCTTTATCGTGCGCACGACCCGCGCGTTCGCGATCGTGAGCCAGTCGGACAGTTGGTTGTTGAAATCCGCCGGTGAGTTGAACTCGCGTCCGGGCAGGAACGAGGTTTCGAAGTACCCGTTCCGGCGTTCCACGACTCCCTTGGATTCAGGGTCATACGGTTTGAGTCGTTGCAGCGTGGTCGCCAGCGTGCCGGCGAACGCGGCGACGCCCTCGGCGTGGCGTTTCCCGCGACCGATGCCGGACTCGTTGTCCCAGATCAGCCGCCGCGGCACCGCACCCAGTTGTGACAGCAGGTCCCACATGCCCAGCAGCAGATCCTGCGTGTGCCTCGTGGGGATCATCCTCGCGAGCACGAACCGTGAATACGCACACGTCATCACCAGCACCGGTAACAAGGGCGTGGTCCCGTCTTCCAACGGAACATCGGCCGGTGGGAACCACAGATCACACTGCGCCACGTCCCCAGCCAGCCACGTCAGCCGGTCGGCCGGATCCACCGGCGCATGCTCGGGTCGTAACCGGCGCACGTTATCCCGGAACCAGGAGATCGACCCAGTCCACCCAACTCGCTCGGCGATCACAGTCGCCGGCATGTCCGGGGTCTTTGCCAGCAGTTGCGTCACCGCAGGCTCGAACGGTGTGAACGACGTCGACCCCGCGGGCCTTTCGTACTTCGGAGGCCGATCGGACGTCAACGCACGCGCCACCGTCGACCGACCCACACCCAGATCCCGTGCGACCTGACGCTGCGGAACACCGTCCGCGACCAGCCGCCGGATCAAAGCCCAATCCTCCACTGAGATCACTCATCCAATCTGTCTGAGTGGCCTCGTTTTCGACCGTCGCTATAGCCTCATTTTCGAGCGTCGTCGACAGTTGAGCCGCCTGATCGCCTTGTCCCATGCGCTTCGCTCATAATCGGACATCTTCGAGGGCGGTGGTGCGGTGGTCATTGAAGTAGCTCCGAGAGTCCGATGACGTTGCGATCAGCGCTCGCCGCTTGGCGTGCACCATGATTGTAAAATCCCACGGGTTTCCGGAAACTTCATTTATTGATGCGATGACGCCCTCCGAAGAGACGCCGGACGCCTCGTGTCGGAGCGGCCAGTCGTCCTTCGCGCCCACCGGAAGCTTCGCCTCCTTAACGCGGCCTCCGAACTGAACAGCCTGCGGGTGCCACCCGGCAACCGTCTGGAGAAGTTGGTGGGCGATCGCGCCGGTCAGCACTCCATCCGCATCAACGATCAATACCGGATCTGCTTCATCTGGACAGATACGGGACCGATGGACGTCGAGATCACCGACTATCACTAACGCAGGAAAGGAAGACGACCATGGCCATCACCACGAAAGTGCGCGACCCCATTACCCCCGGCGAAATACTGTTGACCGAGTTCCTGAAACCCCTAGGCATCACGCAGTACCGCCTTGCCCAGGCCACCGGTCTGCCCCAGACCCGGATCAGCGAAATCGTGCGAGGCAAGCGCTCGATCACCACCGACACCGCCCTGCGCCTGTCGAAAGCACTCGGGGTCGACGACAGGTTCTGGATCAACATCCAGACCGACTACGACATTGAGATTGAGCGCGACCTGCACGCCGACGACCTGGCCAAGGTCACCACACTCGTCGCCGGCTGACATCGGCAGCCAGCGGCCCACCGGGCGAAGGATCGGTCAAGTCCCTGGTAGTGGTGTAGCGGGGTGCGTTCTCCTTGTTGAGGTTTTAGGTGGTGAGTTGGGGTAGGTGATCAGCTCCGATCTGGGGTTCGGTGCCGGGCGTGGGGGTGATGCGGCATCGGGTGAGGATGTCGAGGCCGAGGTAGCGGCGTCCTTCTGCCCATTCGTCGGTTTGCTCGGCCAGGACGGCTCCGACCAGGCGCACGATCGCGGCCCGGTTGGGGAAGATGCCGACGGAGTCGGTACGGCGGCGGATCTCCCGGTTCAGGCGTTCGGTGGGGTTGTTGGACCAGATCTGGGTCCACACGTCTTTGGGGAACGTGGTGAACGCCAGGATGTCCGCTCGGGCGGTGTCGAGGTGGGCGTGCACGTCGGGCAGTTTCTCCTGGACGTAGTCCAGGAGCCGGTCGAACTGGGCATGCACGCTGGCCGTGTCGGGTTGGTCATACACCGAGTGCAGCATCGCTTTGACTGCTGGCCACATGCTTTTCGGTGTCACGCTCATGAGGTTCGCGGCGTAGTGCGTGCGGCAGCGTTGCCAGGACGCGCCGGGTAGGTTCGCGCCGATCGCTTCCACCAGGCCGTGGTGGGCGTCGGAGGTGACCAGTCGGACACCGCTCAGGCCGCGGGCGACCAGGTCGGCGAAGAACTCCTTCCACGCCGGCCCGGTCTCTGAGGTGGCTACTCGTAGGCCGAGGACTTCGCGGTGGCCGTCCCCGTTGACACCAGTCGCTAACAAGGCGACGGCGTTGATGACGCGCCCGCCTTCACGCACTTTCATCGTGAGCGCGTCAGCGGTGACGAACGTGAACGGACCCGCATCACTCAAGGGCCGGTGCCGGAAGTCCTCGACGATGCCATCGAGATCGGCTGCCATCCGAGACACCTGCGATTTCGACAGTGAGTCGATGCCCAATGTCTTCACCAACTTGTCCATCCGGCGGGTAGACACCCCGGCCAGGTAGCAGTCCGCGACCACGGTGATCAACGCGGACTCGGTGCGTTTGCGTCGTTCCAGCAGCCACTGGGGAAAGTAGGTCCCGGTGCGTAGCTTCGGGATCGCGACGTCGATTGTGCCGACCCTGGTGTCCAAGGGCCGGTGACGGTACCCGTTGCGTTGCGCGGACCGCTCGGGTGAGGGACGACCGTACTCGGCGCCCACGACCGCGTCAGCGTCCGCGGACAACAACGCGTTAATCACCGTTTGCAACAGACTGCGCATCAGATCCGGACTGGCTTCGGACAAGGCCTCGCTCAGCAAGCTGGCAGGGTCGACAATATGTGGTGCGGTCATCGTGATGACTCCATTCGAGAGTGCAGTGAGACGTTCACTCGAAGGATCACGCGGTGGCCGCACCCACGTCCACTACCAGGACGATCACGGCGACCGCGCTACACCACTATGCGGGACTCAACTGAAGGATCTCACTGCACGGCGGGCCGGGCGCGCGGCTCCGCTCGATGAGATCCGTCGCACAGTGCCGTCGAGCGGCAGATCTACTCTTTGATCCCGAAGATACTCCCTTTCTTGGAATGTATCTATCAATCAGATACATTCCAAGTATGAAATCGAAAGATGCCCTCCGCGTGCTTGCTGAGGTCACCGCTTACCAGTGGGGCATGGTAACCTCGGCTCAAGCTGGCATTCACGGCATCACACGCCTCGAGCTCTCACGACTCGCCGCCGACGGCCAGCTGGAACGCCTCGCTCACGGGGTCTACAAGGACGCTGGCGTTCCCGCCGGCCAGCACGACGACCTGAAAGCAGCGTGGCTGAGCACCGATCCGAAGACGATGGGCGAGGCACGCATCAAGGACCTCGCCAACGGTGTCGTCGTGGCAGGAGAGTCTGCCGCCGGCCTGCACGGCATCGGTGACCTCCGCGCCCTGCGACACGAGTTCGTCTCCCCCGCGCGCCGGCAGAGTCAGCGCAGCGCCATCCGCTACCGCCAGCGCAAGCTTGCTTCCCGCGACGTCATGCTCGTCGATGGGCTGCCGGTCATGATGATGGAGCGCACGATTGCCGATCTCGTCGAAGAGGTGGGCGACCTCAGCCTCATCGCCGACACACTCCGCGACGCCTCTCGCAAGCGGGACCTCGACCTCGCGCGGCTCCGGTCACTCCTTGCTCCCTTCGCCCAGCGCTACGGACTCAAGAAGGGCGATGGAGCCAGCCTGCTGGATCGGCTGATGGAGATCGCAGGCATCGACTCAAAGGCGGTCGCGCGTCGAGTCGCTGCAGACGCGTCGCTCGGCCCTCGTGTCACTGCGAGCTACTTCGATGGCCTCAGTCAGGAGGACCTCGATCGGCTCTTCATGACTCCCGAGATGCAACAGACCATGCGCTCGATCCAGGAGTCGGTTGCCGCAACAATCCGAAGTTCCATGGAACCTTGGCTCGCCGACATGAACTCAACTCTTGCCGACTTCAATGCAACCGTGGAGCGCGTCAACGCCGACCTGATGAAGAACGCGGGCGTCGACGAACTCGCGCGCCGAATCTCAGCGCAGCTCGTCAACAGCGACGTCATGGAGAAGATCAGCCGGGGATGGGCCAATGCCCTCAGCGACAGCATCGCGCTCAAGCCGGAGACGCTTGCCGCAATTCGTGAGGCCCAGAAGGCGGTCAGGCATGACTGAGCCCGCGCCATACTCCACTCCGCGCGGAGTCGAAAACGCGATCAAGGACGCCGCGAGGAGGGCAGCTGCTGCGGCTGATCCGTCACTCGACATCACCAACCGGATGCAGTTGGAGTACTTCAACCGCTTCCTGAGCCGTGTGTTCTCCGAGGCCGAGGACTCCGAGTGGGTGCTGAAGGGCGGCACGGGCATGCTCGCCCGAGTGCCCTCGACCCGCGCCACCCGGGACATCGACCTGTACCGCCACGGCTTCACTCTCTCCCAAGCCCTCGACGACCTGATCCGGCTGGCAGAGATCGACCTTGGCGACCACTTCCGGTTCCAGTACGTCAGTCATACCCAGTCGATCGTTAACGAGACCCAGCCGTACACCGAGGGCTACGAGGTCAGGTTCGAGATTTTCATCGGGCTCAGCACCAGAGGCTCGCTGCGGGTGGACCTCGCAGTCGGCACCTGGGTCACCGGAGAGATCACCACGACCGACCCGGCGAACGCGCTGGAGCTGCCGCGCCTCGTCAGCTACCAGTACCGCCTGTACCCCGTCGTCGACCAGATCGCCGACAAGGTATGCGCGACCATGACCGAGTACAACGAACGCACGTCGAGCCGCGAGAAGGACCTCGTCGACCTTGTCGTGTTCGCGACCACGCAGGACATCGACGGCACTGCACTGCGAGTCGCCACGGTCACTGAATCACGCCGCCGCCAGATGGAGCCGTTCGACAGCTTCGCGGTGCCCTCCGCGTGGGGAGCCGGCTACAAGACGCTGAGCAAGCCTGTCCCCTACTGCACCGATTACCGCACCGTGGGCCTCGCCGCCGAACTGGCGAAGCGCCTTATCGATCCGGCGCTCTCCGGCGAGGCTGACGGCAAGACGTGGTCGCACGAGACGCTGTCCTGGGCCTGATGAGAACTGAACTGGCCGACATGGGATCGCGAGGCTTGGCCAGCCCGCGACGTGCAACCGTCGACGTGATCAGGAACGCGACGTCATAGCGCGCGGATGTCCGGGCCTGGTTGCGCGGTGCGTGTCGGTCTATCCAGTTAGCGTGTGTCACGAGCAAACGAGGAGCAGCAATGGCGAAGTACTCGGTGACGCAGTCCGCTGTCACACAGTTATTGGCAGACGTGAAGAGCGACCGGATCGCGATCCCGGAGCTCCAGCGTCCTTTCGTGTGGGACAGCGTCAAGGTCCGCGACCTGATGGACTCGCTCTACAAGGGCTACCCGGTGGGCTACTTGATCACCTGGCAGTCGGTCGGCGCCAAGCTCAAGGGCGGCCAGGTCGCCGCTCATCAGCAGATCCTTATCGACGGCCAACAGCGCGTCACCGCGCTCCGGGCGGCGATCGCCGGGCTCAACGTGATCAATAAGCGGTACAAGTCCGTCCGGATCACGATCGCCTTCAACCCGATCACCGAGGAGTTCGCGACGCTGACCCCGGTGATCCGGAAGAACCCACAGTGGATTGCCGACATCAGCGAGTACTTCAACTCCGAGTCGCCACTGTCCTTCGCGCGCGAGTACCTCGAACGTAACCCCGACGTCGACGCCAAAATCTTTGAGACCAACCTCGCACACCTGGGCCGGGTCCAGAACGCGCAGATCGGAATCATCGGCCTCGCCGACGACCTCGACGTCGAGATCGTCTCCGAGATCTTCATCCGGATCAACTCAAAGGGCGTTTCCGCTGAGTAGTGCCGACTTCGCGATGAGCAAGATCGCGACGTACGGCGACCGCGGCCGCAACCTGCGCAAGCTCATCGACTACTTCTGCCACCTGGCCGTGGCCCCGCACGCGTACGCCACCATCCAGGAGAACGACCATGAGTTCGCCGAAACGCCGTACCTCAAGGCGATCCGGTGGCTCAAGGACGAGGCCGAGGATCTCTACGACCCGGAGTACAGCGACATCATCCGCGTCGCTGGCATCGTCGGATTCAGCCGCGGCAAGGCGTCCAGCATCGTCAGCGAGCTCTCAGGCCGCGACCCGGCGACGCGCAAGGTCAACGAGGAACGCATCCCCGTCGCCTACGACAAACTCGAGCGGGCGCTGCTCCAGATCGTCAGCAACTACCACTTCGACAACTTCCTCATGCTCATCAAGTCCGCCGGCTTCATCACCCCAGGCATGGTGAACTCGAAGAACGCACTGAACTTCGCGTACGCCCTTTACCTTCGCCTCCGGGAGGACAAGGACATGGCCGAGGGCGAACGAAAGCGCATCGTGAAGCGCTGGTTCGTGATGTCGATGCTCACCAGCCGGCACTCCGGCAGCTTCGAGTCAACGTGGGAGCAGGACATCCGCCGGATCGACGAGCAGGGCGCGGCGAACTACCTTAAACAGATCGAGGAGTCCGAGCTCTCCGACGCCTTCTGGGCGGGCGTGCTCCCAGCCGCACTAGAGACGACCAGCACAGTAAGCCCGTTCTTCCAGACCTTCCTCGCCGCGCAGGTCACCACGAACGCGCGAGGCTTCCTGTCGAAGGGCATCACGGTCGCCGCCATGCTCCAGCAGTCCGGCGACATCCACCACATCGTGCCCAAGGACTACCTGCAGAAGAACGGCTATCCCGACCGAGGGGACTACAACCAGGTCGCGAACTTCGCGCTGACCGAGACATCGATCAACATCAGTATCAGCAACAAGCCCCCGATGCAGTACATGGCCGACACGGCCTCACAGATCGAGTCGGGCGTCCTGACCCTGGGTGAGATCACCGACGCGACTGACCTGACCGACAACTTCGCGGAGAACGCCGTCCCGGCGAACCTTGGCGAAGTGACGGCAGGGACCTACAAGGAGTTCCTTGTCCAGCGTCGAAAGCTCATGGCCACCACCATCCGCGACTATTACCAGGCACTGTGATCGAGAAACGCCCATGGCTCATCTTCCCGGCGGCAGAAAGTGAGGGATTGCCTTTCAGAAGTGCACGGACGCCGTTCAGGCTGAGCATCCTTCATGGCTTGACCTTGACGCAGGGTCAGCCCTGCATGGTCGTGCCATGACCACACCAGCAGCGATCGAGATCCGTGGGCTGACCAAATCCTACGGAGACCAGCACGTCCTTGATAGCGTCGACCTCACTGTCCCGGCCGACACCATCTACGCCCTTCTCGGCTCCAACGGGGCTGGGAAGACAACAACCATCCGCATCCTGGCCACCCTGCTTCAGGCCGACGGCGGCACGGCACGCGTCGCCGGCCACGACGTCAATGTCGAGCCCATGAGAGTACGCGAATCCATCAGTCTCACAGGGCAATTCGCCGCCGTCGACGAGATCCTCACCGGCCGCGAAAACCTCATCCTCGTCGCAGACCTCCGGCACCTGCGCGACGCCGACGAACGTGCGCAGCAGATGCTGACGCGCTTCGAGCTGGTCGACGCCGGTGACAAGAGGGTCGCGACATACTCCGGGGGGATGAAGCGGCGCCTGGACATCGCAATGAGCCTCATCGGTGACCCCGCCGTGCTGTTCCTCGACGAACCGACGACTGGTCTCGACCCGCAAGCGCGCAAGGAGGTCTGGCGTACGGTCAAACAACTCGCCGCACAGGGCACGACCGTTCTGCTCACGACGCAATACCTCGATGAGGCAGAGCAACTCGCCGATCGCATCGCCATACTGCACGGCGGTCGGATCATCGCCGACGACACCCTTGCCGGCCTCAAAACCGTCCTGCCACCGGCCAAGCTCGAGTATGTCGAGAAGCAGCCCTCGCTCGAAGACATCTTCCTGACTATCACCGCCATGTCGTCCACCCAGGAGGCTTAGCGATGAGCACCGTGATCCACGACTCGGCCACGCTGACGAAGCGATCGCTGCGACACATCCGACGCAGCCCCGACACCATCGTCACCACGGCGATCACGCCCATCGCGATGATGCTGTTGTTCGTATACGTCCTCGGTGGCGCCATCCGCACCGGCGATCACAATGGGACCGGCGCGTATGCGACCTACGTGCTGCCGGGCATCCTGCTGATGACGATCGCCTCGGGCGTGGCCTACACGGCATACCGAATGTTCATGGACGTCTCCACCGGCATCATCGAACGCTTTCAGTCGATGCCGATCGCACGATCGGCGTTCCTGTGGAGCCATGTCGTCACCTCCGTCGTGGCCAACGTCGTGTCGCTCGTGCTCGTTGTCTTGGTCGCGTTGGTGATAGGATTTCGTTCTGGCGCAGGGATTTTCGCATGGATCGGTGTCGCAGGCATTGTCCTGCTGTTCACTCTGAGTCTCACCTGGCTGGCTCTCGTCCCCGGCCTGACGGCGACGAGCGCCGACGGTGTGAGTGGGTTCTCCTATCCGCTGATCTTCCTGCCGTTCGTCTCGTCGGCGTTCGTGCCGACAGCGACGATGCCCGGCCCGGTGCGCTGGTTCGCCGAACATCAGCCGGTGACGCCGGTGGTCAACACGATCCGCGGCCTGTGGGCACAGACGAGCGTCGGCAACGACTGGTGGATCGCCCTGCTGTGGTGCCTCGGTCTGCTCGTCGTCTCGTATGTCGCGGTCATGCGCGCCTATCGCCGTCGCGTGAGCTGAGTCGCCGATGAATGATGGAGGCATGCTCACGATCGGGCAGCTCGCGGCGTATGCCGGCGTCACGGTGCGCGCAGTGCGCCACTACCACGCCAAGGGCCTGCTGCCCGAGCCCGAACGAGACTCTTCGGGTTATCGCAGGTATGACGCTGCTGCCGCCGTCGCACTCATCAGGATTCGCACCCTGGCCGAGGCGGGAGTGCCGTTGTCGCGGGTGCGTGAGCTGTTGAATGCCGACGAGCACGACTTCAAGGTCGCCATCAATGCTGTCGACGCGCGACTACGGGCTGAGATCAGCGAACGCCAGATGCACCGCCGCCGGATCGCCGAACTGGCAGCCGGGGACAGCCTCGCGCTCCCACCGGAAGCCGTGAGCTATCTGTCGACGCTGCGTTCGATCGGGGTGCCGGAGTTGATGGTCGATGCCGAACGCGACGCGTGGATTCTTGTCGCCGCGCAGCTGCCCGATCACATGGCGTTCTACATGCAGATGAAGCAGCAACAGATCGGCGATCCGCACGTCCAACAGCTGTATCTGGATCTTGCGCAGATCATCGACTGGCCGGCGGACGACCCTGGTGTGTCCGCCCTGGTGGATCGACTCATCGCAGCGTTCGAAGCGTTCCCGGACCAGGATTGGGATGGCGACCCGATGCCGGACGATCTAGCCGCTCTGTTGGATGCGGTCTTCCTCGATTCGGTCCCCGTGGCCGCCCGGGTGCTGGCAATGCTCGAGCAGCGCGGCTGGACCGGGTGGACCAAGATCAAGCGGACGGGTCCGATGCGCGCCGCTTCCGTTGCGGACCACGACCAACCGTCGATCTCCGCGCACCGCCGCCACACCTAAGGCCGTGTACACTTAGAGCACTTAGGAGTTTCGGAGCTGCCAGGAGACGACATGAGCACTGCACTGACCGAGGACGTCCGGGTCCTGCGTTCGGGCCTGGCCAGTGACCAGTCCGAGATCGAGGTGACCCTGCGACTCCCCCGCGAGAGCGCCAAGAAGGTGCTGGCCCTGCTAGACGCCGAACAGACCACCGGCGCAGTCGTTGTCCCAGCCAAGCAGGAGTTCACCACCACCGAGACCGCAAAGATTCTCGGGATGTCTCGCCCGACGCTGATGCGGATGATCGAGCGTCGCGGCATCGAGTTCCGCATGGTTGGTAAGCATCACCGCATCCCGGCGACGTCGATCCAGAAGCTGCGCGAGTTCATCGACGAGGACCACATGGCCGTGGTCGCCGAGTTGGCGAACAAGTACGGGAATGTCGATTGACGATCTCGGTCACGCTCGCTGACGCGAACATCCTGATCTCTCGGACCCTCCGCGACTACTTCGTGTACGCCGCGAAGCTGGGCGCGCTCGAGATCCACTGGAGCGTCGCAATCCTCGATGAAACCACCCGCAACCTCATCAAGCGCTTCGACTTCACCACCGAGGACGCCGAGATCTTGGTCGAGAGGCTGGAGGCCTTCCTTCCGTCAGCCTTAGTCGAAATCGAGAAACGTGACTGGGCGCGGGTCGACAAGGTCGAGATGGACGACAAGGACCGTCACGTCCTCGCCGCCGCACTCTCCGCCAGCGCTGACCTGCTGCTGACGCAGAACGTCCGCCACTTCCCACGCGGTTGGATGGCAAAGCGCGGCATCGAGCTGATCGATGCGGGCACGCTCCTGACTCGCCTCGCAGCTGACTGTCCCGACATCCTTCGTGAGGCGCACCGGCTGGGCGTGAGTTGACGCCCGCAGACCTCCGAGCAGGTGTTGGCAATCGTGGAGCGCGACACCGGCAAGGACGCCGCGGCGGCGGTCCGAGCCGTTGTGGAGGCGGAGGATCAAAATGAGTCGGCTGACTGAATCGCTTCTTGCCCTCACCTGCATCACGGCATCGATGGCGGTGCGGACGGACATCGCCATACAGCACGGTGAATGGCTCCTCGCCGACGACACCCTCGCTGGCCCCAAAGCCGTCCGGCCGTTCATCACGTCCGCAAACACGCTTCATCGTTGACGGCAACTTTTGTTGCTTGAAACTGGCACAAACGTTGTCGCGACAGATCTGACGCTTCAATCGCGTGGCTTGATAGCCGAACAGCAGGGGGCGCGCTGTCCCTACTGCCCGAGGCGTCCGCTGCGAGTCTGTCGTGCCCAGGCACAGGGAGCGCGCCGCGGACGCGCAGACCAGCAGGCTCACTACGGATCGATACGCTGCAGCGGTGACCACTCCCCTGCGCCAGGCCATTGCGGCGCCGTGCTTCGACGCGACTGCGAGCGAACTCGTCGACCTGGCAGTGCAGGCCGAAAACCGAGGGTTCGACGGCTTTTTCATCTGGGACCACCTGCAGTTCTCCAACGACATCGACGGCCCGGCCGTGCACGACCCGTGGGCCTTGCTCGCCGTCATCGCCGACCGCACCGAGCGCATCCGGATCGGCCCGATGGTCACCCCGGTCTCGCGCCGGCGACCGTGGGTGCTCGCGCGACAGAGCGTCACGATCGACCACCTCAGCAACGGACGCCTCACCCTCGGCGTCGGCCTCGGCTCACCCGCGCAAGGTGACTTCGCCCGCTTCGGCGACGCCGCCGACAACAAAGAGCGCGCAGCGCTGCTCGACGAAGGCCTCGCCGTCTGGGCGGGCCTGTGCAGCGGTGAGGAGTTCAGCTACACCGGCACGCACTACCGCATCAAGCCCACGCGGTTCAGCCCCCGCCCGATCCAGCCGCACATCCCCGTGTGGGTCGGCGGCGTCCTGCCCGCGCAGCGGCCACTGCGCCGCGCCGCCGCCTGGGACGGCGTCGTGCCGATCACCTACCGCGACGGCCGCCTCACCCGACCGACCGCGCCAGAGATGGCCGCCGCCCTTCACACCATCGAGAGTGCGCGCGACGACATGACCGGTTACGACAGCGTCGTCTGGTCACCGCTTCACGGGACCGAGCCACAGGACAGCGACATACTTGATGAGTATGTCGCAGCCGGTGTCACCTGGTGGATCGAAACCGCTGTGCCACAACCGAATTGGCAGGCGGACCTGCGCACTCGCATCGCCAACGGCCCCGTCTGACGCAGCCGCAACAGAGCCGTCGCGCACCCTCGGCGGGGAAATGGGTGGCGCCTGCCCCAGCATCCCGGTACGCACAACAGGCGTACACTTCACCATGAGCGCGACACCCGATGCCGGCCGCAAGCATGCCCGCCTTGCGATGCGCCTTACGCCAGATCAAGACGCGCTGATCCGTGATGCCGCGGCCGCAACCGGCCAATCACTCACCGAGTTCGTCATGACCGCTGCGGTAGGCCGTGCGGAGGACACATTGGCCGACCGGCGCGTGTTCCGACTGAGCGACGTCGCGTGGGCCGACTTCGCCACGATCCTTGATCGACCTGCCAAACCGATCCCCGAACTTGCCGCCCTATTGAGCGAATCCGCCTCCTGGGAAAAGTGAAACCGCAACAGCCAAGGCCCATCGATGCAACAGACGCCCCGTCTGGCTTCGACTCTGGAGAAGAGTCGCTCGATCGCTACCTGGTCACCAGGGCACTGACCAACCATCTGGCAGACCTTGCACGCTGCTATGTCTGCATCGATGCAGACACCGACAAGATCATCGGTTACTACACGTTGTCGGCCGTCGCCGTCGAACACGCACACCTGCCCGGCAGAGTTCGGCGAAACGCGCCGAACCCCGTCCCCGCAGTGCTGATGGGGCGGCTCGCGGTCGACACCGAAGCACAAGCATCTGGCCTCGGTCGGTCTCTCGTGCGGGACGCGATCCTGTCCACTCTTGCCGCAGCCGACCGTATCGGCGTGCGCATCCTGCTGGTCCATGCCCTGCCCCATCAGGCGGCGACCTTCTACGAGGCACTCGGGTTCAAGCAATCACCCACCGACCCGCTACACCTCTACCTGCTCCTGGCCGATGCGCGAAAGTCCCTCAGTGGCTGACCACGTCTGTGAACTGCGAGTTGCTCGAGTCGACGACACGGGCGGACATCGACACCGCGGCGCCTGACGGCGTCATACGTCTCGGTCGCCGGTGCCACGATGGGTCACATGCCCGAGCTCCCCACGCTGCGACCCGTCCACCTGGCTCCGCTGATGACGATCTCCGCCGAGATCGGCGCCATGGTCGAGGTGTCCGGCACCCGCCGGTACATCCCGATCACCGGCGGCGCGTTCACCACCCGCGACGGGCTGCGCGGGGTGGTGCTGCCCGGTGGCGCGGACTGGCAGGTCGTGCGACCGGACGGCGCCCTGGAGATCGAAGCCCACTACGCGCTGCGCACCGACGCAGGTGACGGCATCGAGGTGCACTCCTCCGGCCTCCGCAACATCACGCCCGAACTCGCCGCACGCGTCGCGGTCGGCGACGACGTCGACCCGGGCCTGTACTACTTCCGCACCGCGATACGTATGACGACCGCCGCCCCGGCGCTCGGCCACCTCGACAAGATGCTCGCGATCGCCACAGCCAGGCGCGACCGTTCGGCGGTCTTGCTCGACGTGCACGAAGTGCTCTGAGCCGGAGACCGGTTGCGACATGGAGATCGCGCGGGTAGGTGGTCGGCGTGGCGACCGCGTGAAGCGGGCACCGCGAGGCGTGGCCGAGATGACGATTACTTCCCGGTATCGCCGCTGAGACCGGAAGTAATCGTCATACAAACCACCCCACCGTTCCTCACGTGACGCATGGGACGGGTGCGCCTCACCACAGCACGCAGCGGTCCTCGCCAAGGCCACACACGTGGACGAAGTCGCCGCATCGGCGACATATGGACACGCCGGTGCTGCTGGCACAGGCGGGTCCGCCCATAGATCACCGAATCCGAGGCTTAGAGATCGCGCGGGTAGGTGGTCGGCGTGGCGATCGCCTACCCGCGCGCGAAATTCGCGCAACATCTGCAGGGGACGTCACCCTCCGATCTGGAACAGCAACTCGGTGTCGGTCCAGGCGATCTGCTGGAGCAGGCGCCGCGTATCTGAGGCTGCTGACAACGCAGGATCCGCAGCACATTACGGCCGTCCATGGCCGCGGCTCTGGCATGATCGACGCATGCTGTCGGATGAGCAGGATGACGCGCTCCGGCAGGCTGCGATGGACTGGCTGCGAATTCGCACCAATGACGGGCTCGACGCTCTGACATCAGAGGAGATCCTCGAGTTCCAATTTCAGGGTGAGCCGCGTCGTCTCGCCGCAACGCAACAAGGCATCTGGAAACCGCACGACCTTCCGGCCGCACTTGCGATCCGCACCACGTATCGCGCCGAAGGACAAGAACGGCCGTATGACGACAACCTCGGAGTGGACGGGCTCTTCCGTTACAAGTGGCGTGGTGACGATCCGCTGCATTCGGACAACCGAGCGCTGCGAGCGGCGAAAGACCTTGGGAAGCCGCTGATCTGGTGGTGGGGCGTCGGCAAGGCGGTCTACAAACCCATCTTCCCGATCTACCTGATTGATGAAGAGATCACGCAGCAACAATTCGTCGTCGCCACGGATGGCCTGCAAGAGTTGCCGGAAACCGGTTCCGCAGTCGAAGAAGTCCTCCGTCGCTACATCCAGCGAGAGACGCTGCAACGACTGCATCAACCGGTGTTCCGATCGATGGTGATGCGAGCGTACGGAACACGTTGCAGCGTCTGTGAACTCGGCCACTCCGTGCTCCTAGATGCAGCACATATCGTCGAAGACCGCCACGAGTTGGGAGTCGCCGCTATCCGAAACGGATTGGCGTTGTGCAAGATTCACCACAGTGCGTATGACGCGGGCATCCTCGGCGTGACGCCGGATCTGACGATCAAGATTCGCAGCGACATCTTGCAAGAGGTCGATGGGCCGTTGCTGGAACACGGCCTCAAGGCACTCAACAACACGCCTTTGCGTGTGGTTCCCAAGGTTCGTAAGGAACGCCCTGACCCCGAACTTCTCGAAATCCACTACCAGAAATTCATCGCCAGCTGAGCGGACCGGCACGTCATTCGGCCCACAGCCGCTCGTTGCCGATTTGTAGACTCCGCTGGTGAGCAGCTTCGAGACTGGCGTCGCGCACACGACCGACGGTGCCGAGATCTATTGGGAATCCCACGGATCCGGGCCGGTGCTGCTGCTGGTCGCGGGCCAAGCGTGCAGTGGCCGCTGCTGGGAGTCTTTGGTGCCCCAGTTGTCGGATCAGCACCGGGTGCTGTTGTTCGACCATCGCGGGGTCGGGCGCAGCACGTCCGGAGATCTCAGTGGGACGACGACCCGCTCGTTCGCAACTGACGTCGTCACGCTGCTGGATCACGTTGGTGCTCAGTCGGTTTCGGTCTTCGGGCACTCGATGGGTGGTCGCATCTCGCAGTGGCTGGCAGTCGACCATCCTGAACGAGTGGAACGCCTGGTGCTGGCCAGCACGACCGGCGGCGATCGTCGCGGGGTGCAGCGCGATCCGGCGATCAGTGCCCAGCTCGCGTACGGCGACATGGCGGCGATGGCGCGCCTCAGCTTGACCGACGCGTTCCGCGAACAGCACCCCGATGTCGTTGATGCCTTCGTCAACAACACCCTCACTCCTGCCGCCCGACGGGCGCACTTCGAAGCGAGCCGGGACCATGACGCATGGGACGCGGTCCACCGAATCACCGCGCCCACGCTCGTCATACACGGCCAGAATGATCAGCTGACGCCGCCTGGCAACGCACAGCTACTCGCCGAGCGCATCCCGCAGGTGAGCCTGATCATCGAGCCTGGGCAACGACACTGCGCGCACCTGGAGTCAGATCGTCTGCAACATGAGGTCATCGAATTCCTCAGTGTGTGAACGACATTCGCTGTGCAGCCACGGAGACCATGACCGGGCTGTTGGCACAGTAGCGCAGTCCTCGCTGATAGAAGAGTCACCCGTTCTTAGACGCCAGGAAGTGGTCAAAGTCGAACGCTTCCAATGGACCCGACGCTTCGCCGGCGATGATCGCAGCGCGTAGCGACGCCATCTGCGTCTCTCGGTCCTGGAGCAGGCGCAAGCTGGCACACACGACGTCGCTGGCCGAGCGGTAGCGCCCTGACTCAACCGCACGTGCCATGAAGTCAACGAGGTGATCATCCAGCCCGATGGATATGTTCTGATCCATACGCAGATGGTGCCAGCTGTTGGCGGGTGAGGCCATCCGAAACGACGGCTGCCAGTGGGTTGGGTCCCACTCGTCGCTGACCGCTCAGCTGCCGTTCCTGCCGAGCCGAGTCGAGTCGCCTCCTGAATAACGACAGTCAGCTGATGTCGCCTCCGCTGGCTAAAGATGCCAATCGATCTCCTGCAGCGCGTGCTCGAATGCCCCGTTCGGTCTCGCCGACGGCAGCACCTTCAGGACATTGGCTCGAGCCGACTCCAGGTCGGCGCCGCGGAGCATCGCATACGCCATCGCCACCGTGGGCGTGCGTGACTCGGCGCGCACGCAGTGCAGGAAGACCGTCTTGCCCTCGTCCCGCAGCGCCGCAACCGTCCGCGCGGCATCCTCGATGACGAACGTGAGATTCGGATTCGCACCCGCCGTCGGGTCGTCGATCAGCCGAAAGACGAAGCTTTCCAACGCATTCGGCACTTGTGAGCGACCGACGAGGCACAGGCTGACCACTGCATCAACGTCGGACGGCAGCGCCGCCAGCGCACCGACACCGCCGAGCCACAGGCCCGCGTCGGCCGGGTGCTGCACGAGCGTGCCAGCGCCCTCCCACGTCGAGTAGTCGAGCTGCTCGGCCATCGGCCAGCCCAGGTGGCCCGCGCGGCCTCCGTTCGACGCGAGATGCGCCAGTTCCACGAGCCGCTCGCCGCGAACCCCCGGATATCCGTGCAGGATTCGCCGGTATGCCGCAGGCACCGCGGACGCGCCCCACCGCGCGCCCAGCAGCCCTCCGGCAATGGCCGCGACGGTGTCGGTGTCGTGGCCGATCGCGATCGCCGTCGCAAGTGCATCGTTGAGGTGGGCGCACGCAGGTCCGTCCGACGGGATCGCTGTGTGCACAATCGCCGACCACGCCGCCTGGAAGGCGCCCATCACGTGACCGTTCTGCACGAACGTCCCAGGCTCACACGCCTCGGCCTGCTCGATCAGGCCTGACCAGTAGGCCTGCGCGTCGTGGTCGAGCCACGGCAGACCGACACGTATGTCGAGTTCGGCGTGCACGATCGCGTGCCGAATCGCCATCGACCACAACACACATGCCTGCCCGGCCAGCGGGTCGTGATGGGTCAGCGAGCTGACCGCCATAGCCGCCTGCGCGAGCGCGTCGCGGTCATCGAGGTAGGCCAGGGCCACGGGTGCGGTGCGCATGAGCGAGCCATTGCCCGCGCTGCGCCCTGTCAACTCGTGCAGGCGTCGCGCCACCTCGGTCATGGATGCCGCCGTCGACCCGCTTGCCGCGAGCACCCGCGCCGTTTGCATGCCGATGTCCGGCGGACGGCTGTCCGACCACGCCTTGAAACCGGCAGCAACAAGGTCGAGACCCTCCCCGCCGCGCACATCGAGACCGTCGGCGAGAGGCGCGAGCACGGCATACGTCATGGACGTGTCGTCGGTCCACTCCCCCGGCGCGAATCCGCCGAGGCCGCCGCCGATCATCTGCGGACCGGCGGGGCCGAGGGTGGCCGAACCGAACTCATAGCCTGCGCCGAGGGCGTCGCCATTGGCTGCGCCAAGGATGGCGCCGCATGCCCGATCCTGCTGTGCCGCAGTCAGTTGCATCAGGTGAAAGCCTTTCCCATACCGCGCAGCACCAGATCGGCCTGCGCGACGTCGAAGTTCTTGAGATAGCTGTCGAAGAAGTCGTCGAAGACAACCGCAGCGAAGATTCGAGCCGGCAAGATCGCGTACTGCCACACTCCCTCGGGACGCAACCCGAGCTGACAGTCGCCGTAGCGGGGACCGTCGATCGCGAGGTGGAGTCCGGCCGCCTGTGTGTCGGGCACCTGGGCCACGACTCGTGCCATCAGTCCGATGCGCAGCGGGTTCTCGAGCACGCGCACCCACAGCCCGTGGCCGCGGTGGTCGAGCTCGAAGTCACCGTCGTCGTCGATCTGCACCTCGTCGCAGTACCGCGCGTGAAGACAGTTGCTCACGATCTCGTAGAGCTCGTCGCGGTCACGCGGAGTCACCGCCACCAGTTCCGGCTCCTGCTCCACCATGTCGTCCTCCCGCGGTGCCTCGTGCGTGTCGGCCAACTCGGACGCCACGTCGTCCCAGTTGAGTTCGTCGGTCATCGCCACCTCCTCTTTAGCATGCATCGTTCTCTTATTTGTCATTTAACACGCTTCTTTCGCTATAGTCAACGGATGCCGAAACTGGAGGCCTTTCCACGACCCGCCGTTGCTGTCGACCTCGCCCTGCTGACCGTCGACGACCCGGTGTCGACTCCGGCGCTGCGGGTGTTCATTCGTGATCTGAACGGCGAACATCATTTGTTACCAGGAGGTTTCATCCGCGAGCGCAGCACCATCGCGCAGACCGTGGACTGGATCTTGGAGCAGAAGGTCGGGCTGTCACTCCCCCGTGGTGTCACGCCCCGGCTGCTGCGGGTGTTCGACGCACCCGACCGCGACGACCGCACCTGGGCAATGTCGATCGCGCATTCGATCTGCCTGCCGACCGGTATGACGCAGCGCGTCGCCGGCGACTGGGTGGCTCCACAGGAGGTCGGCAAGCTCCGGTTCGACCACAACAACATCGTCGATGCAGCGGTCGCCGAGTTGCGCGAACGCTATGAGTTCAGAGGGCGTTCGGAGGATCTGATCAGCCCCGACCCGGACGGATTCTTCGGGTCGGAGGCGTTCACCCTGCACCAGTTGCGCAGGGTGCACGAGGCGGTCGTAGGGATGCCGATGCACAAGGACAACTTCGCCAAACGTATGACGCCGCTGCTGGATCCGGTGTTGCACCGGGACGGCACGCCGGTGCTTGCTCAGAACCTGCGCGGCCGGCCGGCTGCGCTCTACCGTCGCCGCGCCTGACTTGGTGGGCCGCGTGCGTGCGCCTCGTGGACGGAGCGCGGTGCGCCGGACGACGTCATACAGCTCGATCGTCGATGTCGTTCGTGACTGCTAGCTTCCGGCCATGACAGATTCCTCGCCCTCCCACCCCGCGCCAGGGGTTATCGCCGACGCCAAGATCCGCTCGACCGGCGCGTGCATCCTGCTGATGATCGTGACGCTCGGGTTCTACAGCTGGTACTGGTGGTTCAAGGTGCACTCCGACCTGCAGCGCCAGCGCGACCGTGGGCTCGGCGGCGGAATCGCGCTCGTGCTGGCGATCTTCATCTCCATCGTCCTGGTTTTCCTCACCCCGTCCGAAGTGGGCGACGCCTGCAAAGACCGCGGGATCCAACAGCGAGTCAGCGCGGTCACCGGCCTGTGGGTGCTGTTGCCGCTGGTCGGCATGATCGTGTGGTTCGTGAAGGTGAACGGTGCTGTCAACCGCTACTGGGAATCGCTCGGCGTGCGCGCCTGACCAAAAGCACTGGACATGGCGGCCCTTGGACAGCCTCTTGTAGGTGCGTGGATGTCCGCGCTCTGTGGCGATTTGGGCGCAGAGCCGCGCTTCATGACGAACACGCCACGGCGCCGTACCGAAACTGTCCCTGCCCGTCGATAGAGTCCAACCTGTAATCGCGGCCCGACGGGCTTCCGCCGCAGGACATGCCCCCAATCCGCACGATCATTTCGTGCTGCCTGGGGACACCTGCCTTGACGCTATACCGCACTTCCGTTGATGGATTCTCTGCAATCGAGCACCGCTTCGTCGAGCTTCTTTCCGACAGCATGAGATCGGCTACGGGTCGGAGACCCAGCGCGTCCGAAGCACGCTCATGGGCCAACAGCATTCCCGCCCTTCGAGCCGACCTCATCTCAGCAGGCCTGGGCAGTGTGGAGATGCTGTTCGAGCACCAGCTGCCACTCACGAGCAAGCGTGCGGATGTCATCCTCGTGGGAGAAGATCCGCGCAGCGGCGATCCGTCATACGTGATCGTGGAACTGAAGCAGTGGAGCGAAGCGAGCGTCTTCGAGGACGACATCACTCTGGTCTCGGTTCCGGCGTACGGCAGGCCGGTCACGCATCCGGTGCTTCAGGTCCGTGATTACTGCGACTACCTCGTTGACTTCACCACCGTGCTCGAAGATCGCGCCGACGCGGTTTCCGGAGCGGCCTATCTTCACAATGCCTCGGCAACCGGCGTGTCTCAACTGTTCGGCCTTCCTGGCGACCAGCGCGGTCGCCTTTTCACCGGCGACAGGAGAGGTGAATTCGTCGACTTTCTGCGGAGCCACTTGGCCGAGAACCGTTCAGGCGCTGGATATGCCGACGAGTTGCTCAGCAGCCGCATCGCGCCGTCCCGCCAACTGTTGTCGGTGGCCGCGGAGGAGGTGCAGCGGCGTGAGATGTTCGTGTTGTTGGACGAGCAGCGTGACGCCTACAACTATGTGCTCCACGAGGTCGATCGGGCCCGACGGGCCGATTCCAAGTCTGCGGTAATCATCACCGGTGGCCCGGGCACGGGCAAGAGCGTGATCGCGCTGTCGCTGCTGGGAGAACTGTCCCGCCAGGGACGAGCAGTGCTGCACGCCACAGGCTCGCGCTCGTTCACTGAGACACTGCGAAAGGTCGCGGGCAAGCGTTCAACGAAGGTCAAGGCGATGTTCAAGTATTTCAACTCGTTCATGGCCGCTGAAGCCAACGACCTCGACGTGCTGATCCTCGACGAGGCGCATCGCGTGCGCGAAACATCGGTGAACCGCTGGACTAAGACGGAACTGCGAACAAAGCGATCACAATTGGACGAATTGTTCTCCGCCGCAAGGGTTCCCGTGTTTCTACTCGACGAGCACCAGGTTGTTCGTCCGGGCGAGCTGGGCACTGTGACAGACATCGAGTTGTATGCCGCTGAACACGAAATCCCGGTGACCAGAATCAGTCTTGATGATCAGTTCCGGTGCGGTGGTTCGGAGGCCTACGTCGACTGGGTACAGCGCCTCCTCGGACTACGTCCGGGCGGCCCGGTTGCGTGGGAGGGCGATCCGAACTTCACAGTCGACGTCGTCGAGTCACCGTTCGACCTTGACGACGTCATGCGACGACAGAATGCAGAGGGGTACACGGCTCGAATCACCGCCGGCTACTGCTGGCCATGGAGTGACCCACGCAAGGACGGGACTCTGGTCAACGACGTGAGTATCGCGGATTGGTCGAAACCCTGGAATCTCAAAGGACCTAGAGCAGTCGGCGGTGCGCCGACCGCTCCGTTCTGGGCAAGCGATCCGGCTGGATTCGGTCAGGTCGGCTGCGTCTACACCGCGCAAGGATTTGAGTACGACTACGCCGGGGTGATCATCGGCCGCGATCTCGTCTGGCGCACCGATCGATGGATCGCGCAGCGGCTAGAGAACCGTGATCCTGACTTTCGCAACCTGAAAACCGTCGCAAACGATCGCTTCGACCAACTAGTGCGTAACGTCTACAAAGTACTGCTCACCCGTGGAATGCAGGGCGTCACGATCTATTCCACTGACAGCGAAACCCGTCGCTTTCTCGACTCACTCATGCCCTCCCAACCCGGTCAGTGAGTTCGCCACGATGCAGTGACACCGCATCCGGGCCGAATCGGCAGGTGACGTTCAGCCAGCTGCGGGGCGTCCGCGTGATAGTGGCTGTATGACGATCACCCCTGGACACGGCGACGATCAACTCCGCGACGAACTCGTGCAGGGCGGGTGGCGAGCCCTCCCCCGCGAGCGCATCGGCGACGAGCCGATGCCACCGACTGCGGCATACGAAGCGATCCGCGCCGACCTTGAGCTCGACGGCAGCGCCCGGCTCAACCTGGCGACCTTCGTGACGACCAGCATGGAGCCGCAGGCCAAGGCCCTGATGGCCGAGTGCATGGACAAGAACATGATCGACAAGGACGAATACCCGCAGACCGCTGACATCGAGCAGCGCTGCGTCAACATCCTGGCCGACCTCTGGCATGCCGAAACCCCAGCAACTCCAACGGGTTGCTCCACCGTCGGCTCCAGCGAAGCGTGCATGCTCGGCGGCCTGGCGCTCAAGCACCGGTGGCGTGCCCGCGTCGGTGACGACCTCACCCGCCGCCCCAATCTGGTGCTCGGTGCGAACGCCCAGATCTGCTGGGACAAGTTCTGCCGCTACTTCGAGGTCGAGCCGCGCCTGGTGCCGCTCGAGGGCGACCGGCTGCACCTCGACGCCGACAGCGCCCTGAAGTATGTCGACGAGAACACCATCGGTGTCGTGGCGATCCTCGGCTCGACGATGGACGGCAGCTACGAGCCGGTCGCCGAAATCGCTTCTGCCCTCGACAAACTCGCAGCGAACGGCGGCCCCGACATACCGATCCACGTCGATGCGGCATCCGGTGGATTCATCGCGCCCTTCATCGACCCTGGCCTGCAGTGGGACTTCCGCATCCCCCGCGTCGCGTCGATCAATGCCTCGGGCCACAAGTTCGGTCTGGTGTATCCCGGTGTCGGCTGGGCAATCTGGCGCAATCAGGACGCCCTGCCGCAGGACCTGGTCTTCAACGTCAACTACCTCGGCGGCAACATGCCGACCTTCGCGCTGAACTTCTCGCGCCCCGGGATGGAGGTCGTCGGTCAGTACTTCATGTTCACCCGGCTCGGCCGAGAAGGCTTCCGAGTCGTGCAACAGGCCGCGCGTGACGTCGCTGGCCTGATCGCCGAAAACATCGACCAGATGCCGCAATTCGAGTTGCTCAGCCGTGGAGACGAGACGCCGGTCGTCACCTTCACCACGACCGATGCCGCGCAGGGTTGGGATGTCTTTGCCGTCTCCCGCGGTCTGCGGGAACGCGGGTGGCAGGTGCCGGCCTACACGATGCCCAAGAACCGCGAGGATCTCGCCGTGCTCCGGATCGTATGCCGCAACGGCCTCACCTCCGACCTGGCCGACTGGCTGTTGCGCGATCTGCACGACACCGTCGCCACCCTCGCCAGGGAGGCGCACACCGATCACGAACTCAGTGGTAAGGAGGCCTTTCACCACTGAGCGAGCCGTTGCGACGGGCAGGGTTCACAGCTGGTTGAACTCGCCCAGCGCTGCGGTGCAGAACCCGCCACCGACATACGTCGCGGCCGGTCCGGACGCATC
Organism: Rudaeicoccus suwonensis; assembly: GCF_007829035.1. Classification (NCBI taxonomy): domain Bacteria; kingdom Bacillati; phylum Actinomycetota; class Actinomycetes; order Micrococcales; family Dermacoccaceae; genus Rudaeicoccus; species Rudaeicoccus suwonensis. Next base: position 2,189,841 of record NZ_VIVQ01000001.1, read on the forward strand.
CGGCGCGTCGGCGAGCTGCCCGGCATACGTCTCGGCGTCGTCGTGCGAGACGTAGCCGAGCCGGCGCGCCTCGGCCAGTGAGTAGACACGGCGCGTGTTGTCCGAAACACCCCAGACCACACGGTAATCCGGCTCCTGCGTCGCGAGCGCCGACTCGAACAGCCGAGCAGCGTCGTCCGGTGACAACCACGTCGCCAGGCCGCGTTTACCGATCGGCAACGGGTCCGGGAAGCACGAGCCGATCCGGATCACGGTGACGTCCATACCGAAACGGGAGTGGTACAGACTGCCGAGCGCCTCCATCGCCGCTTTGCTGACGCCGTAATAAGTGTCGGGACGCGCCGTCGAATCCGCGGGCAGCCCATCGGGCCCTTCCGCTGCTTCCGAGAGCCGGCGGAAGCCGACGGCATGATTCGACGACGCCAGGATCACCCGGCGGACTCCCGCCTGCCGAGCGGCATCGAGCACGGTGTGGGTGCCGTCGATGTTGACCTGCAGGATGTTCGCCCAGGAGTTCTCTCGACTGATGCCACCGAGATGTATGACGCTGTCGATTCCCTCGCACGCCGTCGCCATGAGTGCGGCGTCGTTGACCGAGCCGGTCAGCACGTCTTCGTCTGGTCGGCCGTGATCACCCGGGTCGGCCACGTCGAGCAAACGCAGCAGCCGGCCCGGCCTGCGAAGCCGTTCGCGCATCATGGTGCCGACGATTCCGGCAGCTCCGGTGATGAGAATGCGTTCCTGCGGCATACCTGACCTCACGTCTTCGTCCTGGGTGACCATCAGCGAATCCCGTTGATCCGCAACGTCCTTCCGAGCTCCTCGGTGACACGCACCACCAGTTGTGCAACATCCTTGGCCTGGGCATCGGTCACGCGGTCGATCGGCATCGAGCAACTGATCGCATCCGACGCAGGGATGCGATACGGGATCACCGCCGCGACGCAGCGCACGCCGAGGGTGCCCTCCTGGTTCTCGCTGGCGTACCCCTGCCGGCGGATCACCGCACACGACTCGAGCAGCGTGGCGCGGTCGGACACCGTGAACTCGGTGAGCGATTGAAGCTGCTGCGGCAGCAACTGCTCGATCTCTTCATCGACCAGTTCGGCGAGCAACGCCTTCCCCAGGGCCGTCGCATAGACCGGCAGAGTGCGACCTACTCGCGACACCAGCATCGTGGAGTTGCGCGACTCGCGCGTCTCGAGATAGACGACCTGGTCGCCGAACCGCCGCGCCAGATGCGCGGTGAAGCCGCATTCGGACCGGATCTGCTCCAGCGCCGCGGTTGCATACGGCACCGCCGGATCATGATCGAGGTAGGCCGTGCCACTGGTCAGAGCGTGCACCCCCAGCCGGAACCCGCGACCGCGCGCGTCCTCCTCCACCCAGCCGGCCTCCGCCAGCGTGCGCAACAGCCCGTGCAGGCTCGACCGCGGCACGCCCAACCGCGACTGCACCTGGCCCAACGTGAGCCAATCCCCATGCGCTGCAAGCAGTTCGATGACTTCGACAGCACGACGAGCGGATTTCACCCCGGACTCCTCGCCACGCGCGGTGGCCTTCTTGGGCACACGCTGTCCTTCAGCCACAGCACCGACTCCTCGCCTTTTGCGACGCTCGACCGTGACGGCATCCGCCGAAAAAGCCGGTCCAGCACCTTGCATGTTCCTGAACTCGAAGTCTAACATCGACTAACGTTCACATACGTGAACCTGATTCAAAGATTGCCACTGGGAGACACCATGAGCTTGCAGCCGCAGCACACGGCCTGCACCACGACCGATCCGACCCTCACCGGCCTGCTCGCCTTCCCGCTGACCGCTTTCGACTCCGCGCTCGAGCTCGATCTCGACGGGTGCGCCGACAACATCGACCGGCAGATCGCCGCAGGTGCCAGTGCCGTCTTCGTCGCCTGCGGCACCGGCGAGATGAGCTCGCTGTCCTCACACGAGCAACTCAGCATCTGGAAGATCGCCACGGAGGTCGCCAAGCACCGCGTGCCGGTGTGGGTGGGTGTCGGCGGCGGCGCCGCGACAGCGCGCGAGGGCATGGAAGCGGCCCATGCCGCAGGGGCCGACGGCGCCCTGCTGCTGCCGCCATACCTGGTGACCGGCCCGCAGACCGGGCTCATCGACTACGTGCGTTACGTGACCACCGGATCAACCGTGCCGGTCGTCGTCTATCACCGGTCGACCGCCGTCTTCACGCCGCAAGGGGCCACCGCGCTGTTGGATCTGCCCGCGGTCATCGGGCTCAAGGACGGTTACGGATCGATCGACCTCATGTCCCGCATCGTCACCGGGATTCGCACATCCGGTCATGAGCGCGCCGCGGACTTCCTGTTCTTCAACGGGCTCCCGACCGCGGAGGTCTCGGCCGCGGCATACAGCGTGATCGACGTCGCGCGTTACTCCTCCGCAGTGCATTGTTTCGCACCCGAGATCGCGCACGCCTTCCACGACGCGCTCGCCGACGGCGACACCGACACCACACGCAGCTTGTTGGCATCCTTCTATCTGCCGCTGGTCCAATTGCGAGATGAGTCAGCAGGATTCGCGGTCTCGCTGGTGAAGGCCGGTGCTGCCCTGCGTGGACACCGCGTCGGCAATGTGCGCCCGCCGCTGGTGATGCCGAACGCGGAGCAACTGCATCGGCTCGAAGCCATCCTCGACGCCGGCCTGACCGCCGTGGGCGCCACCCGATGAAGATCCTCGGCAGCACGCTGACGCCGATCGCCTTCGCCGATCCGCCCCTGCTGAACGTGATGGGCGTCCATGAGCCGTATGCGCTGCGCAGTGTGCTGCAGGTGCAGTGTGAGGACGGCATCGTCGGGCTCGGCGAGTCGTATGGCGATGCTCCCTTCCTTGAGCAGGTCGCACGCGCACTGCCCGCGCTCATCGGACTGGACGCCTTCGACCTGCCCGCCATCCGCGCCGCCGTGTCTCGTGCGCTCGGCCGTGCCGTGGTGACCGATGCCCATGGCCTCATCGGCGGATTTTCCGCGGACAAGACTCTCGCCAGTGTGTATTCGATGATCGAAGTCGCCGCCCTGGATGCTCAGGGCAAGGCGTTGCACACCCCGGTGGTCGAGCTGCTCGGCGGCAGGGCACGCGACCGCGTCGACTTCTCGGCCTACCTTTTCTACAAGTACGCCGCCCACGCGGACGGTCGCACTGACCCGTGGGGCGCGGCGCTGGATGCCGACGGACTCGTCGAACAGGCGCGCCGGATGATCGACGTCTACGGTTTCGGATCCATCAAGGTCAAGGGGGGCGTCTTCGCACCCGAGGTCGAGTGCGAGGGCATCGAGGCACTCGCAGCGGCCTTCCCGGGAAGACCACTGCGGCTGGACCCGAACGCTGGTTGGACACCCGCTACGTCGATCAACGTGGCGAGCCGACTCGAGGGGGTCCTGGAATATCTCGAAGACCCTACCCCCGGCCAGGACGGTATGGCGCAGGTCGCGGCGCACGCCCCGATGCCGTTGGCGACGAACATGTGCGTCGTCAGCTTTGCCGACATCCCGCAAGCGGTGCGCCAGAACTCGGTGCAGGTGATCTTGTCCGACCATCACTTCTGGGGCGGACTGCGCGACACCCTGGCGCTCGGAACCCTCACCGAAACCTTCGGACTCGGCCTGTCGATGCACTCCAACAGCCACCTGGGCATCAGCCTCGCCGCGATGGTGCACGTCGCCGCCGCGACCCGTCAGCTGACGTACGCCTGCGACACGCACTGGCCGTGGAAGGACACTGACATCGTCGAGCCCGGCGTGCTCGAGTTTCGTAACGGCTCCGTCGCCGTGCCGACCGCTCCGGGCCTCGGCGTGAGCTTGGATCTCGACGCGCTGGCACGCGCTCATGAGACGTACCAAAGCTGCGGGCAGACCAGGCGTGACGACGTCACCTACATGCGGCGGTTCGTGCCCGATTTCACCCCGAACACCGCCCGGTGGTGATCATGCGCACCATCGGCTATGCCTATCCGTGGGACGTCCTGACACCTGGATTTATCGAGCGCACAACGGATCTCGGCGTTGATTCCGTCGCTGTCGCACTGAACTACCACAGCGCGCGGTGCGCGACGCCATGGTCCACGACGACATCTGCGATTCATGCGCGCACCTCCGCGCTCTACCGCAACGTGGGTGCACACCAGTGGTCTGATCTGCAACCGGGCGACGCATCGTGGATGCCTCAGGATGATCCCGGCGCTGCCGCGATCGCGGTGCTCGCCGCTGCGGGCGTCGACACCCTCGCCTGGATCGTGCTCAGCCACAATTCGCTGGTCGGAGAAGCCAATCCGGACATCGTCGTGCGCAACTGCTTTGGCGAAAGTTACCCGTGGGCGCTGTGCCCGAACAACGGGCGCGTCCAGCAGTTCTGCGGCGAACTCACCGCCGCGTCGACCGCCGGGCTTCCCTTGGCCGGCGTCGTGCTCGAGTCATGGGGCCAGATGAGCGCAGTGCACCAATGCACGCACGAGAAGACCGACGGAGTCTGGTCACCCGAGGCAGTCCGGCTGTTGTCGGTCTGCTGCTGCGACGCCTGCGCACGCGGCTGGCAGGTGCCGGCCGATCACGTCCGGCTCACCCTGGCCGAGGCGGCGCGTGCAGCTATCGCCGGCGAGCCGCGCCCGCTTCCCCAGGATCTGGACGACCTGTTGCTGTCGACCCGTCACGCCGGCGCCGACCGGCTGCGCCGCACGGCAATCAACGCTCTACCGTCGAGCACGAGCGTCACGCTCCACGCCGGCGCTGATCCCTGGGCGACGGGCGCTCTCTGCGGACTCACCGAAAGCGCAACGACTGACGCGGCCGCCCTCGTCCTGCCGTACTGGCAACCCAGTGAGGCGGCACTCTCCGCAATCGCCACCACCCGGCGACAGGTGCCGAGCACGGTTGCTGTCGGCGCCTACGTCACGCTCGCCGGCCCCATGGAACGGCCCGAAATCGCCTCGGATGTCGATCAATTGGCCACTGCAGGAGTAGATGAGCTGCACCTGTACCACCTTGGGCTCGTGGGACCGGGCCGCTGGGACCAGATGCGCCTGGCGGTCGATGCAGCAAGGGCGCCTCGCCACGACAGCCCCCACCCGCCGAGCGCACACGACAGCTCACCGGCCGATGCGATCGGCATACCGAACGACTCGACTCGATCGAAGGAGAACGCATGAATGCCGACGTCCCAGGACCGACCGACGACGCCACGGTCGACGACCTGATCGCGGCCGCCGCGGCGGCGTTCACCCGCACGGTGCAGAGCACCCCGGCGGAGCGCGGCGAGTGGTTGGCGGCCGCAGCGGATGCCCTTGACACGCACTCCGAAGAACTGGTTGCCATCGCGCATCGCGAGACGCACCTGCCGGCAGCCACCCGGCTGACCGGAGAACTCGCGCGCACGAGCTTCCAGTTGCGGCTGTTCGGTCAGGTGCTGCGTGACGGTGCCTTCCTCGGCGCGACGATTGACCACGCCGACCCGGAATGGCCGATGGGCGCCCGTCCCGACCTTCGTCGCATGCTGGTTCCCATCGGACCGGTGCTCGTCTTCGCGGCCAGCAACTTCCCCTTCGCATTCAGTGTCGCCGGTGGTGACAGCGCGGCGGCCCTCGCGGCTGGTTGCCCGGTCGTGGTCAAGGCTCATCCGGGCCACCCCGAGCTGTCGGCCAGGGTGGGTCAGATCGTCAGCAGCGCACTCGTCGAATCCGGTGCACCCACAGGTATTTTCGCGGTCATCCACGGTCAGGATGCCGGCGTGCACGCACTGCGGCACCCGCAGATCCAGGCGGCCGCGTTCACCGGTTCGGTGGCCGGTGGCCGTGCGCTCTTCGACATCGCCGCGGCTCGACCGCGACCCATACCGTTCTACGGCGAACTCGGGAGCATCAACCCGGTCGTCGTGACGAGGGCCGCGCTGACCGAACGTGGTCAACAGATCATCGACGGGTTCGTCAGCTCGTTCACCCTCGGATGCGGGCAGTTCTGCACCAAACCGGGTCTGGTGTTCGTGCCCGACGATGCCGACATCGATGCGGAGCTGGCCGCGGCCGTGGCCGCCACGGCGCCGGCCCCGATGCTCAATGAGTCGATTCATCAGGGCTTTTCGGCACGTATGGCGCAGCTGTCCGCCGGCGACGGTGTTCGAATCGCGCAGGCGCCTGGCGGCGGCCAGGACGCACCGGCGGCCAGTGTGTTCCGACTCACCGCACAGCAGTTCATCGACGAGCACGACAACTACGGCGCCGAGGCGTTCGGTCCCGCGTCGGTCGTGGTCGGCTACCGGGATGTCGATGAGCTGACCCGCATGCTCGACCTGGTCGAGCCCAGCCTCACCGCGAGCATCCAGGCGCAGGAGTCCGACGCAGCGGACCTGCGCCCGGTCATCGACCGGTTGGTGTCGCTGGCCGGGCGAGTGTTGTGGAACCAGTGGCCGACCGGCGTCACCGTCTCGTGGGCGCAGCAGCACGGCGGCAGTTACCCCGCGACCACGGCACCGACGACGACATCGGTCGGCACCGCAGCGATCGAGCGCTTCTTGCGCCCGGTCGCCTGGCAGGGCTTCCCCGACGCGCTGCTGCCTGCTGCTGTGCGGGAGTCGAACCCGTGGTCGCTGCCGCGACGCGTCGACGGACAGCGCTGATCGATATACAGCACCACCCGCACGACCCAGCATCCACACCATTCACAGAAGGCAAGGCACATGACTGCAACGACGCATCCAGCGCCAGCTCCCGCGGGCCGCCCGGTCAGCCGCACCACGCTGTACCTGTTCGGTGCACTCGGCGGGATCCTGTTCGGGTACGACCTCGGGATCATCTCCGGAGTGCTGCCGTTCATCGGCAAACAGTGGCACCTGGACAGCTGGGACAAGGGCGTGGTCACCGCCAGCGTCTCGGTGGGCGCCGTTGTGGGTGCGGCGATCTCGGCCAAGGTGAACCTCCGGTTCGGACGCCGGCACACCATCCAGGCTGCAGCGCTGATCGTGCTGGTGATGACGATCTTCACCAGCACCGCGCCCAGCTTTCACGTGCTGACCCTGGCGCGCTTCGCCGTCGGCATCGGCATCGGTCTGTCGTCGTCGACGGTTCCGACCTACATGTCCGAACTCGCTCCCGCACGCTTGCGCGGCGGCCTGGGCGCGCTCAACCAGATCTTCATCGTGCTCGGCATCCTCATCGCCTTCATCACCAGCTACTGCCTGGGCGAGATCGGCGGCGACTACGGTCACTGGCGGTGGATGATGGCCGGCGCCGCGGTGCCGGCGCTCGTGTTGCTCATCGGCCTGCAGCGCCTACCCGAGACACCACGCTGGTTGCTGACCCGTGGGCGAGACGACGAGGCCGCAGCAGTTCTGTTGCAGGCGCACGGTTGTCAGGAATCAGCCGACGCCGAATTGGCAACACTACGAGCGGTGATCGCCGACACAGCCGCCACCACCCGCGGCCGACTGCGCGATCTGTGGCGTCCGATGGTGCGTCCGATGCTGATCGTGGCCATACTCCTCGCGGCCGGCCAGCAGTTGTCCGGTGTCAACGCGATCAACGCCTACTTCCCGACCATGCTCATCTCGCTGGGCTTCGCCACCCAGGCGGCCTTGCTGTCCGGTGTACTGCTGGGCCTGAGCAAGTTCATCTTCACGGCGTGGGTGGTCTTCGTCGTCGACAAGTGGGGCCGCAAGCCGCTGCTGCTGATCGGCAGCATCCTGATGGCCGTCACGCTTGCCGGCGCGGGCTTCGTGTCGACCACGGTGCATGAGACCGACGCTCGAGGTCTGCTGATGTTGGTGCTCATCATCATGTATCTCGTGGGCTACGAGCTCGGCTGGGGTGCGGTTGTCTGGGTCATGTGCTCGGAGGTCTTCCCCCTGCGCGACCGAGCATCGGGTATGGCGGTCGCCAGTGTCGTCCTGTGGTCGTTCACCGGGATCGTGACGGCGGTCTTCCCGCTGATCTCGGCAAAGAGCGGACTGGGACTGGGCGGTGCGATGTATCTGTTCGCCGGTGTCAACGTGGTGCTCTTCCTGTTGGTCCGGTGGCTGGTGCCGGAGACCAAGGGCCGCTCTCTGGAGGAGATCGAGATCGACCTGCGCCACGGCAAGGATGTCGTCACCGAACACGCCCAGCAGGTCACGCCTGCTGCCTGATTGCGCAGTGCCCACCTGAATTCGTCTGGAAGAGAGAGCAATTCCCATGTCCGACGCCATCGTCAAGGTCGACATCGCATCAGCACGACTGCCGCTGAAGGAGCCCATCAGCGACGCCAAGGTGCTCACCGGTCGGCAACGCCCGATGACCGAGGTCGCCTTCCTGTTCACGACCATCACCACACGGGACGGTCACGAAGGCCTGGGTATCAGCTACTCCAAACGAGCAGGTGGGCCTGCGCAGTTCGCGCATGCCGTCGAGGTCGCACCGCGGCTAATCGGTCAGGATCCGAGCGACATCGGCAAGATCTGGACGTCTCTGGTCTGGGCCGGGGCGTCGGTGGGCCGAAGTGGCGCCGCAACGCAGGCCATTGCCGCCTTCGACATCGCGCTGTGGGATCTGAAGGCTCGTCGCGCCGGACTGCCGCTGGCGAAGCTGATCGGCGCCGAGCGCGACGCGGTTGCGACATACAACACCTCCGGCGGCTTCTTGCACACGCCGATCGAGCAGATCCGAGACAACGCCGACCGCTCCCTGGCCGCAGGTATAGGCGGGATCAAAATCAAAGTGGGACAACCGGATTGGCGCGAGGACCTGCGCCGCGTCGAGCTCATCCGCGAACACCTGGGTGACACACCGCTGATGGTCGACGCCAACCAGCAGTGGGACCGCGCCCAGGCGAACCGGATGTGCCGAGCGCTGGACGGCATGAACCTCGTCTGGATCGAGGAGCCACTCGACGCGTATGACGCTGTCGGCCACGCCGAGCTGGCGCAGCGCTTCGACACGCCCATCGCCAGCGGCGAGATGCTCGCCAGCATCGGCGAGCACCTGGCCCTCATCGAGCACCGGTCCGTGGACTTCATCCAGCCGGATGCACCCCGCGTCGGCGGTATCACGCAATTCCTGAAATTGCTCACGATCGCCGAACAGCGCCATCTTTCGCTCGCCCCGCACTTCGCCATGGAGATCCACGTGCATCTGGCGGCGACCTATCCGCACACCACCTGGGTCGAGCACTTCGACTGGCTCGAGCCGCTATTCAACGAACGCCTCGAGACACGCGACGGCTGCCTCGTCGTGCCGGATCGCCCTGGACTCGGTCTGAGCCTGAGTGATCAGGCACGAGCCTGGACGGTGGCCACCACCACCGTCACCGGCTGATCTCCGCGCCACCTGATGCCGAGATTCAACCTCGGCTTTCATGGCGTTTCTATGGACATGCTGTGCGTGGGGGTGTTGCATGGAATGACATCACCCACAGCGACACTCGTTGCAGCCAGCCAATGACTGATGCGGGATGTCGACCCTCAACAACCAAGCGCGAGTCTGCGACGGACGCCGAATTGTCATACGCCCGAACACCTTCGGCGGTCTGACCCGAACGGTCGACTCTGCCGTGGCTCACGCAGAATGTGAGCAGCCCAATGACGAACAGACACATGCTGCGCCCCCTGACCGCTGCCGCCACGGCCGGCAGCCTCGCTGTCGCGTTGACCGTCGCAGGCAGCGCGTATGCCGCATCCGACCGCATTTCGGCACCACCCGCTTGCACACCTGGCACCACCGTCACCACCGGAAAAGGCGCCGTGTGCGGCCTGACGACCGACGGCGTGACGACCTACGGCAGCGTGCCGTATGCCGCAGCACCCGTCGGCAAACTGCGGTGGCAGTCGCCCCAGCCTCACGCAGCCTGGAAGGGCGTGCTTCAAGCGACGACACCCGCACCTGAGTGCAGCAATGCTTTCGCGCAGACCGGCACGAGCGAGAACTGCCTCAACCTCGAGATCGAGACTCCTGCCGGCACCCGCCCCGGAGAGAAACTGCCGGTGATGTTCGAGTTCCACGGCGGCGGGTTCCTGGGTGAAGCACGCACCGACGACGGCTCCAACCTGGTGCGCACCGGCAAGGTCGTCTACGTCTACGTCAACTACCGGCTCGGCGTGCTCGGTTTCCTGGCCGACAAAGCGCTCGGCGCGCACTCGGGTGACTACGGCCTGCAGGACCAGCAGGCCGGCCTGCGCTGGGTGCAGCAGAACATCTCACGGTTCGGCGGAAACCCCTCCGATGTCACCGTTTTCGGCGAATCAGCCGGTGGCGCCAGCACCTGCGCCCAGGTCGCGTCCCCCACCGCGAAAGGGCTCTTCAAGAACGCCATCAGCATCAGCGGCTTCTACAACTACCAGAACAACATCGTGTGGTCGAAGGCCGACTGCAAGTCGTCGTACTTCACCGAAGCCCAGGCTCAGGCCGTCGGCGCGACGTTCGCCAAGAAGGTCGGCTGCGGCAAGGCGATCGACGTGCTCGCCTGCCTGCGCAAGATCCCCGCAGCGACCCTCATCAAGGAACAGGGCCAAGTCGGTGACCCCACCGGCGGCGGCACGATCGGCCCCATCATCAACGGCACGACGCTGACCATGTCACCGGTCACCGCGCTGACGACCGGCCATGCCAATCACGTCACGCTCATCACCGACGTCGGTCGTGACGAATTCAACGGAGGCGTCTACAGCAACTCACTCACCCCTGATGTCGTCGTCGCCGACAACACCACGCAGTTCTATCAACTCGTGAACGAGGAGTTCGGCAGACTGGCACCGACAGTCGAAAAACTCTATCCGCTGTCGAGATTCGCATCACCGTTCACGGACTACCGCACGATCATGGCAGACTCCGCATCGGTCTGCCCGATGCTGCAGGTCGACGCGGCAGCCTCGCGGCACATGACGATCTATGCCGACATCGACGCCGACGCGGACAACCCCGCTGGCGAGAACCTCACCCTGCCGCTCGGAGCGCAGCACAGCGGCACCAACGGCCTGGTGCACTTCGACACCTCGAAGCTGGACGCGAATCAGGCGGCCCTGCAACTGCAACTGCTTTTGGAGTGGACACACTTCGCCGCCACAGGCAACCCAGTTGCCGCGAACACGCCGGCATGGCCGTCATATCTGCCAGGTCAGCAGCAGGTGATGATGCTGCAGCCGGCCGACACCAGCATGACCGAACCCGCGAGTTTTGTTGCCGCACAGCACAACTGCGGCTTCTGGGACACAGTGACGCACTACTGAGCGGGCCGGTCGATCAGACGACCGCGCGCTGCCAGACGCCCTGCTCGTGCACGAACAGCAGGATGCACGCCGACACCGGCAACCCCGTTGCCGTCTGCACCATCTGTCGATACGCCAGCAGCTGTGGCCGGTAGTACGCAGTGCGAGTATCCAGTGCCGCCTCGGGGATCTGATCGGTCTTGTAGTCGACGATCACCAGGGAGCCGTCATCGTCCTGGTACAGCAGGTCGATGACGCCCTCCAGGATCTGCCCGTCATCCGGTATGCCGACGAACATCTCGCGCCAGTGCCGACGGTCAGCGGCGCACTGAACCACGTTGTGTGACAGGGCGTTCCGGGCAAGGGTCGCCACCAGCTGCTCGTATGGCGTGACGCCCTCGGCGATGCACTGCGCCGCGACGACTGCAGGCAGGTCAGCACCGTCACCGCGCAGCTCGACCGCCTGCAACGAGCCGTGCACGGCTCGACCGATGGCCGCACCGTCGCGGCCCTTGGCCCACGCAGGCGAGTCGAGTGCACGAGCACCCTTCGCCGCTCCGGGCGGTGACACCTCCTCGGCGGCGCGTGCACCGGCAGCGTCAGAGCCGACCGCCGGCGCCTCGGCATCCGTGACCTCCGCATCATCGGACGTCTGAGGATCGGCGGCGACTGCAGGTGCGCCGGCACCCAGCAGCGCCTGCGGGTCCGTGCCTTCGAGCCCGGACGCGCTGCGGGACCACGAGGTTCGCGTGCGGTCGGTCGCCTGCTGCCACTGGCGCTGCCAGTCGTCGAAGTCCGGTGGTGGCGTCACCGCCCGTTGCTGCGTCGAGGAGGCCCCGGCGTCGGTCGGCTCCGGGCTGAGCACGTCAGCGCCCGCACCGATCGCGCCGCTGGCAACCAGCAGGTCGGCATTGCTCCGAGCGTTTCTCGACGACCGGTGCAACGAGACAACGAGATGGTCACGCGCACGGGTCGCGGCGACATACATCAATCGGGCACGCTCAAGGTCACCCATCTGCTCGTCGATCGGCGCGTAGTCGTCGAAATCTGCTGTAGCGAGGTCCTTTTGGACGCGCAGCTCATAGTCGTCGTGGCGCCAGAGCAACTGCACCCCGGTGCTGTTGCGCGGCTGGGACGACAAACCGGACAGGATCACCACCGGGAACTCCAGGCCCTTGGCGGCGTGCACCGTCATGATGCGGACGGCGTCGACGTCGAGCTCCGGCAACAAGGACTCCGACGCTTGGGCGGAACTTTTGGCCTGGCCGGCGGCCCAGGCGAGATACGCGCGTAGCCCGCCGTGTTCGACCTCCGCCCAGGCACGCGCCTGATCGATGACATACCGCAGCCGCCGCCACGTGTCGCGTGCCCGAGGGCCGTCTCCGGCGAGCTCCATGACTCGTCGATCGGTGACGATCGTGTCCAGCAGCTCGCTCGGAGCGAGCCACGGTGCCCGGAAATGCAGCCGCCGCAGGTAGTTCACGCTGCTGCCCACCGGATGATCGACCAGGTCGTCCGGCACCCGAGCGCGCAGGTTGAAGCTGCCGCCGTCACGCTTCCAGGTCCACAGGTCGTCGTCACCGCACCCGAAAAGTGGCGACCGCAGGGCCGTCACCAGTGACAGTTCGTCCGACGGATCGGCAATGACACGCGCCGCAGCAAAAACAGCGCGCACCTCAGGCGCGGCATACACCAGCGAACTCGCATCGGACCGATAGTCGATGCCGGCGCGATCGAGTGCGGTCTCCAGAAAGGGCAACGACGTGCGCGCCGGAATCAGGATCGTGATGTCTCGCTTGCGCACCGGCCGCCATTCGCCACAGGTGCCCTGGGTGGTCCACCCGTCGCGCAGCGCCGTCTGAATGACTCCGGCGACCTCGTCGGCCTCGATCTGACGAACCTGGGCGATGCGCATGGGCTTGGAATCCTGCTCATGCGGATGCTCGCCGAGGATCCCCACCGATGGTCCTGCCGTGGCGGCAGACCGGACAGGATCAAGCGCCTCGTATGCCGGTTGCGCATCATGCTGCTGCTGGATGTGTTTGCCGAAGACCACGTTCACCCAATCGACGATCGGTGTGGTGGTGCGGAAATTCGTTGTGAGCGCGACGCTTTCGCCGATGACCTCACGCGCGCCGAGATAGGTGCGGATGTCGGCGCGGCGGAACCGGTAGATCGACTGCTTCGGGTCACCGACGACGAACAGCGAGCCGGGTGGCACCTCGACCTGACGCCAGTCATCCTGAGTTGCCGTAGCCCCGCCTGCGATGCGGGTCGCGATCTCGATCTGGATCGGGTCGGTGTCCTGGAACTCGTCGAGCAGCAGTCGCTGGTAGCGGTGCTGCAGGCTCGCCCGCACTTCGGCGTTGTCCCGCAACAGGTTGCGCGTCAACACCAGCAGGTCGTGAAACTCCAGGGTGCCATTGGCCCGCCGCTCCTCCGCAGCCGCCAGCACCTCCTGCGAAAACCAGCGGGCCAGGGTCCGCAGCACAGCCGCCTTCAACGGGGCGAGTGCGTCTTGCGCTGCCGCGTGCAGCCCCGGGATGTCGACACGCAACGCCTTGAGGTCGCCGCTCTTCCAGTTCTCCTGGCGTCCGCTCTTGCCGACCTTGAGCGCGGGCACTGCGGACAACCACCGAATCTCGGTGATGAGATCCGCTGTGGTGGGACGAGATTGCAGCCACTGCTCGATCTGCAGCATCGGCGCGAGCAGGGTGTCGTCGTCGGCGGTGCAGTGCCTGCGTTGGTCGAGCACGTCCTGCGCCGCGCGCCGGATCGCCGTGGAATCGGGCGTGCTCAGGCGAAGCGCAGGGTGGCTCAGCACGTGCGAGTCGATGAGATCCCAGTCGTTGCCGAGCTGGGTCGCCAGCTGCTGCAACTGGCTCTCGGTGACGCCGAGTTCGATTGCGGCCAGCAGGGTTTCGCCCATTGCATCGTCGTCGAGCAGGCGACGCCACATCGTGCGCCAGCGCGCCTCTGCAGCGACCGACGAGCCCACGGCGTCGCGCACCTCCAGCAGCGGCGGGATGCCGGCTTCGATCGAGTGCTGCACGAGGATTCGCTGGGCAAACGCGTGCAACGTGCCGATCGCGGCAAGATCGAGACCGTCGAGCGCTGCATCGACCAACTCGTGATCGTGGTCGGCACGCGCCTTCTCGAAGGACTCCCGGAGCCGCTCGCGCAACTCGGCTCCCGCGCGTTCGGTGAAGGTCACCGCCGCGATGTGCTGAATGTCGATGCCGTCTCGCAACACCAGGGTCCGAATGCGCCCCACCAGTGCAGAGGTCTTCCCCGAGCCGGCACCGGCATCGACGAACAAGGTCTCGTCGGTGCACTCACAAATCCGGCGGCGCGCGTCCGCATCGGTCAATTCATGGACTTCAGAGTCGAATTCGCCGCTCACTTCTCCTCCTCGGCCGGGTCGCCTGTCGTCGCAAGAGCATCGGGCTCGATCAGTGTCACGAGATCTCGCAACGGCCTGGTGCCGCGGAGCTGCTGCCACCGCGAGCGCGGCTCGGCATAACCGAGTCCGTCGGGATTGCAATAGGGACACTGGATCCAGGAAAAGTCGTCGGTGGCGGGTGGCCGCAACGGGAACACGCCGTCGCGGATCGACGACGACACGGTGCCCACAGCCTCGCGGAAGGTCGTGTCGACCTCGGCCGTCAACTCAAGCGGCACCCGTCTCCTGCCGTCGCCATCACCAACGAACCAATACGCGGCCTCGACGGGGGTGTGTGCGTCGCCGTACAACGCGCGCACGGCATGGGCGTAGGCCGGCAGCTGCAGCTTCGTGCCACCGATGACCGGATCTTCGGGGCAGATCTGCATGAATCTGCCGGGTTTCCCGGTCTTGATGTCGGTGACGACCAAGGTGCCGTCGGCCGCTCGGTCGACCTTGTCTGCGGCGCCGGTCAGCTGGACCGTGCCACCCGGCACGTCGAGCACGACATCGACCCCGCCGCGGCCGAAGCCGGCTTCACTGCTCACCACCGCCAGACCACGAGAGGCGCGGTCGCTGTCATCGACGTCGAGCATCGTCTGAAGGACACCCTTGATCTCGACCAACGACTGCTCCCACAGCCGTGTGTGTCCGGCGCGACCCGTCGTGACGAACTCCGCCGCGAATTCGTCGGCGATCTGCAGCAGCCGCACGTGCGCCTGCTGATCCCATGGCTCGCCGTATCCAGGCAACTGCCCGGACTGTTGGCGTTCGGTGATGAGAACGTCGAAACAGTGGTGCACGAAGGTGCCGATGTCGGCCTTGCTCACCTGCACGATGGACTCGGGATCCTCGATCGGCGACACCCGCAGCACGCGGTTGACCAGATGCTGGAAGGGACACGCGACATACTTCTCGAGCATCGTCGGCGAGGTGTATTCACCCTCCGACAACGGCGAGAGTCGTGCCGCGTCGACACCGATCATCCCGTCGAAGCGGCCACCCTCCCGGTCGCCGCGCCCGGCGTTCATCGCTCGTGCCGCCGTCAGCGCCTCGTCGGCGAACCGCCAGCCGACCAGGCCGGCCCGCAACCGCCATTCCTGCTCGGTCGCCAGGTGCGTCGCCGTCGACAGACCCGAGGTGTATGACGCAACCTCCGTCAACCCGCTCACATCCGCGAATCCCGTTGCGGTCAGCGTCATCTCGCCGGTCAGTGATCGTATCGACGGCAGCAGCCATCGGCTCGGAATGCGCTGTGTCTGCTGTCGCAGATCTCCTCGTGCAAATGTCACCGCCACCTCACCAGCCAAGGCGAACGCCGCCAGCAGGCAGCGGTGCTTCTCGGCGATGCGCTCCCGCAGCGTCACCAGCGCCTCGCCAAAGGTCTCGCGCACTGCCTCCGCCAGCAGCGGGTCGTCGCTCAGCCGCCCGGGGTAGACGTCCTCCGAGAGGCCGCACACGACGACGACATCAAGATCGAGGCCGGCGCCGGACTCGACCGGACCGACGTAGACACCCTCACCGAAGCGGCCGACTCGCATCGTCGCCGACTCCAACTGTGCGATCAGCACCTCCTCGATGATGACGAGGCTGACGGGGATCGCCGACTCGTCGAGCACGGTGAGCCCCTCGATCGCGCCCAGCACACTGACCCGGGCGTACTGCTCCTCCGGTGGCAGTCGAGCAGCCTGCGTGTCCGGCAGCAGGTCCGACACCAGTGTCCGCAGGCTGTCGGCCGCCTCCTGCCACGTAGCGGATCCCCCGATCCCGGTGAGCCGGTCGCGGATCCACCAGACGGTGTCACGCATCGTGGTCGCCTCGGCGATGCGGCGCGCCAGATAGCCGTGCGGATCCTCCCGCGCCGCGAGCGTCGCGATCGTGGCATCGACCCGGTCGCGCCAGTCGGCCCCGTCGACGATGCCGCAGTTGCGCGACAAGCGCTCCCACGACGCCGCGGGGATCGCCGAGCCGTCGACGGCTCTGGCGGGCACCTCCGACAGCGTTTGCAGCACATCGGCGCGCGGATAGCCGCTGCGCTGAATCCGCAACAGTCCCAGCACAAAACGAGCGAAGGCGCGCTCGGTCACAGGTCGTGCTCCCGGGCCGTTGAAGGTGACGCCGGCCGCAGTCAACTGCTCCTGCACGATGCGCGCGTAGGGGCGACGGTTGCCGTAGAGCACCGCTACGCGATGCGCGGGATGCGTGCCCAGTGCCGCCACCACCTCACGCACCACGGCGCGCACCTCATCGTCGGCGTCGCTGGCATGTATGACGCGGTCGGCCGTCGCCGGATCACTTTCGGCCGCAGGCACGGTCACCGACGCCTCACCGGAGCCGACCTCACCCGCAGCGCTGCCCGTCACGGCAGCAGCCACCCGCAACGGGCCGGCGTCCGCCCGCGCATCGCCCGTCACACCGCACACGACATGTATGTCGGATGCGGCCGCGAGCGCCGTCAGCACCTCGAGCTCGACCGGTCGCATCGCCACGGGCAGATACACGACCGTCGGTGACAGCCCGGCGGGCGTGCGGCACACCAGCGCTGCAGCCCGCAACAGGTCGGCCTCGTCATACCAGTGTTTCGACAGACGGACCCACACGTCGTCGTGGATCCGCAGCACCTCGCGCACAAGGGTGCCCGGCTCCGCCCGAAGGCTCGCGAGCGTCGCGTCGTCGACCAGGCGTAGCTCGCGCGACACGCGCTCCAGCGCGGCCGACGTGGCGGGATGGTCTGCCACCACACCGAATTCACCAGGGTGCTCGCTGAGTGACTCCCGGATACAGGCGGCGACCAACGCTGCAGTCGCGGGCCGACGACTCTGCGCGGCGAAGACCGGCGCGGCGAATCGTTCGGCCAATCCGGCCAGGGTGAGGCAGTCGACGGCGGCGATGCCGGGCGAGCCGTCGGTCAGGCCGCGCGCGAGAGTTCGACGAACGGTCAGCCCGGTGAGGTGGTCCGGCACGATGACGGTGACCGGTGCCAGCGGATCACCGGCTTTGACCTCGCGGACGACATCTCGCAGGACCGCGAGCGTCGCAGCGCCATACCTGGTGATGTGCAGTTGCGCCTGGCCCATCGGACTCCCCCGTGATCGTCGTTGCGGGTGAGCCTAGACGGCAGCACCGACACCGACGTGTCGCACGGCCCGACGCTCAGCCGTCGATCCAGGCGAGCACTTTCTGGGCTTGCGCCTGCGTCCATGCGCTCGGGTCCGGCGAGGTGAGGTTCTTGCGGCCGTCGGCATCCATGAAGTCGTACATCGCCTTGGGCACCTGACCCTTCGTGGCGTACGGCGTGCCCTCGAGCAGGAATCGCTCACGCTGCTGCGGGTCGATGAAGAAGACCTCGTCGGAATGCTGCACGTCATACGTCAGTGGCTGCCCGGTGCGCCAGTTGCGCGGTGGCGTGCCCGGGTCGTCGGCGACCTTCTGGCGCCAGACGCCCAGGAAGTTCCAGATGGCGTTCACCGACGCCTGACTACCGGTCCACACCTGCCAGTTGGCCGGCGGCGGCGCGTACAGCGCGCGGTAGGCAGCGATCTGCGGCACTGTGTCGCGCACAGGGTCGACGGTGAGCGAGACGAAAACCTCATTCTTCGACCGGCCGGCGGCCACCTCGGCGCGGTCGGTGCTGACGAGGGTGGCCGTGTCGATCGGGCAGGTCTCCTGGCACAACGTCATGATGTCCTGCAGCACGACCGTCTTGCCCTTGAGCGCCGCCAGGCTGGTGTGCTGACCGGTCGAGGTCGTGAACTGCAGATCCAGGATGTTCGCCGGCATGGCCGAATCCATTGGGGTACCAACGCCTTGCAGGTCCTTGGGTGTCGCGATGGCCGACGGTGTCGAGAGCGACGCCGCCGACGTGCCGGACCCGCTGCCTGAGCCGCATCCCGCAAGGGCGGCCGACACGACGACCACCGACGACAGCACCCAACTACGCTTCAACCGACCACGATTCACCAGATGACTGTGCCATTTAGATCTGGCCACAGTCTGAACGCCACCAGCCCGCCATCCGATCGACCGCGCAGGAGGTCCAGTGACCATCCTCATCGATCCGCCCTTCTGGCCCGCCCACGGCAGGATCTGGTCACACCTGGTCAGCGACGAGTCGTATGCCGAGTTGCACGCCTTTGCAGCGCGGGTCGCGTTGCCGGACCGCTTGTTCGACATCGATCACTACGACGTGCCGGACGACAGGTATGCCGCAGCCCTCGCCGCCGGAGCGACTCCCGTCGGCGGTGGCGAACTCATCCGACGCCTGATCGCCAGTGGGTTACGGGTGCCGGCCCGGGAACGCCACTGACCCACGCGGTCGGCGGCACCCGCGAGATGCATCGCCCCGACGCTACGCACCAGTAGGATCGGCCGAAAGCGCTGCCATCTCCTCGACAAGGACGCCGCCATGCCCGCAGATCTCGAAGTCTCCATCGACATCAACGCCACCCCGGCGCAGGTCTGGGCCGTGGTCTCCGATCTGACCGCCATGCCGCGTTGGAGCCCGCAGACCAAGAAGGTCTTCCTGCGCGGCGGCCCACTGCGCGTCGGCAGCAAGATGCTCAACGTCAACAAGCTGGGCTGGCGCGTCTGGCCGACACAGAGCGTGGTGACCGCCTACGAGCCGGATCACCTGGTGGCCTTCAAGGTCCTGGAGAACCATGCCGTGTGGAGCTTCGAGTTGACACCGCTGGATGACGGCGTGCGCACGAAGGTCACCCAACGACGCGACGTCTCGACCGGCACGACGGTCGTGTCCCGTCAGCTGATCGACAAGGCCATGGGCGGTGAGGAGCGTTTCGAGAAGGGCCTCACCACCGGAATGCGCCAGACGTTGCAGCGCATCCGCGACGAGGTCATGTCGTGACCGTCTGCACCCGACGACCATGACCTCGTGCCTGTTCTGTGACATCGCCACCGGCGCACTGCCCGCCACGGTCGTCGCCGAAACCACCGCAACCGTGGCCTTTCTCGACACCCGACCGGTGTTCAAGGGACACGTGCTCGTGGTCCCCAGGCAGCACGTGGAGACCCTGCCCGACCTGCCCGTCGAGAGCCTTCAGCCGTTCTTCGCCGAGGTCCAACGGGTCGCCGCAACCCTGCCGGCGGCTCTCGGGTCACAAGGCACCTTCGTCGCCATGAACAACATCGTCTCCCAGAGCGTGGCCCACCTGCACTGCCACGTCGTGCCGCGCACCAAGGGCGACGGACTGCGCGGATTCTTCTGGCCGCGGGTGCGATACGCCGCGGGAGAGCAGGCCGAGATCGGCGCGCTGATCCACTCTGCCCTCGCCTGATCGATCCTTCCTGTCTCCACAGTCGACGTTCAGAAAACTTCCAGTGGCCGTGCCTACGGTCGAACGTGGCGAGCATCTCCTCGCAACGGCGCCCACGAGCGAGCGCCGCTCGGTCGACCAAGGAAAGGTCACCATGGAAGGCATTCTGCGGCCCGGCAGTGTCGTTGTCGGCGTCGACACCTCATCAGCCGCGATGACCGCGCTGGACTGGGCGGCCCAGTACGCCCAAGCGGTGCGCGCACCGATCCACCTCGTGCACGGCTTCAGCCACGACCGCCCCGACCTCGGGTTCGGCATGGGCGCCGACGCCGAAGCCCTCCTCGCTGCCGGCGATCGCGTGCTCGGCCGAGCAGTCAATCGAATTCAGCTGCGCGACAAGATGATTCAAGTCACGACCTCGCACTGTGACGGATATCCGTCGGCGGCTCTCGTGCGTGCCAGCGCCGACGCTCGTATCGTCGTCGTCGGTTCGCAGGGCGACAGCCTGCTGCATCTGTCCTCCCTCGGCGAGACCGCGCACCAGATCGCCATTCACTCGACGTCGCCGGTCGCCGTGATCCGCAAGGACTCCGGTCTGGAGTCAGCGTTCAACCGTGTGACGGTGGGCGTCGACCGTTCCGACGACTCACTGGCCGCGCTCGAATGGGCCTTCGACGAGGCCGAACGCACCGAGAGCGAGGTGCTGGCCGTGCACGGGTGGCAGCCGAACGACGCGAAGGACCCTTCGCTGGGTCACGCGGACTGGGCGTCATACACGGAGATGTGCCGCAACCACATCGAGAGCGCGATCGCGACGCAGCAGGCCCGCCACCCGGGGGTCAAGGTCATCACCGAGATCTTCCAGGGCAATCCGACGCGCGCCCTGCTGACCGAATCGCACTCCAGCGACACCGTCGTCGTCGGCGCCCGTGGCACCGGCGGGTTCCCCGGACTGCACATGGGCCGTGTCGCAGGCGACGTCCTGCGACACGCTGCCTCACCGGTCGTCGTCGTCCGCTGAGACACGGAGTCCCTCCAAGGGCCAGGGGGACAACAGAAGGAGCCGTTCCCGTCGCATGACGGGCACGGCTCCTTCTGTTGTCGCCGACGGTATCTTTCGCGAATACGCTTATGCAACAGTGCCATTCAGTAGTTGTGTCGCGCCCAACTGGTCGAGCATGAAGGCGTACTCGAACGCGGTGTCATGCCAGGCGTCATACCGCCCGCTGCGGCCGCCGTGCCCGGCGACGATCTCGGTCTTCTGCAGAATCGGGCGATCCGAGTGGTCGCTGGTCACCGTTTCGCGCAGCCGCTGCACCCACTTGGTCGGCTCGACGAAGAAGACGCGGGTGTCGTTGACGCTGGTGGTGGCCAGGATCGCGGGATAGTCGACCGCCTGGATGTTCTCGTACGGTGTGTACGACTTCATGTAGTCGTACACCTCCCGGCTCTCGATCGGGTTGCCCCACTCCTCCCACTCCCCTGCGGTCAGCGGCAACGTGGGGTCCAGGATCGTGGTCAGTGCATCCACGAAGGGCACGCCCGCGTGCACCACACGGAACAGCTCCGGCGCAAGGTTGACGACGGCGCCCATCAGCAGCCCCCCGGCCGAACGTCCTTCTGCCGCAAGGCGATCCGGTGCCACCCAACCGAGGTCGATCAGCGCGCGGGCGCAGTCGACGAAGTCGGTGAAGGTGTTGCGCTTGGCCAGCAACTTGCCCTCGTCGTACCACCCGCGGCCCAACTCGCCGCCACCTCGGATGTGGGCGATCGCGAAGACCACGCCACGATCCAGCAACGACAACCGTGCCGCGCTGAAGCTGGCGTCGATCGGGATCTCGTACGAGCCGTAGCCGTAGAGGTACCCCGGGTTGGTGCCGTCAGGCTGTATGCCGCGCGCACGCACCATCGAGACCGGCACCGACCGGCCATCGGTTGCCGTGACCCACAGGCGCTCCTCGACATACTGCTGCGGGTCGAAACCGGGCACATGGCGGCGCTTTAGCAGGACCGCTCCGTCGGAGGCGACATCGAGGTCGTAGGTGTCGCCGGCGACCAGGAAGGACGTCACGAGCAACTGGAGGGTGCGACTGTCGTACATCGGTGTCGAGCCGACCCGCACCGCGCGCAGACCACCTTCGACCGGCACCGGTCGCGGCGAACCGTAACCGTCACCGTCCTTGGCGATGATCCGGACGGCGGGCAGACCGCCGCTGCGCATCGTGACAGCGAGGAAGCTCTCGAAGGCGTCGACGCCGAGGATTCGCTCACCCTCACCGGCGGACATCAGCGGCTGCCAGTGCTCCTGCCGTGGCGTCGCCATCGGCGCCCACGAGATGTCGAAGTCGACGCGAGAAGCATTGTGCGTAATGAGGATTCGGTCACCGTCGACTTCGACGCTGTAATCGAGACCGGCCTGCCGCTGCTGCACCAGCACAGGGTCCCCGGTCGGTTGCTGCAGGTCCAACAGACGCACCTCGCCGGTCGTCGACGAACCGGCGTGCAGGATCAGCCACCGCTCGTCGCGCGAGACGTCGAACCCGAGGCCGAAGACCTCGTCGTCCTCCTGCAGCACCAGCACGTCCTGGTCTGCCGAGGAGCCGACGTGGTGACGCCATACCTGAAACTGCCGCCAGGCGTCATCGACACGCGTGTAGAACACCCACTGCCCGTCGCATGACCAGGCAACGCCGTATCCCGCTCCACCGACGGCCTCGTCGAGCACGTCGCCGGTGGCCACATCGCGCACCTGCAGCGCGTAGCGCTCGTCACCGGCGAAGTCGACCAGCACCGCGATGCGCGCACCGGTCGGATCGACCTCCAGGGCGCCGAGTTCGAAGAACTCCTGGCCCTGGGCCTCACGGTTGCCGTCGATGAGCACCTGCTCCCCCACAAGCGGCGCTCCCGCGTCGATCTGCGGCGCGACTGCGCCTGCGTCATACGGAACGCGACAGTGCAGGGGGTACTGCGCGCCCTCCTGCGTGCGGGTGAAATACCACCAGTCGTGCAGTCGCACCGGCACCGAGACGTCGGTCTCCTGGGTGTGGGCCTTGATCTCTGCGAACACCTGGTCCGCCAACGGCGACAGGTGTGAGGTGCGCGCCATCGTGTAGGCGTTCTCGGCCTCCAGATGCGCGACGACCTCGGGATTTTCCTTGTCCCTCAGCCATTCGTAGTCGTCGACGACCGTGTCGCCGTGGAAGGTGCGGCTGTGCTGGATTCGCTGGGCAACGGGCGGTTCGACATGGCTCACGATGCCAGCGTATGTCGCGTCGCCACACGCCCGGCCACCCGGCCCGCGGTCAGTTGCCGACCAGGCACGCCGGACCCAGCAGAGCCTTCAGATCACCGAACAGCGCCGGCGATGCCGTCACGCGCAGGGCATCGTCGAGGCGGACGGTGACCGACCGGCCGGGTTGGGTGAGCTTCAGGTGCACCTCGGTGGCGCCAGGGTGCTCGCCCAACACGCTCTTGAGCTTCTGGGCCATCCCGTTGTTGGCACGCACCAAGGGCAGCGTCAACATCACCGGTCCGCGCACGTCGCCCTTCAACTCGGGGAGAGTGAGTTCGGAGGCGGACAACTGCTTTCCGTCGTCGCGGTCCATCACCCGGCCCTTGATCACACACACGACGTCAGGGTTGAGCATCGTCGACACGGGCATGTAGGACTTCGCGAAGAACATCACGTCGACCGAACCCTCGAGATCCTCGACCGTGGCAATGGCCCACAGTTCACCGCGCTTGTTCCGCTTGATCTGCACGCCGGTGATGAGGCCGGCGATGGTGACCATCGCGCCTTCCTCCGGGGCGTCGTCACTGTGCAGCTTGGCGATGGAGGTGTCGGCATACTGCGCCAGAAGGCGCTCGATGCCGAACAACGGGTGGTCGCTGACATAGAGGCCGAGCATGTCGCGCTCGAACGCCAGCTTGGTCTGCTTGTCCCACTCGATCTGCGGAATCGGCGGCAGGGCTGCGAGTTCGATCCCCGCGTCTCCCCCGAAGCCGGCGAACAGGCTCTCCTGGCCCTGCTCGCTCTTCTTGGCCTCGTCGGCGAGTGAGTCGACATACGTCTCGTGGACCGCAACCAAACCCTGCCGGGTGTGTTGCAGATCGTCGAATGCCCCTGCCTTGATGAGGGATTCGACGGTCCGCTTGTTGCAGACGCCGGACCCGCCCTTGCGCAGGAAGTCCTCGAAGGAGGCGAAGCCGCCCTTGTCCTCTCGGGCCCGCACGATCGCGTCGACGACGTTGGAACCGACATTGCGCACCGCACCCAGACCGAACCGGATGTCCTCGCCGACGGCCGTGAAGTCGGCGACCGACTCGTTCACAGCCGGTGGCAGCACCCTGATGCCGAGCTTGCGGGTGTCGGCCAGATAGGTCGCCATCTTGGTCTTGTCGTCGCCGACCGAGGTGAGCAGCGCGGCGGCATACTCCGCCGGGTAGTTCGCCTTGAGGTAGGCGGTCCAGTAGCTGACCAGCCCGTATCCGGCGGTGTGCGACTTGTTGAATGCGTAACCGGAGAACGGCAGCATGACGTCCCACAGGGCTTGGGTCGCCTCGGCGGAGTAGCCGTTCTTGGTCATGCCCGCGGAGAAGTTGTCGAACTCCTTGGCCAGGATCTCGGGCTTCTTCTTGCCCATGGCGCGTCGCAGCAGGTCGGCGCCGCCCATGGTGTAGCCCGCGAGCTCACGGGCGATCGCCATGATCTGCTCCTGGTAGACCAGCAGGTGGTAGGTCGTACCCAGGATCGGCTCGAGAGCCTGCTCCAGCTCGGGGTGGATAGGGCTGATCGGCTGCCGGTTGTTCTTGCGCTCGGCGTAGTTGATGTGAGCGTTGGCTGCCATCGGGCCGGGCCGGTAGAGCGCCAGGACCGCGGCGATGTCCTCGAATCGGGTCGGTGCCATCAGCCGCAGCAGACCGCGCATGGCGTTGCCGTCGAGCTGGAAGACCCCGAGCGTGTCGCCGCGGGCCAGCAACTCGAAGGTCTTGACGTCGTCCAGCGGGATCGACTCGGTGGTGATCTGCTCCCCGCGGTTGGTGGCGACGTTCTTGACCGCCTGATCGATGATGCCCAGGTTCCGCAGACCCAGGAAGTCCATCTTGATCAGGCCCATCTCCTCGCAGTGCGGGTAGGAGAAGCCGGTGATGATGGTGCCGTCCTTGTCCCGGCGGTGCATCGGGATGAGGTCCAGCAACGGCGCGGACGACAGGATCACGGCAGCCGCGTGCACGCCGGTGCCGCGGATCTTGCCCTCCAGACCCTTGGCGGTGTCCATGACCTTCTTGACCTCCGGCTGCGATTCATACATCGCGCGGATGTCGACGCCCTCGTTGTACCGAGCGTGTTCGGGGTTCCACAACTCGGCCAGCGGAACGCCCTTGCCCTGCACATCGGGCGGCATCGCCTTGGAGATCTGATCGCCGAGACTGAACGGGAAACCCAGGATCCGGTTGGCGTCCTTCACCGCCGCCTTGGCCTTGATGGTGCTGAAGGTGTTGACCTGAGCGGTGTATTCGGCGCCGTACTTCTCGGTGACGTAACGCACCATCTTGTCGCGCTGGCGGTCGTCGAAGTCGAGGTCGACATCCGGCGGGTTGATGCGCTCAGGGTTGAGGAAGCGCTCGAACAGCAGCTGGTGCTCCAGCGGGTCGAGCTCGGTGATGCGGGTCAGGTAGGCGACCATCGAGCCGGTCGCCGAGCCACGACCCGGCCCGACCGGGATCCCGTTGTCGCGGGCGTACTTGCAGATGTCGGCGACGACCAGGAAGTAGGAGCTGAAGCCCATCGGCTCGATGACGGCCATCTCGGTCTCGATGCGCTCGAGCACCTCGGGAGCCGGGTCGTCGCCGTAGCGCTCCTGCAGGCCGACCTTGATCGCCTCGCGCAGGTATGACGCCTGGGTCTGCCCCTCGGGTACGTCCGGGAACTGCGGCATCCGGTCGACGTAGGTGAAGACCTCGTCGTAGTCGCCGATCATCTCGGCCACCTTGAGCGTGTTGTCGCACGCGTCGGGAAGCTCGCGGAACAGCTCGCGCATCTCGGCGGCGGACTTCAGGTAGTAACCGGTGCCGTTGAACTTGAACCGGCCCGGGTCGTCCTTGTTCTTGCCCACGCCGATGCACAGCAGGTCGTCGTGGCTGTCGGCTTCGTCCTCGGTGATGTAGTGACTGTCGTTGGTCGCCAGCAACGGCAGGTTGAGCTTCTTCGCAATGTCGAGAAGGCCTGTGCGCACTGACCTTTCGATGTCGAGGCCGTGGTCCATCAGCTCAAGGAAGAAGTTCTCCTTGCCGAAGATGTCCTGGTACGCCGCTGCCGCTTCGATCGCCTCGTCGAACTGCCCGAGCCTCAGCCGGGTCTGCACCTCACCGGAGGGGCAGCCGGTGGTGGCGATGATGCCGGTGCCGTGCTGGGACAGCAGCTCGCGGTCCATCCGCGGCTTCATGTAGTAGCCCTCGAAGCTGGCCAGCGAGCTCAGCCGGAACAGGTTGCGCAGACCGTGCGCGTCCTTGGCCCACATCGTCATGTGGGTGTAGCGGCCACCGCCGGAGACGTCCTTGCCGCCCTCACCGTCGACGTTCGCCTCGCGCTTGCCACCGGGAGCCCAGAACTCCTGCTGTCGCGAGTGACGGGTGCTGGGCGCGACATACGCCTCGATGCCGATGATCGGCTTGACCGGCGAGCCCTTGGACGCCATGTAGAAGTCGTAGGCGCCGAACATGTTGCCGTGGTCGCTCATCGCGATCGCCGGCATCTCGAGCCGCTCGACCTCGGTGAACATGGGTTTGACCTTGGCCGCTCCGTCCAGCATGGAGTACTCGGTGTGCACGTGCAGGTGCACGAAACTGGAGGCTGGCTTGTCTGACATCGCCGCTGAGTTTAGATCGCCGCACCGACAACGCGACGTGCCGCGCGCAGGTGTGACAGATGAGACGATGTGCTACAGACCGCCCGCATCATCGGTATGCCGCAGACTCAGCTTCGGACGACGTCGAGCGCGTGCTGCAGGTCCACCGGATAGGGACTTTCGAAGGTCACCCAGTCGCCGGAGCCGGGGTGTTCGAAGCCGAGTTCGACCGCGTGCAACCACTGCCGCTGCAGGCCCAGGCGCCGCGCGATGGTGGGGTCTGCGCCATACAGCGGGTCGCCGACACAGGGGTGATGCAGCGCGGAAAAATGCACACGGATCTGGTGCGTGCGACCGGTCTCGAGATGAATCGTCAGCAGCGACATCGATCGGAACGCCTCAAGCAGTTCGTAGTGCGTCACGCTCGGTCGGCCGGACTGCATCACCGCGAACTTGTAGTCGTGCCCCGGATGCCGCCCGATCGGCGCGTCGATCGTGCCGACCACCGGATCCGGAAGCCCTTGCACCAGTGCGTGATACGTCTTGTCGACGGTTCGGTCGCGGAACGCCTGTTTGAGCACGGTGTAGGCACGTTCGGACTTCGCCACCACCATCAGACCACTCGTGCCGACGTCGAGCCGTTGCACAATGCCCTGCCGCTCCGGAGCACCGGAGGTGGAGATACGAAAGCCTGCCGCCGCCAGACCGCTGACGACGTCCGGGCCGTCCCAGCCGACGCTGGGATGAGCGGCAACGCCGGCGGGTTTGTCGACCACGACGATCTCGCTGTCGTCGTGCACGATCCGTAGCCCCTCGACGTGCTGCGGCCGCACCTCGGCGACGCGCGGGCCGACCCGCTCGGGCATCCGCACCTCGAGCCACTGCCCGGCCGACACGCGGTCGGACTTGCCACTGGCCTGTCCGTCGATCGTCACCGCGCCATCGGCCGCGAGCTGCGCCGCCTGGGTGCGGGAGAAACCGAGCAGCCGGGCGAGTGCTGCATCGACGCGCTCACCCTCAAGCCCGTCAGGTATGTCGAAACCGCGGGTGTCGGTCACGCCGGACCGTCCGCTGCGGTATGACGATCCGCTGCCGCGGCATTCGCCGCACCGCCGGCAGCATCCGTATCCGCTGCATCAGCAGCCTCGGCATCGAGGTGGGTGCCGTCGGAGTCGTGCGCGTCGACCTCGTGCGCGTCGATGTGGTGAGCGTCGCCATCCTCGTCGTCGACGACGTCGTGACTGCGGGTTCCGTCGACGCCGATGCCGAGCAGTGCGAGCAGTGCGATGAGGCAAGCGGCGGACGTGACGCAGATGTCGGCGACGTTGAAGATCGGCCAGTGCGGCAACTCCAGGAAGTCGACGACATGACCGCTACCGCCGCCTGGGGTGCGGAAGAAGCGATCCGTGAGATTGCCCAGCGCGCCACCGATGAGCAACCCCAGCGCGCAGGCCCACGGTTTGCTGCGCAGTCGCCTCGCGAAATAGACCGTCGCGCAGATGACCGCCACCGCGATCAACGACAGCAGCCAGGTGGCATTGGTCGCGATGGAGAAAGCCGCGCCCGGATTGCGGATCAACCGCAGTTGCAGCAGTGTCCCGACGACCTCGCGAGGCTTGTCGGGCGTGAGCGTCGAGGATGCCCATGCCTTGGTCAGCTGGTCCGTCACATAGCCGACGGTCGCCACTCCGACGAGCAGGGCTATCAGCTTCGGTGCCGGTCGGTGTGACTGAGGTGCCGTCGGCTCCTCGTGTTGGTCTGGTGTGGCGTTCAGCGGCGTTCCTGTCGTTGTTTGCAGTCCATGCACATGGTCGCGCGCGGGAATGCCTGAAGGCGAAGCTTTCCGATCGCGTTGCCGCAGCTCTCACACACGCCATACGTGCCGTCGTCGATGCGCTGCAGCGCATGCACCGACTGCTCGAGCAGATCGCGAGAGTTCTGTGCCAGGGAGTACTCGTGCTCGCGCTCAAAGGTCTTCGCTCCGGCGTCGGCCTGGTCGTCGCCGGCGCCGTCGCCGCTGTCCTTGATGAGCCCGGCGATGTCGTCCTCGAAACCGTGCAGCTCGGCACGCAGTCGAGCAATGTCACCATCGAGCTCGGCCCGCACACCCTTCAACTCGGCTGCAGACCAGGGAGATTCGTCGTCGCGCACCTTGAGGGCGGGCGTCTTGCCCGGCTGCCGGGCAGCAGGCGCGGTCTTGGTCACTGTGGTCGAACCCTTTCGGTTGGTCGTGGGGGCAGCAGTTGCGGCCGGGGCAGTCTTGACAGGTGCTGCCTTTTTCGCCGGTGCAGTCTTCTTGACCGCAGCCGTCTTCGCCCGTGCCGTTGGTGCAGCAGCGGTCTTCTGCGGCGAGGCAGTCGCGGGGGCAACGGCTTTCTTTGCCGAAGCCGCCTTGTGTGCGGGAGTCTTTTTCGCGGGAGTCTTTTTCGCAGAAGCCTTCTTCGCAGAAGCCTTCTTCGCAGGAGCCTTCTTCGCGGGCGCGGATGTCGCGGCCGCTGCCTTCGTGGCGGCGGTGGCCCTGGGCTCGACGATCGCCTTTGCCGCGGTCTTCTTTGCTGCGGTCTTCTTTGCTGCGGTCTTTTTGGCCGGAATGGCCTTCTGCGTGGCCTTCTTGACCGGTGCGGCTCTTTTCACCGTTGCAGTTGCAGGTGCTTTTTTGGTCGGCGATGTCGTCGCAGCCGTTTTCTTCGCCGCAGCCGATTTCTTTGTGGGCGTCGACTTCGTCGCTGCCGACTTCTTCGCTGCCGACTTCTTCGCTGCCGACTTCTTAGCAGCTGCCTTCGTCACCGCGGCCTTCTTCGCCGACGCCGTGGTCGCAGTGGCGGGCTTGGTAACGGTCGCCCCCTTGACGACAGCCTTCACAGCGCTCCCAGGCGCAGTCGTGGCCTTGGACACTGCCCCCGTGGCTTTTCGAAGTGCAGACGTCACCCGAGACCGACGGCCGGAGTCGCCACCGGCGTCCGTCTGCTTGTTCACAGCCATCGATTCCCTTCCGGTTCGGGCGTGCGAACGAGGTCACACATCCGAGAAGTTGGTTGCCCACCCGAGTCGACGGGCTGGCCGCAGAATAAGGGATTCTCGCGGCTGAGCGGGGCTAAACGAGCGAGGCAACCGGCCAAACGCCGCGTGCGGTGCCCACCATAACTGATGGGCACCGCACGCAGACCGGGGTACTGCGGTCAGTCCTTGTGCGAACCGCCGTCGACGGCCGTGTGGTCCAGTTGGGTCAGGTGACCCTCGATGTAGCCACGCAGCTTCGTGCGGTAGTCGCCTTCGAACGCGCGCAGCTGGTCGATGTCCGAGGTGACGCGGTCGCGCTCAGAATTGAGCTCGGCAAGGATGGAGTTCTTGCGCTCCTCAGCCTCACGGACCATCTGCTGGGACCGTTCGGTGCCGGTGCGCACCAACTCCTCGTGCTTGTGCTCGCCTTCGGTGATGAGCTCGTCATGGCGCTGCTGAGCCGAAGACACCAGTTCGTCGCTCTTTGTCTGCGCCGAACGGATCATCTCGTCGCGCTGCGAGTTGGTCTCACTGATGACGGTGTCGTGGTGCTGCTGTGCCTCGGTGATGAGGCGGTCACGCGTGGTCTCGCCCTCGCGGACGTGCTCGTCGTGCAGACGCTGCGCCAGCGCGATGACGCCCGCAGCGCTTTCCTGCGACGGAGCAGCACTCGCGACGGCCGCGGCCGGAGCAGCAGATGCCTGCTCGACGGGCGCGCTCGGCGCCGCCGCCTTGTCGGCGTTCTGACGCTGAGCCTCTGCCAGTTCTTCGCGGACTCGCTGGAGCTCCTGCTGGGCGTCGGCCAGCGCCTTCTGCGCCTTGTCCTGTTCGGCCTTGGCCGAAGCCAGCTCCTGTTTGGTCGTCGACAGCTCAGACTGAGCCGACTTCAACTCGGCCGTGGCGTCGGCCAGGCGGCGCTGGGATTCGGCGAGCTCGGCGCGGGCGGCCTCGACTGCCTTGGGGTTCGGCATGGCTGTGGTCTCGTCCGTGTCGGACGCACCCTTGCCGAGGCTGACGGGGGTCAGCGCCGGGACGCTTGAGGCGGATCCGGCGGCAGGAACGTTGGCTGCGGGGCTGGTCACATCGGCGTCGCCACGACCGGCGACACCCTTGGAACGGCGGCAGTCATCGAGCTTACCGGTGAGATCTTCGTTCTCAGCGTTCAGCCGACGCAGCTCCACGACGATCTCGTCGAGGAAGTCGTCCACCTGGATTTCGTCGTAGCCACTACGACCGAAACCCTTGGGTTTGGTGAACTCCTTCTTGACTACGTCTTCAGGCGTCAACGCCATGTGTGCACCTCAAGTAGAGAGTAGGAGTAGCAGCGACCCCCGCAGCGGGGCGAGGCACACTGCCGACACTCGGATGAGTGCCGTGGTTCACCTTAGGATACCGAGCAACAAGAAGACACCCAGCATCAGCACCAGAAAGGCCAGGTCGATCTGCACCTGGCCCAGACGCAGCGGGGGCAGGATCCGGCGCAGTAGGCGAAGGGGTGGGTCAGTGATGGTGTAGGCGCCTTCGGCGACCACCAGCACCACACCGCGAGGGCGCCACTGGCGCGCGAAGACCTGCACCCAGTCGAACACGAGTCGCGCCAGCAGCGCGATCAGGAACAGGTAGAGAAGCAGCGCGACGACGCCGAGGACTACCGACATACAGACCAGTCTGCGCTATCCGGATCGATGGACCGACCACCGCCCCGGGCGGCGACGCCGGTCAGCTCTGGTTGAACAGACCGCGGCCACCGCTGGTGCGGGCTGCATCGGGTCCGGTGGTGCTGACCTCCACACCGGAAGGCGACAGCAGGAAGACCTTGCTGGTCACCCGCTCGATCGTGCCGTGCAGGCCGAAGACCAGACCGGCAGCGAAGTCGACGAGACGCTTCGCGTCGTTGTCGTCCATGTCGGTGAGGTTCATGATGACCGGGACACCGTCGCGGAAGCTCTCGCCGATGTCCTTGGCCTCGTTGTAGGTGCGCGGATGAATGGTGTTGATACGGCTCATGGCCCCGGCCTCTTGGTCGAACGACACCTGCGAAGCAGGGGTCTTGTGGAGTTGGGTGACAGGCGCCGGCTCGCGGTGGTTGTCCTCGACCGGATAGCCGCTGTCAGTGGCAGTGTCGAAACGCTCGTCACCCCACTCGTCGGAGTATTCATCATCGCGGTAGTGCGAGTCGGCCTCGGCCAGTCCGAGGTATTCCATTGTCGCGCGCAGCTTGCCACTAGCCATTGAACAAACTCCTAGATCGCGGCCCCCGAAGGGCCAGCACGGTGTGCGGTGGTCGGTCGCGAATGACGCTACCGGGCAGCAGGGCGAGAACCCAGGATTGCGCTACCGACACGCAGGTGTGTCGCACCGGCGTGAATCGCAGCCTCCAGATCGCCGCTCATTCCCGCCGAGATCCACCCCGCTTCGGGGTGCTGCGCACGTATGTCGTGGGCCAGCGTGGCGAGGCGCTCGAAGTGCGCGGCCGGGTCCTCACCCAGGGGTGCAACGGCCATGACACCGCGCAGTCTCAGGTGGGACAGCTCGGCGATGGCGTCGGCGAGTTGCGGGGCCGCATCGACGCTGACGCCGCCGCGGCCCTGCGCACCGGAAAGGTCGACCTGCATCAAGACCTCCAGCCGGCGGTCATGCTCGCCTGCGGCGCGGTCGAGTGCACCGGCAATCTTGCTGCGGTCGACCGACTGCACCACGTCGGCATACGTCGGGACGTGGCGAGCCTTGTTGGACTGCAGTTGACCGATGAAATGCACGGTCAGGCGCCGGCGGACCTGCTCAGGCAGGTCGGCCATCTTGGCCGCGGCCTCCTGGTCGCGATTCTCGCCGATATCGGTCACCCCGAGATCGGCCAACCGGCATACGTCAGCTGCCGGGAAGTACTTGGTGACCACGATCAGGTGCACGCTGCTGCGGTCACGGCCCGCGTCACGACACGCGACGGCGATGCGCTCCTGCACCCGGGCAAGTGCAGAGCGGAGCGCCTCGACACGGGACGGGTCGGTCTCGTCGGTCACGGCGCGGCGCTCTCGATCAGCACGACCCCGGCGAACCGGCCGGTCGCATGGTCGTCGCGATAGGAGAACAGCCGCTCACTCTCGCGGGTGCAGCCCGGCACCCAGGTGACCGGCACGTCGCGAGCGGACAACTGCTGCACCACACCTGCAGCCACGTCGATCGCCGGTGTGCCCGTCCAGCTCACCGTGCGGCTGGCGGGGCTGACCGATGCCGCGGCGTCCTGCATCTCCCGCGGCACCTCGTAGCAGCGACCGCACACCGAAGGGCCAACAACGGCAACGGGACTCGCGGCGCCGAGAGCGCTCATCGCATCGAGAGCGTTGTCGACGATGCGCCCCGTCATACCCGGCCGGCCGGCGTGCACCGCCCCGATGACGCCGGCGTGCGGGTCGGCGAGCAGCACCGGGGTGCAATCCGCGACGAGCACACAGAGCGCCACGCCGGAGCGGTCGGTGACCATGCCGTCGGCGTCGGGCGAGCTCAGATCGGCCGGAAGCACGGCGACTTCAGTGCTGTGGGTCTGGTGCATGAGCACGAATGACGCAGGGTCGACTCCGACAGCGCGGGCGACCCGGGAGCGGTTCTCGCGGACTCGCTCAGGGTCGTCGCCGACGTGACCGCCGAGGTTGAGGGAGGCCAACGGGCCCTGGCTCACTCCACCGGCGGAATCGGTGAAGCCGAAGGTGATCGCCGGCTTGCCGGCGACCTCGAGACGGTCCTGCCACCACCACATCGCGGCTCAGCGGGTGGCGTCGGACAGCCGCAACGGCCTGCTCACTTCAGGAAGTCGGGGACGTCCAGGTCTTCGCTGTCGTCGAAGGTGACCTCGCGCGGCGGGCGGCTGCTCGGTGCCTGCTGCACCTGACCCGGTGCGGTGGCCGGAGCCGGAGCAGCCTCCGGCCGCTGCTGCGGTGCCTGCGCCTCGACCGCCGGTGCGCTCTGGACGGGGGCCTGAGCCTGCGGTGCGTCCTGACGTGGGGTTGCGGGCTGGGCGGCGGGAGCCTTCGGGCCACCCTGGATCTGCCCGAGCGCGCGGTCGTCGGTGCGCTTGGTGGGTGATCCTCCGTCGAAGCCGGCCGCGATGACGGTGACGCGGACCTCGTCCCCGAGGGCGTCGTCGATGACGGCACCGAAGATGATGTTGGCCTCGGGGTGCGCTGCCTCCTGCACAAGACGGGCTGCCTCGTTGATCTCGAACAGACCCAGGTCGCTGCCACCCTGCACCGACAGCAGCACGCCCTGCGCACCGTCGATGCTGGCTTCCAGCAGCGGAGACGAGATCGCGAACTCGGCCGCCTGGACGGCGCGGTCCTCGCCACGGGCCGAACCGATGCCCATGAGCGCCGAGCCGGCACCCTGCATGACCGACTTCACGTCGGCGAAGTCGAGGTTGATCAGACCCGGCGTGGTGATCAGGTCGGTGATGCCCTGGACACCGGACAGCAGCACCTGGTCGGCACTGTGGAAGGCATCGAGCATCGAGACGTTGCGGTCGCTGATCGACAGCAGCCGGTCGTTCGGAATGACGATGAGGGTGTCGACCTCGTCGCGCAGGGCGTTGATGCCCAGGTCGGCCTGGTTGGCGCGGCGGCGACCTTCGAAGGTGAACGGCCGGGTGACCACACCGATGGTCAGCGCGCCCAGGCTCTTGGCGATCTTGGCGACGACCGGAGCGCCACCGGTGCCGGTGCCGCCACCCTCGCCGGCGGTCACGAACACCATGTCGGCGCCCTTGAGGACCTCCTCGATGTCCTCGGCGTGGTCTTCGGCGGCCTTCTTGCCGACCTCGGGGTCGGCGCCTGCGCCGAGGCCACGGGTCAGCTCGCGTCCGACCTCAAGCTTCACGTCAGCGTCACACATCAACAGCGCCTGCGCGTCGGTGTTGATGGCGATGAACTCCACGCCCTTGAGGCCGACCTCGATCATCCGGTTGATGGCGTTGACGCCACCGCCGCCGATGCCGACGACCTTGATGACAGCGAGGTAATTCTGCGGAGTTGCCACGAGGTTGGAGCCTTTCCGGGGCTAGACGAAGCGTGTCATGACGACGCGGGCCGGACTTGGAGTCGTGGTGCCCATTGCGCCATCACGTCGATGATCGTTGCTCACCGGCAGTTGCCCTAACCGACACACCGTGCCGACCGACGCTATCCACCCGAGAGCGTTATCCACGGCATCCTACGGTGGTCGAGGCACTCCTAGCGACTATCAACGTCTCATTGAAGGTGAACCCGTTGACGGGTGTGGCGACAGCCGTTTTCGACGACGGGTGCTCCTGCACCGGACGGCCGCAGTCGGTAGCTGCCCGACATACGGCTCGGATACGTAGACTCGACGGCATCCTTGGCACGGCGGCTGGCACGACCCGTGTGAGCCACGGGTGAGATGACACGTCGGAGCGGAGACGGATAAGCGTGCAGTGGTTCGCAGCAGCGTGCACCTGGCTGGTCGGCACCGTGCTCATCGCGAGCGGCACTCTGAAGATCGGGACAGCCACGGCCTTCCGGATGTCGCTCACGCGGTTCGGGCTGCCGCAGTTCATCCACCGTGACGAACGCTTCGCGCGGGCCTTCCCTTTTGTCGAGATCGGGCTCGGACTCGGGACCGTGCTGGTGCCCGCGCCGTGGCACCAGATCTTCACCGTCGCCTCGCTTGCGCTGTATGTCGGGTTCCTGGTCCTGGTCGTCCGCGTGGTGCGACGCAAGCAGGCCGTCTCGTGCAACTGCTTCGGCGGCATCGGCGACGACTCGGTCGATCGGCGGACGATCGCGCGGAACAGTGCGCTGGTGCTGCTCGCGGTGATCGCGGTCGTGTTGCACGACTCCCCCGCCAGCGTGCTCGGCGACCGCTCTGCCTGGCTGTATGCCGTTCCGGCCGTCGTCTCATGTGCCCTCGCCGTCGGCCTCGTGATCTACCGGGGATTGCGCGACCGCCGACGCAAGGCACGACAAGTGAGGTCGCTGACGGTGACCGATGCCGATGGTTCGCCGATGCTGATCAGCGAGTTCCAGGATCCGCCGACATATCTGGTGTTCTTCTCCGCCTTCTGCGGATCGTGCTCGGCGTTGGTAGAGGAGTTTCGTTGGTGGCCGCACGTGACCAACGGCGGTTTCGACGTGCAGCCGGTGTTCATGGGGCCACCGACCGACTACCTCGAGCACCCGGCGTTCGCCGAGGTTGCGCCATACGCGTGGTTCGACGTCGACAGGTCCGTCTCGCTAGCGATGGCTGTCTCGGCCACACCGGGCGCGGTGCTGGTGGATGCGGAGCACCCGCTGGGGAAGAAGATGAGCCTTGGTGCGTACCAGGTGCGTGAACTGGTCGTGGACCAGACCAAGGTCGATGTCGCAGTCGCGGAAAGCGGCAGTGACGCGCTCACGACAGACGCGGCCGGGGCCGACGCACGTGCGAGTGACGCTCGCGACGGTGATGTGACCGACGGGGATGCGACCGACAAGGATGCACAGGGCACCGCGTCTGCGATGGCTGCGACTGACGATGCCTCGCCGGAGCAGGTCGTTCGAAGCACCACCTGATGCACCAGCCTTGATGCACATCGCCGAATCGGCGACTTAGAGATTGCGCGGGTAGGTGCTCGGTGTGGCGCCCACCGTATCCGCCATCGCCCTCCGTCAGTCGCCGAATCGGCGACGTACGGGTGCCCGGGCTGCCCCGGCACAGCGAGTGCATGGTCGAGATGACGATTACTTCCCAGTATCGCGACCGCGACCGGAAGTAATCGTCTTTCTAACCACGCCAGCGTTGCTAGCGTGTCGTATGTGGCGGGTGGCAGTCACCGCACCACGCGAGGGTCCTCATCGCCGCCGAATCGGCGAGTTATCGAGTTATCGAAGGTCGGGCCGCGTCGCCAGCGCATCCAGAATCTGCGGGCCGAGCGTCGTCACGTCGCCGGCGCCCACCGTCAGGACGAGGTCACCGGGTCGCACCCGTTCGGCGACCGCCCGGAGGGCATCGGCGTGGGTCGGCGCGTAGACAGCTTCGGCGCCGTCGATCCGATCGGTCACGAGTTCGCCGGTGACACCTGCGACCGGCGCTTCGCGCGCGGCGTAGACATCGAGCACGATCGCTACATCAGCAAGGGACAGCGCTTCGGCCAGTCCGGCAGCGGCGTGCTGGGTGCGCGAGTACAGGTGCGGCTGGAAGACGACGATGAGGCGACCACCGTCACGCAAGGCGAGACCGGTGCGCACCACCGCTTCGACCTTGCCGGGGTTGTGCGCGTAATCGTCGACCACGCGAACTCCGGCCGCGGACCCGCAAGGTTCGAATCGCCTTGCTGTTCCTTGGAATTCGGCAAGTCCGCCCACGACCGATGCCGGGTCGACCCCGAGGCCGGCACTGAGCGCAAGCACCACCCCCGCGGCATTGAGCAGGTTGTGCGAGCCCGGCACGCGCAGGCGCAGGGCAAGCCGTTGCCCCTGGTACAGCAGAGTGCCGTGCCAGTCGAAGGCACCACCGCCGTCGTCGACCAGACGCAGGTCGGCGTCGACGCTCCGCCCGTAGGTCAGCACCCGCGTGCCCGCAGCTCGCATCCGCTCGCCGAGCCCCGCCGAGCCGTCATCGTCGGCGCAGACGACCAGCAGGCCACCGGGGCGGACGGTGGCGGCAAAATCGGCATACGCCTCGTGCAGCCTCTCGGAACTGCCGTAGAAGTCGAGATGGTCGTCTCGCACATTGGTCACGATCGCGACGTGCGGGTGGTAGACCAAAAACGAACCGTCGCTCTCATCAGCCTCGACGACGAACGAATCCCCTTCACCGACACCGGCATTCGCCCCAAGGCCGACGATCGGTGCTCCGATCGCGTATGACGGGTCCGCCCCGGCCGCGCGCAAGGCGACCGTCGCCATGGCGCTGGTCGTCGTCTTGCCGTTGGCACCGGCGACCGCCAGCGCACCACGACCGGCCATCAGCATCCCAAGAGCCTGCGCCCGGTGCAGCACCGGCAACCCGCGCTCCTGCAGGCGCAGCAATTCCGGATTGTCGGGCGCGATGGCCGAGGAGATGACCACCCAGGCGTCCGCCGGGACCAGGTCCGCTGTAGCGGCGCTCTGACCGATCGTGACGGTCGCGCCGGCGGCACGAAGGTCGTCCAGCGTTGCGCTGTCGGCGCGGTCGGAGCCGGACACCTCGATGCCGCGCGCCAGCAGCAGCCGGGCGACACCGGACATGCCGGAGCCGCCGATGGCGATCAGGTGCGCCCGGCGGACATCGGTGAGAGGCGGCAGTTCCGCGGTGAAATCGAAGCGGGGATTCACCCCGTCAGGGCAGCTCGCGTCGGTCACGATCGCGCCGCCGCCGACACGGCCTCGTGGATCATCGCGACGAGCTTCTCGTCCGCTTCGCCATGACCTTGCGCTCGTGCAGCCGCACCCATGAGTGCCAGGCGATCGGCGTTCTTGGCCAGTGGAATCACTTGCTGCACAACGTAATCGGCGGTGAAATCGGCATTGTCGACGACGATCGCGCCACCTGCATCGACAACGTCGGCACAGTTGAGTCGTTGTTCGCCGTTGCCGATCGGCAGCGGCACGAAGACAGCGGGCAGTCCGATGGAGGCCGTCTCGCAGACCATGTTCGCGCCGGCGCGCGTGACCACGAGATCGGCTGCGGCGTAACACAATTCCATCCGGTCGGCATACGGCAACACGACGTATGCCGCATCTCCCCCGTCAGGCTTCGCGGCCGTCGCACCGGCGTCCGGATCGAACTCCTTGCCGCGACCGGTCACGTGCAGCACCTGCACACCGGCGCTGCGCAACGCCGCGACCGCGCCGGCGAAGGCCTCGTTGATGCGCGCGGCGCCCAGCGAACCGCCGGTCACGAGAATCGTCGGCATCGCGTCGGTCAGACCGAACTCGCGCAAGGCCTCCGGACGCAATGCCGCGCGGTCGAGACCGGTGATCTCGTGGCGCAGCGGCATACCGAGCAGACGGGCGCCGGGCAGCTTCGTCGCAGAGAACGTCGTGGCGATGAAGGATGTGAAACGTGCGCCCAGGCGCGTCGCGAGACCGGGACGGGCGTTGCCCTCGTGCACCACGATCGGCACGCCCGCACGACGGGCCGCCAGGAACGCCGGCGGGCAGACATAGCCGCCGAACCCGACCACGACATCGGCTTCCGCGTTGCGCACCACGTCGGTGGCCTGCCGCACCGCGCGACGAAAGGTCAGAGGGAAGCGCAGCGCCGCGAGGTCGGGGCGACGCGGAAAGGCTGCCTTCGGGATGACCTTGAGGTCGTACCCGCGTTCGGGGACGATCGTCTCCTCAAGGCCGCCAACCGACCCGACCACGGTGATGCGGACGTCGGGATTTTCGCGGCGCAAGGCATCGGCGGTGGCCAGCAGAGGTGAGATGTGGCCGGCCGTTCCACCACCGGCGAGGACGACCGAGGTCAGGGCCGCGGCATCCGATGATCGCGCAGGAACGACACCGTCGCCGGATCGAGCACTGCTGTCGGTCCCACCGTGCTCAGCTGCGGTGTCGCTCACCGACGCCCCACCGGCAGGACGGCCAGTGTCCGCTTGACCGCGTTCGGCCGGGCTGCAAGAGCTTCCTTGCACGCCGGCTCGTTGCGGGCGAACGAGATCAGGATGCCGAGGCCGAGAAGTGAGGTCACCAGCGCCGATCCGCCGGAGGACACCAGCGGCAGCGGAACGCCGATGATCGGCAAGAGGCCGGTCACCGAACCGATGTTGATGATGGCCTGAGCGAGGATCCAGGTGATGATGCCGGCGGTCGCGATGCGCACGAAGAAGTCTTTGCTCGTCACGATCAACCGGTAGCCCGCATAGCCGAGAGCGACATACAGCGCGACGACGGTCAGGGTGCCCGGTAGACCGAGTTCCTCGCCGATGATGGCGAAGATGAAGTCGTTGTGTGCCTCGGGCAGCCAGGACCACTTCTCGCGACTGGCCCCCAATCCGACGCCCCACCAACCACCGTCCGCCATGGCGTAGAGACCGTGGACCTTCTGCCAGCAACCCGTCGACTGTGCGTTGGAGCAGGTGCCGAGCCAGGACGACAGTCGCCCGGACCGGTTGGAGTTTGTCGCGACGAAGGCGGCCGCACCGGCAGCAGCCAGCGCGGCGAAGCCTGCGAAGACGCGCATGCGCACACCGGCCACGAACAAGATGGCGCCCAGGATCGCGGCCAAGACCATCGTCGTGCCCAGGTCGTGCCCGGCGAGCACCAGGCCGAGCAGGACGATCGCCACGGGAAAGATCAGCGGGATGATCACGTGCCGGGATCGGCCGATGAGCTTGCGTTTGCGGGTCAGGATGAGCGCTCCGATCAGCACGAGCGCGACTTTGCCGGCCTCGGACGGCTGCATGGTGAACGAGCCGAAACCGATCCAGTTGCGGTTGCCCTGCACCGTGCGACCGAGCGGGGAGAAGACCAGCATCTCCAGCAGGACGGCACCGATGAACGCCGGCAACGCCAGGACCTTCCAGACACGCACCGGCATCCGGCTGGCGCACGCGGCGACGATGACGCCGAGCACCGCGAAGATCGCCTGGTTGTTGAACACCGTGTATGGCGATCCGCTGGCTTGGTACGACGTCACACTCGAGGCGGACAGCACCATGACCAGCCCGAAGGCCACCAGTAGCGAGGTGGCGCCCAGCAGCAGGTAATACGGAGCGACGGGCGACTCGAGTCGTTCGAGCAGGATGCGCGGTGACAACGGATTGCCGGCCGACTCCTGCATCGAGGCATCTGTGACACGCGGACTCCGCGGTGCTCCGGCAGCGCCGGAGGTCGCGCGGGTGGTGGTTGCGCTCACTGCGCGCCGCCGGCCAAGTCGCGCACCGCCGCGGCGAAGGCGTCACCGCGTGCTCCGTAGTTGTCGAACATGTCCATCGATGCGGCCGCCGGTGCCAGCAGCACCACATCACCTGCTCGTGCGTGCTCGCTCGCTGCGCGGACTGCCTGGGCCATGGCCCCAGTTTCGGTGCTCGAGATGTCCACGACCGGGACATCGGGCGCGTGTCGCTGCAACGCCTCGCGCAAAAGGCCACGATCACGGCCGATGAGCACGACCGCGCGCAACCGGGATGCCGCATCTCGCACCAGGTCGTCGACGTCGGCGCCCTTGAGCAGGCCTCCGGCGATCCACACCACCGAGTCGAGCCCGGCGATCGACGCCGCAGCCGCACCGGTGTTGGTGGCCTTGGAGTCGTCGACGTAGCGCACGCCGTCGATGGTGGCGACGGTCGAAACGCGGTGCGGCTGCGGTTGGTAGTCGCGCAGGCCGTCACGCACGGCGACCGGACCCACGCCATACGCACGTGACAGCGCACCCGCGGCCAGGGCGTTCGCCACATAGTGCGGAGCCGGCGGGGTGCCGTCCGGGCCGACGAGGTCGCTGAGGTTGGCGAGTTCGGCGGCATTGCGCTGCCTGTCCGGCACGAACGCGCGGTCGGCCAGGACGTCCTCGACCAGGCCCACCATCGAGGGAGCGGGGGTCAGCATGGTGAAGCCGACCGCCCGACATCCGTCGACGACTTCGGCGTCCTCGAGCAGGTGTTCGGTCGTGTGGTCCTGGACGTTGTAGATCGCCGCCACCTGCGTGCGGTCGAAGATGCGACCCTTGACGCGGCGGTACTCCTCGAAGGACCCGTGCCAGTCGAGGTGGTCCGGCGCGACGTTGAGCAGGCACGAGGCGTATGGCGAGATGCTGCGTGACCAGTGCAATTGGAAGGTCGACAGCTCGACCGCGAGAACGTCATACGGCTCGGGGTGCAGCACGGCCTCAAGGATCGGCAGCCCGACGTTTCCGGCGGCAGTGGCGCGCAGGCCGGCCGCGCGCAGGATCGACTCCAGCATGGTGACAACGGTCGTCTTGCCGTTGGTGCCGGTCACGGTCAGCCAGGGCGCAGCGCCCTCCTTGGCGCGCATCCGCCACGCGAGTTCGACCTCGCCCCAGACCGGGATCTGCGCCGCAGCCGCTGCCTGTAGGAAGGGGTTGACCGGCGGCACACCCGGCGAAGTGACCACCAGATGGGTGCCCGGCGGCGGGGCGTCCGGCACGTCGTCCCCGAAGATCACTGTTGCGTCGAGCACCTGCAGGATCTGCGCACGCTCGAGCATGAGGGGGGTGCTGTCACGGCTGACCACCGTCACGGCCGCGCCGCGTTCGAGCAGCGCGTCGGCCGCCGCGAAACCGCTGAGACCCAGACCGACGACGACGACCTGCAGACCGGACCAGTCGGCGTCACGGTGCGTCAGCCGGCGCAACCCGCCCTGCGGCTCGTATGCCGGATCGACCGGCCACAACTCCCCGTCGGCGGACGGCTGACCCTGCGAGGGGTCGGTCGTCATACGCCGACCACCCACTCCGCGTAGAAGAGGCCGAGTCCGAGCGCGACGCACAGTCCGGCGATGATCCAGAACCGGATGGTGACGGTGATCTGCTCCCACCCGAGCATCTCGAAGTGGTGGTGGATCGGGGTAATGCGGAACAGCCGCTTGCCGACGCCACCGTTGCTGCGTTTGGTGGCCTTGAAATAACTGACCTGCAGGATCACCGAGACGGTTTCCATCACGAACAGGCCGCCGAGGATCACCACGAGCAACTCGGTGCGGGTCATGATCGCCAAACCGGCGAGCGCACCACCAAGGCCCAGGGAGCCGGTGTCGCCCATGAAGATCTTGGCCGGAGAGGCGTTCCACCACAGGAACCCGAAGCAGGACCCCATCACGCACGCCGCGACGAGCGCCAGATCGAGCGGGTCGCGCACGTTGTAACACTTGCTGGAGAAGTTGAACTGGCAGTTCTGATTGAACTGCCACACGCTGATCAGGACGTAGGCACCGAAGACCATCACCGAGGCGCCGGCCGCCAGGCCGTCGAGGCCGTCGGTGAGGTTCACACCGTTGCTGGTGCCGGCGATCATCAGGTTGGCCCAGACCACGAACAGGATGAGTCCGATGACGGTGCCGTGGAATGCGAGGTTCATCCAGGTGTCACGCACGAACGAGATGCGATAGCTGGCCGGAGTGATCCCGCCACGGGAGAACTTCGTGGCCAGAACCGCGAAGATCACCGCCACCAGCGTCTGCCCCGCCAACTTCTGCCAGGAATTCAGGCCGAGCGAGCGCTCGTGCGAGATCTTCGTCCAGTCGTCGAGAAATCCGACGAACCCGATCCCGACCATCAGGAAGAGAACGAGCACCCCCGAAACCGTAGGGGCGTCCCAGGTGAACAGGTGCGCCAGCGCGTAGCCCAGCACGGTGCCCGAAATGATGACGATGCCGCCCATCTGGGGCGTGCCGCGCTTGGTGTGGTGGGTGGTCGGGCCGTCGTCGCGGACGAACTGGCCCCAGCCCTTGCGCTTGGCCAGCGTGATGAAGGAACGGGTGCCGAGAAGC
This sequence comes from Rudaeicoccus suwonensis, assembly GCF_007829035.1. Lineage (NCBI taxonomy): Bacteria > Bacillati > Actinomycetota > Actinomycetes > Micrococcales > Dermacoccaceae > Rudaeicoccus > Rudaeicoccus suwonensis. Next base: position 2,233,011 of record NZ_VIVQ01000001.1, read on the forward strand.
CCGATGATGAGCGCGATCGTCGACCCGATCAGGACTGCCCTCACTGGGTGATCTCCCCACCTTGCTCGACTGTGATCCGGTCGCCAAGGTAACGCAATCCCGAGTCTCGGCTCGACTTCAGCAGCACCACGTCCCCGGACACCAGCAGGTCGGAGAGGAGGTTGTGCGCCTGCTCGACGTCGGCGACCTGGTGCACGCGCACTCCGCCCAGCGCCGCCGCAGCGGCGATCGGAGCCGCGCCCGTGCCAACGGCAACCACGTCGGTGACGCCAAGGGACGCCGCAGTCTCGCCGACGCCACGGTGCGCGGCCTCGGACTCGTCGCCGAGTTCCAGCATCTCCCCCAGCACCGCGACGGTGCGGCGCTCGCCGGCCATCTGGGCCAGTGCATGCAGCGCTGCCTTCATCGAGTCCGGATTCGCGTTGTAGGCGTCGTTGACCAGCGTGACACCGGTCGGCAACTGGTGGACTTCCATCCGCCACCGGCTGACCGGTCTGGCGGACTCCAGCGCACGCGCGATGGCGGCTCCGCCGAGGCCGAGTTCATGTGCAGCCACCGCGACGGCCAGCGCGTTGCCGACCTGGTGAGCGCCATACAGCTGAAGGCTGACCGGCAACGGCCCCTCGTCGGCGAGACCGACGATGGTGAACCGTGCCCGGCCGGAGTCGTCGAGCACGACGTCGTCGCACCGCACGTCGGCGTCCGGAGCCTGACCGACACGTATGACGCGTGCGGTCGTCTGCCGTGCCATCGCCGACACGCGCGCGTCGTCCGCGTTGAGGATGGCCAGACCGCTCTCGGGCAACGCTTGCACGAGTTCGGATTTGGTGCGTGCGATCGCCTCGACCGAACCGAACTCGCCCAGGTGCGCGCTGCCGACATTGAGCACGATGCCGATCGTCGGCGGGGCGATGCGGGTGAGATAGGCGATGTGGCCGACACCCGATGCGCCCATCTCGGCGACCAGGAAGTCGGTACTCGGTGTCACCCGGCACACGGTCAGCGGCACACCGACCTCGGAGTTGAGCGAGCCTACGGGCGCCACCGTCTCGCCCACTGTCGCAAGCACCTGCGCGAGCAGGTCCTTGGTCGTCGTCTTGCCGGAGCTGCCGGTGATGCCGATGACACGCAGCCGGTCGGCGCGCTCGATCACCTCCCGCGCCAGCTTGGCGAAGGCCTCTTGGACGTCGTCGGCGACGAGCGTGGACATCCCGTCCACCGGCCGCGAACCGAGCGTCGCCACAGCTCCCGCAGCCGCAGCGGCCGGAGCGTAGTCGTGCCCGTCGGCGACCTCGCCGATGCGGGCGACATACAGGCTGCCGGCAGCAGCCTCTCGCGAGTCGGTGACGACAGGGCCGTCGATGAGTTGGTCGGGGCCGTGCAACTGCGCGCCGGTGACGGCGGCGATCTCGGAAAGTCTCAGCGGGATCATTTCTTGCTTGTGATCGAGGGGTCGAAGGTCAGCGGGTAGGGCGCCGCCTGCGAGCCCGTTGGCGGAACCTTTCCCTGTTGCAGCGCGTAGGTCATGATCTGCGAGAACGTCGGCGCGGCAACCGTCCCACCGTAGAAGCTGCCCTTGGTCGGCCGCTGCAGGGTCACCGACACGATGTACTGGGGGTCGTTCGCCGGTGCAAAACCGATGAACGATCCCGTGTAACCGTTGTACCGGCCCAGCTGCTGGTCATACCGGTTGGCGGTTCCGGTCTTGCCGGCGACCGAGAAGCCGGCCACGTCGGCCGCCTCTGCGGTGCCGGTCTTGCTGACGACACCCTCAAGCATCTTGGTGAGCTCGGTCGCGACCGATTGTGAGATGACGCGCTCGCTGCTGCCGGTGGCAGCCGGCTGGAAGCCCTTGGCCGTCTGCACGCCCTTGACCAGCTTGACCGGCTCCTTCACCCCGCCATTGGCGATCGTCGCGAAGATCGAAGCCTCCTGGACCGCCGTGATCGCCAAGCCCTGGCCGAACAACACGGTGTACCGCTGGGTGCCGCTCCAGTCCTGGTATGGGTCGAGTTGACCCGCGGACTCGCCGGGGTATCCGGATGCGGTCGGGGCGCCGAGCCCGAACTTCTTCATATAGCTGTAGATGGTCGAGGCCGGTAGCTTGCCGCCCTCCTCCATGGTGCCGATGTTGGAGGACTGCGCAAGGACCCCGGACAGGGTGAGGTACTCAGTGGGGTGCGGCTCCGCGTCGTGGAAGATGGTGCCCGCGCGGGCCAGCGTGTTGGGCACAACCACCGGTGTCGTCGGAGTTGCAACACCCTGCGACAGCAGCGCGGCCATCGTGATCACCTTGCTGGTCGAGCCGGGCTCGTAGGACTCGGTGAACGGACGCGAGGTGAAGGTCGTGCCGGTCGCCTCGGCCATGTCGTTGTTGTCGAAACTCGGGTAGGACGCGACCGCCAAGAGGTTCTGGTTCTTGTCCATGACCACGACATCTCCCGACAGCGCGCCATACTTGTTGACCGCTGCGGCGAGGGCGTTCTGGGCGTACCACTGGAGATTGTTGTTGATCGTCAGCTCGACGGTGCCGCCGTTGACCGCGGGGGTGTCCTTGTTGTCGCCGGTTGCGATCTGGGCTCCGCTGGGGGATTGCTCGTAGAGGTGCACGCCGGGCTTGCCATTGAGCGCCGCCTGTTCCTGCAGTTCCACGCCGCCGCCGGGCTGGCCGCTGGCGTCGACCCAGCCGAGCAGCGGCGCGAGCGCGGTGCCTTGGGGGTAATCGCGCTGCTGGGTGCTCTGGCTGTAGATGCCCGGTATGCCGAGCGCGTTCACAGCAGCCCATTGCTGCGGTGTGACGTTCTTGGCCAGATAGGTGAAGCGGGACTTCACCGCGTAGGCCGACTGCATGGCCGCCAGAATCGGCGCGGACTGCCCGTTGATCGCGGTGGCGATGTCCTGCGCTGCCCCGGCCAGGCCGACGTTTTGCAACGATCCGTTGACCGTTTTGGTGTAGGTCACGGTGGCCGTCGGATCGTCGGTGATGTCGTATCGGGTGACGCTGCTGGCCAGAACCGTGCCGTCGCTGCTGACGATCTCACCGCGCAGTGCGGGAATCGTCTGCTCGTGCAGCCGGGAGTCGAGGGCCTGCGCGGAGACGCTGGCCGCGTCGAAACCTTGAATGCGCAGCAACTGGGCGGCGAAGAGGCTGAAGACCATGAGCGTGCCCACGAGGAGGACCCGGGCACGTCGTCGTGGGTGCCCCACTTTCGGGTCTGCCCCTACCGGTCGCCCGCGCACAGGCTCATTCTTGGGTCGAGTCGGTCGCGTGCCCGGACGGGACGTGCTCACGTGTCACCTCGTGCTGGTCGTCTTCGGAGTGGGCTTCGCGGAGTGTTTCGGCGACGTCTTCGCGGTGCTTCCCGGCGTGGTTGTCGGGGAGGGCGAGGACTTTGCCGGCGTCTTGGTGGTCGTCTTTGCAGCAGCCTTCGGCGGGTTCGGGGTCACCAGGACTCCGAGGCCACCAGCGAAGACAGCGCCGTTTGCGGTCTGTGACGCCGGTGTCGAAGGCAGCGTGTCCACCGTAAACGGCGAGCCGGTTCCGGCGTTGTTCGCCACGCCGAGCACCTTGCCGGTTGCGCGGTCGACGTAGCGCACCTGCTTGGCCGGGCCGAGCCCCATTGCGGTGGCTCGGCGGGCGAGGTTCTCCGGTGAACCGAGCAGGTCGACGTTGGAGGAGAGTTCCTGCTGGACGTCCGCCAGCGATGCGGACCGGGCCTGCAGGTTGGCGATGACGAACGACTGCTGGGCTCGGTCGGTGTTCAGCACCAGCAGGCTGATCAGGCCGCCGGCGAGCAGCACGACGCACAGCAACACGAAACCCACACCGCGATGCTCCGGCGCTTCCGCCGTCGGCACGGCGTGCAGCCGGGGTCGGGTTGCGGCGACGGGTGCCGGGCGTGCCGGCAGTCGGACCGGGCGGGCGGTGCGCGCGGAGGCCGTCATCTGGCTCATCGGTTCGATCCCTTCGTGGAACGGATACGTTCGGCAACACGCAGCCGCGCTGAGGCTGCGCGCGGATTGGTCTCGATCTCGTCGTCATCGGGTTGTTCGGCGCCGCGGGTGATCAACCGCAGGTATGGCGCGTGCTCCGGCAGTTCCACCGGCAGTCCGGGAGGCGCGGTGCTGGTGGCGCCGGCGTGCAGCGTCTGCTTGGTGATGCGGTCCTCCAGTGAGTGGTACGACAACACCGCAACGCGTCCACCGACCGCGAGCGCGTCGATCGCACGCGGGAGGGCCTCGCGCCATACCTGCAGTTCGGCGTTGACCTCGATCCGCAGGGCCTGGAAGGTGCGCTTGCCCGGGTGGCCGCCGGTGCGTTGTGAGGCCGCTGGAATCGCCTCACGCAGGAGTTCGACCAGCCGCCCGGAGTTGGTGAACGGCTCGGCCCAGCGCTCACTGACGATCGCACCGGCGATCCGCCGGGCGAAGCGCTCCTCACCGAACTCGCGCAGGATGCGTTCGAGCTGGTCCTGCGGATAGGTGTTGAGGACGTCCGCTGCCGTCCGTCCGGCGCTCTGGTCCATGCGCATGTCCAGGGGCGCGTCGACGCTGTAGGCGAAGCCGCGGTCGGTTTCGTCCAGTTGCAGCGAGGAGACACCGAGGTCGAACAACACCCCGTCGACCTGGCCCACCCCGAGTGCGGCCAGGTCGTCGAAGGCTTCGTCATACACGGCGTGCACCGGACGAAACCGGTCGCCGTATGACGACAGCCGCTCCCCCGCCAGCGCCAAGGCTTCGGTGTCGCGGTCGACGCCGTAGACGGTCACGCCGCCGAATGCCGCCAGGATCGCCTCGGTGTGTCCGCCCATGCCGAGGGTTCCGTCGACGAAGACGGCGCCGTCACGCTGGAGCGCGGGAGTGAGAAGTTCGGTGATGCGGTCGCGCAGCACCGGTGCGTGCCGGTCGGCGGCGGCCCCGCGGTCGGGGCTCATCGGCCGGGACGGATCTGCGGGGTGGCCATGGTGGGTCCGGTGATTCCTGGTGGAGTTCTGGTCCTTGGTCCCCAGCCGCTCCGCCCGCCTGAGGAACTCGCTCCGACACCGGGGAAGGTGTGTCGGCGTGAGCTCGCTGGAGAGCGGTTGGAGGCCGAAGATCAGAACAAACCGCCAGGAATCACCTCCTCGCCCTGCTCGGCGAACTCGTCTTCTGTCGCAGCAAGGAAGTCGTTCCATGCCTGGGAGTCCCAGACCTCGACCCGGTTGCCGGTGCCGATGACCGTGCAGTCCTTCTCGAGCCCGGCGTACTCGCGCAGCACCGAGGGGATCGTGACCCGGCCCTGCTTGTCCGGGAAGTCGTCGGTCGCGCCGGACATCATCACGCGCTGAAAGTTGCGCGCAGCCCGGTTGGTGACCGGCGTTTCGTTCATCTGCGCGGTCATCCGCTCGAAGTCGGCCAATGCGAAGACGTACAGGCAGTGCTCCTGCCCACGAGTGATGACCAAGCCGGCGGCGAACTTGTCGCGGAACTTCGCCGGAAGGAAGAGCCGGCCCTTTTCGTCCAGACGCGGGTTGTAGGTACCCAGAAACATGCACGGCACCTCCCTCCTCGCGCTCCGCCGCTCACCAACAGACACCACTTTACTCCACTTTCCCCCACCTGTCTGCATCAGGATCGGTCAAATCCTCCTTTGTTCCGGTGTTTTCGCAGGTCAGAGGCGGTGGGGTGAAGTGGGGTGTTTCGACCGGCCGATCGAGCTGTATGCCGGTGGCCGGATCAGCGCGCGCTTCTCTGAGGGGCCCGCAACCCCCGGATTGCGCGGAATGCCGCTGTCGTGGCCAGGCCCCGCAGGTCGCCGCCCGGATCAGGGGAGCGAAGTGGAGCGTGTGGACGCCGGTGGCGATCGACCGCATCAGGCGTGACCCCGCCCGGTTGATGCGAGCGCCGCTCGGGTGAAGGCGCCATTCCGGCCGTCGTCGTCACCGGGACGAACTAGCCTGCTCAGTGACCACGACGACGTCATCAGGCAGGATCGACCCATGTCTTCCACCCTCGACACCAACTCGGCTCCCGTTCCGGACACCGGCGACGAGACCGGCGGCGACATCGCCGAGGTGCAACGCGTCGGCAGCGCCATCGCCCGTGCCGTGTCCTCGGTCATCGAAGGCAAGGACGACGTCATCCGGACCGCCGTCATCGTGCTGCTGGCACAGGGTCACCTGCTCATCGAAGACGTGCCCGGCGTGGGCAAGACGATGCTGGCCAAGGCTCTCGCCCGGGCCATCGATGCGCCGATGCGCCGCATCCAGTTCACCCCCGACCTGCTGCCGAGTGACATCACCGGCGTGAGCGTGTTCAACCAGGACACCCGCACCTTCGAGTTCCGGCCAGGCGCCATCTTCGCCAACATCGTCGTGGGCGACGAGATCAACCGTGCCTCCCCCAAGACACAGTCGGCGTTGCTGGAGTGCATGGAGGAGGACCAGGTCACCGTCGACGGCAGGACCTACCGGCTGCGCGCTCCGTTCATGGTGATGGCCACGCAGAACCCCATCGAGATGGAGGGCACCTACCCGTTGCCCGAAGCGCAGCGGGATCGTTTCATGGCGCGCATCTCGATGGGTTATCCGACGGCGACCGCCGAATTGCAGATGCTCGAGGTGCACGGCGGAGGCTCGCCGCTCGATGCGATGGCACCGGTGACCGACGAGGCCACTGTCCGACGCTGCGCGGCACGCGTCGGTCAGGTGCACGCCAGCCCTGCGCTGCGTCAGTACATCGTCGACCTGGTCGGCGCGACACGCAACGCGTCCGCCTTCCGGCTCGGTGCGTCACCCCGGGCCTCGCTGCAGTTGCTGCGCGCCGCACGTGCGCTGGCCGCGCTCGCAGGACGCGACCACGTCATACCCGAGGACGTCCAGGCACTCATCGGACCGGTGCTCGCGCACCGCGTGATCCTGTCCAGCGAGAACCAGCACCTGCACAAGGGCGCCGGGCGGCTCCTGCTCGAACTGGCGCAGGGCGTGCCGGTGCCGGCTTCGCGTCGCTGACATGGCACGGCGACGGCATTCCGTACTCACCCCGCGAGGCCGTGGATTCGTCTCCGCCGGCGTGACCTTGATCATCAGCGGTCTCGTGCTCGGCTACGAGGACATCACCCGGGTGGGAGTGCTGCTGGTGTCGCTGACCATTCTGACCTGGGCGATCTCCCGCCGCTCGCAGCCGAGGGTGACAGTGCGCCGCACCACGACGCCGACGACACTGGTGCCTGATCAACGGGCGGAGGTCCTGCTGTCGATCACCAATCTCGACCGACGCGCCTGCCCGCTCTACCTTGCCGAGGAGCAACTCGACTACTCCCTGGGCGACCGGCCGCGATTCGTCCTGCCGCGCCTTGGCACCACGGAGACCCGCCAGGTGACGTATGTCGCCGGCAGCGACCGGCGCGGCCACCACAGACTGGGTCCATTGGCGCTACAGCACCGCGATCCCTTCGGCCTCACCTCCTCCACGAGAGTGATCGACAGCACCGACGAGATCCTGGTCCTGCCGCGCGTCATACCACTCGGTTCGAGTCACCCACCAGGCGCCGGATACGGCAGCGAGGGCGAGACTCCGCAGATGGTCGCGCTGCACGGCGAGGAGGACGTCAGCATCCGCGGCTATCGCGACGGCGACGACCTGCGCAAGGTGCACTGGCCGGCGACCGCCCACCGTGGGGAGCTCATGGTCCGCCAAGAGGATCGGCCCGCACGACGTTCAGCGACGGTGCTGCTCGATTCCCGCGCAGCGGGGCACACCGGCACGGGCGCCCATTCATCGTTCGAATGGGCGGTGAGCGCGGTTGCGTCGATCGTGGTGCGGTTGGACGAACTCGATTACCAGACACACCTGCTCACCCGCGAGACCCGGACGGACGGGTTTTTCGATGATCACGCGGCAGCCACGACCGAGGACATGGTGCGTGCTCTCGCCGACGCCGGCTTCGGAGACGAGCAGGAGTTCGAGCTCCTTGCGTCGGATACCCGTGACCTGACCACGTCCGGTGGCATCGTCGTGGCAGTAGTGACCGACCTCGACGACGGCCGCGCCGACGAACTCGCCGCGCTGCGGCAACCTGGCTCGGCGGCCCTCGGGTTCGTGCTCGACACAACGACGTTCGCGCACCCCGGTGCCGAACCAGGTCAGGACGCCGTCCGGCTGCGCAACAACCTTGCCGGCGCAGGGTGGCGGATCGTCGTCGTGGATGCAGGTATGCCGATCGAACGCGCCTGGGCGATCGTCACCAACAAGGCTCTCGTCCAGGTCGGTGCGCTGTGATGATCCGGGCGCGCATCACCGAGGGGTTGCTGTGCGTGCTCGCGGTCATGGTCGCCAGCTGGCCGCTGACGACCTTGCTGCGGGGCGTGTGGGTCGGCCCGGTCTTCGGCTGTGTGCTCGTGGTCTGCGTCGCCGGGGTCCTGTTGCGGATCGCGCGTCTGCCCGGGGGCGTCGTGATCGCTGGGCAGGTCGTGGCGCTGGCCGTCGTCGTCTCCTTCGCCAATCTGCACGCGCACCTTGACGCGACTTTCGGCGCCTCGGCCGTGGACCTGTTGCGCCAGGCCAATGACACCATTCGCGACTCGCCGGCGCCCGCGCCCGTGACACCTGGCCTGTTGGCCGCGATGGAGCTTCTGCTCGGACTGCTGGCCGTGGCCACCGACTACCTGTTCGCGACCAGCCGGCAGGCGGGGCTGGCGGGCGTGCCCTTGTTCGCCGTCTTCCTGTTGTCGACCTCCAACAACGGCACTGCCCTCAACCCGATCTACTTCTGTTCGCTCGCGGCGGTGTGGCTGGCGATGATCGCGCAGAACGGCAGCACCGTGCTGAAGAGGTGGTCCTCGACACGCGCGACGTCGACCCGCCCGTCCCTGCTGGACGACCAGTACGGCGTCGCCGGATTTGCCTCCGTCGCGCGAACACTCGGCATCGCGACCGTCCTCGCCGCGGTGATCGTGCCGGCCTTCCTGCCACACACCGCTCCCCGGTTTTTCGCCAAGGGATTGGCCGAAGGCGGCTCGGGGGGTGCCGGTCAGGTCAGTCTGAGCAGCACGCTGAATGTGGCTGCAGACCTGTCGAGCCGCAGTCAGTCGGTGGTGCTCACCTTCCACACGTCCGATCCTGATCCGCCGCCCCTGCAAGTGACGGCCGGAGGCACCTACACCAACGGCGAGTGGACCGGCTTCCCGACCGCAACCGACCTGACACCAGGGCGCAACAACACGGCCCTGCCCTCCCCCAGCGGGCGCAACACGACACTGCCGAGTTCGCGCTACACGATGCAGATCACCGACAACACCGTCAACGCACCGCAGCTGGCGGTGCCGTATCCCGCGGTGTCGGCCGACCTGAACTCGACCAAGTGGGGATTCTCCCTCGACACCTCGCAGCTGTATGTCGACCGTGCGCCTGCGTCATACAGCGTGACGTACTCCGTGCTGGCCGCCTCGGACCGGCCGATGCTCGGTGGTGCCGATCCGAACACCTTCCGCTCGGATCTGGTGGTCGACCCGGCATCAGCCGCGCGGGTGGACTCGCTGGACAATCAGGTCGCGATCGGCGACACACCGTTCGACAAGGCGGTCGCCATCCAGGACTATCTGCGCAGTTCGTTGTTCACCTATTCGCTCACGCTCGCGCCGACGCGGAGTGTGAACGGCAAGAAGCTGGACCCGATCTCGAACTTCCTGGTCACCAAGAAGGGCTACTGCGTGCAGTTCGCCACTGCCATGGTGATGATGGCGCGAGCCGAGGGGATCCCGGCACGTTTGGCGCTGGGGTTCCTGCCGGGCAGCGTCAACGCGAGCGGCAACTACACCATCCTGGAATCCAGTGCGCACGCCTGGCCGCAACTGTGGCTGCCGGGTATGGGCTGGACGCGGTTCGAGCCGACGCCCGGATATCGCAGCGGCGACGCCCCGGCATACACCCAACCGACCGCACCCACCACCGGACGGAACCGCGAACCCACACCGACAGCGTCCAGTCGGCCCCGGCCGTCCGTGAGCACGACGCCACACCACGCCGTGCCGGCGCCGACGCAACAGCCCGCCGGCCCCACGAAGGCCACGTCACTGGCCGGTCTGGCCACGTCCGCGTGGATCGCGGCGGTCGTACTCGTCGCCCTTCTTGGCGGCCTCGTGCTGCCGACACTCGCCCGTCGTCGGCGGGTCGCCATCGCCCGGGCCACCGATCACGACGGCGGACCGGTCGAGGGAGAGTGGCGGGTCATGCAGGCCCGCCTGACCGACCTGGGTATCCCTGCACCGGGCGAGCGGTCGCCGCGCGCCGCGGAACGGTACTACCGGAAGAAGACCGTGCTCGACGACGACGGCCGGGCGGCGCTGCATCGTGCCGTCCAGGTCCTCGAGATGACCCGGTATGCCGCAACGCCAGACCCGGCGGGGTCGATCAGACCCGACACCGACCTCGTCGTCGCGGGAGTACGACACTCGCAGTCGCGAACGGCTCGACTGACGGCCGCACTGTTCCCGCGGTCGGGGCGTGAGGTCATAGCTCAGGCATGGCACACGGCGGTGTCCTGGCGACCGTTGCCTCGGCGTCAGCGCAGCTGAGACAGCAGACGCCCCGCGGCACGTATGCCGGGGGCGTCTGCTGTCTGGGCGCTTGCCGAAGGCCGCGCCGCTCGATGTCAGTCCAGATAGTCGCGCACTAGGAACGCCCTAGCGCTGTGCGGACTTCCCGCTGTTGGCGGGGACTCTCGCACTCATTCGGAGCGCTGTAGTGCGAAATATCCTCGACTAGAGGATGACCCCCGCAACGCGCGAACGTTCGGGGGTCTGACGACAGACATGGAGGTCTGGTCGTGGGTTCGATCTTATCCGTGTGGTGCTCGATCGCCACTCATCTTCAAGGGGTGGCTGTGGTCGCGCTGCTGCTGGCCCTGGTCGCTGGCGTGCTCCGACTGCACTGGCTCAGCTGTGCAACGTTGCACACCTCGCAGGCTGTAAAGGGCTTTACACCTGATTCGACTGGCTCGACGCCGATGGAGTCAGCACTACTGACGCCAGGCGGTGACCGTGATGCTGCCTGAGTCGAATAGCTCCGAGCGGGTCTGGCGTGGTTCCTGCACCACGTGCGGATGGTTCGTCGACGGCACATGGAAGACCGCAGGTGACGCCACGCAGGCGCACAGCGACGTGTGCGAGGACGCGGCAACGGAGATGAGGGAAGCGCCGTCGCAGGCCCTGCCAGCGCCCGCGGTCGAGGACTCTGCACCGGCCGTGCCGTGTCCGACGTGGTGTGAGCAGATCCACGTCAACAAGGAGCATTTCCGGTTCCTCGACGAGACGCGCACGCTCGACGACGACCTGCTGAATCCGTGGATTCGCGTCCCGTTCGACGGCAGCGAGGCCCCGCACCTGGTGCTGAACATGTACGGCGAGCACGTCGATCACGACGTCACGCTGACGTTGCCGCAACTGCGGCACTTCATCTCGACGTTGACCAACGCCGCGGACATGCTCGAAAGGACCAACGACGATGCCTGACCAGCCCTGCCCTGAGTGGTGCGCGGACCGTACGTGCGGAGGTGAGCACGGCAGCGATTTATCGAGTGTGGCTGCCACCGGTGGATCCGAGCTACAGCGTGCCGTCGAGGAAAAATGGAACCTCGCGCGTGTCCCGATGGTGTCGGTCCGCACGGTGTTCAGCCAGCACCCGGCAGGCCCCGACGACGCGCCCTCTGTGGCGTTGTTCATCTGCGACAGCACCGGTGAATGCGAGGTGTTGCTACGCGCGCACGAGGCACGTGCACTGATCGACGCGATCGGCGTGCAACTACAGCGCATCTCCTCGATCACTTTGTCGACACCGACAAATTGACCCATGCCAGGGGTACCCGCTTAGTGGGTACCCCGCAGGTGTCGCACGTGCGACACCTGCGCCTAAGGGTCGGATTTCAAATCGGAGCACCGAGGAGGTGTCACCTCCTCGGTGCTGACAAGGTCCGAATCTGACTTTGTCACTCGCTGTCCAGCCTCGGACCTTCCCAGGTCGGATTTCGGATCGGACCTCAGGTCGCGTTTCAAACGCGACATGAGCCAGAGGGTCGGATTTCGGATCCGACCCTTCACTAGGGGTCACGTCTCAAACGCGACCCTTCGCAACCACGGTGCTCAGCACCGCAACTCACAAAGGGTGGGCACGAGACGCACACCCTCGCAGCGCCGATAGGTCACCAGCTGCGACACCAACACGGACGGCCCCGGTCATAGGACCCAGCCCGCCGAACCGGCGACGGGCGCTCACCCTTCAGCAGTGCACGGCCGCGGGTGAGTAGACGATCTAGCTCGCTGTCACAACGACAGCGAGCCATTGGTCGTGCGTGGGCGCGAAAAACGTGGTCCGGCATTTGGGAGGGTTCGCCACCACTATGCCCACCGTGAGGTGGTCCGAGCCTTTGACGTTGCCGCCCGCGCAAGGGTCTAAGGACTGTTGAGACCCCAGCTGTTGCGATGAGCACAACGGCTGGTTCGGGAATGATTCAGATTCGCCGCGGTTTCGGAAAGTCGGAGGGAATGTCGCATTTCACTTCAACCTTCGGATTCGAACAGTCGTAGCGGATGATCGGCGGAACACCGCTACGGGTTGGAGTCTCGATCTTGGTGAGCGTGTGCTCTCCGCAGATCGGGCAAGCTCGTCCTTCCGCTGATACCACGTCGGCCATTTCAAAGTCTCCCGTGTCTCGTGCTGTAGGTGTCACCGGCAAGGCCCATCATGTGCCTCATGGGCTTCTTCTTCCAGCGTCGACGTCGAGTCGCTCGCAACACGCACCTGAACGAATCCAAGTCCGGCGTCAGCGTCTCTCGCAGCGCCGGCAGAGTCACGGTTAACTCGCGAGGACGAGTCACAGTCAACCTCGGCCGCGGGATCAAGTGGCGAGGCAAGCTGTGAACGTCGCCGCGATCATCGCCGCAGTCGTCGCTGTCATCGCAGCGTTTGGCAGCGCGGGCGCCGCACTGCTCTCGTACCGGTCACAGAACGATGCACGTAGATCGGCGGAGAAGGTCAACTCGATCAATCACCAGATAGCGGCACTAGATCGTCGGATCGAAGGATTTCGTAACGACTACCGCGACTATGCACACTCGCTGGCGATCACGAAATTCTCCGATATGGGGAAAGTCATCAGCAGCTGCGAAGTTCTGCGGGCGAACGCTCTGGCAACTACTCACATGTCTGCGGCGCTTGGCACTCTCACGATCGCTGTGACCGATTTCAGCAAACGCCGCAATCCTGATGAGGAACCAGCCTTTGACGGTTACTTGGAGGACATCCGCGAGGAGTATGTCAAAGCCATGACCCGGGCCGAAGCGCGGCGTGAGGAATTGACTCGACAAGTCAGTGCCTAGGGGGTGGTGGGAAATCTCTAGAGCTGACCTACCAATCGACCTCCGGCAGAAGACGAAGTCCCTCCCCCGAGGCGTAGGGGGGTCGCGCACGCGCGCGTGATTATACGTCAAAATGGAACACCCTCCCGGCTTTCCACGGTCCGGGAGGGTGTTTCGTTTGCGGTGACGACCTCGCAATGAGATTCGAAGGAATCCGATTACGAGTATATCTCAGGTCAGGCCAGTGATCGCGACCATCGCGGCAGGTCGCTGCACAGTCACGGTGAATCTTTCCTCGCACCGGAACGTGTGCTGGTTGAATTCGAACCCGTGCTGACCGTAGTCGGTTTCCACGGTAATTCCCTGCCGGATGTAGGCCATTGCTGCGGCCTGACCGTTGAACATCAGGGCTTCACCGACCGGCATCGTGGTGGTGGCGAGCACCTGGATGCCCCACAGCGAATTGAGCGTGTTCAGTGCCGGGTCGGCGTTCAGCAAATACCGGCCCATGGAGTCCTTTTCCCGGCGCGTGCTGCTCCAGGTGTTGGGGTGGACCACGATCGCGGTCGGCTCGGTGTATGCCGGCCCGGTGCGCAGGTCGGCTATCGCCTGCTCGATCGTGTCAATGTTCGTCTCGTCGGTCGCGGCCGCCCGCGTCAGGATCCCCGGCGTGGTCAGCAGACCGGTCAGGTCAGCGTTCTCGCCGTCGCCGTTGAGGACCTGGGAGTTCTCCGCGTCGATCACCATCCGCGACAGCTCCAGGCCGACGTACTGCGAGAACTGCTCGAAATCGAGGATGTCCTCATCGTTCAAGGTGGCGGTCACGGCCAGCTTGGTCATCGTCGCGGTGTTGCGGGTGACATTCAGCGCCACAGACGGCTTCACCGTGCCGGGAGCCACCACACCAGCGGTGCCGGTGGTGGACTGGTGCGTCAGATACTCGATGACAGCGGCGTCCGTCGCGGTCGCCGGGATCAGATCCAGCACACGCGTCGGCTCGTGCAGCATCGGCACCAGGCCGGTGTACTGCGGCGGCAGCATCCCACCCACACCGGGAGCAGACGGGGTCGGGGCCACACCATCCTTGGTCGTGACCGACCCATCGAAGCCGACACCCTTACCGGTGATCCGGAACCGGGTGTGATGCACCATCGCGTCATGCAGTGCCCGCAGCTGCGTCTCATCGAACGCCAGCGGCGACACCGAGGAGATGCCCTTCACACCCGCGGTCGTACCGAACGACGGCCCCGTGGTCTGCTCGAGGCTGCTGAACATGCTGCCGGCCAACTTGCTGGCCGACTTGTACTGCTCGATCGCGTCCTTGGCCTTGGTCATGCTGACCTCAAGCTCGTCGAACTTGGCCTTCTTCTGAGCTTTCGTAAGCTGAGGGTTGTCCATGACGGACTTCACTTCACTGCCGATCCGGCGCAGTGTCGCCTGCGCCTCCACAATGCTTGGCATGGGATTCCTTCTTTCAATGAACGGTTACCACCAGACCCGGTCCATCCGGGTCGGCAAAGTCAGGGATTTCCTCTGCGAGGGTCGTAGTACACCGAGCGAATATTCATTTATCGCGTCAGGTGTACCGCTGTCTGTAATTCTATCAATAGTCGGGTGAAACGATCGCGGCCACGCGAACAACACTCGCCATTCTCCGCAGCGTTTCCCACCGTGCCCGACTATCTGAATCGATCACGTCCTCGGCGGCGTCAGCGAACGCCAGCAACGCTTTCCCGAGCACGGTGATGTGCCGGTCCCGTTCCCGTGCCCGCATCCGATCAACCACCGCTCGAATCGCCGGCCCGTTCTGGTCGTGCCGTAACAAATCCGCGATCAACTCCGCATCAGCCATTGCCGGATTCATCGGGCACCACCCTGGGCGCAGATCAAGACCCCAACGGACAGCCCGACGGGCAGACGCGTACTTGAGCGCATAGAGATAGATAGAGAGGGGCGAACCCGCGACCTGCGCAAACGCGCCAAACGTCCGTACTGAGTACTCACACCCGTCCGTACTGAGTACGGACGTTTTCTCTCAAACGTCCGTATCTGAACATGACGTTTTGCCATTACGCGACCTGCTTCCGGGTCGATTTTGACTCATGCCAGGTGCACACCGCGTTACGAGCCTTCGCCGTCCCCACATCGAATGCCACCGCGTGCGGAGGGACGATTAAGCACCGTGCGCAGGACTGCTGGGCAAGCCACCCGTTATCGACCGCGACACGGATCGCGTCATACACCGTGCGCCTATCCGGCACGATCAATTCGCCCGTGACCGGATCGTGCGTAGCCAGCGCTAACGCAACCAGGCCACGCGGGAACGGCGTGTGCCCATTTGGCTGACAACGCGCATATGCCAGGCACGCAGCACGTAACCAGCGTGGAGCTGACTCATTGGCTGCGTGGCCTTCCCAGACGCCTCGATAATGCTTGTTGAAGAGGTCAGTCATCGAGGATCACCCGCGATCAGCCGCACCTTGTAACCGCTGGTCTCGAGCACACCGAGCAACTCATCCAGCCGCTCTCGACGGACCCAACTGCACTGGTTCGCCCGGTCCCGCATCGCCGGGATCCGCTGCACCGCCAACAACTGACCGACATAGCCACGGACCGCAACGTTCCGAGCATCCTCGCCAGGGTCATAGATCGCCACATGCCCCTTCACAGCGCACCACCGCCCGCCGACGCACGACGGCGCGCATGATCGGCCCGGAACGCCACACGCGCCCGCTCACGACGCTGCAGCGCCCGCTGCGCCAGATCATCGCTGCTGCCGGACATGTCGGTCAGCACTGGCAGCCCCGCCAACTGGCGGACTGTCTCCACCGCGGCACGCTGCAGGGAAGCAACTTCCTCACGCTCAATCAGTCGGCCGGCCTCGATCCCGGCCACGTAGCCGCTGTCATAGCCGGCCGTGAACGTCTCCCACTGCTCCCGCGGCATCGCCGCCAGGTCGATCACGTTGTCACGCAATGTGATCACCGCCGATCGTCGCGGTGGCGTTGTCGTAGGCGTCGGCCAAACCGGCCCGCAGATCAGCGCGCAGATAACCCGCCTCGGTCAATCTGTCGGTGACCTCGAGCACGGGATCCAGCACGCTCGTCACGACCATCCGCAACGCGCTAGCAGCGACGAACCCGAACATCTCCGAACCGACCTGACCAAGCTCGGCAGCAAGTGCGTCGTCGACCTGGTCGTGATCGTTGCTGCAGGTCGCCAACCGGTATGCCAGCAGCGTTGCCCGACGATCAATCTCGGCAACGTCGATCGTGCCCAGCGGTGCGCCCTCATCATCGGTGAGGATCCGAATGTCGTTGTCACGCAACGCAATCACCACCGTCGACCAGCGCCAACAGATCCGCTGTGACGTGGTGCACCGGCACCAACCGCACCAGCGTCAGCGTCGCCTGCAGACCGCGCTCGTGGCACCGCACCTGCTTACGCTCCGCGGCGCTCAGGTCGGCATACATCTGCGAGCACACCCGACCATCAGCACGCTCGAAAACGACCCTGATCGCGTAGTCATGGCGTTTCGCCCGAGCGATCAGATCAGCCTCGGCTATAGTTGAACTGAGCTTGAAATCGCCCGACGAAACGCTCTGCAGTGCCTCGGTTTCCCTGCCGGGGCACTGTTCCCTTTCCCGGCACATCAGGCAGCACCGCCGGCGAGTTCGGACATCTCGGCGTCAGCTGCATCGGCGATCGCTGTGGCTTCCTTCGCACGGCGACGCGACTGCGCAGACTTCAATGCCAACCGCGCGTAGTGCGCTTTGCGCAGGTGCTCGGCGCGAACGGGGTCACCGTCTGCTTGCTCAAGGAACTTGGCCTCAAGCGCACGTCGAGCAGGCGCCGTGCGAGCCGAGCGGTCGTGAGTGTTCGCCCAAGATTCATGGGCGGCAATGGACGAGCGCATCTTGCGCTCAGAAGTAGGTGAATGGGACACGGCAGAGCTCTCCTGTAATCAGGAGGGCTTGCTCAAGGCACTCATCTAGGGCTGCGGCCCCAGTTCCGCGGAGAGCCGCGGAGCACTGTGGTAGTTAGTTAATCACATCGTTGGGATTTTGAGCAGGTCCGCGAATGACTCTCTGCGGATCGACCCAGTCCGCGAGCGTCGCGTCCAGCGTCAAGGTCCTGCCGCCGGACTTCAGCACAACCATTGCCGCGGTGAAGCTCAGCGGGTAGGAGTTCCCACACTGGCAAGTGACGGACCCGCTCCAGCAGTCCTCGTTGACGTACGTCGAACGAACCGAGCGAGCCGGGGGCCGAGCCAGGATGCGACCACTGGGAACGCCGGTATGCACTGTCTCCGTCACATGTAGCTCGTAATGGTCATCGACGACCTCCAGCGTCGCCACTGTGTGCGCTCCCGCGCTGCAGACAACACGAACGCGGACATCGCGTCGACGGTTCTTGCTCATAGCTCCCCCAGCCCTAGTCGTTTGGCTTCCTCAGCGGCGCGTGATGCGGCCTGAGCCTTGGTGTAGCGCATCAGCATGTCGGGGCGGGTCCAGCCGGCGACGGCCATCAGACCGCCCTCTGATCCACCAGCAGCGAGCCAGCGATGGGCGGCGGTATGGCGCATCCGGTGCGGGTGGAATCCGACGATGCCAGCCGCTTCCGCACGAATCCCCAGCGTCTTGTGCAGCGCGTCGTAACTGAATCGCTTGCCACGATCGCCCAGCCATAGATCCGCGCTGGTCGCTGCCAGGAGGTGCCCTCGGCGCGTCCGCAGGTAACGGTCGATCGCCTGCCCGGTGTTCGGCCCGAATGGGACTACGCGCCCCTTGCCGCCCTTGCCTCGACGCACGGTTGCCATACCTGCGGCAAGATCTACGTCGTTAACTTCCAGCGCGACGACCTCCCCGGCTCGCATCCCGGTCTCAAGCATCAACCGCAGGATCGCCTCGTCCCGCTGGTGTCGCAACTTGATCGACCGGTCGGCACCGGGAGGCGACTGGCACGCCTTCAGCAGCGCCTTCAACTGCTCGTCGGTCAGCGGCTCGATCACCTTCGTATCGAGCTTGGGTGCCTTGACGCTGACGAACGGGTCCGGTTGTCCGCCTAGTTCGTCCTCGTCGTCCAGCCACGCCGTGAACCGGCGCACCGCCAATTGCCGAGCACGTGCCGTGGACGCCTCGCGACCCGAGTCGAGGATCGACGTCACGAAACCGCGCAACGTGTCCCTGGCCAGCGGGTCGCGCGAGCCGGCCTCGGCATACGCGAGGTACTGAGTGACGCCCTCGGCGTAGCTCTTGACCGTCTGCGGCGACTTGCGATCCGCCCGCAAGGACAGCTGCCATGACAGCAGCAGCGATCGCAATTCCTCGACCGTGAGAGCATCCGACACGCTCACAGTGTATCGATATCTGGACTAGATACGCTGTGCTCGGCTAGTGTGTCGCATGTCAGGCACGAAACGCCCGGAATGGCGGGGGTTCTTGCCGACAGCGGATCAGTTCTCAGTCCAGATAGTCGCGCAAGACCTGCGAGCGCGAGGGGTGTCGCAGCTTGCTCATGGTCTTGGATTCGATCTGACGGATCCGCTCGCGGGTGACGCCATAGACCTTGCCGATTTCGTCTAAAGTCTTCGGCTGGCCATCGGTCAGGCCGAATCGCATCGACACCACGCCGGCCTCACGCTCGGAGAGGGTGTCCAGCACGGAGTGCAGCTGCTCCTGCAGGAGCGTGAAGCTGACCGCGTCCGCCGGGACGACCGCCTCGGAGTCCTCGATGAGGTCACCGAACTCGCTGTCGCCGTCCTCGCCGAGGGGGGTGTGCAGCGAGATGGGCTCACGGCCGTACTTCTGGACCTCGACGACTTTCTCAGGCGTCATGTCGAGTTCCTTGGCCAGTTCCTCCGGCGTGGGCTCACGACCCAGGTCCTGCAGCATCTGCCGCTGTACGCGGGCGAGCTTGTTGATGACCTCGACCATGTGCACCGGAATGCGGATGGTGCGTGCCTGGTCGGCCATGGCACGGGTGATCGCCTGCCGGATCCACCACGTGGCGTAGGTGGAGAACTTGTAACCCTTGGTGTAGTCGAACTTCTCGACCGCACGGATCAGACCCAGGTTGCCCTCCTGGATCAGGTCCAGGAACAACATCCCGCGACCGGTGTACCTCTTGGCCAGCGACACCACCAGACGCAGGTTGGCCTCCAACAGGTGGTTCTTGGCCTTCTTGCCGTCTTGCGCGATCCACCACAGCTCGCGCTTGAGCTTCATCTCGATCTTGTCGCCGGAGTTGAGTTTCTCCTCGGCGAACAGGCCGGCCTCGATGCGCTTGGCGAGTTCGACCTCCTGCTCGGCGTTCAGCAGCGCGACCTTGCCGATCTGCTTCAGGTAGTCCTTGACCGGGTCCGCAGTAGCACCGGCGGTCACGACCTGCTGAGCAGGCGCGTCGTCCTCGTCGTCCTGACGCAGCACGAAACCACCGGTCTCGGACTCCTCCTCAACAGCAGGACCGCCGGCCGCCTCGTCACCCTTGGCGCCCTCGGCGACGATCGCCTCGTCGGTCAACTCGACGTCGATCTCGACTTCTTCGGTCGACTCGACGGCCTCGTGGGAGTCGGCCTTGGCCGCAACCTTCTTGGCGGCAGACTTCTTCGCCGGTGCAGCCTTGGCGGCCTTCTTCGCTGTCGGAGCAGCGGCTTTCTTGGCCGCCGCAGGCTCAGTGGCCTTCTTGGCCGCAGCCTTCTTGGCGGGAGCGGCCTTGGTGGCCGCTGCCTTTGCGGGGCTGGTCTTGGCGGGTGTCGCCTTCGCCGTCTTGGTGGTGCGGCGGGTCGTGGTCGTCGCGACAGCACGCTGGGCTGTCTCGGCATCCAGCGTCACGGCGATGCCGTGCTCGTCCAGCGCCCGCAGCACTGTCTTCATCCGCTGAGGCGCGATCTGCGCAGCCTCAAGTGCGACCTTCAACTCGGAGCTGCACACCGCACCGTTGGTCTGACCGCTCGCCATGAGCTGTTGCAGAGCCGGGTGAGCGAACTCGGCGGGCAACGCTGGTGCGGAGGGGGTATTCGACACTGGGTCCACCAACTACCTTCCAAAAGCTATCGGGCCGGGGCGCGCAGACACCACGACATTGCCGTCGGGGGCGACGGCGACCGAGGTTGGGGGTTTTACCGCAACACCGCGGCCGGGAGGTCGTCCGCGAAGTGCTTCGACACCATTATAAAACGAGCCAGCCACCAGTTCATTCCATCCGGGGATTCCAGACGGACGCCGATGCGGCCACATCTTCGTCCTGTATGCCGAAATCTGTTGCACCACAATCGCTTTCAATTCATCAGCGATACCCGACAGAGGTACAGATCAGTCGGCATCGGGCTTGACCGCGAGCACCGGACATGCCGCGTCGAGCAGGATCCGCTGCGCGTGCGCTCCCAGTATCAGCTTGCCGACGGCGGTACGGCGACGGAGACCGATCACCAGCAGGTCAGCGGTTTCCTCCTCGGCTATGCGTAGCAGTTCGTCGCTGGACTCGACGCCCGGCGGCACCGACCGCACTTCATAGCTGACGTCGAGCCCACCGAGCGCTTCGAGTTGGGTTCGAGCCTCCCCCGCCGAAGCGCCGTCGGCCGCGGCATCGTCCGCCGGTCGGGTGGAGTCGAGAACGATCAGGGGTGTGCCTCGCACAGAAGCCTCCGTCGCGGCCCGCAGCAACGCGGCCTGGCCCTCTCTGGTGGGCACATAACCCACGACGACCGCCATGGTGTCTTCCCTTTCGCGCCGGAGCCGACGACGTGAGGCCGCCGGCCGCCGACGCTACCCGACGCAACGCGTTCGTGCGGGACGGGTGTCGGCGACCACCTCGCTGACGACTCCGGCGATCTGGTCGGTCTCGATCAGGAAGCCGTCGTGCCCGTGGCGCGACCGGATGACTCGCACCGGGTCGTCGCCGTGCGCCCTGGCCATGAGTTCGGACAGTTCGACCGGGAACAGCCGGTCGGAGTCGACCGCCGCCACCCGCAGGATGCCGCCGAATCCGCCGAGTACGTCGGTCAGGTCTCCGCGGTCGCGGGTGATGTCATGAGTCGCCATCGCCGCAGTGAGGTGCAGGTATGCGCCGGCATCGAACCGGGCGACCAGCTTGTCCGCTTGATGGTCCAGATAGCTCTCGACGGCGAACCGGCCACCGGCGAGCGGATTCTCGGAGTCCTGCGCGGCGCGGCCGAACCGATCCTCGAACTCGTCGGCACTGCGATAGGTGGTGTGGGCGATCTGCCTGGCCAGACCCAGCCCGGCACGGGGCGAACGACCGGTGCCGTAGTAGTCACCACCCTGGAAATCCGGATCGCTCACGATCGCCTGCATCTGCGCGCGCCCCCACGCGATCTGATCGGCGGTGGCCCAGGGAGCGCTCGCGATGACCAGCGCCGATCGAGTTCGATCCGGGTGACCCGCTGCCCACTCCACGGCCCGCATCCCGCCCATGGAGCCCCCGAGGACCAGCCGCCACACGTCCACGCCGAGATGGTCAGCGAGCAGCGCCTCTACACGTACCTGGTCGCGGATCGTCACTCTGGGGAAGCGCGCGCCCCATGGCGCGCCGTCCGGTGCTGCGGAAGCGGGCCCAGTTGTGCCGCGGCATCCGCCCAGCACGTTGGCAGCCACGACATACAACTCGCGGGTGTCCAGTGGTTGGCCCGGCCCGATGAGGTCAGGCCACCACCCCGCGCTGGGTTGTCCCGGACCGGCGGCACCGACGACATGGGAGTCACCGGTCAGCGCATGCTCGACCAGCACCGCGTTGTCACGACGCGCGTTGAGTCGCCCCCATGTCTGGAAGGTCACGACGACCTCGGGCAGACTCGCCCCCACATCCAGCGGCACGTTGGCCAACCGGATGGCGCGGGCTGCCGGATTGCTGCCCTTCGGCGGCGAGCACCACCCATCGAGCGTGTGCGGTCGGTGTTCGGTGACGGTCATCGGCAGCTCCTGGACTCTGGGGCCGTCCGGCCCGCGCTTGTCGGCACCGACGAGCGGGGCCGACCTTGTCCTCACCCGGGGCACCCCACCGCGGAAGGAGGGTTGCCGCTCAGCCAGCCGGGGCTTTGTTCACGCCAAGCGCGAACAGCTGAGACTCGTGACCGTTCGAAAGTACCAGCGCACGCCCCGCACCAGCTAGGCAGATCGGGGTTCCTCTCGCACGGTGGGACGCAGGCCGCGCGCCAGGGCATGCGACATCAGCCCCGCCAGCCGGTTGTCCGGCTCGATCTCAAGCGCGCGTTCCACGGCGACATTGGCCAATGCGCCTCCTCCACCGGCCCACTCGAGCCCGACCAGAAGCAACAGGATCGGCACCGACCGCCCGGCGGGCGCGCACTGCAGCCATTCGATGAGCCGGCCCCGGATGCACGCAGCGCGATCCGCCCGACGAGTCGCTTCGTCGTCGTCGACGCGAGCCAGATCACCCGACCTTGGTGGCGGGCCGAGCACCTCTCTGAGCTGGGGCCACTGGGCCAGCCACTCCGATGGCGGCATGAAGTCCGGCATCAACCAGGACAACAGGTGGTCGCGCACGTCGATGGTGGCGACAGCAGCGGTCACGTCCGCCAGCACCGTGATCGGCAGACGCGCGACCGGCTGCCGGTCGTCCAACAGCACGCGCGCGAATGCCGCGGCCAACTCCACCGGGTCATTGCAACGACGCCCCGATGCAATCGTCGAGGCGATTGCGCCGGCTACGACCGGGCGGTGCACCTGCAGTTGCCGGACCAGATCCGCCCGGCGGCTCGCGGGAGCGACCCCACGCATGACCTGCTCGGCGACAGGGGCAAGTTCGGACGCCTCCGGAATCGGTTGCCAGGAGCGCGAGCAACCGCCACACGAGCAGGCGGTGGCGCGCCACCGACCGTCACGCACCTCAAGGACATGGCTGACCGGCACTCCCGCCTGCGGCAGCAGCACGAGCAACCGGTCGGTCAACGGTTGCGGTGAACAATCGTCGCTGGAGTACCCGATGAGCATCGAGTCGTCCATCGGCCGCTGCCAGAGCGGCTCGACAAGCTGACGGGCGGCGTCCTCGACGTCTTCCGGATCGGGGATGTCAAGTCGTGCGGTGACCTGCACCCGTTTGCTGTGCAGGCCCACAAGGACGACGGACTCGGCCGGGACGAAACCGAAGCTGTACGGCAGGTAGGCGATCGTTTCTCCGACGCCGTGCAAGGTGGATGTCATGCCGGACAGCGTTGTGCGTGCTGACGCTCCGCAGCCGATGTTGTCGCCCTGCCTGTGGACAACGCGATCGACATACGTGCTCTGTGGGCAAGACCCACCGACTGTCCGCCTGGCCCACGGGTGTCCCTTCGGCCCGCGACTCAGGAATGCTGCGTCAACGCGCTGCGCCGATCCGGGTTCCGGCGGCGGGGAATTCGTGCAGGGCCGATGCGGCGATCCGGTTGAGCAGCAGGACGTCCAAGCCCGCTCCGAGCACCCCTCCTGCGAACGGAATCCCCTTGCCGAGCTTGGTGAACACCTTGTCGCCGAGCTGGCTGACCAGCCGGAAACCGACGGCTTTGTTGACGACCATGAGCGCGGGAGCGGGCAGTTGCCGGGTCGCCAGGCCTGCCAGCCGGCCGGAACTCACGACGCCGGCACGTTTCAGCAGATCGTCGGCGTCGGTGCCCACGAGCGTGAGCAGTATGGCGGTGCGCACCCGCTCGTCGCGCACGTCATACCCGCGGACCATCGCGATGGCGGCAACCATCCGTGTCGTCAGGATGTAGAAACCGAGGATGTTGGTCGGCATCGCCACCACCATCGTCACGAAGCCACCCAGACCGGTCACAAATCCTGCTTTGGCGGCCAGCTTGCGATGCTGGCTCACGATGCCCTGAACGGCACGATCCGGATGCCGGTGGTCCCGCAATGCAGCATCCGCGACCTGTTGGGCGCTGTCGAATCCCGCGGCGCCGTCGATGCCGATGGCGAGGACCCGTCGCGACAGTGCCAGTGCGCTGCTCGCCATCGGACCTTGGTCGAGGGCGACGGGTGTCTGTTTCCCGGACTTCCTGGAGCCGAACATGCCCGTCATACTGCCAGCCGGTCGCGGTCCGAACCCACGACCGGACGGGTGAGTCGAACCGGCCACGGCAGCGATCGTCATACGTGCGGCGTAGGTTGAGGTCATGCCTGCACCCGTGGATCCCAGCGCCAAACTCGCGGACTACGCCCACCCCGAGCGCCTCGTGACGACGCAATGGTTGGCCGACCGACTCGACGAATCGAGGGACGATCTCGTCGTTCTGGAGTCCGACGAGGACGTCTTGCTGTACGACACGGGGCACATCCCCGGCAGCTTCAAGCTCGACTGGCACACAGACCTCAACGACCCGGTCAACCGCGACTTCGTGGATGCCGGGCGTTTCGCCGAGTTGATGGCGCAACGCGGCATCAACCGTGACACGACAGTGGTCATCTACGGCGACAAATCCAACTGGTGGGCCGCCTACGCGTTGTGGGTGCTGACCCTGTTCGGACACCCCGACGCGCGCTTGTTGGACGGCGGACGGATGGCATGGGTCTCCGAGGGGCGCCCCATGACCAAGGACGTGCCGCAACCGGCGCCCGCGGACTACCCGGTGGTGGCTCGCGACGACAGCGCCGTCCGCGCCTTCCGGGACGACGTGCTCGCGCATCTGGGCGGACGCATGGTGGACGTTCGATCGCCCGGTGAGTTCTCCGGCGAACTGCTGCACATGCCGGACTACCCCCAGGAGGGTGCGATGCGCGGCGGCCACATCCCGGGGGCATCCTCGGTGCCGTGGGCTCGCGCCACCGCCGAGGACGGCCGATTCAAGTCACACGCGCAGCTTCAGGAGATCTACGCAGGCGAGCAGGGCCTGCGCACCGATGATGACGTCATCGTCTACTGCCGGATCGGTGAGCGTTCCTCGCACACATGGTTCGTGCTGACACATCTGCTCGGATTCGATCATGTGCGTAACTACGACGGGTCGTGGACCGAGTGGGGCAATTCCGTGCGCGTGCCGGTCGAGACGGGCGCGCCCCGGTTGTGATGGACTTGCCCGAGCCGTTGGCCGAGCTGATCACCGATTTCACCACCGTCGGCCCCAAAGATCGCCTGCAACTGCTCCTTGAGTTGAGCGAGGAATTGCCGGAGCTTCCGCCGCGGTATGCCGATCACGCCGATCAACTCGAGCAGGTGCACGAGTGTCAGTCCCCGCTGTTCCTGGCTGCCGAGGTGCAGGACGGCCGGGTTCAGCTGTTCTTCAAGGCGCCGCCCGAAGCGCCGACCACGCGCGGTTTCGCCGGCATCCTGCATGCCGGGCTGAATGGTCAACCCGTCGACCAAGTGCTCGACGTTCCCGACGACATCCCGTTCCGCTTCGCTCTGGCCGAAGCCGTGTCTCCGTTGCGCATGCGAGGAATGGTCGCGATGCTGGCGCGGATCAAACGACAGGTTCGGGCCAAGTCCCTGCCTGAGTGAGCGCTGGACTGCGTATGGTTGCGTCCATGTCGACATCTCCTGCTGGCAAGAAGCTGGTTGCGATCCCTGCGGTCGTGGCGGTCATCGGCCTGATCCTGCTCGTCATCGGCGTCGCCTCAAGCCCGAGCCCCAAGCTCACGCCATTCACCAATGGCAGCACGATCACGTTCAAGGGCGGCTTCTCGGTGTACAGCACCGCCAAGACCGACCGGACGACGACCATCTGCACGGCCTCCGGCACCGTCATGGATCGCCCGACGGCCAACTTCGCCGTCAGCAGCAACGGCAGCAAGTACGAGGTCGCACGTTCCACGAGCGCCATCACAGCCAATTCGGTGCAGGTGCAGTGCACCGGCAACACCGGCACGCTGTATGCCGGTCAGCGCGCCGACAAGATCAGCTCCACAAGCAAGTCGGTCGAGATCATCCTGGGCACCATCCTGCTGCTGCTCGGCATCATCGGTGTCGTCGCGCTGCTGCTCGGTGGGCGTAAGAACTCCGGCAGTGGTCAGCCCTCGGGACTCAACGCACCCGGTCAGCAGCCTGGTCAGGGTGGCTACGGTCAGCCGTACGGCAACCAGCAGGGGTATGCCGGCGGGTATGCCGCGCAGCCCTACGGCCAGCAGCAGGGCCAGGGCGGCTACGGTCAGGGCGGCTACGGTCAGGGTGGACACGGCCAGCCCGGTGCACAGCAGGGTCAAGGCGGCTACGGCCAGCCCGGCGCGCAGCAGGGTCAAGGCGGCTACGGCCAGCCCGGTGCACAGCAGGGTCAGGGCGGCTACGGCCAGCCCGGCGCGCAGCAGGGCCAGGGCGGGTACGGCCAGCCCGGCGCGCAGCAGGGTCAAGGCGGCTACGGCCAGCCCGGCGCGCAGCAGGGCCAGGGCGGCTACGGCCAGGGCAGTTACGGCCAGCCCGGCGCGCAGCAGAGTCAAGGCGGCTACGGCCAGCAGTCCGGTCAGGCCGGCTACGGCCAGCAGTCCGGTGCACAGCAGGGTCAGGGCGGCTACGGCCAGCAGTCCGGTCAGGGCGGCTACGGCCAGCCCGGCGCGCAGCAGGGTCAGGGCGGCTACGGCCAGCCCGGCCCGCAGCAGAGTCAAGGCAGCTACGGTCAGGGCAGTTACGGCCAGCCCGGTGCACAGCAGGGTCAAGGCGGGTACGGCCAGCCCGGCGCGCAGCAGGGTCAAGGCGGCTACGGCCAGCAGTCCGGTCAGGGTGGCTACGGCCAGCAGCCCGGTGCACAGCAGGGTCAAGGCAGCTACGGAGCGACAGCATCACAACCACCACAGGGGTCCGGCACCTATGGCAGCCCCGTTGGACCTGCCGGTGACAACGAGTCCGGTGGACGGCACTCCGCCCCGAGCGGCGACGACTCGGACGCGCCGACGCGACCGGTGTCTGCAGACGACATCAACCGTGCGATGCAGGGGAATTCAGCGCCGCATGCCGGCCCCACCGGCGGCTACGGTGCGTCGGCGGACAGTGCAGAGGCACCGACCCAGGCAATCTCGGGGCTGCCTTTCTCCGCCGGGCAGGGCGCTGCAGGATCCGCCGGGACAGAGCCCGAAAAGCAGGACGATGTGCATGAGCAGGCAACAACGGCGACGCCCGTCGTGAAGCCCGAGCAGCCCGACGACTCCTGGGGCGCATCGCACGACGGCAACAACAACGGCGGCGGCGGCAACTGACGCCTACACCCGTCCCGCAGCGAGCCCCGCACCGCACGACGGTGCGGGGCTCGCTGCATGCTGTCGTCTTCGACCGGTCCGGTCGTACCGGCGCCATCGCAACCGATGGATCGCCGACGCGGACCGGCCCGACATCGTTGATCCTGGATGCCGTTCGGCAGTTGGAAGCGGAGTCGGAGCCTCCGCGCTGGGTCATCTGGAACGGCGCGGCACTCACCACCTTGGTCACAGCCGGCATCCGTCCGCGCCGGGTGTGGGATCTGTCGCAAGCACACCTGTTGTGGGTCGGTGGAAGCACCGCTTCGACGCAGGTCGTCTGGGCGGTCGCTCGCGGTCTCGACACCGCAACGATTCCCGCACCACGACGCGGGGACCTGTTCGACCTGTCTGCGCCGGGCTCCGACGGCGACGACGATCTGCTCGACGCCGCTGGTCACCTGAACCCAGCCGCCATCGACGACGGCTGGCCGACCACCGCACATCTGGGCGGCTTCGCCGAACTGGCAGTTGTCGCGGCCCGCGCGCAGCAAGATCTGCTGGCCGAGCGACCACACGCCGTGTCGACGGCTGCCAGCGAGAGTGGCGCCGCGTTGTTGTGTGCCGAACTCGGCCACGACGGTCTCCCGGTGGACCGAACCGTCATGGAAGGTCTCATCACCGAAGCCGTCGGACCCCGTCCGACGAACGAGGCCGACGCGGCCAGAATGCGCCGCGAACGCGATGCGCAGGTGCTCGACCTGGCGCCGGGTCGGCCCGGGGTCGATCTGCGCAATCCCGCGCACGTGCGCGAGTTCCTGCGATCGCTGGGAGTCCAGGTCGACGACACCCGTGCGTGGAATCTTGAGCCCTATCGGGGCGCCCATCCAGCAGTGGCCGCTCTCCTGGAGTGGCGCAAGGCCGAACGGATCGCCACGACATACGGCTGGAACTGGCTCGACGCGCACGTGGGCAAGGACGGGCGGCTGCGCGGGCCATGGACACCGTGCGACGGCGGCGCCGGCCGGATGACCGCCGGAGCCGGCCTGCACAGTCTGCCGATTGCGTTGCGACCGGGAATCGCCGCCGACACCGGCCACGTGCTGGTGCGCGCCGACCTCGGACAGGTCGAACCTCGAGTGCTCGCAGTCGTTTCCGGCGACAGTGCCCTGGCAGCGGCCACCGCCGCCGACGACCTCTACGCCACGGTCGCCGCTCAGCTGCACGTCGACCGGCAGGCCGCCAAGATCGCAGTGCTGGCGGCGATGTACGGCCAGACATCTGGCACCGCCGCCGATGCACTACGCCGGATGGACCGTGCGTACCCCCAGGCGATGGCCTATCTGCGCGCGGCCGCCGAGCGCGGACAGACCGGTCAGTCCGTCATCACGTATGGCGGGCGGCTGGTGCGGGTGGCGACCGCCGACGACCCGGCGCGGCAACGTGCGCTGGGCAGATTCACCCGTAACGCGGTGGTGCAGGGAGCCGCCGCGGAGTTCTTCAAGGCGTGGGCGCTGACCGTGCGTGATGCACTGCGGCCGTTGGACGCGCACATCGTGCTGTGCCTGCACGACGAACTGCTCGTCCATGCACCCCAGCAGCACGCGGAGGCGACGGCACGTGTGGTGACCGACGCCCTTGCCGCGGCTGCGCATCACTGGTCCGGCGGTGCGCCGGTGCGTTTCGTCGCCGACACTCGCGTCATACATCGCTGGTCAGAGGCGAAGGACTGACGCAGTCGCACAGCAACCGGCATACGAAAATGCCTGTCAGCGAAGGAAGTCCGGCCCCTCGTCGCTGCCCGCTGAATCGGACCCGCCCGGCTCCTCCGACTTGAGGAACTGCTCGAGCTCCGCGCCGATCTCCTCCGCGCTGGGAAGTTGCTCCAGCTCCGTGGCGAGCAAATTTTGCCGCTTCAGACCCTCGGTGAAGGCGTCGTACTGCTGCTCGAGGCCCTCGACGACCTCGCCGACCTCGGAGTTCTCGCTGACCTGACGCTCGACCTCGGCGCGATGCAGCCCGGCGATGGCGGACAGTTCGTTCATCGGGATGTCGAGACCGCCCACCTGCGCCATCGCGCGCATCGCGGCCACAGCCGCATCGCCGAAGTCCATCTGCGTCAGGTAGTGCGGCACGTGCACAGCGAAACCGACGGCGTCGATACCGGATTCGCCGAAGCGCAGGTGCATCAGCGACTCCAGGGAGCCCGGGACCTGCACCGTGCCGAAGACCGGATTGTTCTCGGTGAGCAGCGACCGGTTGGTGGCGTGCCGCGTCATACCAACCGGACGGGTGTGCGGCACGCCCATCGGTATGCCTTGCGCGGAGACCACCAGGCGAATGCCGAGCCGGCGCACCAACTGCCGCACGGCTTCGATCACGCGCTCCCACTGGTAGTCCGGCTCAGGCCCGGCGAGCAGGTAGAACGGCGTACCCTGCGCATCGACCAGGCGGTAGAGCAGCATCGACGGGTCTGCGTAGTCGCTGAAGTGGTCACGGTCGAAGGTCATCGCCGGGCGACGGCCGCGGTAGTCGAGCAGCTGGTCGACGTCGAACGACGCGACCACCGTGTGCTCGAGCGTGCCGAGCAGGTGGGCGGTGAGCAGCTTCTGGGTGTTTCCGGCGTCGATGAGACCGCCCAGCGACACGATCATCGTGTGCGCGCCGAGGTCACTGGCGTGGGTGTCGGTCTCGAGCCGGTAGAGCTCTCGAGGGTCTTGCACTGTTGTCTCCTGCCGTCGAAATCTATTCAGCGCAACGCTGCGCCGTCGGCGGGGATTCCCGGGCACGTATGACGAAGCCTGGTCCGCCGCCCGGGATGTGCGCAGAGTCACGCCTCAGGTCGTGGCGTCCTCCACCGCATCCATCGCCGCGAAGATCCGCTTCGGTGACACCGGGACAGGAGTCCCGAGTCGCTGTGCGAACAGACTGACCCGCAATTCCTCTGTCAGCCAACGCAACTGGACCACGTCGGGGTCGGTGCGTCGCGCGGTGGGCAAGGCCGCCATCAGCTTCTGACGCTCCGCCTCGACGGCGTCGACATCCTGTGCGCGCTGCTGGTCTCGGGCGAGATCCGACGGTGCCTTGTCGATCCGCTCGAGCATGGCGCGCAGATAGCGATCCAGATCGCGCAATCGCCTCGCGCCGGCCGCGGCCACGAAACCGGGGTGCACCAGCCCGGTCAGCTGGGCTTCCAGTTGCGAGCGCAGCTGCGTCAAGGACGGCTGCGCCATGCCGTCGAGCGCGAGACGCACCTGCCGAGCATGGTCGAGAACGGGCGTCAGCGCCTCGACGACCTCGATCACGCGTGGAGTCAGCTGCTGACGCACCACTCGCAGCGCCTCGTCGAAGTCGGCCTCGCTGCGCACGGTGCCGCCCGGCAGGTCGCGCGCGACGATGTCGTCGACCGCTGTTGCAAGCACGTCGTCCATCAGCGCGGTCATCGAGCCGTGCGGGTTGTTGCCGAGCGCGAGCCGCTGAGCGTTGGTGAACAGGGCGAGAATGCGCTTCCACGGCACCGTCACATTGAGCAGGATCAACCGGCGGATGCCGAGGCGGGTGGCGAAGTCGCGCTCGGATGCCGTCGGCAGCACCTCCAGTGCCACGGACTCACCGTGATCGACCAGAGCCGGAAATCCTTGCACGGTGCGGCGCCCGCTGCGCTGCTCGAAGGTGGCAGGCAGGTCCCCGATCTGCCACGATGTCAAGCCTTTTCGCTCGATCGACGAACCGGCGCGCGACATCGCGCCCCGCACCCGGCCGGCCAATTGCTCCTGCAGCACGCTCAGGTCCTTGCCCTCGGCCAGGCGACCACCGCGGGCGTCCTCGACACGGAAGGTCATCCGCAGGTGGTCGGGCACGCGGTCCCAGTCCCACTCCTCCCGCGGGACGCTCACACCGGTGGACTCGCGCAGTGCCGCCGCGAGCGCGTCGGTCAGCGAGCCGCGTTCGGGGGTGATGCGCTCCAACGCACGACGGGCATGGTCGGGCGTCGGCACGAAGTTGCGTCGCGTCGCTTTCGGCAGTGACTTCAGCAGGGCGACGGCTAGTTCCTCCCGCACACCGGGCACCAGCCAGTCGAAGCCGTCGTCGGTCACCTGGTTGAGCTGGTCGACCGGCAGGTGCACGGTGACACCGTCGGCGTCGGCGCCTGGCTCGAACTGGTAGGTCAGCCGCAGCTTGAGGTCGCCCTGCCGCCAGGTCTTGGGATAGTCGCGGGCGTCGACGGCCGTGACGTCCTCGCGCAACAGGATGTCCTCGGTGAGCGCCAGCAGGTCAGGTGTATGCCGGTGGGCGGTCTTCCACCACGAGTCGAAATGCGCTGCGGACACGACGGATTCGGGGATCCGGGCGTCGTAGAAGTCGAACAGTGCCTCGTCGTCGACGAGCAGGTCACGACGTCGCGCGCGGGCCTCGAGGTCGGCGAGCCGGGCCACCAGCTGTCGGTTCTCGCGGTAGAAGTCGTGGCGCGTCTCCCAGTCGCCCTCGACCAACGCATGCCGGATGAACAGCTCCCGGGCGGCTCCGGGATCGACCTTCGCATACGACACCTGCCGGCCGGCGACCAGCGGAACGCCATACAGCGTGACCCGCTCGGCGGCCATCACCGAGCCCGCCTTGCGCGACCAGTGCGGCTCGGCATACTGCCGCTTCACCAGGTGAGCACCGATCGCCTCAGCCCAGGCAGGGTCGATGGCGGCATTGGTGCGCGCCCACAGGCGGGTGGTCTCGACGAGTTCTGCGGACATCACGTAGTCAGGCTGCCGGCGGAACAGCGTCGACCCGGGCTGTAGGCCGAAGCGGGCACCTCGCGCGCCCTGGTAGTCGCGTTTGTCGGCGTCACGCAGACCTATGTGCGACAGCAGACCTGAGAGCATCGCCTGGTGGATCGTGGCTTCAGCGGCGGGATTCTCGCTCATCCGCAGGTCCTGCTGCTTGCACGCCTGCTTCAGTTGGGAGTGCAGATCCTGCCACTCGCGGATCCGCAGATAATGGAGATACTCGCGCTTGCACATGCGCCGGAAAGCGCTGCTGGACAGGGCTTTCCGTTGCTCCCCGAGATAGCGCCAGAGGTTGAGCAGGCTGAGGAAGTCGCTGGTCTCGTGCTTGAACCGGGCGTGGGACTGGTCGGCCTGCGCCTGAGCATCGGCCGGGCGCTCGCGCGGATCCTGAATCGACAGCGCTGCCACGATGACCAGCACCTCGCGCAGCGCCCCGCTCTCGGCCGCGGCGATGAGCATCCTGGCCAGCCGCGGGTCCACCGGCAGCGCCGCGATGGCGCGACCGTATGCCGTCAGCGTGCGACGCTCGCTGGTGCCACGCGCCTCGTGCACGGCGCCGAGTTCTTCGAGCAGACGGACGCCGTCGGTGATCTGACGGGGGTCCGGCGGCTCGACGAACGGGAACCTCGACACGTCGCCCAAGCCGAGTGAGGTCATCTGCAGGATCACCGACGCCAGGTTGGTCCGCAGGATCTCGGGGTCGGTGAACTCCGGGCGCGCGTCGAAGTCGTCCTGCGAGTACAGCCGTATGGCGATCCCGTCGGCCAGGCGGCCGCAGCGGCCCGAGCGCTGCCGGGCGGACGCCTGTGAAATCGGCTCGATGGGAAGCCGTTGGACCTTGGTGCGCTGGCTGTAGCGGGAGATGCGCGCGGTGCCGGTGTCGACGACATACCGGATACCCGGGACGGTGAGCGATGTCTCGGCGACATTGGTCGCGATCACGATGCGGCGCCGGCCGGAGGGCGCAAAGACTCGATGCTGCTCGGCCGCCGACAGCCGGGCGTACAACGGCAGGATGTCGGTGGCGGGAAGGTTCAGACCCGCCAAACCGTCTGCGGCGTCACGGATTTCGCGCTCGCCGGAGCAGAAGACCAGGACGTCCTGCGGACCGCCGTCGGGTCGAGCCTCCGTCCAGAGGTCGGTGACGGCGTCGACGATGCCGGTGACCTGATCGACGTCGACCTCCTGGTCGCCGTCGGTGCGGACCAGCGGCGCGTAGCGCACCTCGACCGGGAAGGTGCGGCCGGACACTTCGATGATCGGCGCCGGAACGCCATCCACTGCGAAGTGATCCGCGAATCGCTCGGGGTCGATCGTGGCCGAGGTGATGATGACCTTCAAATCAGGTCGGCGCGGCAGTAGCTGGCGCAGGTAGCCCAGGATGAAGTCGATGTTGAGCGACCGCTCGTGCGCCTCGTCGATGATCAACGTGTCGTAGCGCCGCAACTCGCGGTCGCGTTGCAACTCGGCAAGCAGGATGCCGTCGGTCATCACCTTGACCAGGCTGTCCTTGCTGGCCTGTTCCATGAAGCGCACCTGGTAACCCACCGCCGCGCCGATCGGCACGTCGAGTTCTTCGGCGATGCGCTCGGCCACCGACCGTGCTGCGATGCGCCGCGGCTGGGTGTGCCCGATCATCCCCTCGATGCCGCGGCCGAGTTCGAGGCAGATCTTGGGCAACTGGGTGGTCTTGCCCGACCCAGTCTCGCCAGCCACGATCACGACTTGGTGGTCGCGAATCGCCGCTACTATCTCGTCGCGAGCGGCGACGACCGGCAGGTCCTTGGGATACGTGATCGGCGGGACGGTGTCGCGCCGACGCTGCAGACGCGCCGCCCGCTGCTGCTCGTTCTCGCGTGGCCGCCCCTGACCGCTGCGGCGGCCACGCGGCTGCTGCCGGGACTTCTCGCCCTGGGATAGTTCCGGCCGGGCGCGGGATCCGCGACGGCGGGGCCGGCGCTGCGGCGGCTCGGTGGCATCAGATGAGGGCATGGTGATCGGCTCCAGTGTCCCAAACCGGGTGTTGGGACGCGAAATCAATTGTCGGGAGCGGGCATCAGAGTGGTCTCCGAACGGCGCCCGGAACCGCGCGGCGCACACACACCGACCGGGGCTTTCGCCATGCCTCGGGCGGCCGCGGCCGGTGAGCATCTCAGAAAGCGGCCGCCACCGCGTGCGCGAACAATTCCTCGGCATCACCGCGGTGGCCGCGGGCGGCGAACCATCCTGCAACATTGCGGCAGTCGCGATGCAGGAACTCCATGCCGCGCGGATTGGCGACCAGGTCGACGGCTTGCGGCAGGTCGATGATGACCAGGCGCTCCCCCGCGACCAGCAGGTTGTATGCCGACAGGTCCCCGTGCGCGTAACCGCATGCCGCCAGCCCGGTGAGCGTGTCGGTCAGCTGCTGCCACAAGGAGTCCAGCAGGTCCGGACCGGGCCTGGTCGCCGACAGGCGCGGCGCCGGCTGCCCGTCGGGGTCGCAGACCAACTCCATCAGGATCTCGGTGCCGTCGATCTGCACCGGATACGGCACTGGCAGACCGGCGCGATGCAGTTGCACCAGTCGCTCCCATTCCGCCCAGGCCCACATGCCCGCGGCAACGGCCCGGCCGTGACTGCTGCCTTTGGCGAGAGCGCGTGCCTCGCGGCCGCCCTTCCTCGGCATTCTGCGCCCCTCGAGGTACGCCGCGTTGTGGTGGAAGGTGCGGTGATCGCTGTCTCGGTAGCGCTTCGCCGCCATACGGGCCGTTCGATCGTCGAACGGCGCCGCGCGCTCGACGATGAAGACATCGGCTTCCTTGCCGGTCTTGAGGACTCCGAGCTCGGTGTCGACGGCGGCGTCGTCGGTGACCACCCAGTCCGGCCACGGCTGCGGTCCACGGCTCAGTGGTTGGCACTGACCCCAGGTGGACCAACGCTGGCCCGCGGCCAGTTCGTCGACGGGGGTGTAGTCGAAAACGTAATGCTGATCGAAGGATTCGGCTTCGCCGCGGTCAGGTGAGGCGGACGCCTCCGGATCGTGCTGCACGCGTGGTGCTCCTGTCGGAAGAAGTGTGATGGGCGCGCAGGGCACCCGGGACGCTCATGTGCATGACACGCTCCTTCCGTTGACATCGCCGCAGGTGAGGGCGGCCGATGCGGCATACGTATGCCGAGGGCCACGATCGCTGATGCGACCGTGGCCCGGCAACTGGTTTTTCTCCTTCGCCGGCTCCCCCGAGACCGGCGATCACGCCGGGCATGCCGGAGGCGTCTGCGGCATACCCGAGGTGAAGCGTCAGACCTTCGCGGCGCGCAAGCCCTGCTCGAGGTCGGCCAGGATGTCGTCGATGTGCTCCAGACCCACCGACAGGCGCACCAGACCTGGGGTCACTCCGGCTGCGAGGCGATCCTCGTCCGGGCCCTGGGAGTGGGTGGTCGAAGCGGGGTGGATCACCAGCGAGCGCACGTCGCCGATGTTGGCCACGTGGGAGTGCAGGGTGAGTGCCTCGACGAACTTCTTGCCCGCTTCGACACCGCCGTCGATCTCGAACGCCAGCACGGCACCGGAGCCCAACGGCGTGTATTTCTGGGCGAGTTCGTAGTCGCTGTTGCCCGGCAGCGATGCCCATCGGACGCCGAGCACCTGCTCCTGCTGGTTCAACCACTCGGCGACCTGACGCGCGTTGGCGATGTGGCGCTCGATGCGCAGGCTCAATGTCTCGATGCCCTGGGCAAGCAGGAAGGCGTTGAACGGGGAGATCGACGAACCGAGGTCACGCAGCAACTGCACGCGAGCCTTGAGGATGAAGGCAAGGTTCGCGCCAAGAGCGCTGCCGACGCCGAGGTCACGTGCGTAGACCAGCCCGTGGTAGGACTCGTCCGGCGTGTTGAAGCCGGGGAACTTCTCCGGGTCCTTGGCGAAGTCGAAGTTGCCGCTGTCGACCAGGACGCCGCCGATCGACGTGCCGTGCCCGCCGAGGTACTTCGTGGCCGAGTGCAGCACGATGTCGGCGCCGTGCTCGATGGGGCGGAGCACGTATGGCGTGGCCACCGTGTTGTCGACGACCAACGGGACGCCGTGGTCGTGGGCGATCTTCGCGACCGCCTCGATGTCGAGGATCTCCTGCTTGGGGTTGGCGATGGTCTCACCGAAGACCAGCTTGGTGTTGGGCTGGAAGGCAGCCTCCCAGCTGGTCAGATCCTTGGTGTCCTCGACGAAGGTCACCGAGATGCCCAGCTTGGGCAGGGTGTGCTTCAGCAGGTTGAAGGTGCCGCCGTACAGACTCGGGCTGGCCACGATGTGATCGCCGGCCTGAGCGATGTTGAGGAACGCCAGCGTCTCCGCCGCCTGCCCCGAGGACACCAGCAGGGCGCCGACGCCACCTTCCAGGCTGGCGATGCGCTGCTCGACCACGTCGGTCGTGGGGTTCATCAGCCGGGTGTAGATGTTGCCGAATTCCTTCAGCCCGAACAGATTCGCCGCGTGGTCGGTGTCGTTGAAGACGTAGGACGTCGTCTGATAGATCGGCAGGGCCCGCGCACCCGTGGTGCTGTCCACGGTCTGACCGGCGTGGATCTGGCGGGTCTCGAAGGACCAGTTGGGGGTGCTGTCGCTCATGGGAGCGCCTCTCGTGCTCGTTCGCCGAGCACTCGCATGAGACGCCCGGCAGCGGACCCACGCTCGTGATGCCCGCGCTTGCGTGGCGATGATCGGCATCACCACGCCTGGTCTTCACCCGGGGCACCCCACCGCGTCAGGAGGGTTGCCGGTCAGCAAGCCGGGGCTTACGCGCTGACACTCATGACCTAGTCAGAGATTAGCGCACGTTATGGGTTGCATACCGCTCCTTTCTCACCATGCGAACCCGCGCGGGCGTCGGCGCGCTCAGGACGGCTGGACGTCTTCGCAGGAGTTAGAGCAGTTGGGCGACGGCGTAGATGAGCAGTCCGACGAGACCACCGACCACAGTGCCGTTGATGCGGATGAACTGCAGGTCACGGCCGACGTGCAACTCGATCCGGCGGGCGGCCTCGTCGCCGTCCCAGCGGTCGATGGTCTGCGAGATGACGGTCGAGATCTCCCGGCCGTATGTCGTCACGACGTGACCGGCCATGTCGCCGAGCCGTCGGTCCAGCGACCCGCGCAACTCGTCATCGGTGGTGATACGACCCCCCAGGTCGCGCAGGGCCTGCGTCATACGTACACGCAGGTGGCCCTGCTCGTCGGCGAGCGCGTCGACGACCGCCTGCTGCAGCGACCCCCAGATCGACAGCATCGAGCGCGACACCGACGGATGCGTCAGGAAGTGCTCTTTCAGCGACTCCGCCTGCGCCATCGTGGCCGGGTCGTGCTGCAGGTCGTTCGCCAGTTGCCGCAACAGATTGTCGACCGCGGCGCGCATCTGGTGGTCGGGGTTGTCGCGTACATCGGCCAGCCAGCGCAGGATCTCGACGTGGATGCGTGCGGTCACCGTGTCGTCCAACCAGCGCGGTGACCACCACGGCGCGCGTTGACCCAGGATCTGTATGACGGTGGCCTCGTTGTCACGGACCCAGTCGTGCAACTCGCGCACGACCAGATCGACCAGCGGCCGGTGCGACTGATCGCGAATGACGTTGTCCAGCAAGGATCCCAGCAATTCGGCCACGGGCTCTTTGGTGAACCTGGGCAGCACCACCCCGTCCAGAAAGCGCGCGACCTCCTCGTCGCTCACCGATTGCAGGGCACGCGCGAGCGCCGGAGCGGACTCACGCACGACCCGGTCGGCATTGCCCTCCTGCTGCAGCCACCGACCAACGCGCATCGGCACCTGCGCAGATGCCAACCGCTGCTGCACATTGTCGGCGGTCAGGAAGTTGTCGGTGACGAAGTCCTCCAGGCTGCGGCCGATGGAGTCCTTGCGCTCGGGAATGATCGCGGTGTGCGGCACCTTCAGGCCCAACGGATGCCGGAAGAGCGCGGTCACCGCGAACCAGTCGGCGACCGCACCCACCATCGCGGCTTCGGAGGCGGCGTTGACGTATCCCCACACCCCGTGACGGCCATGTGTGACGACGAAGATGACAGCGGCCAGCACCAGCAACGACAGCGCGATCAACCGCATTTGGCGCAGGCCACGACGTCGCTGCTCGTCAGCCTCGCCGAGCACAGGTCCGCTCAGCGGGCTCTCGGTCATAGCCGGACGGTCAGTTCGTCCAGGCGATCTGGGCTTGGGCGCTGGAGCTCATGTCATCGAGGTACAGCAGCGTGTACTTGGAGTAGTCCTGGCCGATCGGCACGTCGAACACGAGCGTGCCGGTGTAGGTCCTCGACGAACTGTCGAGGTTTGCGATGTCGAACTGCTGCTGCGACGGAACTGCGCTGCTGAACGAGTCCGACGAGCAGACGTTGTTGCTCGTGTCGCGGAGGGTGAAATCGGTCGAGCCCACCACGACGCTGTAGCCCGACTTGTACGTGATCGTGACCTTGACCAAGAGGTACTGCTGGCCGGCCGGCGGCCCGAGGAGGTCGCTGGAGGACGCCTTCTTGGCCACCGGCAACGACGGGGTGACAGAGGCCGTGCCGCCATACGTCTGCGACAAGGTCAACGGCTTGCCCCAGGCAGCCTTCTTGGTGCTGGGCGCAAGCACTCCCGGCGTGATGATGGAGCTTCCGTCGTCGGTCGTGCACGTGGCTCCGGCGTTGGCACTCGAGGTAGTGGGAGCAGACGACACGGTCGGCACACCGGTCGAGGTGGACGGTGCCGCGGCGGGCGACGTCCCTGTCGCGGCCGGAGTCGCCCCGGACGGCGGAGCAGCGGATGGAGCGCTCGCACCGCAGCCCGCCAGCGCAACAGCGACCGCAGCGAGCGGGACGACGACGCGCGCCTTGGTCATGAACCGGCTGGATGCGCTTCTCATCTGACTATTTCTCCTCAGGATGGTGACACTGATGTGACATCGCGGGTCAGGCTACTTGCACTGTCCAGACTTCGGGGTCGTTGCCGGCGGCGGGATCGCGCACGAAATGCCGCGCTCCCTCCCCCACCGGAATGCCTTGGTGGCCAGCGGCAGTGGTGATCGCCGTGGCGATGCGGTCCCAGACCGCGGCACCCTGCGGGAAACCCATCTCCCAGGTCATCGCCTCGATGCCGATCACCGTGCGATCGGCCAGCAGGTGCGCCCGTGCTCGTGGGTAGGAACCATCGATGGTGATGACCACGGTCCCGGCATCGGCCCGCACATCGGTGACGCGGGCATCAGCCGTCGCCACATGGGTGACGAGTTCACCGGCGCGCTGCGGATCGGCTCCAAGGGTCAGTGTGCGCCCCATCATCGCCAGGTGCTTGGTGGCAGGGCCGGCGGTGAGCGCCCGGCCGATGTTGCCCTCGATCGCCCGATCACGCACCTGGCCGTGCACACGGCTCACCTTGGACTTGGCGAAATACCAGACGAACGACGCCAGCACGATCAGCACCAGCACGATCACCAGTTTGCCCACGGGTGAGCCCCCTCCCTTGCGTCTGAACCTCAAGTATGACGGTGCTCGGCGTCTTCCGGTTGCACCTCAGTTGCGAACCGACGCACGTCGCGGGTACGACACCACGCGTACCAGCTCGGCGAGGGTGTCCAACGACCCGGCCAGCCGCGCCGCCGGCACGTTGAGCCGCAGCGGCACACACAGCAGTCGGGTGCCGATATTACGGACGACGACCTCGGGCGCCGGCGGCTCTTCCGCCTGCGCATAGATCAGCAGACCGGCCTCCAGGCCCAGCGCCGAGGCGTACGCCAACAACGGGTAGAAGTCGGAGCCACCGTGGCCCACGGTGTCGAGGCAGTAGCTGACGTCACCGACCAGCACCGGGTCACGGTCACGGCGCAGCAGCAGGTCGGGCGTGAAGTGCAACTGCTCCTGCACGTCGAGCGCATGCTGCGGACGCTCGTCGAGACTGATCTGCGGCCAGAGCCGGTTGCTCAGCTCGACCGTGATCCACCGCCGGAACAGGTCGTCCATGTCGACCATGAACGAGTGGGCGGTGTGTTCGCCGTCGAGGTGACGAATCGTGATGCCTTCCAGGGCCTTTCGTGCCAGGTCGAGGGCAGGCGCATAGTGCTCGTTGAGCCGCGTGATCGGTATGTCGACCGGCAGAGCCGACGGGTCGACCTGGCTGACTCCCTCGAATCGCTGCACCAGCCGCAGGCCGTCGCGGCGCACGAGCGGCGGCAGGTCCGGCCAGGTGAGGACCTGCCGCACTGCACACAGCAACAGCTGGTTTGCGGCGATGTCCGCAGTGAACTCGTCGTACCGGCACGGCGGGGAGGCCGCCGACCACGGCCTGGTCGCGAGCTGCTCGACCAGCAGCCGGCCGCGCAGCACGCTGAGATCCTCCTCGATCGTCACGTAGCCATGCAGCAGCCCACGCCGTGTTGCTGCGTCGATCGAGCGCAACAGGAAGGCGGCAACGCCGTCGACGACTTCGGTGTCCGCTGCCCAACCGACCGAGGCACTGGACCAGTCGTCGCCAGCGAGACCGGCGGAGAACATCGTGAAGAGGTTCTCCATCGGCGCACGCGGCTGCACCCGGATGGTCAGTCCCGGAACGGTGACCGCGCCGACCCAGGCACCGGTCCGCAACGTGACCCGCTCGGGGTCGGCTGTCGCCTGGATGGCGATCTTGCCGCCGGCGGTCGCCAGCAGTGCCTCCCGGGCAGCCCGGTCCAAGCGCACCGGTGCGCTGTCGCTGTGTTCGACCAGGCGCAACTCCACGAAGCGGCCCGGTCTCAGTTCGATGCCGGCGGCGGCAGCTCACCGGCCGCCGCGCGAGCCCGAGGACCGTGCCGCTCGACGACGCTGTGCCAGGTGAAGGTGCGCAGCACGTCCTCGCGGCCGTAGAACTGATCCTCGATGAACGGGTAGATGCTGTAGGTCCAGATGCGTTGCAGCGCAGCGTCATCCAGCCCTTCGACCATGAAGTGGCTGTGCCCGATCTGCAGATGCGGACCGCGCAGCGCACGCCGCAACTCGTCGTTGACCAAGTCGACCACGCCGGCGACCCAGACGGGGCCCTCGTGGGTGATCAGCCAGCGTCGCAGCAAGCCCTCCATCGGACCTTCGTGCGGCATGAACGGCACGAAGTGGAACCGGCGGCGCAGGGCGGCGTCGACCAGGGCGATCGAGCGGTCGGCGGTGTTCATGGTGCCGATGAAGTACAGATTCGGCGGGAGTTCGAAGCCCTCGTCCGGGCGGTATGACGTCATCACCGACTGCGAGCGGTACTCGAGCAGATACAGCAGTTCACCGAAGACACGCGGCAGGTTCGCCCGGTTGATCTCGTCGATCAGCATGATGTGCGGGGTGGTCGGGTCGGCCTCGGCGGCCTCGGCCAGCATGGCAAGCGGCCCGCGCCGCAGCTCGTAGACCATCTGCCCGTCGGCATCCAGCCGCGGGCGGAAGCCCTCGAAGAAGTCCTCGTACGAGGTCGAGGGGTGGAACTGCACGACCTGGCGTTTGCTGGAGTCCGGCTGCAAGGCGGCCGCGAGGCGCTGCGCCAGATAGGTCTTGCCGGTGCCGGGCGGGCCGTAGAAGATGACCTGCTTCTTGTCCTCCAGCAGACCGTGCACCTCGCGCAGGAAGTCTTCGTCGACGAGTAGTTCGCCGGCTGCCTCGGCGATGAGGTCGCGCTCCGGGTCGGCGACCGACTCACCCTTGCGCAGCAGCCACAGGGCGAACTGCACCTGTCCCCACGGGTCCGCGGGCAGCAGCGGCTCCAGGCGAGCGCGCAGCCGGTCGTTGGCGACCACGTGCAAGCGCGCGCGGTTGGGGTTGTCGATCGGGGGCAGCTCGACGCCGATGGCGCGCGCGACTGCGACCTTGCCGTCGGCACCGCCGAGGGAGTAGAGCGGCAGATACCGCCCGGGGTGCGCGATGGCCATGAGCTTCATGACGACCGCCTCACCAAGGCCTGCAGCCGGGGAGCCGTCACCGAGGATGTGCTCGATGCGGGCGACGTCGTCGCCCTCGCCCCACAACAACTGCTTCAGCGAGCGCGCGAAGGCGTCGAGGCCTGCGGCATCCATGCTGGCCAGGCTCGCCTGCAGCACCGAGTGTGTGCCGGGGTGTCCGTAGGACCGGCCACCGAGGACGCGCCGGAAGGCGGCCAGGTCGAAGGCGTCGAGGCCCGCGGGTTCCAAACTCTGGGCGAGCGCACGGCGCTGCTCCAGATGCCAGCGGTCGCGGTCGTTGGGGTACGGCCGCTCGGCCACGAATCGCTCGAGTTGCGAGAGCAATTCGACGTCGACCGGGCCGGTCGGGGTGGGCTCCTTGCCGGCCATCACCTCAACCAGCGGCGACAGCGCGCGGACGGTCTCGATGACGTCGGCGGCGAAATCCGCCCGTCCCAGCGCCTGCGGATGCGGCCACCACCGACCGACATACACCTCGCCGCCGGGGAACTCGCGACCGACCGGCTCGACGCGGTCGGCGCTTTCGAGCGCACGCAGGTGGAAGAAGCGCAAATCCTCGGGCAGGGTCTGCTCGACGGCACGGCCGATCTGCTCGTGCCGCTCCCCCGACCCCGGACCGTCCCAGCCGGAGTGCAGGCCGACGGCGACACCCGTGCGGGTCACCCACAGCCGGAATCCGGGGGCACCGATGCCGCCGGGCAGGGTCCACGTGGCATGGGCGTCCACCCGGTATGGCGCATCCTTGGACTGGCCTACGCGGGTCTGCAGGTTGGTCTCGTGCAGCCGCAGGCCGGTAGCGTGCTGCAGCGGTGCGTGCAGCGAGCGGACGGTCAAGGTCGCGACACCGCGCAACTGCAGCGCCAGCGCGGCTGCCAGCGCCTCGGCCTCGGCGTCGGTGTAACCGGAGGCGGGACGGTAGCCCTCGATGAGTTCGGCGGCCTCCTCGCAGACGTCCGGCAGCGCAGTGCCGAGCCCCACGAAGCTGCCCTTGCTGCCGAGATAGCCCACTGTTCGTTCGGCGGTGCGCGGGTCGTCCGGCTCGAAGCTGCGGCACAGCTCCGCGAACGCCAGATAGCGCTCGGCATGGCCCAGGTGACGGCCCATCCAGCCGAGCTGCTGGAACGGATCGGATCCGGCGGGCCACAGGGTCGGCCAGTCGCCACGCTCGTCGGTCGACCAGAAAAGCGACAGCAGCGTCACCACGCGGGAAGCGTCGAGATCACGGCCGACGAACTCCTCGAGCGCCCGGATGCGGCCGGCAGCCTCGTCGTCGTTGTTGGGGGTGCGGGTCGTCTCGACCAGCAGGTCGGCGGCGTCACGCTCATAGCCTCCGGCGTTGCCGCGCAACTGACCCAGCCAGGTCGGCAGCGACACAGCCTGCGCCGCGAACGGGCCGGGGCGCCGGGACCACACGGCGAAGGCCTCGACAAATGCCTGCAGGTCGCGCCCGAGCGCCAGGTCGCCCAGCAACTCACGCGCCTCGGCGACGCGATCGGCGCGCAGCGAGTCGACCTGGGCCCAGATGCCCTGGGTCGCCGGGTCATTGTTGGCGGCGACCTTGATGAGCTCGTATGTCGACCGCCACCGGCGCAGATCGCGCTGGCGGCTGGGGCTGGGCGGCTGGACCCGGTGCGCACGTTTGGTGTCGAAACCCAGATCCGCCAGATGCGCGGTCACCTCGTCTGGCGACGGGAGTGAGACCGGCGTCAGAGCTCCGAACTCGGGCCGGGCGAAGCCGTGGGCGGCCGCCGCGAGGGCTGCGGCGTCATACAGCTCACCCTCGTGCAGGAGCACGTGTTCGGGGTCGGCCTGGAAGCCGTAGGACGACAGGAACGAGTCGCGCCCTTGGGCCTTCCACTCGCTGACCGCGGCTAGGACGTCATCGCGGGTTATGTCGGACAAGGCCACAGTGCAACAGCTCCGAGGGGTCGGGGATTTGCGCAAAAGGTTACGGCACCACTCGGAGGCAGCCGGACGCCGATCACCCCATCGGGTGGCTTTGACACGATGGGGTGCGTGACGGTGAGCGGCGGCGGCAGGAGACGCAACTTCATCGGTGCCTTCAAACCCGATCCAGGCACCGCGGTGGGTCGGGTCATGACGCGGGTCTGCATCGGCACCGACAGTCGGCAGCAGCTCATCGACCTGCTGCGATGGGAGATCTCCCAGGACACCGCGCTGCAGGATGCCGGGATGCGCCCGGATCTTGCGGCGGGCGTGGTCGCGAAGCTGATCGAACACCACAACGAGGCAGTCCCCGACGCCTCACCGATGGCGTACGGCCTGATCACCGCACTGGAGGAACTGGCCGCCGACGGCATCGTGTTCGGATTCGGCGAGGGCATCGGGGTGCACGACTCGCTCGACGGTGTCGTGCGGGCGGCTGAGATCACGCTGAATGAGGGCGGCCGGGTCGACGGCTACTGCTTCAGCACGGTC
This sequence comes from Rudaeicoccus suwonensis, assembly GCF_007829035.1. NCBI lineage: Bacteria > Bacillati > Actinomycetota > Actinomycetes > Micrococcales > Dermacoccaceae > Rudaeicoccus > Rudaeicoccus suwonensis. The sequence continues at coordinate 2,277,603 of NZ_VIVQ01000001.1, forward strand.
GCGGACGTGGAGCGGATGATCTTCGAGGACCGGCTGTTCATCGGCTTCGGGGTCTTCAACGAGGACGGCAGCGGGTCGCTCGAGATCGGCGAGCGCGTCGCCAGGGCACTGCGGCAGCGGCAGGTCGCCGTCGAATGGCCCGGGGATGTCGACCACCGCATCCAGGTCGTCGGGCAGTACGAGATTCCGTACGTGGATCTGCCCGACTGACGGAAACGGCGGTTACTACAGGTGTCGTGAAGATTTACTACAGCTGTTGTGATCTGGACTACAGTGAGGTCCGTCCGACCCCGATGTGATGTGGAGATCTGATGCCCACCGCGACCCGTCGCCCACCGGCCAACTGGCCGCATCACGACTTCCCCCATCCGAAGGGGCGCCGGCCGTTCGTCAACGATGCTCCGACGATGCTGCGTGGCAACGACCGCCGCCCCCTTCAACGGGCGGTTGCCGTCACCGCGGGCCTCGGCCCGATCTTCGAGATCAAGCTTTTCGGGCAGAAGCTCGTCTTCGTGCGGGACGCCGCGCTGGCGGCTGAACTCTGCGACGAGTCGCGATTCGAGAAGAAGCTCGCGCCGGGAGTCGCGGCGCTGCGGGAGGTCGCCGGCGACGGACTGTTCACCGCGTATTCGGACGAGCCCAACTGGCAGCTGGCGCACGACCTGCTGCGCCCGGCCTTCACCAGAGCGGCGATGCAGGGCTATCACTCCACGATGTTGCAGGTGGCTGGCGAACTCATCGACCATCTCGACCGGGCGACGGAGCCGGTCGACGTCTCCCCGGCACTGACGAAACTGACTCTGGAGACCATCGGCCGCACGTCGTTCAGCAAGGACTTCGGATCCTTCACCAAGACAGAACTCGATCCGTTCGTCGCGGCCATGGTGCGCTCGCTCAAACGCGGTCAGCAACGCGGGGCGTTGGCCGCGCTGCCGTTCGCCTCGCTGTTGCTGCGTCGCGGGAAGGAGGAGTATGCCGCAGGACGCGCGTACATCGACTCCATGATCGACGACATCATCGATCAGCGATTGGCGGGCAACGACGCCGGTGGTCAGGACCTGCTGGGCCTGATGCTGCACTCCGCCGACGAGGCCAGTGGCGCCAAACTGGACCGGCTGAACATCCGCTACCAGATCCTGACCTTCCTGGTGGCTGGCCACGAAACCACTTCTGGCGCCTTGTCATTCGCGATGTACTATCTCGCGACGCAGCCGGCTGTGCGGGCTGCTGCTGCGGCCGAGACCGACGCCATACTCGGCGACGATCCGGATGCCGAGCCCAGCTTCGAGCAGGTCGCCAAGTTCCGCTACCTGCGCAGAGTGCTGGACGAATCTCTGCGACTGTGGCCGACCGCTCCGGGGTTCGCTCGCGGCCCTCGGCAGGAGACGGTCATCGGCGGGAAGTACCGCATGACACCGTCCGACTGGTGTATCGTGATGGCCTCGGAGGTGCATCGCGACCCGAAGGTGTGGGGTGACGACGCGCTCGAGTTCGATCCCGACCGGTTCCTGCCGGCTGCCATCAAGGCGCGACCGGCACACACCTATCTGCCCTTCGGCACCGGCGAACGTGCTTGCATCGGAAGGCAATTCGCCCTGCACGAGGCGGTGCTGGTGTTGGCGCGGCTGTGTCATCGGTACGACTTCGAGGCTGATCCGGACTACGAGCTGACGATCTCGGAGCGGCTGACCCTGATGCCGGAAGGTTTCCGGCTCTCGTTCACCCCGCGCCGGTAACCTGTCGAGGGTGGATTTCGTTGCAGCTCTGCAGGATCTGACCACCGACCGACTCCGCGAACGCGGCTCGCTGAAATGGACCGTGCCAGGTCCGGACCAGTTGGGTGCCTTCGTGGCGGAGTCCGACCTGCCGATGGCTCCCGTCATCCGTGCAGCACTCGACGATGCACTGGATCGCGGGCTGACCGGGTATCTGCCACCAGCCACGTCGGAAGTGGCCGAGGCAGCGTGCGCCGATTTCCAGAGGTCGCGGTTCGGTTGGCAGGTCGGGGCTGAGCAGGTGCACCTGTTGCCGGATGTGCTTGCGGCACTGAGCTTTTCGGCGTCGTTCATCTTCGACACGCGATTGCCGATCGTGCTGCCGACGCCGGCGTACATGCCGTTCCTGGATCTGCCGGGTGTGCTCGGCCGACCACTGCGAACAGTGCCCATGGAGCGGGTGTCCGGGCGGTATTCGCTGGACCCGGAGCGACTCGGACAGGCTCTCGCAGGCGGCGGACTGCTCGTGTTGGTGAACCCGCACAACCCGACCGGCCAGGTCGCGACCCGTGCCGAGTTGCTACAGATCGCCGACGTCGTCGAACGGACCGGCTCGGTCGTCTTCTGCGACGAAATCCACTCTCCCCTGGTGTATTACGGCTCGCGGCACATCCCGTATGCCTCGCTGGACGATCGCACCGCGGCGCACAGCGTGACTGCGGTGTCGGCGTCGAAGGGCTGGAATCTGCCGGGGTTGGCGTGCGCGCAGCTGATCCTGGGCAGCCGTGAACAGCGGCGCCGGTGGGACGAAGCACCGATGGTGGCTCGGCACGGCACTTCTCCGCTGGGAGCCGTGGCGGCAGCTGCGGCATACAGCCCGTCAGGGGTCGATCACCTGGATCAGGCGATCGCGTATCTGCAAAGTGGGCGCGACCTGTTCGCGCAGGCCGTGGCGACCCGGATGCCGCACGTGGGCTACACGCCACCGGCGGCGACCTACATCCACTGGCTCGATCTGGGCGGCACCGACATGTCGGCTGCGGAGTTGACCGAGCGCAGCGGCGTGCTCGGCACCGACGGAACCGACTGTGGCGCCACGGGATTCATGCGTCTGACGCTTGCCACGACGCACGCTGTGATCGCCGACGCTGCGGACCGGTTGGCGGTCGCGCTCAGTCGATGACGCGCAGCCGAATCGTCTCGGGCATCGACTTCAACTGCGCCAGCGCCTCGTGCGGCAGATCCGCCACATCTGTCACCACGTAGCCGACCTCGCCCTTGGTGTTGAGCAACTGGCCTTCGATGTTGACGCCGTGATCGGCGAGGATGCCGTTGACCTTGGCCAGCACGCCGGGGGTGTTGAGGTGCAGGTGGGAGATCCGACGACCACCGGGACGAGCCTCCATCGTCAACGACGGCAGGTTCACGCTGAGGGTGGTCGTGCCGCGGTGCACGAAGTCACGCAGCTTCGTGGCGACGAACCGGCCGATGTCCTCCTGGGCTTCCTCGGTCGATCCGCCGATGTGTGGGGTGAGGATCACGTTGGGGATGCCCTGCAAGGGTGACTCGAAGGCGTCACCGCGACGCTTCGGCTCGGTCGGGAAGACGTCGACCGATGCGCCCGCGATGTGCCCTGATTCGAGGTTCTCGCGCAGCGAGTCATAGTCGACGACGAAGCCGCGGGAGAGGTTCAGGAACAGCGAGCGCGGCCGCATCATCGCGAACTGCTCGGCTCCGAAGAATCCGGCGTTGCCCGAGCGGCCGTCGACGTGCAGCGTGATGACCTCGGCGGTCTGCAGCAACTCCTCCAACGAGTCGCAGCGGTGCGCATTGCCCAGCGCCAGCTTGTCGTCGGTGTCGTAGAAGAAGACCTGCAGGCCGAGCATCTCGGCGACCACCGACAGTTGTGAGCCAATGTTGCCGTAGCCGACGATGCCGAGCTTGCGACCGCGGATCTCGTGCGCGCCGGTGGCGTTCTTGTCCCAGACACCCTGGTGCAGGGCGCCGTCCTTTTCGGTCAGGCGACGCGCCATGACGATGATCTCGGCGATCACCAACTCGACCACGCTGCGGGTGTTCGAGAAGGGCGCGTTGAACGCGACGATGCCCTTGGCCGCCGCGTCGGACAACGCGATCTGGTTGGTGCCGATGCAGAAGGCGCCGATCGCCTGCACGGACGGCGCTTGGGCCAACACCTCTGCGGTGATCTCGGTCTTGGACCGGATGCCGACCAGGTCGACGCCCTGCAGAGCGTCGACCAACTCGGCCTCGTCGAGCGCGCCGGAGCGCGTCTCGACCTCGATACCCGCCTCGCGCAGGATCGACTCGGCCAGCGGATGGATGTTCTCAAGGAGCAGCGCCTTCACGCGGTGATCCTCCCATCGCGAGCGCCACGATCGGTCGGTGCGTCCGCTATCCGGCCGTCGCCACCAGCTACCGTGCGTGTCTGTGGGGTTGATCTATCTGGTGCGACACGGTCAGGCGTCCTTCGGCGCCGACGACTACGACGTGCTCTCGCCGCTCGGGCACGAGCAGGCGCGCGTGACCGGAGCGGCGTTGGCGGCGCGCGGCATACAGCCCGATCGGGTCGTGAGCGGAAGCCTGCGCCGCCAGCAGGCGAGCCTCGCCGCGCTGGCCGATGCGGCCGGCTGGTCGCCGGACACAGTCATCGACTCCGACTGGAACGAGTTCGACCATCGCGCGGTCGTCGCGAGCCATCTGAGGGGCGGCAAGATTTCCGTCACCGAGTCGGTGACGCCGCGGGAGTATCAACAGACCTTCGTGCGCGCCGTCGACGCTTGGACGGCCGGTGAGCTGATCGATGTCGAGCCGTTCTCGGTGTTTGCAGACCGTTGCCGTCAGGCGTTGCTGCGCGTGGCGGACGACGACGGCACGACCGTGGTCGTGACGTCGGGTGGGGTGATCGGCGTGCTGGCCGCGCGCTCGCTCGCCGGCGACGTGACACGCTGGTCGCAGCTGAACGGCGTCGTGATCAACGCCGCCGTCAGCAAGCTGCTGGTCAGCCCGCGCGGCTGCACGATGCTCTCGTTCAACGAACAAGGCCACCTGGAGCATGATCGCCGGCTGGTGACCTACCGGTGAAAAGGCGTCCACCGCAACGAATCCCGTGCCGTATGACGGCCGCCGTCGTCGTGCTGAGCTGTGGCGTTCTGACCGGTTGTGGTGGCCGCAGTTCCGCAGAACCGCCGAGCAGCCCGGTCAGTTTGCTGCCCTCCGCCAGCGCGTCGAGGTCGTCCAGTTCGGCGGCAACAGGCGGCCCGGTGGCGGTGTTGCCGGCGACCGGTGCCACGCCGGCGGCGTGGTCGCGGGTCGACCGGCAGGCATCGTCGGTGGCGCCGCACGTGGCAGTGGTGGCGGCGAAGATGACGGCGAGTGGTCAGTTGCAGATCGTGCACCAGTCCGGTCCGACGGACGCGCGGCCGCTGGCGTCGATGGTGAAGCTCTATGTGCTCATCGCGGTGGCTCAGGCAGTGCAGTCAGGGACACTACGGTGGGATCAGCGGCTCACGCTGCAGAGCACCGACAAGGCAGCCGGCAGCGGAGCGCTGATCGGAGCGGCGAGCGGCTCGACGGTGACCGTGCAGCAAGCGGCGACGCTGATGATCCAGATCTCCGACAACACCGCCACTGATCTGCTGATCCGTGCTGTCGGTCAGAGCGCCTTGGCGAAGGCCGTCGCGAGCACCGGCTCGTCCAACGCGGCGAAGCTGGTGCCGTTCACGACGATCCGGCAGGACATCTGGCTGGAGTGGTCGACGTCTGCGGCTGCGGTTCAGGCACGTGCCCGATGGGCGGGTGCCTCGACACAGACGCGCATGAGTCTGATGGCCCCGGCGACGGCACCGGGCTCACCAGTGCCCGATGCGACCGGCGCCGGAACGACCGCGCGATGGCAGGACGGCCTGGGGTACTTCGCGTCAGCGCTGGATATCGCGAAAGCGCAGGTGGTGCTGGCGCGGTTGGTGCGACAGAAGGGTCTGGAGCCGTTGCAGTCGATTCTCGACGTCACTCGGACCGGGATAACGACTCCGACGTCGTGGCGGCAGGTGTCGTTCAAGGGCGGCACAGTGATGGGTGTGCAGACCGGGTCCTGGTATGCGCGGACGACCTCAGGTGACGAGGTGCTGGTGGTGATGGCGTCTTCGCCGGGCGGCGTCAACACCGCATCGTTCAACGCACTGGCCAGCAAAGCGGCCGCTGCTCTGGCCGGCTGAACCGCCCGCGGATCAGCCCCCTCCGCTCGTCCCCCGCTCGCCCGAACTTGCGCTCCTCTCGTTGACCTGGCACCAGCTGTTGTTATCCAGTCCTCGCAACGACACCTACTGCCACCTCAACCCCTGGCTCCTCGCGTCACCGACACCGAGCGCAAACGGCCCCACACGACTTGTCGTGTGGGGCCGTTCGGCTGTCGGAGGGCTCAGCCGCTGACAGTGATGGCGGTGGTCGCCGCTGAGATCAGCTGCAACCGGAGGTGCTGCCGCATCCTTCGCAGACGTAGCACGAACCGGCGGGGCGCATCTTGGTGCCGCAGGTCATGCACATCGGGGCGTCGGCGGCCTTGCCCTGGAACTTCTCCAGCAGTTCGGCCGACGAGTGGACCTCGCTGGACACCGTGCGCGCGCTGGCTGCGCCGGAGCCGGATTCGACGTCGGCGCCTGCTGCAGTGGACGCTTCGGCCGCCACTGGGCTCGCCTGCGACGTGGCCTCGTCGGTCACGACCGCGTCGGTGGGTGTGCCCAACTCGGAGCCATCCGGCTCGGATGCTGCTGCGTCGTCGGTGGCTTCGGCATACGACCCGGTCTCGAGCTGACGAGCCCGCTCGGCCGAGGTGTGGATGCCCATGAACGAGCGCGTCTCGAAGTCCAGGTGGTCCAGCGCCAGACGACGGAAGACGTAGTCCATGATCGACTGCGCCATTCGCACGTCCGGGTCGTCGGTCATGCCGGCCGGCTCGAAGCGCATGTTCGTGAACTTCTCGACGTAGGTCTCCAACGGGACGCCGTATTGCAGGGCCACCGAGATCGACAGGGCGAAGGCCTCCATCATGCCGCCGAGCGTCGACCCCTGCTTGCCCAGTCGCAGGAAGATCTCGCCGAGCTGACCATCGTCATACGTGCCGGCGGTGAGATATCCCTCGGCGCCGCCGACGGCGAACGACGTGGTCTGCGAGGTGCGGCGCTTGGGCAGGCGACGACGCACCGGGCGGTACTCGACGACCTTTTCCACGACCTTCTCGGCAGCTTCTGCTTTGTCCTTGGCAGTGGACCCACCGTCGGACAACGGCTGACCCACCTTGCAGTTGTCGCGATAGACCGCGAGCGCCTTCAGGCCCAGCTTCCAGCCCTCGAGGTGCACCTCGGCGATCTCCTCGACCGTCGCCGACTCCGGCAGGTTGACCGTCTTGGAGATGGCACCCGACAGGAACGGCTGCGTCGCGGCCATCATCCGCACATGGCCCATGGGGGCAATCGCCCGCTGGCCCATCGCGCAGTCGAAGACCTCGTAGTGCTCGGGCTTCAAGCCGGGCGCATCGATGACGTGGCCCTTGTCGGCGATGTGCTCGACGATGGCCTCGATCTGCTCACCCTGGTAGCCGAGCTTCTTCAACGCCCGCGGGATCGTCTGGTTGACGATCTGCATCGAACCGCCACCGACAAGCTTCTTGAACTTCACCAGCGAGAAGTCGGGCTCGATGCCGGTGGTGTCGCAGTCCATCATGAAGCCGATGGTGCCGGTCGGTGCGAGCACCGACGCCTGCGCGTTACGGAAGCCGTTCTTGGCGCCGAGTTCGACGACGTCGGCCCACGCCTTGGTGGCGTAGCGGTGGATTTCGGAATCCATCGCGTCCAGCGTCCGGACCTGGTCGTTGGCAGCCTGGTGCTTGCGCATGACCCGCTGGTGCGGCTCGGCGTTGCGGGCGTAGCCGGCATACGGGCCGACGACCGCGGCAAGCTCGGCGGACCGCTTGTATGCCGCACCGGTCAGCAGCGAGGTGATCGCCGCAGCCAGCGAACGACCACCCTCGGAGTCGTAACCGTGGCCGGTCGCCATCAGCAGCGCGCCCAGGTTGGCGTAACCGATGCCCAGCTGACGGTAGTCGCGTGTGGTCACACCGATCGACTCGGTCGGGAAGTCGGCGAAGCAGATCGAGATGTCCATCGCCGTGATGACCAGCTCGACGACCTTCTGGAAGGCCGCGACGTCGAAGGTGTCGTCATCGCGCAGGAACTTCAACAGGTTCAGTGACGCCAGGTTGCAGGAGCTGTTGTCCAGCGACATGTACTCCGAGCACGGATTCGAGGCGGTGATGCGGCCGGTTTCGGGGTTGGTGTGCCAGGCGTTGATCGTGTCGTCGTACTGGATGCCGGGGTCGGCACACTCCCACGCGGCCTTGTTGATCTTGTCGAAGAGGCCACGGGCGTCGACGTGTTCGATGACCTCACCGGTGCCGCGGGCGCGCAGACCGAAGGAGGTGCCCTCCTCCACCGCGCGCATGAACTCGTCACTGACACGGACGGAGTTGTTGGCGTTCTGATACTGCACCGAGGTGATGTCTCGGCCGCCGAGATCCATGTCGAAACCGGCGTCGCGCAGCGCGCGAATCTTGTCTTCCTCACGCGCCTTGGTCTCGATGAACTCCTCGATGTCGGGGTGGTCGACGTCGAGGACAACCATCTTGGCCGCACGACGGGTGGCACCACCGGACTTGATGGTGCCCGCAGACGCGTCGGCACCACGCATGAACGACACCGGACCGCTGGCGGTGCCGCCGGAGGACAGCAGCTCCTTGGACGAGCGGATGCGTGACAGGTTGAGGCCGGCGCCGGAGCCGCCCTTGAAGATGAAGCCCTCTTCCTTGTACCAGTTGAGGATCGAGTCCATCGAGTCCTCGACGCTGAGGATGAAGCACGCCGACACCTGCTGCGGGGACTTGGTGCCCACGTTGAACCACACCGGCGAGTTAAAACTGAACACCTGGTGCAGCAGTGACCAGGTCAGCTCGTGCTCGAAGATCTCGGCATCGTCGTCGGAGGCGAAATAACCGTTGTCCTTGCCGGCCTTGACGTAGGTCAGCACGACGCGGTCGATCAGCTGCTTGAGGCTGGTCTCACGAGCGGGTGTGCCGAGCGCGCCACGGAAGTACTTCGTCGTGACGATGGTCGAGGCGTTCAATGACCACGTCTCGGGGAACTCCACACCGCGCTGTTCGAAGATGGTCTCGCCGGTCTTCCAGTTCTGCTGCACGACATCGCGCGACTCCCAGGTGACCTCGTCATACGGATGCACACCAGGGGTGGTGAAGATGCGTTCGACGTGCACGCCCGCACCTGCGCGGCGAGTCTTCGGACGGGTGTCGGCCGTGTCTGTCATGCGTGTCCTCCAAGAGATGTATGGCGATGTGGTGCGGATGACGAAGGTGGAACTGCAGGTATGTCGGGCGGTGCTGAGATCGGGTGCTGTCGTCTGTCAATCAGTGTCGCTGGGACCACCGACAGCGGTGGCGGGCTCGACACCGCTCGCTGCGCGTTCGGCGCGCAACAGCGTGATCGCGGCCTCGAAGTCCTCCAGGTTGTCGAATGCCTGGTAGACGCTGGCGAACCGCAGATAGGCGACCTCGTCCAGGCTGCGCAGCGGTGCAAGCACTGCCAGACCCACGTCGTGGGCGTCGATCTCGGCGGCGCCTAGCATGCGGATCGACTCCTCGACCTGCTGGGCGAGCAGGGCCAGGTCGTCCTCGCTGACCGGGCGCCCCTGGCAGGCTTTGCGGACGCCGACCAGCACCTTGCCGCGACTGAACGGCTCGCTGGCACCGGATCGCTTCACGACAGTGAGGCTGGCAGTTTCGAGCGTGGAAAAGCGTTTGCCGCACGTCGGGCACTGGCGGCGCCGCTTGATGCATGTGCCGTCGTCACTGGTGCGGCTGTCGACGACGCGGCTGTCGTCGTGGCGGCAGAACGGGCAGTGCATCGCGGCTCCCTCCGAGTCGATGACCTGTGACCTATGACGGTCGGGCTGTATGACGGCAACAGCACTCCCGCACCCATGCCCGACCGCCTCACCGGTGCGGGAGAAAGCGGGCATGACAGAACCACCGCACTCGGGCTCTGTGGATGCCGTTGTGGGTAACCGGTGGATATATTGGGGACTACATGTGGACGACTTACATCCATGTAACTACTAGATGTAGGGATATTAGGCCGAGTCCACACAAGTCGCAAGACCCCTGGCGCGCCGCTCACAAAAGCGCAGGTCATGGCGTCGGAAACGACTGCGTAACGGCGTGTCGCCACCCCCGTGCGGCTCCCGACAGTGTCCCGCTACGCGCACAGACCGTGCCCTCCATGCGCTACGCACAGTGAGCCCCGTGCGGAATGTCCGACCGCACGGGGGCCATAGGAGCCCCACCGTCGAACATCGACGCTGGCACGCCTCACCTCTCACCCGGCGTGTGACGCCGGGGCCGCAGTTGCCGCCCCGGCGTCACATGGTGCGTGGTAGGCCGACATGGCGCTCTCCCCCAACACGCGACATTCAGCGCGTGATGATCAGGCGCTCGCCCGCGCCCACTTGACTGGAGTTCAGTTGGTTGACGATCTGCATACGCGCCACCGCGTCGTCGATCGAGAGCTTCGGATACGCCTCGTGCGCGATCTGCGACAACGTCTGGCCCGGCTGCACCGTGACCGTCTGCTGCGGCGCCGGCACTCCGGGCGATGCCAACGAGGCCCAGGAGCCGCCGACGACCGTGCACACCACAGCAGCACCGACGACGCCGAGCAGCAGGCGAGCGCGCCGCGTGAGGCGGATCGGCCTGGCGGTCGTCGCCGGCCGAGCGACGGAACTGCGACCGGCTGCAGCAGGACCGGTCGGGACCGACTGCAGATGACGGCGTCGCGCCGGCTCGGTGGTCGGGCAAGCCCACTGGGTGACTGCGCTCATGTCTTCCTCCCATGAATCTGCGTGCGGTGACGCGACGTCTGCGGATGACACCCGACTCACCGTGAGCCGGTGCGTCGATGTGTCGGTCGAACACCCGTGCGATCGCACGTCTGTACGATTTATAGCACGCTTGTTCGGATTCGTGGAGACACGCGTCGTACAAATGTTTGGCACTTGTGTCCGAACCGCATACGCTTGTCTCACGTGAAGAACTCAACCAGCGACCACCGACAGCCCCTCGGTGCAACCTGGAAAATGTGCGACATTGCAGGCATTTCATCGATCAGGGGCGGGATGAGGAGACGCGTCGATGGCTGAAGTTCACCGGCTGCCCGATCGGTCAGGCGAACGCCTGACGACCCGACAGACGAAGGTGCTGCAGGTGATCCGCAATTCGGTCGATCGACGTGGCTACCCGCCGAGTTTGCGTGAGATCGGCGACGCAGTCGGGCTCACCAGCCCCAGTTCGGTGGCACATCAATTGACCATGCTGGAACGCAAGGGGTACCTGCGACGCGATCCCAATCGCCCACGCGCCATCGAGGTCATCGATCCCGAGGCGACCAAGGACACCCGCGGTTACCGCGGCGGGTCGAGCGTCACGACGGTCGACGAATCCAGCTTCGACGAGACCGACCTCGGCAACCAGCAGCCGGCAGCGGCATACATCCCGGTGGTCGGTCGTATCGCCGCGGGCGGGCCCATCCTTGCCGACGAAGTCGTCGAGGACGTCTTCCCGCTGCCCAAGCAGATCGTCGGCGAAGGCGACCTGTTCCTGCTCAAGGTTGTCGGCAACTCCATGATCGACGCTGCGATCTGCGACGGCGACTGGGTCGTCGTGCGGCAGCAGCCGACGGCCACCAACGGAGACATCGTCGCGGCGATGATCGATGGCGAGGCCACGGTCAAGACCTTCCGCCGGACCGACGGAAAGGTGTGGCTCATCCCGCACAACGACGCGTTCGAGCCCATCGACGGCGACGAGGCGACTGTCCTGGGCAAGGTGACAGCCGTCCTGCGCAGTATCTGAGAAGGACCTGACGGGTCAGGACGTCTGAAGTTCCTCCACCAGACGGGTCAGGCTGGCGCCCAACGGCGCATCGATGTGCACCGACAACTCATCCTCGCGCGCCCGCGTCCAGCCATGCGTGATCAGGAGCACCGGGAGACCGGATCGGGCCGCCCGTCGCACGAACCGGTAGCCCGACATGACCGCAAGAGATGATCCGAGCACCAGCAATCCGCTCGCGGCGTCAACCGCGTCGAAACACGATTGAACAACGTCCTTGGGTACCGACTCGCCGAACATCACGACATCCGGTTTCAACAGGTCAGATCCACACACCAGACAGTGACCCACTCGGAACCCCGCGATCGCCGTCTCCGCCAACGCGACGTCGCCATCCGGGCGTAGGGGCCCGTCGAAGGACCGATCGAAATCCGGGTTGGCCTCGGTGAGCCATTGGTCGACGATGGCGCGGGCGTAACGCTCCCCGCAGTTCATGCACACCACCTGCGCCAGGCTGCCGTGCAGTTCGACCACGTCGTGCGCACCGGCTCGTTGGTGCAGCCCGTCGACGTTCTGGGTGATGATCGACCCGACGTATGCCGCGGACTGTAGCGCCGCCACGGCCCGATGGCCCGCATTGGGCGTGGCTGCGGCAAAGCGGGGCCACCCGACATACGAACGCGCCCAGTAGCGTTGCCGCGCAACGGGACTCGCCAAAAGCTCCTGCGCGGTCATCGGCTGGATCCGGCGCTCACCATCGGCGCCGCGGTAGTCGGGGATGCCTGATTCGGTGGACAGGCCGGCGCCGGTGAGCGCGACGAGCCCGCCGGCAGCAACCAACTCGCGCAGGCGTTGCCAGTCGTTCGTCACATCGCCAACCTCTCACACCGGGATCTGTGGTTCGGGGTGGTGGGCCAGGAAGGACCACTGGCTGCGGCACACCTGCTGACGTCGGACCGTCGATCACCCGAGCATCGACATCTCCCGATTCCGATAACAACGGGTTATTCTCGATTGCATGATCGATGCAGCGGGGCTTCGGGTGATCAAAGCCATCAGCGATGAGGGCAGTTTCACCGCCGCAGCGGCCTCCCTGGGATACTCCCAGCCGGCGATCTCGCAGATGGTGCGGCGATTGGAGGAACGCACCGGCACTGTGCTGGTCGAGCGCCTCGGGCGAAACGTCCGGTTGACCGAAGCGGGACTGGTGCTCGCTCGTCACGCGGTCGCTGTGCTGGCGGCACTTCAGGCAGCAGAGTCCGAGGTCGCCGCCATCGCAGGTTTGCGTGCGGGGCGTGTTCGCCTGATGGCTTTCCCATCATCGTCGTCCACGCTGGTTCCCAGAGCGCTCGCCTTGGTCAAGCAACGATTCCCTGACGTTCAGGTCAGCTTCACCGAGGCCGAACCGCCGGAGTCGTTGGCAGCGCTGCGGTCGGGTGAGTGCGATGTGGCCGTCGCCTTCGCCTACGAAGGCACGGACCTGGCGCGTGGCGAAGAGGATCTGGACGCGTTCGTCACCCGCAAACTGCTGGACGACGAGGTGCGCCTGGCCGTGCCGACGGATCATCCGCTGGCCGCCACCGAGCGGGTCAATCTTGCCGCGCTGGCCACCGAGCCGTGGATTGCTGGATGCCCCCGCTGTCGCGGACACCTGTTGTCGCTGGCGTCCCGCGCCGGTTTCACGCCCGACGTCGCGTTCGAGACCGAGGATTACGTTGCGGTGATGGGTTTGGTCGCCGAGGGGCTGGGCGTGGCACTCATCCCGGATCTCATCCGCCGGTCCGCCAGCCACCCCGGGATTGTCACCCTGCCGATCGAGCCGGCGTCCCGACGCGCCGTGTATGCCGTGACCACTCCTGATCTGCAACGGGTGCCCGCCGTCGCGGCGACGCTGGACGCGCTGTGCGAGGCGGCGCAGGTCAAGAGCCTGTGTCACTGACGCCGCAGAAAGCGCTGACGCGGGACCGTGCTGACGACGATCGCGGCCGCCCTACAGAAACAAGCACATCGGCCAGCTGAGCTGACCCGCCGGATCAGATCCGGGGGCTGTGCGGGTTGTTGCTGTCGGTTCACGGTCGCGCGATCAGGGCGTGGCCGTCGCGCGAGACCACCGCGATGTCGCCGCCACGATCGGTCCGGACGACCGCGGTGCCGCTGTCGCGCAAGAGATCCAGTGTCTTGGCGGTGGGGTGCCCGTAGTCGTTGTCGGCGCCGACACTGATCACTCCTATGGTCGCCTGCAACTCGTGTTCGAAGTCGGGATCCTGGTTGGCGGAACCGTGATGCGGCACCTTCAGCACGTCGACGTGAGTGCCATCGGGTGCCTTGCGAAGCTCGCGCAACGCTGCGGCGGCGGCCTCCTTCTCGATGTCGCCGGTCAGCACGATCCGTAGGCCGCGGGAGTGCACGTCGAGCACGATGCTGGCGTTGTTTTGTTCTGATCCGGCGTGCAGCACGCGGCTTGGCCAGACCACCGTGGCCTGCAGACCGGTGAACGTCAGTGTGTCGCCTGTCTTCAACGGCTGCGGGGTGAGCCGATGCGCGGCAGATACCTGATGCACCAGCGGCTCGTCGCTGGGCTCATCCCCGCCGGATTGCTGTCCGCCCGGCTCCACGGGGGTCACATACACCGCGCGAACCGTGCGTCCGGCGAAGACGCCGTCGATGCCGCCCACGTGGTCGGCGTGGAAGTGGGTGAGCACCAGCGCGTCGACGACCTGTATGCCGAGCCGGTCGAGGCAGGCAGCCATCGGACCTGGCTCAGGCCCCGCGTCGACGACCACTGCATGACCCGACGACGTCGCAAGTGCACCGCCGTCGCCCTGACCCACGTCGCAGGCGACATACACCCATCCAGGCGGCGGCCAGCCGAGGCTGGGCATCGGAGTCCACACGGCTGCGATGACGAGCGCGAGTCCCCCTGCCAGCCAAGGTCGTCGCAGAGCAGCACGGGCAAGCCACGGGCCACTCAGCAACAGCAGCAACACCAAGGCTGCCAACAGCAACGCACCCACGGTGCCGGGCACCCACGGCAGGCTGCCCATCGGCACCCTCGCGGCTGCGTGCGCCACCCACGCGATGCCCCACGCGGGCAAGCCCGCCAACCAGGCCGGCACCGCCGCCACAGACGTGCTGAAGCCCGCGACCACGACCGTGATGACACCGGCGAGAGTCGCCGGAGCAACCAGCGGCGCGGCGAGCACGTTCGCAGGCAGCCCGATCAGGCTGACCGATCCCTGCAGCAGCACGATCACCGGAGCGCAGAACGCCTGCGCCGCCACCGGGATCGCGACGGCATCTGCTAACCGGCGAAGTCGGGAGGGCAGGAACCGGGCGAACCAGTCGGCCCAGGGCCGGGCGAAGAACAACAGCCCAGCCGTGGCGAGCGTCGACAGGGCAAAACCGTATGACGCAGCCAGCCACGGGTCGTAGATCAGCAGGACCACCACCGCGGCGGCGAGCGCCGGCGGGCCCGCCGCCCGCCTGGCAACCGAGACTCCCAGCAGACCGACTGCTCCCATCGCAGCAGCCCGTATGACGCTCGGCTGCGGGCGACACAGCAACACGAACAGCACCAGCGCTGCGCCGGCGAAGATCAACCGCCAGCGCCCGCGGATTCGCAGCCACCCGGACAGCCAGATCACCGACATGAGCACGAGCGTGACGTTCGAGCCGGAGACAGCATTCAGGTGCGACATCCCGGTGGCTCGCATGTCGTCGTTGAGCTCCTGGGGCATGGCCGAGGTGTCACCGATGACCAGTGCAGGCACGAGGCCCCGTGGATCGGCAGGCAGCGAGGATGTCGCCTGGCGTGTGTCAGCCCTCAGACCCTCGATGGCGCCGAGCAACGGGCCGGCACCGGCGAGGACCGTCGGCGCACCGCGCGCGGTCAATATGGCCGCCACGTCGTCACCTGCCTCCGCCGGCTTCAGCCGTCCTGTGAACGAAATGCGTTGGTGCCAATGGACTTCAAGCCATCGCTCATCACCGAGCACGAGCACGGGAGTGGTCGTCGTGCTCACAGCTCCTCGTGCCACCACCTGACGGACCGACACCGTTGTGATCACCAGTCGCTGCGCCCCGCCCACGCCGGCAGCCACCGCTCGGGGATCCGAGGTGACCACAGCCTCGACCCGCACGATGGCCGACGTCTGCGAGAGTTCGCCGATAGGCCCGGCTGAGCGGACAGCAAGGTGTCCTGCGGTGGCACACAGACATAGCGCGGACACCGCTCCCCCAAGCGCTCCGACGGCGACCAACCGTGGGTAGATCGCGTCGCGCCGGTAGGTGCGCGTACGCCAAGTCCACTTCAACGGTCGTGGTGTCGCAGTGAAGTGGTCGAAACCCGTTGCCAGTGACCGTCTCTCACCCCAGACACAGATGCCGGTGACGCACAGGCAGCCGACCGCCATCACGGCCACCCACAGCGCAGGCATCCGCAAACCGGCGAGCACAAGGCCCCACGCAACTCCCGCAGCGACCAGCAGCCGCAGATCGAGCCGGCGTGGCTCATCGTCCTCCGGTTCATCCTTCGAAAGCAGACGATCAAGCACGGCGTCGGTCACCTGCCGGCGCCACACGATCAGCCCACCCGCACCAACGGGCGCAGCCGCTCGAGCATCTTCTCGCCGATGCCACTGACCTCCCCGAGATCGTCGACGGAGGTGAATCGCCCGTTCTCCTGGCGCCACTGGATGATGCGCTCTGCCAGCACCGGGCCCACTCCCGGCAAGCTGTCGAGACCTGCGGCATCGGCGGTGTTGATGTCGACGACTGCGCCGGCCGCTCCCGACCCGGTGGCGGATCCACCTCCCGCACCACCCGAGCCGGTGGCACCGGCCGGCGGCGCGATCGACTCACCCGGCTTCGGCACCTGGATCTGTTCACCGTCGGTGACGACACGAGCCAAGTTGACTGCAGCGAGATCGGCAGTCGGAAGTGCGCCACCGGCAGCCTCGACCGCATCGCGCACGCGCGACCCGGTACGGATCTCGACCACACCGGGCTTGCGCACCTGACCCACGACCTGCACCACGACGATCGACTGTCCGGACGACGACGGGGATCCCGACGCCACCTGATCCGCATCTGCGCCGGAGCCGAATCCCGAGCGGGACGAAGGCGATCCGCTGGACGACGCGCTCGCCAACGCGCTGGCTGCGGCCAGCGGACGAGGAGTCGAGCTGGCGCGTGCGAGCACCGCACGACCACCGAAGACCACCGCTGCCACAAGCACGAGCACCACCGCCCCGATCACCGCCAGCCGACTCGGCGCGAGCAGCGGATCACGCAGAGACGACGGCGTACGCACAAGTGGCTCGTGCGGCCGCACGATCTCGGAGTCCCCGGTAGCGCGGTGACGCGCGGCTCGCCCACCGAGGTCGCGCCGCGTTCGAGACGATGTGTCCAGCTCTTCGGTCTCGCCATCGCCGAGCTCGTCTGCGGCGCCACGCCCGCCGAACTCAGCGATCCTTCGAGGCAACTCACTCAGAGTCGAGCGTGGCTGATCCAGCAGCGTCTGCGAAGTGGGCACCCAGCCAGGCGCACGTCGGACAGCCTCGAGTTCCTCCAGCACCGCCGCAAGGCGGTCCGGCACCGGCGCATCAGAACGTGAACGTGGCATGCCGAAAAGCTAGGCGCCACAGCCCAAACCGTCGCCCACAGACTCCCCACCTTGTGGACAACAGCCACGGCACACCTTCGCTGTGGACGCACGGCCCCACCATGCCGCACACCTCCCGCGATGTACCGCCGGCTCAGCTGAGGTCGTCGCTGATGCTGCTCCTGTGCGCGCTCGGACGTGGCGCCACGACCACGGCGAGGGTGCCCGGCCCGACGTGCGCACCCACGACAGCGCCCACCTCGACCATGAGCACGCGCCCGACCTCCGGAATCTCTCGCGCCAGCCGCTCCGCCAGCACTTCCGCACGATCGCGCGAATCCAGTTGGTGCACAGCAACATCCACGCCGTCGACGTCATCACGCCGCCCCAGCTCAGTGGCCGCGGCCTGCGCATGCGCCTCGAGCCGCGCCAACGCCTTGCTGGCCGTTCTGACCCGCTCCAACGGCTCGATGTGGCCGTCGCGCACGGTGAGCAGTGGCTTGATCGCGAGGGCCGAGCCCACCATGGCCGATGCGCGTCCGATGCGTCCTCCCCGTCTCAGGTGCTCGAGTGTGTCGACGTAGAACACGGTGGTCGATGCTTGCGCATGCCGGCGCGCCGCCTCCGCGACGGCCCCCGCATCTCCTCCGGCCGCCGCCAGATCGGCAGCAGCGAGAACAGCGAAACCCATCGCCATACCTATGGTTTCGCTGTCGACGACGGTCACCGGCACAGGTGCACTTGCCGACGCAAGTTCGGCCGCTGACAGCGTCGCGGACATCTGCGCGGACAGGTGGATCGAGACGATCGCCTCGGCGCCGGCATCAGACAGCTCGGCGTACATTCGGGAGAACGCCGCCGGCGCCGGCCGCGACGTCGACACCGGCACGAACTCCCGCAGCGCGGTCGCGATCTGCTCGGAGGTGACATCGCGCCCCTCCTCGTGGGAGACACCACCGACGGCGACCTGCAGCGGTATGACGTGGATGCCGTGGCGAGCGGCGAGATCGACCGGCAGGTATGCCGTCGAGTCCGTCACCACCGCCACGGTCATCGCAACGTCATCCCGCCACGATGTTGACCAGCTTGGGCGCGCGCACGATCACCTTGCGAATCTGCTTGCCGTCCAACGCTGCCTGGACCTTGGCGCTCTCGCGGGCCAACGACTCGAGGTCGGCTTCGCTGATGTCGGCAGGGACCTCGAGGCGGTCACGCACCTTGCCCTGCACCTGCACCACGCAGGTGACGGTGTCGTCGACCAGCAGCGCCGGGTCGGCCACCGGGAACGGCTCGTAGCTGAGCGTCTGTTCGTGCCCGAGGCGATGCCACAGCTCCTCGGCGATGTGCGGCGCAACAGGTGCGGTCATCAGGATCAGCGGCTCGACGACGGAGCGTGGCGCGGCGCCGGCCTTGGTGACGGCGTTGTTCAGCTCGATCAGTTTGGCGATCGCGGTGTTGAACTGCAACGCCTCGTAGTCGCGTGCTACACCGTCAATCGTCTTGTGCAGCAACCGATTCAGCTGATCCGAGGGAGCATGGTCGGACACGCACAGCTCGCCGGACTCCTCGTCCACGACGACGCGCCACAGCCGCTGCAGGAAGCGCTGCGAACCGACGACTGCGCGGGTCTCCCACGGGCGCGACTGGTCCAGCGGTCCCATCGACATCTCGTAGAGGCGGAAGGTGTCAGCGCCATACTGCTCGCACATCTCGTCCGGGGTCACGACGTTCTTGAGCGACTTGCCCATCTTGCCGTACTCGCGGGTGACGGCCTGCCCATTCCAGGTGTACGTCGTGGCGTCACCTTCGCCGTGCTCCTCCACCTCGGCGGCCGGCACCGGCGCAAGGCGGTGATCGCGATACGTGTACGCCTGCACATAGCCCTGGTTGAACAGCCGACGGAAGGGCTCCCGCGAGCTGACCTCGCCCAGGTCGAAGAGCACTTTGTGCCAGAAGCGCGAGTAAAGCAGGTGCAGGACAGCGTGCTCGACACCGCCGACATACAGATCGACACCGCCAGGGTCACCCGCGACACCGGCACCGGACCCACGGCCCGGGCCCATCCAGTACTCCTCGCAGCCGCGGTCGACGAATCGGTCGGCGTTGTCCGGATCGGTGTAACGCATTTCGTACCAACAGGATCCAGCCCACTGCGGCATCACGTTGGTCTCGCGCGTGTAGGTCTGCACGCCGTCACCCAGGTCGAGTTCGACCTCGACCCAGTCGGTCGCGCGGGACAACGGCGACTCGGGCATCGACTCGGCGTCGTCCGGCTCGTAGGTCTTGGGTGAGTAGTCGGCCACCTCGGGCAGTTGCACCGGCAGCATCGACTCCGGCAGCGCGTGCGCGACGCCATCCTTGTCGTAGACGATCGGGAACGGCTCTCCCCAGTACCGCTGGCGGCTGAACAACCAGTCACGCAGCTTGTAGGTGATGGTGCCGTGACCGGCGCCGACCGACTCCAGGTGCGCGATCACTGCGGCCTTCGCCTCGGCGATTCCCTTGCCGTTCAACGAGATCGATTCGGACTCGGAGTTGATGGCCGGGCCCTCGCCCAGGAACGGCTCGTCGTCGGGGTGACCCTCGCTCGGCTGCACGGTGCGCACGATCGGCAGGTCGTACTTTTTCGCGAAGGCCCAGTCACGTGCGTCCTGCGCCGGCACCGCCATGATCGCGCCGGTGCCGTAACCCATCAGCACGTAGTCGGCGATGAAGACCGGAACCTGTTCTCCCGAAACCGGATTCGTCGCGAAGGCGCCGGTGAAGACACCGGTCTTGGCTTTGTCTTCGTCAGCCTGACGATCCAGATCCGACTTGCGCGAGGTGCTCAACCGGTATGCCGCAACCGCCTCCTTCGGCGTCGCTGCTCCTTCGGTCCACGCCTGCCGGGTCTGCGCAGGCCATGCCACCGGGACGAGTTCGTCGACCAGTGGGTGCTCCGGCGCCAGCACCATGAAGGTCGCACCGAAAATCGTGTCCGGTCGTGTTGTGAAGACCTCGATCGTCGCGTCGCCGGCGGTGAACTCGATCGCGGCGCCGTGCGAGCGGCCGATCCAGTTGCGCTGCATCGCCTTGATCGACTCGGGCCAGTCCAGCAGGTCCAGGTCGTCGATCAGCCGATCGGCATACGCGGTGATCCGCATCATCCACTGCGGCAGGTTGCGCCGGAAGACAGGGAAGTCGCCGACCTCAGTGAGGCCTTCGCCGGTGACCTCCTCGTTCGCGACGACGGTGCCCAGGCCCGGGGCCCAGTTGACCGCTGCGGACGACTTGTAGGCCAGCCGGCGACCGTCGACCTCGGCACGCTGCTCCACCGCGGACAACTGCGCCCACTCGCGGCCGTCGGCGGTCGGGAGTGCTCCGGCCTCGAAGGCGGACACCAGTTCCTCGATCGGGCGTGCCTTGCCGACGCGCTCGTCATACCAGGCGTTGTAGATCCGGGTGAAGATCCACTGCGTCCACTTGTAGAAGCCGGGGTCGATGGTTTGTATGGCGCGGCGGGTGTCATGGGACAGGCCCAACTGGCGCAGCTGCCGGATGTAGTTGGCGATGTTGTCGTCGGTCGTCTTGCGCGGGTGCTGACCGGTGCGGACGGCATACTGCTCGGCCGGCAGCCCGAAGGCGTCGAACCCCATCGTGTAGAGCACATTGCGGCCCATGGCGCGCTGGTGACGGGCGATGACGTCGGTGCCGATGAAGCCCAGCGGGTGTCCGACGTGCAGCCCGACGCCGGAGGGGTAGGGAAACATGTCCTGAACCATGAATTTCGGCTTGTCACCGATCGCCTGAGGATCGGCCCAGGGGCCGCTGGGGTTGGGCGCGTTGAAGGTGCCCTCCTCCTCCCAACGGTCCTGCCATCGGCGCTCGATCTGGTTGGCCAGGGCGGGGGTGTAACGGTGGGCTGGCTGCTGATCGTTCATCGCAAAACTTTCGTCGTCACTGGTGGCTGGCGAAGCGTCGGACCCGCTACATGAAGAAACCCCTCCACGCATGGAAGGGTCAGCCGCGTCGAAGTCCGCTTGGCGTCAACGCGGCCAGCTAAGAAGAAGCAACCGCCGCACGATGCCAGGCTATCGCACGGCCCCTGGGGTATGACGAAGGTCCGGCCCCCAGCCGGGGAACCGGACCTTGCGTGCGTGGTGAGCGCCAGGCTCAGGCGTCGATCGAGTTGACCGACTTCGCCAGTGCCGACTTCTTGTTGGCTGCCTGGTTCTTGTGGATGACGCCCTTGGAGACGGCCTTGTCGAGCTTCTTGGATGCCGTCGCCAGCACCTCGGACGCCTTGGCCTTGTCGCCGGACTCCACAGCCTCGCGGGTCTTGCGGATCCAGGTCCGCAGCTCCGACTTGTAAGCCTTGTTGCGCTCAGTGCGGATCTGGTTGGTCTTGATCCGCTTCATCTGCGACTTGATGTTTGCCACGTAAGAACTTCCTTGGTCGAGAAATGGTGAAGAACTCTGTCATTGAGGGTGACAGACGCGGCAACGGATGGGGCGTGGGGACACCCGGGCGATGCTGCCGCGCTGATTGGTGCTGTCGTGCGCGCACGACCAGAGCGCGCACGCAAGGCACAAAGCTACCAAAAGCGCGCCATCCCGCCCAAATCGAGGCGTGCCCGGCAGGGATCCGATGACGCCGGACTTCGGCGGTCAGCCCTGGCGCTCCCCTGCGATCGTCAGGATGGCGCGCTCCACTGCATACACCGGGTCGCGGCCGCCACCCTTGACGTCGAAGTCGGCAGCAGCGACGGCCTGTATGGCGCGGCCGAGCCGGTCGCCGTCCCAGCCCTGCGCATCGCGCCGCGCGCGGTCGACCTGCCAGGGTGCCATCCCGAGCTCCTTGGCCAGTGCCGCCGACGAACCGCGACCCGCCGTCGCCACCCGCGCGACCTGCCGCAACTGACTGGCCAGCACCGCCACGATCGGCACCGGGTCCACCCCTGACGCGAGCGCGTGGCGGAGCAGTCGCAAAGCCTCAGGAGCATTGCCACCCACCGCGGCGTCGGCGACGCGGAAGCCGGTCGCGTCGACCTTGCCACCGTGATAACGCTCGACATACTCGGCGGTGACAGTGCCTGTGGTGTCGTCGATGAGTTGCTGGCAGGCCGAGGCGAGCTCGCGCAGATCCTTGCCGACCGCCTCGAGCAACGCGCGCACGGCATCGGGCGCCACCGATCGCCCCTGCCGCCGGAACTCGTTGGTGACGAAGGCGGATTTGTCGCGGTCGGACTTGAGCGCGGGAGCATCGATGACGCGCGCGCCCGCCTTCTTCAGCGCATCGAGCGCCTTCTTGCCGCGAACACCACCCTTGTGCTGCACGATGAGCGTGCCGCCGTCGAGACCACCGGACACAACCGTCACGACGTCACTGACGAGATCCTCGCGGGCTTCGTCCAGGTCACGCACGAGCAGCACTTTGGTGCCGCCGAACAGGCTGGGGCTGGCGTGCAGTTGCAGCTCCCCCGACTCGTAGGTCGCTGCGTCGATCCGCACCACCTCGGCACCGGGATCGCCCGCGAGCAACATGTCGATCGTGCTGGCTGCCGCCCGCTCCGCCAGCAGTTGTTCGGGTCCGGCGATGAGCACCAGAGGCGGCAGGTCCGTCATACTCACACTCTGCCATTCGGCACCGACACCGCAGCCACCAACCGAAGGACCGCTGTTGAGCGACCCGTCATACGTCATCACCGCGCAGTGCGAGGACCGCCCGGGCATCGTGCACGCCCTCAGCAGCGTGCTGGTCGACCGCGACATGAACATCGACGAATGCCAGCAGTTCGGCGACCCGCTCACCGGGCGGTTCTTCATTCGCGCCCGCGTGCACGGACCCGCCGACCAGGACGCGCTCAGCGAATGCCTCGAGCCGGTCGCCGAGCGGTTCGGTATGACGTGGGGTCTGTGGCCGGCTGCTCAGCCGATGCGCGCACTGGTCATGGTGTCCGGTCTCGGCCACTGCCTCAGCGACCTGCTCTACCGTCAACAGGCCGGCTCACTGCCAATCGACATCGTCGGCGTCGGCTCGAACCACCTGACCTTCGCCGCGATGGCCGCCGCGCACGACGTGCCGTTCCACCACATCCCGGTCACGGTCGAGACCAAGGCCAGCGCCGAAGCCAGGCTGCTCGAACTCGTCGACGAGTATGACGTCGAACTCGTCGTGCTCGCGCGCTACATGCAGGTGCTGTCGGACGATCTGTGCCGGGCGCTCGCCGGGCGCGCCATCAACATCCACCACTCGTTCCTGCCCAGTTTCAAGGGCGCCCGGCCCTATCACCAGGCGCACGCGCGTGGCGTGAAGCTCATCGGCGCGACCGCGCACTACGTCACGCCGGATCTGGACGAAGGCCCGATCATCGAGCAGGACACCGCACGCATCGACCACGGCTATCGCGCCGAAGCGATGGTCGTGGCGGGCCGCGACGTCGAGACGCAGGTGCTTGCCCGGGCGATCACCTGGCACGCCGAGCACCGCGTGTTCATCAACGGCAGCAGCACCGTCGTACTGCGCTGAGCGCCGCCCTGATCAGGCGATGTCGAGACCGAGGGCCTCCGCGCGGGCCGCGACCGCGTCCACCGGCCGATCGAGATGGTCGGCGAGTTCGGCGAGCCCGAGCCCGAGGTCGGCGCCGTCGCGCAGCTCCTCGTCGTCCTCTGCGCTCCACCCGTCGGCGGGCACGTATGCCGCAGGCGCCTGCGGCACCTCGGATTCGTCCACAGGTGCAGCGACCTGCGGCTCACTGACCCGGGCGGTCTCGGGGTCGGGTGCTTCGGGCGTGATCGCCGCTGGCTCCTCCGCCACAGGACCGGCGCCGTCGGTCATCAGCAGCGTGTCACCCAGAGCGTCGTAGGCGGCGGACTGCTCCAAGCGGTCCGCAGCGGCGGCCGAGCCGAGTGCCGACTCCGCTGTCGCAGATGTATTCCGTTGCCTTGCAGCAGTTTTGGGCTTCACCGACTGATGCAGTCGCGCCGGTTCGTGAACCGGCAGCACGGGCGCGGCGACCTCGTCGAGGCGCTTGAGCGCCTTCAGCACCAGAGCGCGGTCGCTGGTCGGCCAGAACGGTGGCAGCGACTTCTGCAGGAATCCGGCATACCGGGCGGTGACCATCCGGGTGTCCAGGAAGGCGACGACGCCGCGATCGTCGCCGCGACGGATCAACCGGCCCGCACCCTGCGCCAGTCGCAGGGCGGCGTGTGTCGCCGAAACGGCCATGAAGCCGTTGCCGCCACGGCGGGCGATCTCTTGCGAGCGCGCAGACGCCAGCGGGTCGTCGGGGCGCGGGAACGGGATGCGGTCGATGATCACCAACTGGCAGGCTGATCCAGGCACATCGACGCCCTGCCACAGCGTCATGGTGCCGAACAGGCAGGTGCGCCCGTCAGCCGCGAATTGCCGCACCAGCGTGGTGATCTGGTCGTCGCCCTGGCACAGCACTGGGATGTCGTCGCCGAGGCGGGTGCGCATCTCCTCCGCTGCCGCCTTGGCGGCGCGCGTCGAGGAGAACAACCCGAGAGTGCGGCCGCCGGCAGCGCGGACCAGCACCTCGATCTCGTCCAGCGCCGCCGGCGAGAGCCCGTCACGACCGGGAGCGGGCAACTGGGAGGCGACATACGCAATGGCCTGTCGCGGGTAGTCGAACGGCGAACCGACGTCGAGACCGGTCCACTGCGGGCCACCCTCACCGCGCAGGCCGAGCGTGCCCGCCACCGAGTCGAAGGTGCCGCCGAGCTCGAGTGTGGCGGAGGTCATCACGACCGTCCGATCGCCAAAAACCTTGTCGCGCAACAACATTGCGACACTCATGGGTGCGACGCGCAGCACCGCTCCACGCCGCGGGTCCTGGGAGATCCAAACGACGTCGAGTTCACGTCCCTCCAACACGCGGTCGGCGTTGTCGAAGATCTCGTCGACGGCGGCTCGTGCCACCTGTCGCGCGCCGTCGTTGTCGGCCGGCGTCGCGGGCTTCAACTCCGACTGCACCGACCGCGCGGCGTCGCGGACCCGCGCGAGCGCCAATGCCAGCGAGTCGGGCACACCCATGAGTCGGCCTTCGGGAAATCCGCCGAGTAACTCCTGCAGAAGTTCGCCGGCCTCTCGCATCGCCGAGGCATCCGCCATACGACCGCAGCGTCGGGCAGCAGTGGCCACCATCGGACCGGTGAGTTCGTCGGTGATCGTCGAGGTGACCCGGTCGACGAGTTCGTGTGCCTCGTCGACGACGAGCACGTCGTGTTCGGGCAGCATCTGACGCCCTTCGAAGGCGTCGATGGCCATGAAGCTGTGGTTGGTGACGATGACGTCGACGTTCTTGGCGCGTGCTCGCGAGCGTTCGACGAAGCACTCCTGCACCATCGGACACTTCGAGCCGAGGCACTCCTCCGCCGACACCGACACCTGCCGCCAGGCACGCTCACTGACGCCCGGGACGAGTTCGTCGCGCTCACCGGTCTCGGTCTCCTGCGCCCACTCGCGCAGTCGCACGACCTCCTCGCCGATGCGACCCGCGGCGCGATCGACCTCGCCCACCTCGAACAGGCCCTCCTCGTCCTCGGGGTAGCCGCCTTCGATCTTGTGCAGACACAGGTAGTTTCGTCGTCCCTTGACCAAGCCGTAAGTCGGCCGGCGGCCCAGCTCCGGCGCGAGCGCGTCGGCGATGCGCGGCAGATCACGGTCGACGATCTGGGCCTGCAGCGCGAGGGTGGCCGTCGCAACGACGGCAGGCTGCCCGGCGGCCACCGCGTGCTTGATGGCCGGCACGAGATATGCCAGTGACTTGCCGGTGCCGGTGCCTGCCTGCACGAGCAGGTGCGAGCCGCTGGCGATCGCCTGATCGACCGCGCGGGCCATCTTGGCCTGACCGGGCCGGTCGGAGCCGCCCACTCCCCCGATTGCGGCGTGCATGAGCGAATCAAGATCGGCGGGCATCGCACCAGGGTATGCCGTGCCGACGTCACCGCCGGGCGACCATCCACAGAGCCGTGGCGCCTGGTGTCAGCGGCCCGGCATACCGCCCGGAGCGACGATGAGGTGTGCCACCAGCGCGGTCCAGCCGGTCTGGTGGGTGGCACCGAGCCCCGCACCGGTGTCACCGTCGAAATATTCGCTGAAGGTCACGTGCTCATCCCACAGCGGCCCGCTCGGATACCAGCGCGGCGTGCCCGGGCGACGACCGTTCGCGCCGACGCGGAACAGGCTGACCAGGCGCTCGGACAGATCCGCCGCCGCTGCACCGATGGAGCGTTTGTCACCCGACCCGGAGGGATCCTCGACCAGTTCGTCCGGGTAGGCCGCCGCATACGACCACATCGCGTCGAGCAGCAGATAGTTCACCGGAAACCACACCGGGCCACGCCAATTGGAGTTGCCACCGAACAGGCCCGTGTCGGACTCGGCCGGGTTGTAGCGGATGGAGAAGTCGCCACCGTCGATGTCCATGCTGAACTGCTCACGGTACTGCGCCGACAGAGATCTGATGCCGTGCGGCGACAGGAACTCCGACTCGTCGAACATCCGCTTCACCAAGCGGACCCGGCGACTCCGCCCGACCAGTGTCAGCGTCATACGTGCGTCGTCGTGCAGCTCGTGGTGGATCAGCACGTCGGCCAGTCCGGGGTCGCGCCGTTCGACCCAGTCGACCTCCTTGATCAGCGAGGGCAACTCGACCATCAGCGCCGGGTGCACCGACTCGACAGCGATCAGCGGCAGCAGGCCGACCAGCGAGCGCACCGGCAGCTGTTCGGAGGATCCATCGGTATGCACGATCGAGTCGTAGAAGAAGCCGTCGTCCTCGTTCCACAGCGAGATGCCACGGCTGCCGAAGTTCTCCAGTGCACCGGTCAGCCGCAGGAAATACTCGAAGAAGGTGCGCGTGGTGGAGTCCCATCCGTCGGTGTGACGGGTCAGCTCCACCGCGATGCGCAGCATGGACAGGGCGTAGAACGCCATCCAGCTCGTGGCATCCGACTGCTCCAACCGCATCCCGTCCGGCAGCGGCTGCGAGCGGTCGAACAGGCCAACGTTGTCCATGCCGAGGAAGCCGCCCTCGAACAGGTAAGTCCCTTCAGAATCCTTGCGATTGACCCACCAGGAGAAGTTGAAGAGCAGCTTGGTGAACACTCGCACCAGGAAGCCGCGGTCGGTGCCGCCATCGACGGTGAACACCTGCCACGCAGCCCAGGCGTGCACCGGTGGGTTGACGTCGTTGAAGTTCCACTCATATGCCGGCAGCTGACCGTTCGGGTGCTGTGCCCACTCGCGCACCATGAGTTCGACCTGCGACTTGGCGAAGTCAGGGTCGATCTGTGCGAGGGGAACCGTGTGGAAGGCGAGATCCCACGAGGCGAACCACGGGTACTCCCACTCGTCGGGCATCGAGATGACGTCGGCGAGGTCGAAATGGGTCCAACTGCTGTTACGACCTGTCTTGGGGTCGCGGCGGGCAGCCGGAGGCGTCGGCTGCGCCGGGTCACCCTCCAGCCACTCGTGCACCGAATACCTGAAAAGCTGCTTCCCCCAGAGCAATCCGGCGAAAGCGCGACGTGCGATATGAGCATCCTCGGCCGTCGTCGTCGCTGGAATCACCGCAGCGTAGAACTCATCTGCCTCGGCGCGACGTTCGGCGATCACCTCGTCGAAACCGGCTCCGAAAGCAGTGCCGACCGCGGGCGCCTCGAAGGGCGCACTGTCGGCCTCGCTTCCTGCTGCGACCGCGCGCATCCGCAGCCGGACGGTCTGACTGGCGCCGGGCGCAATGGCGTCGAAGTGCCACCAGAAGCCGACCTTGGTGCCGTGGTCGTCGCGGGTACGTGATGGATCGCCGTGCACGATCGCAGTGTCGATGCCATTCTTCGGACAGTCGCTGGCGTTAGCCGAACCCCACAGCGACTCAGCATCGGTCTCGTTGTCACAGAAGAGAATTCGCGGGTCGCCATCTGCTTCGATCTCGTAGGTGCCGAGCCAGGCATGCTCGGCTCGGACCACCGGCCCGTCGAGAGCCAGGGAGGGCGCGCGATCGTCGCGGCCCCAGGCCCACGTGTTGCGGAACCACGCCTGGGGTACGACGTCGACCGGTGCTGCGTCAGGCCCATGGTTGGTGACCGTGACCTCCATCAGCACATCGGTCGGACTCGCCTTTGCATAGGTGACGGTCACGTCGAAAAACCTGTTGTCGGCGAGGACCCCGGTGTCGGTGAGCTCGTACTCCGGGTCGAGCTTGCCACGAGAAGCGTTGCCGGCCAACAGATCCGCATAGGGGAAGGCGGCTTGCGGGTAGCGGTAGAGCCAGGACGCGAACGAGTGCGTCGGCGTCGCATCGGTCGGCCACCAGATCTCTTTGACGTCTTCGCCGTGGTTGCCCTGGGCGTTGGTCAGCCCGAAGTAGCGCTCCTTGAGCCGGTCGTCGTGGCCGTTCCACAGCGCGATACCGAGGTTGAGGAATCCGAAGCGGTCACAGAGCCCCGCCATACCGTCCTCGCCCCATCGATAGGCGCGTCGGTGCGCATGGTCGAACGGCAAGTAGTCCCAGGCGTTTCCGTCCTCCGAGTAGTCCTCACGGACGGTGCCCCACTGGCGACCGGACACGTAGGGCCCCCACAGACGCCACGCTGCGTCGGGTCCGGAGGATGCCGCGAGTCGGTCGTGCTCGGCGGAGGTCGCGGGTGCGGGTGTGGTCGTCACGGAATCGAGACTGCCACGGTCACACCCACCGTGGCCGTCCGGCACCTGCGAATCCGTCGAGAAGGCTCGCGGTCGTCAGGACGTGGGAGTCGCCGACCCGGTCAGAGCACGTATGCCGCAAGCTCGGCCTGCAGGGTCGGCGTCACTTTGGCGTGCACATGGGTGCCCTCGGCCGTGTGCTCGGTGTCGAGCACCTCACCTTCCTCGTGCAGGCTGCTCAGCAGGTCGCCGCGGTCGTAGGGCAGCAGCACCTCGATGCGGATCTGCGGTCGCGGAAGTTCGGCCGCGATCAACTCGAGAAGTTCGGCGAATCCACTTCCGGTGCGGGCAGATACAGCGATCGCATGCTTCTCGCCACGCAACAGCCGGTCGAGCACCTCGGGGTCGGCGACGTCGGCCTTGTTGACGACGATGACCTCTTTCACGTCGTGTGCACCGACGTCGGCGAGCACTTCGCGCACCGCGCTGATCTGTGACTCGGGGTCGGGGTGCGAGCCGTCGACCACGTGCAGCAGCAGGTCGGAGTCGGCGACTTCCTCCAGCGTCGAACGGAAGGCCTCGACGAGTTGATGTGGCAATTCGCGGACGAAGCCCACTGTGTCGGCGAGGGTGTAATGCCGCCCGTCGGCGGTCTCGGCCCGTCGCACGGTCGGATCGAGGGTGGCGAACAGCTGGTTCTGCACGAGCACGCCGGCACCGGTGAGTCTGTTGAGGATCGAGGACTTGCCGGCGTTGGTGTAGCCGGCGATCGCGACCGACGGCACGGAGTTCGCGCGACGCGAGTGGCGCTTGGTGTCGCGCATGGTCTTCATCCCGGTCAGCTCGTGCTTGAGCTTGCTGATGCGGGTGTTGATGCGTCGCCGGTCGAGCTCGATCTTGGTCTCACCGGGGCCACGGGAGCCCATGCCCTGGCCACCAGCGGCCTGGCCACCGGCCTGCCGGGACATCGACTCACCCCAGCCGCGTAGGCGCGGGAGCAGGTACTGCAGTTGCGCGAGTTCGACCTGTGCCTTGCCCTCTTTGGACTTGGCATGCTGGGCGAAGATGTCGAGGATCAGCGCGGTGCGGTCGATGACCTTGACCTTGACGACGTCCTCCAGGCCGCGCCGCTGGCTCGGTGTGAGTTCGGCGTCGGCGACGACGGTGTCGGCGCCCTCGGCGATGACGATGTCGCGCAACTCCTGCGCCTTGCCCGAGCCCATCCAGGTGCCCGGGTCCGGCTTCTGCCGCCGCTGCAGCACCCCGGCCAGCACGGTGGACCCGGCTGTCTCGGCGAGCGCGGACAGTTCACGCAGTGAGTTCTCGGCGTCGAGCGCCGTGCCGTCGCCCCACACGCCGGCCAGCACGACCCGCTCAAGACGCAGCTGGCGGTACTCGACCTCGGTGACGTCCTGCAGTTCGGTGGACAGTCCCGCGACACGTCGCAGGGCGGCGCGCTCCTGACGGTCGAACTGGTCTCCATCGGCGCCGGAGTCCTCGATCAGAAAACCGTCGGAGTCGTAGCGGGGGTCGTGGTCGGCCTCGGCAGCCAGAGCGGCGGCGCGACCATCGAGCAGATCGGGGCGGGCGGCCATCGCGCCTCCAGGGGTGTGTGTTTCGGTCATGTTCTCCTCAGGTTCGCAAAGGTGAACGCCATACGCGAATTCTTTATGCCGATCAGCGGGCGCGTCGAACCATTCGTGCCGCACCGCACTGCTCGTACCCGCTCGGACCCGCACGCACCCGCGCGTGTCGCGTCATGCGGACTCGCACCGCTCACGAGATGTCGCTGCTGGTCGTCACCGGTGCAGAGAACCGGCACATGCCGACATCTCGCGACCACAAATCTGGCAGGAGCGCGCCAGACTGCGCCCCTACACTCGGCGTCCTGATGACAGACGACAACGGCCAGGATGCGCGGGCGGCATACACGATCCACACGCAGGGCCTCGCCAAAACCTATCCGGGCTCGGACACCCCGGCCGTCGCGGGGATCGACCTCGACGTGCGCAGCGGGGAGATCTTCGGCCTGCTCGGCCCCAACGGAGCCGGGAAGACGACCACTGCGGGGATGCTGACCACCCGCGTCGTGCCGACCGCCGGCCATGCCTATGTCGGCGGTGTCGACGTCGCCCGGCATCCGTCGCTGGTCAAGCAGATCACCGGCATCGTGTCCCAGCAGAACACCCTCGACCGGCAGCTGACCGTGCGCGAGAACCTCTACTTCCACGGCCGGCTGTTCGGCATCTCCGCAAAGCAGTCACGCGCCACCGCCGACGAATTGCTCGAGCAGTTCCACCTGGCCAAGTGGGCGGACCGTTCGGTCTTCACCCTGTCGGGCGGTATGGCGCAGCGCCTCATGGTCGCGCGGGCGATCTTCCACCGACCGGCCGTGCTGTTCCTGGACGAGCCCACCGCCGGCCTGGATCCGCAGAGCAGGCTGGCACTGTGGGAGAAGCTGCAGGAGCTCAACGCCGCCGGCCAGACCATCCTGCTGACGACGCACTACATGGAGGAAGCCGACCAGTTGTGCGACCGGGTGGCGATCATGGATCACGGCAGCATCCTGGCACTGGGCACACCCGCCGAACTCAAGCAGCGCGTCGCCGCGGACACCGTCGTGACGATTCGTTCCGACGCCGATCCACAGACCTTGCAGCAACTGCTCACCGACGAGTTGCCCGAGCTGTCCGCGGCGCGAGTGCGTGAGGATGCGCTTGAGTTGCACGTGCGCAACACCGAACGACTGGTCCCGCGCATCGTGCTGGCAGCGGAGGCAGTCGGCGTCGGCATACAGGATCTGTCGGTCGCCGAACCGAGCCTGGAGACGGTGTTCATCGACCTGACCGGAAAGGACCTGCGCGAATGAGCTCACCCGCCACCTCCTCCGCGGCCATCACCGACCGGCCCACCCGATCGGTGACGCGTTCGAGCTGGACAGCTCTCGGTGCACTCATGCTGCGCGATGTCGTCGTCTTGCGAAAACACTGGTGGGAGTTCGTGATTCGCACACTCATCCAGCCGTTCCTGCTGTGCTTCGTGTTCCTCTATGTCTTCCCCAAGATCGGCCAGGGCGTCGGCGGAGGCCATGGCGCGAAGGCCGAATCCGGCTTCGCGACCGTGCTCGTTCCCGGCGTCGTCGGCATCTCGATCATGTTTCAGGGTGTCCAGTCGATCGCGCTGGCGATGGCGCAGGAGTTCGGCTACACACGCGAGATCGAGGACCGTGTCCAGGCGCCCTGCCCGATCTGGCTGGTCGCGATCGCGAAGGTGCTCTCGGGTGCGGTGCAGGGGCTGATCTCGGCGATCATCGTGCTGCCCATCGCCTCGGTGGTGCACGCACCCGGCGTCCGCGCCAACCTCGATCTGCACTGGCTGGTGATCCTGACCCTGGTGCCGCTGTGCTGCGTGGCGATGTCCGGTCTCGGACTCCTGCTCGGCACCACCTTCGAACCACGCAACATCGGTCTGATGTTCGGCTTCATCATCCTGCCGATCACCTTCCTCGGCGGCACGTACTACTCGTGGACAAAGCTATCACCGGTGACGATCGGCGGCTTTCACTGGCTGCAGACGCTCGTGCTGATCAACCCGCTGATCTACGTCAACGAGGGCATGCGCGCGGCCTTCACCGCAGGCCCGCACATGCATCTGTGGGCGGTCTATCCGGTGATCGTCGCGTTCGGGGCCGGCTTCCTGACGTTGGGGCTGCGCAACTTCCGGCGCCGGGTGCTGTCCTGAACAATCACCGCGCACGTATGACGATCCGCGTCCCGCCGGTAGCCTCATCGACGCCATGAGCGACCACTACTTCTCCGCCCAACCGGCCAGTCCCGACGAACGCCGCACGATCAACGTGCCGCTCGCCGGTCGAACCCGCGCGGTGCAGGTGGCGCCGGGCGTCTTCTCCGCCGAGCGTATCGACCAGGGCACCTCGGTGCTGCTGCAGCATGCGCCGTTGCCGCCCAGCGACGGGACCTTCCTGGACATCGGGTGCGGCTGGGGACCGATCGCGCTGTCGCTGGCGCTGCACTCCCCCGATGCGGCTGTGTGGGCGGTCGACGTCAACGAGCGCGCCCGCGATCTCACGCACATGAACGCCATCTCGTTGGGCTGCAACCATATTCACGTTGCTGCACCGGACGACGTGCCCGGCGACGTCCGGTTCGACGTGATCTGGTCGAACCCGCCGATCCGCGTCGGCAAGGACGTGCTGCACGACCTGATGTCGACCTGGCTGCCGCGTCTGGCCCGGGGCGGCAGCGCGTATCTCGTGGTGCAGCGCAACCTCGGTTCCGACTCGCTGCAGCGGTGGCTGGTCGACCAGGGTCATGCCACCGAGCGATTCACCAGTGTGCGCGGCTTCCGGATCCTCAGGGTCGCGGCGGCAGCGTGACAGTGCCTTCGGCGACCAGCGCCGCCGGGCCCGACAGCCAGACGCGATCGCCGTCGATGCGCACCCCGAGACGTCCGCCCGGCACATCGACATTCCACGCGAGCTGATCCAGCGGCTGCCCCGCCCACCACCAGGTCGCGATGGCCGCGGCTGCAGCGCCGGTGCCGCAACTGCGGGTCTCGCCCGCGCCGCGCTCGTGCACACGCATGCTCACCTGGCCCGGCTCGACCGCTCGCACGAACTCCACATTCGAGCCGTGCTCGGGATGCGGGTCGATGTGGGGCGCAGCGCTCAGATCCAGACCACCGAGGTCGACGTCCTGCGGCAACGCCACGACGGTGTGCGGGTTGCCGAGGTCGAGGCTCAACGCGGGCAAGGGCACCGGCGCGCCGACGACTTGCACGACACTGTCCATGCCCCGCTCGGCGGCCTCGGCCGGACGCGTCAGCCGCCACGGCCCCAGGTCGGTGCTGAACCCGTCACCCACCGTCAGCACCCGCTTGACCCCGGCACGGGTGGCGATGTCGAACTCGCTGCCGCTGACCAGATGGTGATCGACCAGGTATTTGGCGAAGACCCGCGTGCCGTTGCCGCACATCTCGGCGATCGAACCGTCGTGATTGCGGTAGTCCATGAACCACTGCGCCTCGCCGGAGTCATCGCGAATCTCCTCTGGCGCCAACGCAATCGGCACGACGCGGATGAGTCCGTCCGCGCCGATTCCGCTACGCCTGTCGCACAGGAAGGTCACCTCCCGCGCGTCAAGATCGGGGGCGTCGTCATCGGGGGGCAGCAGCACGAAGTCGTTGAGAGTGCCGTGGCCTTTGGCGAATCGCAGCGTCGTCACCACGTCATTGTGTCCGACCGCCACTGTCGACGATGTCGAGAGCCCGTTGCAGCAGATGCGGATCGTCATACGGCAGCCAGTTGATGCGTGGATCGGCACCGAACCACGAGTCCTGACGCTTGGCGAACTTCCTTGTCAATGCTGCTGTTTCGGCCTGTGCTTCATCTTGGTTCAGCCGACCGTCGAGCTGGGCCAGTGCTTGCGCATAGCCGATGGCGCGGCTTGCGGTGCGTCCCTCACGTATGCCGGCGGTGTCGAGACCGCGCACCTCCTCGAGGAGGCCATCGGCCCACATGCGGGCCACCCGTCGCTCGATGCGGTCGTGCAACGTGGGTCGGTCGATCCGCAGGCCGATCATCACCGCGGGCCGCAGGAACTGCCGCCGCGGCATGGTCGCGCTGAAGCGCCGGCCGGTGAGTTGGATGACCTCGAGGGCACGCACGATGCGACGACCGTTCGTGGGCAGGATCTGGGCTGCGGCCTGCGGATCCCGTTGCGCAAGTTCGGCATACAGCTCGGCGACGCCACGGGCGGCAAGCGCGGCCTCCCACGCGGCGCGCACCTGCGGTTCCGTCGGTGGGATCTGCAGGTCGTCGAGGGCGGCGCGACCGTAAAGACCCGAGCCTCCCACCAGCACCGGACGACGGCCACGGCTCTCGATCTGCTGCATCACCGACCGCGAATCACGTTGGTATGCCGCAACACTCGCCTCATCGCGCACGTCGAGGACGTCTAGCAGATGGTGCGGCACGCCACCACGCTGCGCGATCGGTAGCTTGGCCGTGCCGATGTCCATGCCGCGGTAGAACTGCGAGGCGTCGGCGTTGACCACCTCACCCCGGAGGGCCTGCGCCAACGCGACTCCCAGGTCGGACTTACCCGTTGCTGTCGCACCGACGACGGCGACGATGGGGGCTGGAGCACTCACGCCTGCCAGTGTGGCAAACCGCGCGCCGACCGAACCGCACCGCGCCGCATCGGCGACCGCTCGCGCCTTTGCGAACATCAGCCGGAGCCGCGCGAGGTTGACCCTGCACCTGGTCGAGAGTGTTGGATCTGGCACATGGACGACCTGCTCTCGATCGGAGAATTCGCGCGGCGCAGCGGCCTCAGCGTGAGCGCGTTGCGCTTCTACGACCGTGAGCGCGTGCTGGTGCCGACGGTCGTCGACCCGGCAACGGGCTACCGCCGGTACACCATTGACCAGGTCCGGACCGGGGTGGTGATCGCTTCGCTGCGGAGGGTGCAGATGTCGGTGGATGACATCCGCACGATCGTGGAACTCGGCGACGACACGGGCAGCGTCGTCGATCTGCTCGACCTGCATCTGGGCCGGCTCGAGGACGGCTTTGCGCAGGCACGACGTGAGATCGCCGCGGTCAAGGCACGGCTTGCAGACGATGCGGCTGCGATCGAGGTGGTCGTCAGTGCACCCGGTCTGCTGCGGGCGCTGGATGCGGTGCGTTTCGCGGCCGGCGACGACCCCGCCTATTCGATGCTGCACGCCATCCAGTTGCGTCTGACCCCGCAGGAGTGCCGCGTTGTCGCCACGGATCGTTACCGCCTCGCCATGCATCGCACCGCATGTCTGACCGCGAATGTGCCGGAGGCGGGCGCTGCGTCATACGTGCGCGATCTGGTCGTGCCCCTCGCGTGGATTGACGAGGTGATGGAAGTGCTTGAAACACAGGATGATTCGCGTGTCACGCTTCACGCGAGCGGTGGTCGGGTGCGCGTGGATTGCGGGCCGGTCGGCCTCGAAACCCGCACGCTCGACGTCGTCTTCCCGGACGTCGACACCGTGCTGGGCGCCGCTCCGACCGGCACCGCCACCACCATCGACCTCGGTCAGCTGCGGAAGACCGAAGATGCGCGGACCCTGCTCGTCGATGACGACACCCACGTCAACCGGGCGTTCCTGCTCGAGGCTGTGACCGCCGCCGGAGGGCAGGCGACGCTGCGACTCGACGGACCGATCGCACCGTTGGCGATCCACGGGATCGACGGGGCGATGTCGCTGCTGATGCCGATCCGCCCCGAGGACGAGGACGCGAACGAGGTCGGTCGAGCGTGAGCGTGCTGGTGCACCTGTGTCGTGGGTGCGGTCACCATGGCGACTGGCATCTGCCGCGCAACGCGGGATACACCGGATGCCAGTGCTGCCGAGCCGGCGCCGTCGAGCTCGATCCAATGCCCGTGCTGCAGGAGACGTTCGCGATGCCTGGGTGGAGTCCTGAACCGCTGTGGGCGCCCGGCACTGCGCGCAACCCCGGCACCATGCATGCCAGCACGACCTGCTCCTGCGATGCATGCACGGCCGCCTTCGAGGCACTGACCGGACGCGCCGAGGCCGGCTGACTGTCCACTACTGAGACGGCAACCAGCGCTAAATCCGTTGCGCCACAGTCGGTTTCTGGACGACGATGGCCTGCATGACCGACTACCTGTCGCTGAACCGCGCCAACTGGGACGACCGCGCCGCAGCACACGCTGCGAGCGTGGACTATGACGTTGCCCGCTTGGTGTCCGGCGAGCGCCGGCTCAGCGACGTCGTCGAATTCGACGTGCCGCGCCTGGGTGACATCGACGGGCTGGACGTCGTCCACCTGCAGTGCCACATCGGCACCGACACGCTCTCACTCGCCCGACTGGGCGCGACCGTCGTCGGTCTCGACCTGTCGCCAGAGTCGCTCGCGCAGGCTCGCCGCATCGCCGACGAGGCGGGGCTGACCGTCGACTTCGTCGAATCCGAGGTGTATGCCGCGCCGACGGCTCTTGGCGGACGCACCTTCGATCTGGTCTACACCGGCATCGGCGCGCTCTGCTGGTTGCCTTCGATCGAGCGGTGGGCCGCAACGGTTGCGGCTCTGCTGCGTCCAGGCGGGCGGCTGTTCATCCGTGAAGGGCACCCGATGCTGTGGTCGATGGGCGAATCCGAAACCGCCGTCCAGGTCGAATACCCCTACTTCGAGCAATCCGAACCGCTCGTCTTCACCGACGGCGGCACCTATGTCGAGACCGACCACCAGTTCACCGCCAACACCACGGTGGAGTGGAATCACGGCCTCGGTGAGATCGTCACGGCTCTGCTCGACCACGGATTTGCCATCACCGCGCTCGTCGAGCACGACAGCGCGCCGTGGTGCGCCCTGCCCGGCCAGATGGTCGCGGACGACCGCGGCGAATGGCGCCTGAGCGATCGACCGCAACGTCTCGCCGCCACCTACACCCTGCAGGCTCGCAAAACCTGACCCGATCTTGTTCTTCGATCGGGCACCCAGCCATCGGCTGGGTGCCCGATCGCGTTGCACGAAAAGGAGATGCACCATGCAAGAGCTGACGCCGAAGCTGCTCAGCTGGGCTTCGATCATCGAGGATTCCACGCGCGACCAGGCGGTGACGACAGCGAGTATGCCGTTCATCCATCCTCACGTCGCGCTGATGCCGGACGCACACCTCGGACTCGGGGCGACCGTGGGCTCGGTCATCCCGACGCTGGGAGCGGTGATGCCGGCAGCCGTCGGAGTCGACATCGGCTGCGGCATGATCGCCGTGCGCACCCAGTTCACCGCATCCGACCTGCCGCAGGATCGGGCAGTGATCCGTCACTCGATCGAGCGGTCCATTCCGCTGAGCGCAGGCGGTTTCAACCGGACGATTCGGCAGGAGCACACGCAGCGTCGGATCGAAGAGCTGACCATGCTCGCCTCCGACGCGGGTGTCGAGCCCGACTCGCACGCGTCCAAGTGGCGGATGCAGTTGGGCACGCTGGGTTCGGGCAACCACTTCATCGAGGTGAGCCTGGACGAGACAGACCAGGTGTGGTTGTTCCTGCACTCGGGATCGCGCGGTGTCGGCAACCGGATCGCCCAGCACCACATCAAGATCGCACAGAAGCTGTGCGATCAGTGGTGGATCCCGTTGCCGCACAAGGATCTTGCGTACCTCGTCGAGGGCACGGCCGAGTTCGACGCGTACATCCGTGACCTTCGCTGGGCGCAGCACTTCGCGCTGCTCAACCGCGAGGAGATGATGGACCGGGTGATCCACGACGTGGGGCACTGGGTCGGCGAGCCGGTCCGCGAGAGCGAGCGCATCAACTGCCATCACAACTACACCGAGCAGGCCAAGCACTTCGGCCGCACGGTATGGCTGTCGCGCAAGGGAGCGATCGACGCGTCCACCGGTCGCGCCGGATTGATCCCGGGCTCGATGGGCACTGCGTCATACGTCGTGGCCGGCAAGGGCAACCCGCTGTCGCTCAACTCGGCCCCGCACGGTGCCGGACGCACGTACTCCCGCTCGCGCGCCCGGCGCACCTTCACCCAGGAGCAGCTCCGGACGGCGATGCAGGGCATCGAGTACCGCGATACCGACGCCTTCATCGACGAGATCCCGCAGGCCTACAAGGACATCGACGTGGTGATGCAGGACGCGACCGACCTGGTCGAGGTGCGGCACACCCTGCGGCAGATCGTCAACGTCAAGGGCGACTGATCGGCAGACCGGTCGCTCGCTCTCAGTAGGTCATGCCCATCGCCTCGCGGACGTCACGCAATGTGGCGTCCGCGATGGCGTTGGCGCGCGAGTTTCCGTCTTGCAGAACGGATCGCAGGTGACCGGGCTCGGCGATGAGGGCTGCGCGACGACGCCGGTGAGCGGCGAGACCATCGTTGACCACATCGGTCAGCAGTCGCTTCAACGAGGCGGCGCCACCGTCACCGATCTCGTCGGCGATCTGCCCGGGCTCGCGATCGGTGAACAGGCCGATCATGGTCAGCATGCTCGCGATCTCCGGTCGGCCGACCGGATCGAAGGTGATGCGTCGTTGCGCATCGGTGCGTGCGCGTCGGATCCGGGCGGCCGTCTCGTCGGCGGTCATCGACAAGGCGATTCCGTTGCCGCGGCTGGTCGACATCTTGGTGCCGTCGAGTCCCGGCAGCATTGCCGCGTCGGTCATCAGCGCGTCGGGCTCGGTGAAGACCTCGGCATACCTGGCGTTGAACCGGCGAGCGATGACGCGTGTCTGCTCGATGTGCGGCAGTTGGTCGCGGCCCACGGGCACGATGGTGCCGTGGCAGAACAGGATGTCGGCCGCCTGGTGTACCGGATAGGTCAGCAGCAGTCCGCTGAGCGCGCGGTCACCGGTGGCGGCGAGTTCGGCCTTCACCGTCGGATTGCGGTGCAGCTCGGCCTCGGTCACCAGCGACAGGAAGGGCAGCATCAGCTGGTTGAGGGCGGGCACGGCGGAGTGCGCGAAGATCGTCGAGCGCTGCGGGTCGATGCCGGTGGCGAGGTAGTCCGCGACCTGCCCCAGGACATGGTCCTCGATGTCGCCGA
Source organism: Rudaeicoccus suwonensis (assembly GCF_007829035.1). Lineage (NCBI taxonomy): Bacteria > Bacillati > Actinomycetota > Actinomycetes > Micrococcales > Dermacoccaceae > Rudaeicoccus > Rudaeicoccus suwonensis. Next base: position 2,317,123 of record NZ_VIVQ01000001.1, read on the forward strand.
CATCGTCGCGGTCGGTGATCACCTGATAGTCGGCAACGAGCACGAAGGTGTCGATGCCCTTGTCCTGGAACGCAACCCGCGACTTCAGCGTCGCGAACAGATGGCCGATGTGCAGCGGGCCGGTCGGACGATCGCCGGTCAGCACCCGCAGTCGGTCACGGCCGGGCGCGGCCGGATCGTCGATCATCGCCTGCAGCCGGGCGCTCCTGGCTCGTGCCGTGCTGTATGACGCATCAGCGCCGGCGTCGTGCAGCTCGTCCTGCTCGTGAATGGTGGTCATGGTGATTCCTCCGCATGGTCTTGCCCACGCGTGGAGTCATCGTCATACGACAAACGCCGCCCGTGGGCGGCGTTGATGGATAACAGAATTCGTCAGCGGCCGCCGGTCAGGGCAGCCACCAGTTGGTGCGCGTGACGAGATCCATGCCTCGAAGTGTATGCCGCAGAACGGTCATGCCGTGACCGCGGTCGCGCGTCGAGTCAGCGACGGGATCGCCACTCCGATCGCCAGCGCGCAGACGACAAGCGCTGCGACATACCCGGTCGTGCCGTTCCAGTGCGCCGCGCTGTAGGCGACACCCACCACGGCGCCGAGCACGGAACTGCCGACGTAGTAGGCGAACAGGTAGAGCGAACTCGCCTCGGCGCGGTGCTCGACCGCGATCAGCCCGACCCAGCCGCTGGCGATGGCATGCGCGGCGAAGAAGCCCGCGGTGAACAGCAGCATCCCGAGCAGCACCCACACCAGTTGTCCCGGCAGGGTCAGCAGGAGCCCTGCGAGGGTCATTGCTTCGGCGGCGAGCAGCGTACGCTGGCGGCCCCAGCGGTCGGCGACACGACCAGCGACCGACGACGACACCGTGCCCGACAAATACATCAGGAAGACCAGCCCGACGATCGACTCCGGAAGACTGAACGGCGCTGCCAGCAAACGGTATCCGAGCATGTTGTAGACCGAGACGAAACCACCCATGAGCAGGAATCCGGTCGCGAACAGCGCCACCAGCGCGGGGTTTCGCAGATGTCCCAGCACCGCGCGCGAGGTGTCGCGCAGACCCACCGGCTGCGGCCGGAAGTACACCGATGACGGTGCCAACCGGATGAAGACCGCAGTGAACGCCAGCGCGACCAGTGCTGCGGCGGCCATCGCCCACCGCCAGTTGGAGACATCGAGGGTGAACGATGCGATCAGCCGGCCGGCGAGACCACCGACCGTCGTTCCGGCGATATACCGCCCCATCGCCGCGCCCAAGTGATCTCGATGCACCTCCTCGGCCAGGTAGGCCATCGCCGTGGCGGGAACACCTGCCAGCGCCACGCCCTGGATTCCCCGAAGCACCACCAGCACCGACATCGAGGGAGCCAGCGGCGCGATGAGACCGATGATGGCCGATGCAATTGCCGAACCGGCCATGATGCGGGTGCGCCCGAAACGTTCTGACAACGCGCTCACCGGGATGATCGCCAGCGCCAACAGCCCCGTGGTTGCGGACACCGACAGCGCGGCGCCTGCCGGTGACACGTGAAAGGACGTCGACAACGCGGGCAGCACCGCTTGAGCGCAGTACATCGCCACAAAGGTGGTCATGCCTGCGGCAAAGAGCGCGATCGTGATGCGCCGGTAGCCCGCTTCGCCTCGCCGGTATCCGGCCGGGTCGAGTGCTGCCATCGGTGTCGTCGCCATACGTCGATTGTGTGACGTCTTCACTTCATCCGGAAATGAGTTAACAACTGATCTTTCATGCGTTTTTGACATAATAGGCGTATGCGAGATCTGGTGCACTGGTTTGTCGTGCTGGCCGAGGAGGAGAACGTCACGGCCGCCGCGGCACGCCTGCAGGTGCCGCAACCGACCCTGTCCCGTCGGCTGGCCGGCCTCGAACACCGCTTGGGCACAACGTTGTTCGACCGGGTCGGGCGGCGGTTACGGCTCAACGAGGCCGGGCGGGTGTATGCCGAGCACGTCCGCCGCGCCGACGATCAGCTGGCCGCCGGGGAACTCGCGATCCAAGACCTCCGCAGCGGCGAGTCACTGATGATCCGGCTCGGTTTCCTGCACTCCTTCGGCAGCTGGCTGGTGCCTGAGGTGATCCTGCGCAGCCGCACGACCTTGCCCGGCATCCGGTTCGAACTGACGCAGGGCGCGGCTGATGTCATCACCACAGCAGTCGCTGACAGTGAGATCGACCTCGGCATCGTGTCACCGCGACCGACCGACTCACGGGTGCAGTGGCGTCGCCTGGTCACCCAGGGGGTGCTGCTTGCCCTGCCGGCCGGGCATCGGCTCGCCGGGCGGTCCAGCGTCGACTTTGCCGAACTGGCAGACGACGAATTCGTTGCCATGGAACCAGGATTCGGCATGCGGCAGGTTCTCGACGAGATGTGCGAGCAGGCCGGATTCAGCCCTGACATCAGCGTCGAGTGCCAGGAATTGGACACCGTCTCCGGCCTCGTGTCGGCGGGTATCGGTGTGGCATTGCTGCCCTCGGAAAGGGTCCGGCGGGTGTCGCCCGGCGTGGTCCTCATCGAGGTCACCGGCGCGGACGCGGCCCGCGAGATCGGCCTGATCTGGCCGCGCGGATCGGCCCTGTCCACGCAGTCACGCGCGGTGCGGGCGGCTGCGGTCGAGGCCGTGCGCGCCAAGCCGGCCTGAGATGGCACCGCGGTCCGACTTGTATGCCGCAGCCGGCGCGCCGCCACCTCCGTGATCCACTGGACGCCGATGGCGCCACAGCTTCACGCTGGCGACCGTGACCTGTCACCGAACACGTCCTGGAAGGATCCCGACAATCCAATGAACGACTTCGTCCGTGCCACAGTGACCGGCCGCACCGGTCACCTCAGTCTCGACCGGCCGAAGGCGATGAACGCCCTTGTGCCGCAGATGATCTCGGCTATGGCTGAGTCATTGACGTCGTGGGCTGACGACGACTCCGTCGACCGGGTGGTGATCTCGTCGACCTCGCCTCGCGCGTTCTGTGCCGGCGCGGACATCCGTGCCATTCGCGCGGGTGTGCTGGCACACGAACCTTGGGTGTCGTCCTTCTTCGAGGACGAATACGCCCTCAACCTTCAACTCGCGCACTACCCGAAGCCGCTCATCTCGCTGATGGACGGCGTTGCGATGGGCGGCGGGCTGGGCATCTCCGTGCACGGCTCCCACCGCATCGTCACCGAACGCTCCGTGCTCGCCATGCCGGAGACGGCGATCGGCTTCATCCCCGATGTCGGCGCGTCTCACTTCCTGCCACGGCTGCCGCGACACGTCGGTCGCTACCTCGGACTGACCTCAGCTCGCATCGGCGGACCGGATGCCGTCGCCCTCGGGCTGGCCACCCACCTGTGCCCTGCTGACCGGCTCCCCGAACTGCAGGATGCCTTGCTCACCGGCGTCGACCTTGACTCTGCATTGGCTGCGGTATGCGTCCCGGTCGCGGACGACGACGTCTCGCTGCCGCTGACGCAGATCGAGGCGACGTTCGGTATGCCGAGCGTGGACGACATCGTGACGGCCTTGCGTCGCGGCGACTCGGAGTGGTGCCGCAGCACGCTCGCTGCCATCGAATCGGTCTGTCCCACAACGGTGTACGTCACCGATGCACTGCTGCAGAGCGGCGCACGCAGCACGCTGAGCGAGTGCTTGAAGCGCGAGGCAGCAGTCGGTGCCCGCGTGATTGCACGCGGTGACTTCGCCGAGGGCGTCCGCGCCCAGCTCGTAGACAAGGATCACCGCCCACAGTTTGAGCCCGCGACACTTGCGGAGGTTGATTCGGCCGACGTGCAGAGCCTGCTGAGCTAGCGCCCGGCACGGCCGCACCACAGTCGTCGACGAAACGCTGTGCTACGCCTAGCGGGGTGGTGCCACGCCGAAAGTCGTTACTGCTGAGAGCGATTCAGTCCTGGCAGCAGGCGCCCGCACTCGACGGCATCGCGACGGGCGCGCCCACCGACGGCATACCGAGCGAGACCGCGGGCTTGCGCCCGGCACCCTCGGGCGTGCCCGAATTCTCGCCCTGCAGAGCCGCCCACGCGTCACCGCCGGCAGTGCGGCGCACCGACCACGTGCCACCATCGCGACCAGAGTCGGCGACGAGGTGGTGCGGAGCGCCATACGTGACGTCGACCGTCACCAGGTCACCAGGACGCGGGCGCTCGACACCCTCCGGCACCGCGAAGTGCACGAGACGGTTGTCGCGAGCGCGCCCCGACATACGGTGCGTCTGTGCGTCCTTGCGGCCCTCACCCGGTGCGACCAGCACCTCGACGGTGCGGCCTTCGATGGCACGGTTACCCGCCCACGAGACTTCTTCCTGCACCGCGATGAGCCGGTCGAAGCGTTGCTGCACAACAGCTTTCGGCAACTGGTCGGGCAACTCGGCTGCAGGTGTGCCGGGCCGGATGGAGTACTGGAAAGTGAAGGCCGAGGAAAATCGAGCCTCGCGCACCACGCGCAGCGTCTCCTCGAAATCGGCCTCGGTCTCACCGGGAAATCCCACGATGATGTCGGTGGTGATCGCCGCATCCGGCATACGTTCGCGGACCCGGTCGATGATGCCGAGGAACTTCGCCGACCGGTAGGAGCGCCGCATGTCGCGCAGCACCTTGTCCGAGCCGGATTGCAGCGGCATGTGCAGCGACGGCATGACGTTGGGCGTCTCGGCCATCGCATCGATCACGTCGTCGGTGAAGGCGGCCGGGTGCGGAGAGGTGAAGCGCACGCGCTCCAGGCCCTCGATCTCTCCGCAGGCGCGCAGCAGCTTGCCGAACGCCAACCGGTCGCCGAACTCGACGCCGTAGGTGTTGACGTTCTGTCCCAGCAGGGTCACCTCGACGACGCCCTGCTCGACGAGCGCGCGCACCTCGGCGAGCACTTCGCCCGGACGGCGGTCCTTCTCCTTGCCGCGCAGCGACGGCACGATGCAGAAGGTGCAGGTGTTGTTGCAGCCGACCGAGATCGAGACCCAGCCGCTGTATGCCGAGTCACGCCGCGTCGGCAGCGTGGACGGAAAGGTCTCCAGCGATTCGAGGATCTCGACCTGCGCCTCGCGGTTGTGGCGGGCGCGTTCGAGCAGCACCGGCAGCGAGCCGACGTTGTGGGTTCCGAAGACGACATCGACCCACGGCGCCCGCGAGACGATGTCGCCCTGGTCCTTTTGCGCCAGGCAGCCGCCGACGGCGATCTGCATGTCCGGATGAGCGCTCTTGGCCGGGCGCAACTGACCGAGTTGGCCGTAGAGCTTGCCGGCGGCGTTCTCGCGCACCGCGCAGGTGTTGAAGACGACGACATCCGGGTTGTCCGGGCGTTGCGAGGTCGCCAGCCCGGCGACATCGACATACCCGGCGGTCTCCAGCAGACCCGCGATCCGCTCGGAGTCGTGGACATTCATCTGGCACCCGTGGGTGCGCACCTCGTAGGTCCTGATCGCCTCGCTCATAACCGGTCCAGGGTACGGCCCGGGCGCCACCGGCCACGAATCGCGCAGCCGCAGTGCGCAGCTGGTTTGTGCTGCAGTGGCCAGCGGTCACTGCGCCCGGGCGAGCGTTCGCACCTTGGCGTCCGATCGGCGGAACCTCGCTCAGCTCGAGGACGAATCCGCGGAGCGGCCGTGACTCAGAAGACCTTGCCGGGGTTGAGGATTCCGTGCGGATCGAGTGCCGCTTTGACCGCGCGCTGCATGGCGAGCACCTCGGGACCGAGTTCCTTGGCGACGCCGGGCATTTTCAGCAGGCCGACTCCGTGCTCGCCGGTGACGGTGCCGCCGAGGTCGAGGCACTCGTCGACGATGCGGTGAAAGGCGCGTTGTGCTCGCTCGCGCGCCGCGTCGTCGCCACGCTCGGTGATCATCAAGGGGTGCAGGTTGCCGTCGCCGGCATGCGCGACGCTGGCGATGGTGGTGTCGGTCTCGGCGGCGATGACGTCGATGCGCCGCAGCATCTCCGGCACGTGCTCCTTGGGTACGCAGACATCCTCGGTCAGCAGGTCACCGAGCCGCTCCAGCGCGGGGTACGCCAGCCGTCGGGCGGCCATCATCGCGTCGGCTTCCTCCGGGTCGTCGGTCTCGGCGACATAGGTCGCACCACCGACGGTGAACGCCTCCTGCAGTTGCCGCGCAGCCGCAGCGCCCGCCTCCCCCGCTTCGTCGACCACACCGAGCAGCACGACATTCGCTTCCGCGGACAGGCCCATGTGGGTCAGATCGTCGACGGCCTTGAGGCAGGTCTGGTCGACGAGTTCGAGCGCCGACGGCGTCAGCCCGCGACGGGCGACCTCGCGGACCGCGACTCCGCCGTCGACCATGGAGTCGAAGTATCCGATGACGGTGCGGCCGCGATCCGGCAGTGGCCGCAGCTTGACGGTGATCTCGGTGACGATGCCGAGCGTCCCCTCCGACCCGACGAACAGGCCCACCAGGTCGAGCCCGGCGACTCCCTTGGCGGTGCGGCGGCCGAGGCGCACGATCTCACCGGTGCCGGTCACGACCTCAAGAGCGATGACGTAGTCACGCGTCACGCCATACTTCACGCAGCACACGCCGCCGGCGTTCGTGCCGACATTGCCGCCGATGGTCGACCACGGCGAACTGGCCGGGTCGGGCGGATACCAGAGTCCCTCGGTCGCGACGGCAGCACGCAGGTCGTCGTTGACGACGCCTGGTTCGACGACGGCGATGCGTTCCAACGGGTTGATCTCGCGGATTGCGTTCATCTTTGCCAGGGAGATGACGATGCAGCCGTCAAGTGCGTTCGCCCCACCGGACAGTCCTGTGCCCGCTCCGCGCGCGACCACCGGCACGTCGTGCTTGATCGCCCACCGCACGGTCGCCTGCACGTCGGCAGCATTCCTCGCGCGCACCACTGCCCGGGCCGTGCCGTATGGCGCCCACTCGGCCTCGTCGTGCAGGTACGACTTCGTCACATCCGGATCGGTCAGCACCTGTGCAGGCCCGAGTTGGGTGACCAGTTCGTCGATCATGACGCTCCTTGTCGGTCGGCAGTCTCCTGCCACCGTATGCCGCACCTCGGGCGCGCGACTCAGCGCGGCAGCAGGGTCAAGCCGATGGCGGCAAAGAGACCACCAGCCACTCGGTCGATCGTGCGCTGCAAGCGGTTGTATGCCGACACCACTGGTCGCGAAGCGGCGCACACGGTGACAACGGCGAACCAGGTCAGCGCCATGGTCAGCATCACCACGAGGAGCCCGAGGCGACCGGCGACGCCGAGGCCGTGGGGCAGCAACGCTGCGAAAAGGGCGCCGAAGAAGATCAACGCCTTGGGGTTGGCCAGATTGGTGAACAGGCCGAGTCGCCAGTGCTGCACCGTGCGCATTCCTCGCGGCCGCGATTCTGCTTCGGTGTCGCGAATCTCGTCGCCGGCCCGGCGGCGGGTCGACCACAACACGCGGAGGCCGTATGCAACGAGCAGCACTGCGCCGACCGTACGGATCACGAGATACAGGTGTTCGTATCGCGCGAGCAGCGTGCTCAGACCCACCAGGGCGAGCGTCGCCCAGCAGGCGATGCCGCTGACGACGCCTGCGCCGACCTGCAGACCGGCTCGGCGGCCGTGTGCAGCGGAGGTCCGCAAGACAGCGAGGAAGTCCGGGCCGGGCGCGATGACGGCGATCACCCAGGCGCCGAGCAGCGGCAGCAGCGACACCATGACGCTCATCCAAGCACCGCCGTGCCGACATGCGCTCGGATTCAACCGATCAGAGGTTCAGGTCTCATCGTCCGGATAGCCAGGCTGAGCAACCCGGATCGCTCAACACATTCACTCGTTCGTGCCGGAGGCTTTGCTGTTCCGTTCGCAGGCTCGATCGACTCACGCCCCGCACTAGTCGCGTTGGTGTTCGGGCGCATCGGCGATGGCCTCACGGATCACCGACCATGACACTGACGACGAATAGCCTTTACGGGCAAGCATTCCCGCCAATCGCCGGGTTTGCACAGTCGCGTCGAGACCGTGCATCGAGCGCAACTTCTTGGCAACCAGGGCGGCGGCGCGTTCGCGTTCGCCGTCCTCGTTGATCGTGTCCAACTGCTCGCGTGCGATGTCGTCGCTGATGCCCTTGCGCCGTAACTCCTGCGCCAGCGCTCGACGTGCCAGACCGCGCTTCATCTGCTCGGAGCGGACGAGCGTCCCGGCATACGCCTCGTCATCGATGAGGCCGACGTCTTCCATGCGATCGAGCACCACCTGTGCGACGTCGTCGTCGCAGCCGCGCTCTCGGAGCTTGTCGGCCAACTGTTTGCGACTGCGCGGAGCTGCGGCGAGTTGGCGCAGGACGATGCCGCGGGCGACCTCATGCGGGTCCGCATCATTGTCGGTCCGGTCCAGTGGCGGCTCGCGACGATGGCGTGGCGTGCGGTCCGGTTGCACCGGGCGGCGGCTACTCCGCGCCCGCGCCGGACGACTCCCGGCATCGTTGATGGCGATGTCGTCGGTGTCGCCACCAGCGCCTGAACCTGCCCAGGGACCGATGACCACTTCTGCTGGATCGATGAAATCCGGCAGCGAATCTGTTTGTCTGTCAAAGGGATTCATGATGGTGCGATGACACCGCCTTATCCATCGGGAACCACAAGCTCGACCGTCGGACGCGAGCGACCGACGGTCGAGCTTGTTGATCAGAAGTCGACTGCGGCGTCGGCGACGGCCTCAAGTGCGGGCTTGTCCGCCTGCGGGCCGATGCCGAGCTTTTCCTTGATCTTCTTCTCCAGCTCATCGGCCAGGTCGGGGTTGTCGCGCAGGAAGTTACGCGCGTTCTCCTTGCCCTGACCCAGCTGGTCGCCCTCGTAGGTGTACCAGGCGCCGGACTTGCGCACGAAGCCCTGCTCCACACCCATGTCGATCAGGCCGCCCTCGCGGGAGATGCCCTGGCCGTAGAGGATGTCGAACTCGGCCTGCTTGAACGGCGGGGAGACCTTGTTCTTGACGACCTTGACGCGGGTGCGGTTGCCGACCGCATCGGTGCCGTCCTTCAGCGTCTCGATCCGTCGCACGTCCAGGCGGACCGACGCGTAGAACTTCAGCGCCTTACCACCGGTGGTCGTCTCGGGCGAGCCGAACATGACACCGATCTTCTCGCGGAGCTGGTTGATGAAGATCGCCGTCGTGCCAGTGTTGTTGAGGGCACCGGTGATCTTGCGCAACGCCTGCGACATCAACCGGGCCTGCAGACCGACGTGACTGTCACCCATCTCGCCCTCGATTTCAGCGCGCGGCACGAGTGCGGCGACCGAGTCGATCACGATGATGTCCAGTGAGCCGGAGCGGATCAGCATGTCGGCAATCTCGAGTGCCTGCTCACCGGTGTCGGGCTGGCTGACCAGCAGCGAGTCGGTGTCGACGCCGAGCTTCTTGGCGTATTCGGGGTCGAGCGCGTGCTCGGCGTCGATGAACGCCGCGATACCGCCAGCCCGCTGGGCGTTGGCGACCGCGTGCAGCGCGACCGTGGTCTTACCGGAGGACTCGGGACCGTAGACCTCGACCACGCGACCGCGCGGCAGGCCGCCGATGCCGAGTGCGACGTCGAGTGCGATCGCACCAGTCGGAATAACGTCGATCGGCGGACGGACGTCATCGCCAAGACGCATGATGGCGCCCTTACCGTGCTGCTTTTCGATCTGTGCCATCACGGTGTCGAGCGACTTCAGTTTGTCGTTGCCACCGGATTTGGGTGCTGCTGCCATCGGAAGGCTCCTTGCGTGTCTCGTGGGTTGGGTCGCGTCTACCTGCGACCGTCCGCCGCCCCACGTGCAAGCCGGGCTTTGGAACGAGTCAGACGCTAGGTGCCAGCACCGACATACCACCGGGGTCGATCCAGCACGTGTGGATAAGTGGCAGGTCTCACGAGCACCTGTGCATGAGCGTAGACCACGAACCCGAACACCCGTACGAAGACGCGCCGGTGGCGTGTCGCGTTGTAAGGACGGCGCCTGGGCATCTCGGTGAGCGCTCTGCACTAGGACATCGGCGACGGAATTACTGCGCTTACTGAGGATCCCAATTGCAACAGCGAGAGAACACGGCGGCGCATCTGTGGTAGTTCTCTGAATGTGGCTCAACCCGTTGTGACTGCGCTGATCGTGGTCGATATGCAGGTGGCATTCGTTCAGGGCGAGGGCGCTTCCCCGCAGATGCCCACTGTGCTTCCGGCCGTGGAGACGCAGCTTCGATCCGCTCGAGCCGCCGGCGCCTTGGTCGTGTTCTTGCAGAACGATGGATCCCGTGGCGCGGACGACGAGCCACACACGCCGGGTTGGCGACTGGCACTGGAGCCATCGAAGGGCGAAGTAGTGATCCGCAAACCGGAAGACAGTGGCTTCGTCGGCACCGACCTCTCACCTTTGTTGGCACGTCACCAAGTCAACGCCGTGTCCGTCTGCGGGGTCATGTCCGAGATGTGCGTCGCCGCTACCGTCCGCGACGCGGAACGCGAGGGTCTAACCGTGGTTCTTGCGCATGACAGTCATGGCACACACCCGGTGCCCGCCTACGCCGACGGCGACATTGAAGTCACTGCTGAGCAGGCAGCACGGGCTGCGGAATGGTCTCTCGGTGACTCGATCTGGATCCCCCCGACAGGCGCTGAAATCGCGTTCGCTCGACCTTCATCCCAGTAGCAGATCCACCGCTCGTCGGATCTTGCGCCGGTGGATCTGATGCGCCTGCAATGATCCATGCATGGATGTTGCTGACGAGGTCTGGAACCGAGCGACTTTGGCTGGCGGCAGCGCATCTCAACGCCCAGGCGATTTGGCTTTGACATCGGTGTTCGGCGTTCACAACCTCGCAATGAGCGGTGGCCTCTTGGACGCAGTAGAGCGAGCGGCTCCGATTCAGCTGGATGCCGCTGAGGCGGGCTACCGCTGGCTCGGACTCGATGCCGCTGCAGATGTCATAGCGATGCTGCGACGCGAGATCGAGAATGCCACTCTCGACGATGACCACCTCGCGAACGCCTTGGAGTTGCGCGCAGACGAGGAGTACAACCGTGCCGTGCCCACGGATCAGACGATCTTCAGCGCCTTTCACGCCAAGTTTGTCGCTGACCCTGGGGCCTTCGCGCCTGTGTGAGCAGTTCGCGCACGCATCACCGGTGTGCCTGTCGGCGATCGCCAAAAGAGACGCAGCATCAGCGCAGATGGATGAGGCCCGCCCGGGTGGGCGCAAATCCACAGGCGTCTTCGTAGAACTAGGCCAGATCAGCGACGTAGTCGACGAAGAGCCACTCGCATCCCGCAGAACGCGTTTCGGAGATCGCAAGCTTGACAACCGTGGTTCCGAGGCCCTGATGCTGATGACTGGGGTGAGTCTTCGTGTCGATCAGGAAGGCATGATCGCAACCATCCCAGGCGACATTGACGAATCCGACAAGCTTGTCGTCGGACGTTCTCGCAGCGACCCAACCGAGAGAGTGCGGTCGGATTCGATCCCACCATCCGGGTTCGGCGACTCCGCCACGTGCAATCGTGAGGTCGACAAGCTCCGCGTCCTCGACCGGTGTCCGCCAACCGAGTGTCACGTTGTGCATCATGCACTCAAGTGTGGAGCAGACGCGCAGCTATCGCGGTAGTTGCAGTAGCGGTCCCGTATGACGATTCTCTATCGGGCCCTCAAGAAGTCACCTGCCCGAACGACTCAGAACATCTAGCGTGTATCCATGGCGGAGCAGATGTCGCAATCGTTCGGAGCTGAGGTCGACGCGTATGACCGCGCCCGTCCCGACTACCCGCGCGATGCGGTGCACTGGCTGCTCGGCGACGCGCACCGTGTAGCCGATGTCGGCGCCGGAACGGGAAAGTTGAGCGCAGTCATCGCAGAACTTGGCCGCGAGGTGATCGCGATTGAGCCTGACGACGCCATGCGATCGATGTGCCGGCGTCGGCTGCCTGATATCGAAGTATTCGACGGTTCTGGTGAGCACCTTCCACTACCCGACAGCTCAGTCGACGCCGTGACGTTTGGGCAGGCGTGGCACTGGGTCGACCCACAACTGGCCTGTGCTGAGGCTGCGCGCGTTCTGCGCCCCGACGGGGTGCTCGCCCTGATGTGGAACGTGCGCGATCAAACAGTGGATTGGGTTGATCAGCTCACGACCGTCGCGAACGCACAGAACGGTGAAGGATTGGCTTTAGTCAATCCTCCGGCGTTTACGGCACCTTTTCAGCGAGCGGAGAACCAGCGCTGGTCCTGGACCCGGGACATAACGCCGCAGGAACTCGTCGATCTGATGGTGTCCCGCACTTCCGTGATCACCGCCGACAGCCAAACACGCGCCGAGATCATCAACGGTGTACGACACCTTCTAGCAACGCACCCCGGCACTGCCGATCGCCAGGTGCTTCAGCTCCCCTACGTCACCACTGCGTGGAAGCTCCAACCATGAACGATCACAGGCACTGATCGCCAGTTAAACGGCCTCTAGCACGAAGAAGAGGAAGCACAGGAATGACTTGCCTTCAGCTAGGCCATCGGGAAGAAGTTCGCTGGGAGTCTCGGGGGCCGGCGGCGGCTCGCTGACGGTGATGATGCGGAATCCTGCGGACGTGAAGGAGTCCGTCATAGTGTGCAGTGGGCGGTGGAAGAAGGTCAGCCACACCGTGTGGCCGGAGAAATCGTAGTCCTCGGTGTACTTCGTCACGGCGAAATAGTCGGCGTCGGGGTAGACCACCGGGAAGATGACCGGGTGGTTCACTGAGACCAACAGCCGCCCGCCCACTTTGAGCACACGTCGGATCTCGGCGAGCGGTTCAGACCAGTCCTCCAGGTAATGCAATACAAGCGACGCGACGACATCATCGAATTCTGCATCGCCATACGGCAACGGGTCCTGAAGGTCGGCTACACGCAGATCGACATCTTCTCCGAGGCGTTCACGGGCTAGGTCGACCATCGCGAGACTCCGGTCGAAGCCGACAACCTCGGCGCCGGCCTCACGAAGCTTCGCGGTCGTCGGCCCTGACCCACAGCCCACATCGAGGATGCGCCGCCCAGACACGTCCCCGGCAAGTCGCAGCATCGCAGGCTGCTCGTAGTAGGCGTTGAACAGACCCGTCTCGTTCTGTTTCGCGTAGGCCGCCGCGAAACAGTCGTAGTCACTCTCGGTCACACGTCGCTCCTCGAGCAGGGATGGCTCGCCGAGGCTACTCGCGCCTGCAGCTTCAGCGGCCCGCACACGCCGCAACCCAAAAACAGTGCGCTGTTCGTATGGCAGCATCGGCGCATGGCGACGCGAAATTCCGAGGCAGGAGACGACGCAAATCGTTCGTGGCAATCGTTGTCGGCGGGTTTCGAGCAGGCCCGGGCGCGTGAGGATTCTCTCGACCGACTGGTTGAGTGGCCGGCCGAGCGCGCGCTATTGGGTGACGTGGCTGGGCTTGCGGTACTTGATGCTGGGTGCGGGAACGGTTCCAAGGTTGCGCAACTGGCTGAGGAAGGCGCCGCCCAGGCGGTTGGTGTCGATATCAGCGGCAACTTCATCGACCGGCCGGGGATCGAGTTCATTCAAGCGGACCTGTCCGATCTATCCCGCGCCCCTGGCCTGACCGGCCGCCGATTCGACCGCATCCTGTTCTTGCAGTCTTTCGGCTACGCCAAGGACGGTGTACGAGCGTTGCAGGTCGCGCGAAGCATGCTCACCGAGGATGGATTCATCCTGCTCACCCGCACTCAGCCGATCCGTTATGCCCTTCAACGGGCCGAGCAGAATGGCACGAGCATCGGCGAGGAGTATTTCTCGACCACACAGTTCTCCTACCAGCACCGCAACTGGCACGAACACGTCACGCTCACGAAACGCCCCTACACCATGTCGGATTTACTGAACACGTTCAGCGCCGCGGGCCTTTGGGTCCAAGAGGCCGTCGAACCACACATGTCAGCAGAGGCAGCCGCCCGATTCCCAGAGAAATTTGCCGCAGCCAGCGAGGGCTTCGTCGGCATCATCATGTTCAAGCTCAGACCCCTGCGATTCCAGAGGATCGAGTCTTAGAAGCGAGGACCAGGCGCGCCCAACTCACGTGACATTCTGATAGCCGATCCTTAAATGGCACGCCAGTTGTGGGTGGTATCGCGCACTGGTCGTTGGGTTGTCATTCCGTTCTCGTCCAGTGCGTTGAAGACGTGTAGGTCACCGCGATCTGTTGCCAGCCACACACCGCCGGTCAACCATCTTCCTCGTTTATTATTCGGAACGCTGAGGCTCCCCGTTTCGAACAAGAAAGACGTCGCGTTGATCTTCGCAACTCTCCCGCCGAGGATCGGCCAGAGATTTGGATCGGCGGCTCGTTGCCATTGGAGCGGCCATGTCACCCACGCTTGCGGGACGATGCCGACGTCGATGGTGTCCCATGTGATTGAGAGGTCATCGAACTTTTCCCAGCAGATCTCCAACTGTGGACCGCTATCAAAGCGGAGCACAACCGGCAGATCTCCAAACCACTCCCCGCCCTCAACGACGACGGTCCAGATCTCGGTCAATCGCCTGCCCACCACTCCGCGCAACGCCACCGCGGCGCGCTCCAGCTGTGCATCGGCAGCGGCGAAATCGGGTAGCCAACCTGATATTTCTGGATCTGGTTTCACGCCGTAACGCTTGCACATCTGTGCACCGCTCGACACTTGGTTTTGCTCGACATGATCCCTCGGTCACAGCGACGCTTGTGGCGTCCCACACCAGACCGGCAATCACGTCGGAACCGACAACACGCGACGGCCGCATGAAAAATCGAGGCTTAGAAGCGCTCCTGATGTGCTGCTAACAAGGCGACGGCGCTCTTGGATGCCGTTGAAGCGGCCGGGACCGCCATACGGAACAACCACACCCTGACAGTTCACGTCGGCACGACGCCAACCTGACGTTCGTCTCGACGACCGGATAGATCGCGTTTGCCATCTGCGCAAGACTGGGAACGTGGAAAACGACCACGATGTGGCCCGAGACCGCGAAGTTATGGAGTCGATCACCGGCCTGTCCTTCGAGATGATGCGGTGGCCATCGGGAGCGATGCAACCTGGCACACGAGTTCGGGTTGTTCAGGATCGGTCATGGGATGGGCGGTGGGCGAGCGAATTCGATGGCACCATCGACGCGACAATCGTTCCGCTCCTGGTGCGGAACCCCTTGGCCCAGCCCGATGAACGGGAGTACTCAGTGGTCTTCGACACCCCGCAACGGGATGCAGGCGGACACGGGCCGTACCGCAAGGCCGTGATCTGGGAACGTTACTTGGAAGAATTCTGAACACGCCGAGTGTCTTACTGCTGCATTGAGCATTCTTGCCATGCATCGGCGACTGGCGGTGGCCGGCACATCACGTATCAGTTGCTACCGACCACGAACTGCCCGGTCCCGGCGGTCTATTCAATCGCGCTAACCTCCGAAGGTGAATGAGGCGGAACGAGCCAGAATGTCGTTCGCAGATTTCCTTGCTGTCTACGATCTAAGCTTTCACGGTGCGCAAGTCCTGGTATCCGCCGCGACGGATCTGCTCGTCCTGGGAATCGATTGCCCTGTCGTGGTGGCGGTAGCAAGCGCGATCATTACCCCCGAGACGAACCGCTTCGTGATAGACGATCTTGTCCGTGATGCCAGGGCAGAGTTGGGTCTCGCTCAACTCGACGATGATGCGCTCATCATCCGGGTCGCTCAGTCTCAGCTTCGCCGGTGGGCTGCGGGTGTAATGTCCGATCGTGAGCTTGCGGCGTGGGCGCACAAGGTGATTGGTCACGACGGTCCGTTCGTTCTACAGGCGCTTGTGAACGCGGACGATGAATTTGATGACGTCGATAACAGCTGGACTACCCTCGCCGACGCGTACGTGCATTCAGGCCTGCTCGACACAGCGAGCAACATCTTCGCGCTCGCCGATCCATGGGAAATGAACCGTGTGAGGTAAACCGGCAACGACACGAATCGGGGAGCTTCCGTCTCGCAAGCAATCGTTGCACGCATCGTGGCGGACAAAGCCCTAAACTCTAAGGTTGCGACGAACCCGAAGGACATTAATTGATTCCGACGATTTTCAGGATCCCGATATCAACGCCAGGAACTTTGTCAATCATTTCACGTCCACGAGGCGGAGACTGGCTCGCGGATGAAATCCATGGGCTCAAACTCCTTGGAATCCATGTAGTCGTCAGCCTGCTGACCGTTGAAGAGGAGATCGAACTCGATCTTCGTGACGAGAAACGCGTTGTCGAGGCCGCCGGGATCCTGTTTCGACGACTACGCACTCCAGACCGCGGCATTCCAGACCGTCACCGAACTCAAGATCTTGCCGATCAGCTCGGGGCTCAGCTTGCCGCGGGATCCAACATTGCCATTCATTGCCGATACAGCATTGGCAGAGCATCCCTGTTTTCTGCGGCGGTGATGGTT
This sequence comes from Rudaeicoccus suwonensis, assembly GCF_007829035.1. NCBI lineage: Bacteria > Bacillati > Actinomycetota > Actinomycetes > Micrococcales > Dermacoccaceae > Rudaeicoccus > Rudaeicoccus suwonensis. Next base: position 2,333,507 of record NZ_VIVQ01000001.1, read on the forward strand.
CGGGCTGGAACGCGGGCCGCGACCGCCTGGTCGTGCATCGAGCACGCTCGCGGTCTGTCCGTGCCAGACACCGACGAGCAGCGACAATTCATCGATTCTCTTGGTCGGGCCAGAAGACCGTGAGCTCATTTCCAGTGGAACGAAGAAGCTCAATACTCCTAGCCAGCTTCGAGGGGCGCCCTTCTCCTGTCCATTTAATAGCAGATGGTCGGCTTATCAGTGCGAGATGAGAACCTCGCGCAGGGATCCGGCATACACCGGATTGTCGATGCCGCGGTCGAGCTTCGGGATGAAGATGAGGAGTCGAGCGTCGGTGCGGGGATGGTCAGGAAGCACGAACCGCCACCACGCTTGCCATGGTGGATCGATCCCGGCGATCTGAGCAACATTCTCCTTCAGGATGGGCAGTTGCTTGTCGTCCACCACGACGCTCGGAACGAGTGGAAAGAGAACGCGGTCCCCGGGATGTTCTGGGAACTCGGTGAAGTTACCGGGACCTAGTGCTTTGGCAAGAGCGTGCGAGGATTCGACCGCCGTATGCCAAGCTGCACCTTGTTCAGCGACCAACGGTCCATCGGCCACCATGACCACGTTCATGGCGTCCTCGGCGACCGATACGCCACGGAGATGGATAGGGATATCTTCGACCGAGCCCACACGGATCATTCGCCGAGACTACAAACGACCAAGACCGAGCGTCGCTGCATTCCCGGTGCAGCGCCCAAACGAGGCAGTTTGGTGCCAACTTCGCTGTTGAGGCGCCATACTCGCGATATGCCCGATCATCCCAACCGATTGCTCCGAGACCTACTTGACCTCATCGATCGGTATGGCTGGGCGGTGCGACACGTCGCCGCCGGTGATGGCCGACCGCCGTTCTCGTACACAATCGGACTCACCGCACTGGATCACCCTGAGATGGTCATGGTCGGGATGCCGCGCGAGCCCGCCCATGCCTTCCTGAATCTCGCCGGCGACGCAATTAAGGCTGGTCGTACATTCCAGCACGGTGAAATTACTGACGCGCTAACAGATGGTGCCGGAATCGGCATCATCACCGTTGTCGCCGCCGAAGAGCTAACCGCCGTTGCCCAGGTTTACGGAGTGCCTGTCCAGGCACTACAGCTCATCTGGCCCGATTCGAAGGGCTGGCTTCCCTGGGAACCTGGATACAACAACGCTGCCGAAACTCAGCCCTTTCTTGGGCCTCTGCCGACAGCTTGGCGTCGGACTCACTGATGGGTCGGGCACTCCGCTAACCGATCACTCACCCGGGATGCGTTGGATCATCTCGGTGATGGCGAATCGACGGACTCAACGGTGAGCTGCCGGGGTCAGCGCGCGGGATCGGCGCCGGTGGTCCATTCCTGCAGTGCGGTGCGCGTCGTGGTTTCCAGGGTCAGTGGGAGCTGCAGGAGGGCCGTTGCTACAGCTGGGAAGAAGGGCGATTTTGTTGCCCATTGGGCACCCGTCTTGGCATCAAAGATTTTTCGGTCCCCGACATTACTCGTAGGTAAGGCAGGTTTCGTCCGATGGTGACGACCGACACATTGGTGATGTCAGACAAAGCGACCCATTGTCCTGGGCGATATACCGTGCGGCGCACGTAGATCCAGTCGGTGCCGATCGCCCAGAACATCCGTCGCATAGCGAGCGCCGTTGGGTAGATAAACACAGCAACGGCTATCGCGACGCTGACAACGCCGAAGGGAACCGTGACCACTAATGCGCTACCCAAGGCCACTGTTGTGACCAGCGCAATGGCGAGATACACGACAGACTCCGTCGTGCTTGCTTCCACACTGCCACGACGGGTCCCAGGCCGGGAGCGGGCGGCATGCTAGGCGCGGACGCGAGAAGGCGAAAGATCACACCCGAAGACTAGGGGTCGCTGCACCATCCGCGAGTCCTCTCGCTCACTCACCGCTGCTGGCGACAAGCGCTGCTGCTACGACGCCGGGACTTCCACCCCAAGGCCCGCACTTCTGGGCTGCGTCGACCGTCGACGGTTACGTAGACGCTGCTTGCTGAGTTCAGGGGTGGGGATCACTCGTCGTCGGCTCGTCTGTAGTGCCGGCGGCCGTGCAGCAGATTCTTCGGATACGAGCGAACTGCTCGCCACCTTTTCGCCCGTACCTGTTTGCCCAAGGCTGATCGGGAATGCCGACACGTTCGAGCTCGAGAAACAATCCTGCGGCGCGAACACGCTCAGCGCGAACACCGTCGCCGACCATGGCGAGAGCGTAAGCAAACCAACTCTGCGCAAGTGGAGTGGATCCGCCAGGCTCGTGATGTGCGGAGAACACGCTCGCGGAAGCCGCTGCACCGATCTCCGCTGCAACTTCAGGTTTGCGGAAATGTGCTTTCGCCGCAACTGGGTCGTTGTCCCAGTGTGCTAGGTACATACGAAACTCTTCGTGTGCTCGGACGAGCCCGACCCGGCCGAGATTGCCGTCAGGCAACGTTCGGTCCCCTTCGCGCGCAACATCGAACATCAATGTGTGGCTTCCTGACCATTTCTGCGCCACGGCGGATGTGATCGCAAGCCATCCCGGAACGAAACCATCGTCACGCCGTCGCATCGATTCGAAGCGTCCTAGGACGTCGTCCTTTGGAATTTGGAGGCCGGTGCCCGTCCAGATCAGCTGTGACCACGGGTACGGGTCACGCGGTTCAAGGTCAACAGCCTTACCGAACGATTCCTCAGCGGCTCGCAACAGACTGAAGAAGTCGCCCCAGGCACTCCGGTCGACCGTGTTTGCTTTGCCGTTGCCGCGAACATCCCACGCAAGCCGGCACAGCTGCGAACCACGCACCGCGTGCGCTAAGCCGCTGCGAGGGCAACTGAGCACCCAATCATCGATTGGATCCAGCCGTCTCAAGGCTGCCGCAACACTGCCTCGCGTGTCCCAGTCCTCGCTGTTGCCGTGAGCATCCTCGACCGAACGCCAGTCGCCCTTTTCGAGTGCCGTCATTGACAACTTCGCAGCCGGCACACCGCCAGCGGGATCAAAGACGACCGACGGTAACGGCGACGGGCTCACAGGTTCATTTTTCTGACGCCTAAAGAAAGGTGGCACCCGCCGAACATAGTTGAAAGCGCAGCATCCGTGTTGTGCGCACGTTCCGACTTTTCGCGAGAGGATGCACTCGTGCACATTGTCATGAACGAGTCGATGCGAGTTATCTACGCGTCGGCGGTCGCAGGAGCCGAACCATTCGACCTTCCAGCTCACCTTCGCGCGATAGCTGAGGCAGGCGTCATCCTCGCCAACGATCGTCTCCAGCTCGCGAGTCGCGAGTGCATCTCACCACCGCCGACCAGTTTTGATGATTGGGATGCCGAACGGTGGACAAACAAGGTTCATCTGGACACACCAAGGTCAGTCGGTGATTCACGATGGCGAGGGGAACTTCTTCGAAACGGGCTTGAGTTGGCGCAACGGCTCCTAGCCATGGCTCTCGAGCTACCCACGTTGCCCACGCTGCCCGTTCAGGCAGTGATCAGCCTTCAGTCCGCGGAAGGTGAAGTCGACTCGGAAGTAGACCTTGCCACTGGAGTTCTTCACCTGTATCTGGTTCGCGCACCAGATGAGGACCTTTCGCTCACGGTGCACAAGTTCGCACAGCCTGTCGCCGTACTGACCGCCAATGCATCGGCCACGAACTCCCCCACCGAGGGTCACTGAGAGCTTGTGAAGCCCTCATCTGTTACGCCGCCGACCGCCGCGAGGCACATCACCCGCATCTGTTCCAGAAGAGTCGCCTCGACGACCGCGTCAATGCGCCGATGCTGTCGGACCTGACAGCGGCGCGTCATACAGCTCGTCGTCAGCGACCGAGCAGCACCAGACCGGTGTGGTTGTCGCCGGGCAGGGCGGCGTCCGACAGCACCGCCGAGACGGAGATGCCGGTGAGCGTCACCGCTGCGCCATAGGACGACAGGAACGACGTGTCTGCGGCATCCCGGCCGGTTGCGATCCGCAGCAACGACTGCCGAGGCGCCAAGCCGGTCGCGTCCAGCGCCTGCCACGCGCCGTCGACATACGCCTCAACGACGGCGTGGAAGTCCATCGGATCGAGGCCGGGCGCATACGCCGAGACCAGTCGCGCCGGCACGTCGCGGGCGCGCAGCAATGCGATGACCAGGTGCGTGAAGTCGCGGCATACACCTTGACCCTCCAGCAGCGTGTCGAGCGCGCCGTCGGTGGGCTTGGACGCCCCCGGCACATAGGCCGTGCGCTCGTGCACGAAGTCGCGCACCGCCAGCACCAACTCGGCACCGGTCAACCCGTCGAAGCGCTCCGCCGCGATGCCGGCGAGGCGATCGGACTCGGCGTAGCGGCTCGGCACCAGGTTGCTCAACTGTTCGCGCACCGGCTCGTCGAGCGTTTCCTCGTAGCCGGAAACCGTTGCGGCGTAATCGATCTCGACATCACCCGCGGTGACGTCGACGACATGGAAGACGGCATGACGCTCCGCGGTCACGACCTCCGGACTTAACTCGACCCCGCCGGCGACGATCGTCAGCCGGTCGTCCACGGTCAGACCGGGGCACCGCGCCGCGGCAACGGAGATCACCAGGCGAGCGTCCCCCGCCACCTGCAACTGCATGTTCGATGTCACCGAACGTTTCATCTCAGTCCTTTCCCGTATCGCGCACGGGCACGTCGCGGCCGAGGCGACGTTCCGGCGGAATCTGCAGGTCCTCGCACAGCGCGAACCACACTTCGCGCGGCTTCATTCCCGCTTCGAGCGCGTCGTCGGGGGTCCGGTTCGCGAGCGCCTCCAACACGTGACTGCTGGTGAGCATGCGCCCGTATGCCGAGCCGAACTCGTCGTCCACCAACTGCCAGAACTGAGACATCTTCACGATCAGCAAGGGTAGGCGCGTCTGACGGCCTCGGGTGTGTCAGGCTTCGCTCATGGAGTTGATCGTCGCCCCGGAAGTCCCCACGTCATACGCCCGCGTCCGCGAGCCGCAGCAGCCGCCCATCCGCGTGGGTGTCGTTCAGCACCAATGGGATTCGGACGCTGATGCGTTGCAGGAGTCGCTGCGAGACGGCATCCGCCAGGCCGCTGAGGCGGGTGCGCAGATCGTCTTCCTGCCCGAGCTGACCCTGTCGCGATATCCCGCGGACACGCTACCGACGGGTACCGCCAGCGACATCGCCGAGAGCCTGGATGACGGCCCGACGGTCACCTTCGCCCGCGCGGCCGCTCGCGACTTCGGCGTCCACGTGCACGCCTCGCTCTACGAGCGCAATGACGCCGGCGACGGTCTCGGCCTCAACACCGCGATTCTCGTGTCGCCGACCGGCGAGTTGGTCGGACGCACCCGCAAGACGCACATCCCGGTGACGGCCGGTTACTACGAGGACAAATACTTCCGGCCCGGCCCGTCGGACAACGCCTACCCGATCGTCGAACTCGCCGAGCCCGCAGTGAAACTCGGCCTGCCGACGTGCTGGGACGAGTGGTTCCCCGAGGTCGCCCGCTCGTACGCCCTCGGCGGCGCCGACCTGCTGGCCTATCCGACGGCCATCGGCTCCGAGCCCGACCACCCCGACTTCGACACCGAGCCGCTGTGGCAGGCCACGATCACCGGGCACGCCATCGCCAACGGCCTGTTCATCGTGGTGCCCAACCGCTTCGGCAGCGAAGGCCTGATCACGTTCTACGGATCCAGCTTCATCGTCGACCCATACGGCCGGGTGCTCGTGCAGGCGCCCCGCGACCGGGCCGCGGTGCTCGTGGCCGATCTCGACCTGGCCCAGCGCGGTGACTGGCTCGATCTGTTCCCGTTCCTCGCGACCCGCCGCCCCGACACGTATGCCGGACTCGCTGCGCCTGTGCAGCCGCAGCATCGCCGCGACGTCTGACCGGGCAGACCTCACCGAGCACGTATGCCGCACAGCTCTCGTCGCCCACGCCCCTGCGAGCGATAGCCGCTGTCGGTGCCGGATGGCAGGCTGACCCCTGATGGCCGATCCGGTGCTCGAGCGCTTCTCCCCCGCCACTCGCGCGTGGTTCGAGGGATCCTTCAGCGAGCCCACCGCTGCCCAGTCCGGTGCATGGTCGGCGATCAGCTCCGGCGACCACACGCTGGTCGTCGCACCGACCGGCTCGGGCAAGACGTTGTCCGCCTTTCTGTGGGCGATCGACGCAATGGCCCGCGAACCGGTGCCGGACGATCCCCTCGCCCGCTGCCGCGTCGTCTACATCTCGCCGATGAAGGCGCTGGCCGTCGACGTCGAACGCAACCTGCGATCTCCGCTGATCGGCATCGGCCACGCCGCCACCCGGCTCGGGGCTCCGGGCCCAGATGTCACCGTCTCGGTGCGCTCAGGCGACACATCAGCGGCCGAGCGGCGCACATTCGCGCGCCGGCCGTCCGACGTGCTGATCACGACCCCCGAGTCGTTATTCCTCATGCTCACCTCGGCTGCCCGCGAATCACTGGTCGGGGTGCAGACCGTCATCATCGACGAGGTCCACGCGGTCGCGGGCACCAAGCGTGGCGCCCACCTCGCGGTGTCCCTCGACCGTCTCGACGCGCTCCTGCCCACGCCCGCCCAGCGCATCGGTCTGTCCGCGACCGTGCGGCCGGTCGACGAGGTCGCCCGCTTTGTCGCCGGCGGCCGACCGGTCACGGTCGTGCAACCGCCCGCGCACAAGTCCTGGGAGCTCGACGTCGTCGTGCCGGTCCCCGACATGGCCGACCTCGGCCAGCAAACCGACGACCTGACCGGCCCCGCGGCCGGACCGGTCGAGCGCACCTCCATCTGGCCGCATGTCGAAGAACGCGTGGTCGACCTGATTGCCTCGCACACGTCCACGATCGTGTTCGCCAACTCGCGCCGACTGGCCGAGCGCCTCACGACGCGCCTCAACGAGATCTGGCAGGACCGGCAGGCCGAGACCGACGAGAGCGATGTGACCGGGGCCGACACCGGCGACGGCGGCAGCACGCGCGACGGCGCGGCGCACGACACGCACCGGCATACAGCCGCTCAGGTCATGGCACAGGCCGGCACGACACGCGGTGCCCCTGCGGTCCTGGCGCGGGCGCACCACGGCTCGGTGAGCAAAGAACAACGCGCCGAGATCGAGACCGCCCTCAAGACCGGCGCCCTGCCAGCGGTGGTCGCCACGAGCTCGCTCGAGCTGGGCATCGACATGGGCGCGGTCGACCTGGTGATCCAGATCGAGTCGCCACCGAGCGTGGCGAGCGGTCTGCAGCGCGTCGGGCGCGCGGGCCATCAGGTCGGTGCGGTGTCCAAGGGCGTGCTCTTCCCCAAGTATCGCGGCGACCTGGTGCAGACCGCCGTCGTCGTCGAGCAGATGCGCGCCGGTGGTATCGAATCCCTTGCGGTTCCATCGAATCCGGTCGATGTGCTGGCTCAGCACGTCGTGGCGATGTGCTCGATGGACGACTGGAAGGTCGAGGATCTCGAGCAGTTGGTGCGCCGCTCGGCGCCTTTCGCGAGCCTGCCGCGCAGCATCACCGAGTCGGTGCTGGACATGCTGTCCGGACGCTATCCCTCCGACGAGTTCGCCGAGCTGCGGCCGCGTATCGTGTGGGACCGCGTCACCGGCACCCTCACGGGTCGGCGCGGTTCGCAACGCCTCGCCGTCACCAGCGGCGGGACGATCCCCGACCGCGGGCTGTATGGCGTCTTCCTCGCCGGCGGCGATGGTCCTGGGCGCCGCGTCGGCGAGCTGGACGAGGAGATGGTCTACGAGTCGCGCGTCGGTGACGTTTTCACCCTCGGCACCTCCAGCTGGCGTATCGAGGACATCACCCGCGATCAGGTGCTGGTCACTCCGGCTCCTGGTGAGCCCGGCAAGCTGCCGTTCTGGAAGGGCGACACCCTCGGCCGACCCGCCGAATTAGGCCGCGCCGTAGGCAGATTCGTGCGCGAGGTCGCAGCGCTGGATGCCGATGCCGCCCGCGACCGGGTGCGCGCGTCCGGGCTCGACGACTGGGCGACCGACAATCTGCTGGCCTACCTGCGCGAGCAACGCGAGGCGACCGGCCAGCTGCCGCACGACCGGTTGATCCTGATCGAACGCTTCCGCGACGAGCTCGGCGACTGGCGCATCGTGGTGCATTCGCCGTTCGGCGCCCAGGTGCACGCGCCGTGGGCGTTGGCGATCTCGGCTCGCATGCGCGAGCGCTTCGGCGTCGAGGTGCAGGCGATGCACGGCAACGACGGCATCGTGCTGCGCCTGCTCGACTTCGACGGCACCACCGACGAGCGCTCGATCTCGCAGCAGGTGACCGAGCTGATCACCGTCGACGCCGACGAGGTCGCCGATCTGGTGACCGCTGAGATCGGCGGATCCGCTTTGTTTGCAGCGCGATTCCGTGAGTGTGCGGCACGGGCGCTGCTGTTGCCCAGGCGTAATCCGGGGCGTCGGCAGGCCCTGTGGCAGCAGCGCCAGCGCTCTGCCCAGCTGCTCGAAGTGGCCTCCCGCTATCCGTCGTTCCCGATCGTGCTTGAGGCCGTGCGCGAGTGTGTGCAGGATGTCTTCGACGTGCCGAGCCTGACCACGCTGATGCGCGACATCGCCGCCCGATCGATCCGTGTCGTCGAGGTCGAGACCAGGACTCCGTCGCCGTTCGCAGCGAGTCTGCTGTTCGGCTACGTCGCCCAGTTCCTGTATGACGGTGACTCCCCCCTCGCCGAGCGTCGCGCCGCCGCGCTGGCCCTCGATCCGTCACTGTTGGCCGATCTGCTCGGCACCGGCGAGGGCGCTGCACTGCGCGATCTGCTTGACGCTCAAGTGGTTTCGGACACCGAGGCACAACTGCAACGCCTCACCCCCGAGCGCCAGGCCCGCGATGCCGAAGACGTCGCCGACCTGGTCCGCGTGCTGGGAGCGCTCACCCCCGAGCAGGTCGCTGCACGCACCCGCGAGGACGTCCGCGACGAGGTGCCCGCCTGGCTTGTCGCGCTGACCGACGCCCGGCGCCTGATCGAGGTGCGCTGGTCCGGCGAGGTCAGGTATGCCGCCGTCGAAGACTCCTCGCGACTGCGCGACGCACTCGGCGTCGCGATCCCGCCCGGCGTCGCTGCGACCTTCACCGAGCCGGTCACCGATCCCCTCGGCGACCTGGTCGCGAGATACGCCCGCACCCACGGGCCGTTCACCGATGTCGCCTGCGCCACCGCCCTCGGTCTGGGCCGCGCCGTGGTGCACGACGCGCTGCGCCGGTTGGTCGGCTCAGGTCGCATCGTCGAGGGCGAGTTGCTGCCGACCGAGCTCGGCGGCGGCCAGCACGGCGCTGATTTCTGCGACGCAGAGGTGTTGCGCACCATCAAGCGACGTTCCCTCGCAGCGTTGCGCGCCGAGGTCGAGCCGGTCCCCGTCACCGATCTGGCCAGATTCCTGCCTGCATGGCAGAACGTCGGTGGCTCGTTGCGCGGCATCGACGGACTGCTGCGCGTCATCGAGCAGTTGTCCGGCGCGCGGGTCCCCGCCAGCTCGTTGGAGACATTGGTGCTGCCAGGACGCCTTGCGTCATACAGCCCGGGGATGCTCGACGAACTCACGGCGGCGGGTGAGGTGAGCTGGCAGGGGCACGCGGCGCTGCCGGGAGACGACGGATGGGTCTCGCTGCATGTCGCGAGCAGTGCCGGTCTGACCCTCGCGCCGCCGGACGAGACCTTCGAACTGACCGAGGTGCATCGGGCGCTGCTCGCGGCGCTGGACGGCGGGGGTGCGTTCTTCTTCCGGACCCTGCTGGACGCCACCGTCGCGCAGTTGCGCGCCAGCGGCTCCGACACCACCGTCGGTGACGCCGAAATGACCTCTGCTCTCTGGGATCTCGTGTGGTCCGGCCGAGTGAGTGGTGACACGTTGGCTCCGTTGCGGGCGCTGCTCGCGGGCGGCCGCACCGCGCACAAGGCACGCAGCACCGGGCCTCGGCAGTCCCGCTATGGGCGACCCGGTGCCGGGCTGGGCGGCCTCGGCCGGCCGTCGCGGGCATCGCTGCCGTCGCGCACCGGCCCCGCGACTGCTGCGGGCCGGTGGGCGCTGCTGCCGCCCGCTGACACCGACGTGACCGCGCGGGCACTGGCCACCGCCGAGGTGCTGCTCGACCGGCACGGTGTCGTGACGCGTGGCGCGGTGCAGGCCGAGGGTGTGTCGGGTGGTTTCGCTGGTGTCTACCGCGTGCTCGCCGCCGCCGAAGAAGCCGGCCGCGTGCGCCGGGGTTACTTCGTGGAGAGCCTGGGCGCAGCGCAGTTCGGCACGACCGGAGCGGTCGACAGACTTCGTGCGAGCGCGAAACCTGTGACCGCACAACGCAATCCGTGGGACACACCACCGCCCGAGACCACAAGTGCGATCGTGCTGGCTGCAGCAGACCCGGCGAATCCGTTCGGCGCGGCGCTGCCCTGGCCGACGCGGGTGCAGGACGACGAGGCGGGTGCGAAAGGCACGGGCAGTGGACATCGACCTGGGCGCAAAGCGGGCTCGATGGTCGTGCTCGTCGAAGGGCACCTCGTGCTGTATGTCGAGCGCGGTGGCAAGACGCTGCTGTCGTTCGGTGACGACGAGACGGCCTTCAAGGCGGCGGCCGGCGCACTCGCTGCCAGTGTCACCGGAGGCAGGCTGCGCGGCCTGACGATCGAAAGCATCGACGGATCGTCGATCCTCGGAAGCGTCCATCCGGTGGCAACAGCATTGTCCGACAACGGTTTTCACACCACACCGCGCGGACTGCGGCTACGCCGTTGATAGCCCCTGGAGTCACCGATGCCTGAAGGTGACGTTGTCCGCAAGACGGCGCAACGACTGGACCAAGCGCTTGCGGGCCGGCCACTCGTGGGCGCCGAGCTGCGGTGGCCGAGCCTGGGCGACCGGAGCCTGCACGGGATGACCACGACCGAGGTGGTCAGCCGAGGCAAGCACCTGCTGCACCGGCTCGACAGCGGTCTGACCCTGCACTCGCATCTGCGCATGGAGGGGTCGTGGCGGGTCCGCCCGACGTCGGCGGTGACACCAAAGGTGGCGGCACGCAGCGACATACGTGCGCTCTTGGCCACCGACACCTGGGCTGCGATCGGCTACCGGTTGGGGCTGCTGGAGTTGTTCGCGACGCGTGAAGAGGACCGCGTCGTCGGCCACCTCGGCCCCGACATCCTCTCGCCCGAGTGGGACGCCGACGAGGCCGTTCGACGTTTGCGGAGGCAGCCGGCGGAGACGATCGGTGCGGCGCTGCTGGATCAACGCAACCTGGCCGGCATCGGCACGATGTTCGCCGCGGAGGCACTGTTCGAGCAGCAGGTCCCGCCCTGGCAACCGGTCGCCCAGACCACCGACGAGCAGGTGCACGGCACGCTCGCCGCAGCGCATCGGCTGATGACCCGCTCGATGGACCAACCGCTGCGCATCGTCACCGAGCGCACGTCCACCACCGAGGACACCCGGGTCCACGCCCGCAGCGGCCGGCCATGCCTGCGCTGCGGCGGCACCGTGCGCGTGGCGATGATCGGCACAGCGCCGCAGGAGCGGACGATGTTCTATTGCCCGACCTGCCAGGGCGGCCTCGGCCCGACCGACGACGGCCGCACGCAACGCCCGCTCAACAGCCAGCGCTGACACCGCGACTTTGTGGGCGAGGGGCCGCTGGCCGATGTCTCAGGCTCGGCTACCAACGCCGCCAGCAGGCGCGATCGCGGCGATGGCCGCCAGATCCGCGACAGTGAGAGTGATGTCGACGGCGGCGATGTTCTCCGCAACCCGACCGGCGTTGCGTGAGCCGGGGATCGGCACGATGTAGTCGCGTTGGGCCAGGAGCCACGCGATTGCCAACTGGGACAGGCTCGCGCCCTTCCTGCTGGCGAACTGGGTCAGCTGGCCGACGATCTCGACGTTTTCGTCGTAGTTCTCTGGTTCCCACCACCCGATGCGCTGGCGGAAGTCGTCGGCGGCATAGGCGCTGCGCGGCTGTACTGCCCCGGACAGGAAGCCTCGCGCCAGCGGCGAGTAGGCGACCATGCCGATGCCGAGTTCTTCGATGACGGGCAACAGTGACTCGGACTCGCGGGCGAAGATCGAGTACTCGCTTTGCAGCACCGAGATCGGATGGACAGCGTGCGCCTTGCGGATGCTCTCGGCGTTCGTGTTGGACAGCCCGAGGTACTTCACCTTGCCGGCCTCGACGTACTGCTTCATCACTCCGACGACTTCCTCGACGGGAACGGCCGGGTCGTGGACGTGCTGGTAGAGCAGATCGATCGAGTCGACCCGCAGGTTCTGCAGGCTGGCGTCGACAACCGTGCGGATGTGCTCGGGGCGCGAGTTGGGTGCGAACGACGGGGTGAAGCCGAACTTCGTGGCGATCGTGACCTGGTCACGGATAGGTGCCAACGCCGTACCGAGCAGCTTCTCGCCAACGCCCCACCCATACATCTCGGCGGTGTCGAAGTGAGTCACGCCGAGTTCGTGTGCCCGACGGATCGCGCTGATCGACCCGGCGTCATCCGTGGGACCGTAGCCGATCGCGGTGCCCATCGCGCCGTATCCGATGGCGCTGACGGTTAGACCCTGCTGCCCGAGGTTGCGCTGCTGCATGTTCATCTCCTCAAAATCCAAACCGAACGGTTCGGTTTGAGGATACGCTCTCGGACCAGATTTCCAAACCAGACGGTTTGGTTCGTATCCTTCAGTCATGTCAGGAGCAGATTCGACCCGTGACCGGATCGTCGCGGCCGCGACGGCCGAGTTCGCGCAGCACGGCATTGCTGGAGCCAGGGTCGAACGGATCGCCAAGGCAGCTCGCACCAGCAAGGAGCGCGTCTATGCGCACTTCGGTAGCAAGGACAAGCTCTACCGGTTCATCGCCGGGCGGGAGCTCATTGCCATGTCCGAGGCCGTGCCGCTGGACCCAGCAGACCTGCCGGGCTACGCCGTCCGCGTCCACGATCACATCACAGAACACCCAGAACGACTTCGGCTGATGAAGTGGGGTCAGCTGGAACTTCCCTCAGGCCCTGCCAGCGTCGATGACGCCGTCGACGTTGTCGTTGTCAACAAGATCGAGCAACTACGCCGGGCCCAGACCGATGGCGTCCTTGATGCCAGTTGGGATCCGATCGACATCCTCGTCTTCGTCAGTCAGCTCGCGACGTCGCCCATCGACCCCGGCAGTTCGATCAACGATCAGCAGCGCACCGCGTTCAGGGCTGCGCGTCGCGACGCGATCAAGAAAGCTGTTCAGCGGCTCTTCCCGGCGATCAACGCCTGAGATCGGAGAAGCGATCGCCGCACCGGTCACGTGGCGAAGAACCACAAATCGATCACGATCGTGTCGCCTCTGACGCACGCGACCGCGCAGCCCGTTTGGATGCAGGCATGGGGCGGAGGAAACGGACAGCAATCGCAACGGCCGTCATCGTGGCCGCTTGCTACGTCTTCTGGTGCTTCCAGGGCGGCCGCCTCCAAGCCGGGCCAGAAGGGCTGCTTCATCCCGTGGGGGCGTACTGGGTCACGAAGACACTCCAGTTGAGATGCATCGACGCCCAGACATCCGCGAGTGCGCTGAGTATTCAGGCGTATATCGGAGACGACGACAGAAATCCGCAGATCGCGGTGACGCTGGCCGATCGATCTCGCATCGTCCTCAAGGGAAAGCTGCAGGAGAACATCGCCTACGGCGCCATGCCGACGCAACTTGATACCACCACGATTCTCGTTCCCTTGACGATTTCTTACACGGGACAAAACATCTACAGCGGAAGGAAATTGCTGCAGTATTGCCCGTGATTCAGCAACCACGTTGCAGCTGATGACACCGAAGAAACGGATGTCTCAACAGTCGGCGATGAAGCGGGTGCGGTCGCTGGCGATCAGTCCGTAGATCCAGGAGTCCGACACGTCTCCGTCGACGATGCAGTCCTGCCGCAGACGACCTTCTCGGACAAAACCTGACTTTTCGAGGACCCGGGCGCACGCGAGGTTGCGGGTGTCGAGCTCGGCTTGAACTCTGTTGAGGTCGAGGGCGTCGAAGGCCCAGTCCAGCATCGCCAGAACGACCTCCGTCGCGTATCCGTGGCCCCACGACGGCTTCGCGAAGCAGAAACCGACGGCAGCGCTGCGGAAGTCGGGATTCCAGCGACTCACACTGCACCACCCGAGAAAGGCACCGTCATCGAGTCGCTCGACGACCACCCGAACGCCGACGTCGTCGGCGCTCATCGCATGGCACTTGTCGATGAAACGCGTAGCCCGCTCCTGATTGCTCCACGCCGGCTCGTCCCAGTACCGCAAGACATCACGGTCGGTCATCAACGAGAACAGCTCTTCTCCGTCGGATTCGCGGAAGGGCCGAAGATGCAGTCGTTCGGTGCGAAGGTCGGGCGTTTTCAAACTCACGGACGTGATCATGCCAGCGCTACTCGCCAGGTTCACGGGCTTTTACGATTCGCCAGGTCCATGGAACCTAGGACGTTCGCGTGGCCTGCAACGGGCGACACAGTCTCATCGCGCAGCCGAAATCACCTGATAGATATCAGGATTCGCGACGCCTCGGCACATTGCCGAGAATGAACTCAGGCTGCGGAAACGACCGGCGCAACGGGACCGACAGGCAGCGGCACGGGTGCGGTGACCGCCTCGGCCACGGCGATCCGCTCGGACACCTGCAGCATGGTCTCCGACAGCGGCAACCCGAGCGCGCTGCACACCGAGGCGAGCAACTCCGAGGAGGCTTCCTTCTCACCGCGCTCGATCTCGGACAAGTAGCCCAACGACACCTGGGCGCTGGACGCGACATCGCGCAGCGTCCGACCCTGCACCTGGCGCGCCTCGCGCAGCACGTCGCCCAACTCACGGCGGAGCAGGATCATGGGCGCCTCCTTGTGCTGAGCTGGCGGACAGGTCTTCGATCTGGTGGGCACCACCTTAGCCGGATGCCCTGACGCAGCCCGGGCGGGCGACGCCGATGCACCATCGACAACTCGCGCGAGGCGTCCGTTAATCCCAGCGCTCATCGGCGTTCGACGCACTGTCTGAGCAGTTCGAGCACCGCCCGCACCGTGGCTGCGCGAATCTGATCGCGGTCGCCGCTCAAAGAGAGGATGCGCACCTCGTCGACCGGTACGCCTGGCGCGTCATCCCACCCGGTCGCGATGAAGACCCGTCCCACCGGCGCGCCGTCCTGCTCGGCCGGTCCGGCCACACCCGTCGTCGCGATTCCATGCGTCGCACCCATCAGCCGGCGCACGCCGTGCGCCATCTGCCGGGCCACCTCCGCCTGCACCGGTCCCCCACTGCGCAACAGCAGATCATCCACACCCAGCACCCTCGCCTTGGTGTCCGTCGCGTATGTCGCAACGCCCCCACGCACCACCGCGCTCGCGCCGGGGACAGCGGTCAGGGCAGCGGTCACCAGACCGCCGGTCAGCGACTCGGCGGCAGCGATCGTGCACCCGTGCCGCGCCAGCAGTGCGATGAGTTCGCGGTCGTCGTCGTGTGCAACGGGGGCGGTGGTGTCGTGATCCGGTCGCTGCGTCATACCGCTGTCATACTCCCGCCGCGAACGTCACCGTCCGGCGGCGCGCCGCTCGCGCCGCAACCGGGAGCGCTCGCTGTTGCGCCGCAGCGACATCGCGCGGAAGACGTAGTCGACGCCGGTCACCACTGTGACCACCACCGCGGCCGCCATCACGATCCACGCGATGACATCCCACACGCCGCTCATCGGCAGCAGGAAGAAGCCGATCGCGATGGCCTGCAGCAGAGTCTTGAGTTTGCCGCCGCGACTGGCGGGCAGCACACCGTGCCGGATCACCGACAGGCGCAGCAGGGTGATGCCGACCTCGCGCACGAGGATCACGACCGTCACCCACCACGGCAGCCGGCCGATCACCGAGAGCCCGACCAGCGCCATGCCCATGAGCGCCTTGTCCGCGATCGGGTCCATCATCTTGCCGAAGTCGGTCACCAGGCCACGCGATCGCGCCAGGTCGCCGTCGATGCGGTCGGTGATCGAGGCGATCGCGAAGACAGCCACTGCCGCCAGCCGGTAGCCGGTGTCGTGGCCGCCGTGCGTCAGCAACAACCAGCCGAAGACCGGCACGAGCACGACGCGGAACATGGTCAGGGCGTTGGCAATGTTCCAGTTGCTGACACCGGTGCTCGGGGTCGAGGCGGGGTCCGGCACCGGCTCGATGAGCGGCTCGCCCGCGGCCCGTCGTCGCTCGAACTCCGCGCGCCGACGTTCGAGCTCCTCCCGCGCGGTCGGCCTGTTCTCGCGGCGGTCGGCTGCGCTCACACCGGCTCCGCGATCAGGTCGATGCCGTGGGTGTCGACGACGCGTGCGGTCACGATGTCGCCGACCGCAGGCAGCGGAGCGCCCGGGCGCAGCGACAAGATCGTCTCGCCGTCGACATCCGGGCCCTGCTGGCCGGCGCGCCCGCGGACCTCCGGCTCAGCCTCGTCAGCGTCGCCGAAGTCGTCGAATTCGTCTGCGTCACCGACGGATTCGACGAGCACCTCGAGGGTCTCGCCGATGCGTTCGGTGGCGCGTTGCAGGTTGAGCTCCTCGACCAGTCGCTGCAAGTGCGCTAGCCGGTCGGCCACCTCGGCCTCGGGAAGCTTTGCGTCATACGTCTCGGCCTCGGTGCCGTCCTCGTCGGAGTAGCCGAACACCCCGACCACGTCGAGGCGGGCCTCGGTCAGGAAGGACTCGAGCTGCTCGAGGTCGGCGTCGGTCTCACCGGGGAATCCGACGATGACATTGCTGCGGACGCCCGCGTACGGCGACCGTCGCCGCACCTCCTGCAACAGCGTGAGGAAGGACTCGCGGTCACCGAACCGGCGCATCCGGCGCAGCAACGGCCCGCTCGCATGCTGGAACGAGATGTCGAAATACGGGACGACCCCGGGCGTGGAGGTCATAACGTCCAGCAGGTCGGGCCGGATCTCAGCAGGCTGCAGGTAGGACACGCGAACCCGCGAAATGCCTTCAACCGCAGCAAGTTCCGGCAGCATCGTGTCGAGCAGCCGCAGGTCACCGAGATCCTTGCCGTACGACGTGGAGTTCTCGCTCACCAGGAAGATCTCGCGCACGTCGTGCTGCCCCAGCCAGCGCGCCTCGGCCAGCACATCCGACGGGCGGCGGGAGACGAAGGCACCGCGGAACATCGGGATCGCGCAGAATGCGCACCGCCGGTCACACCCGGAGGCGATCTTCAGCGGTGCCCACGGCCGACCGTCCAGCCGCGCACGGATCACTCGCGGCGCCGCGACCGGCGACTCGACGGCCACATCGGCGGGTTCACGCACATCACCGTGCCCCGGGATCGCACCCGCGGCGTCCTGGCGCTGCACCGGCGACAGCGGCAGCAGCTTGCGCCGGTCCCCCGGCGTGTGGGATGTCGGTGCGTGGCCGTTGAGCACGGCCGTGAGCTGCGCGGACATGTCGGTGTACGAGTCGAATCCGAGCACCGCGTCGGCCTCGGGCAGCTGGGCGGCGAGCTGCTCGCCATACCTCTCGGCCAGGCAGCCGACCGCGACGACCGCCTGCGTGCGGCCGTGCTCCTTGAGGTCGTTGGCCTCCAGCAGCGCGTCGATGGAGTCCTTCTTGGCCTGCTCGACGAAGCCACACGTGTTGATGACCGCGACATCGGCTTGCGCCGCGTCGTCGACGAGGGTCCAGCCTTCGGCGGCAAGACGGCCGGCGAGCTCCTCCGAATCGACCTCGTTGCGGGCGCAGCCAAGGGTCACCAGCGCAACGCTGCGGGGGGAGGTCATGCGCTCAACTGTATTGGACCGGCATGCAGCCGACCCAGACCACGCTGCCCGGCTCGCCGGTGGTGAGATGTGCTGTATGTCGATGACCCCTTCCGCCGCCAGCCTCGCCCGCGTGACCGCCCTGCTGGGTGAGCATCCGCTCATCGACGGCCACAACGACCTGGCCTGGGCGGCACGGGAACTCGTCGGCTACGACTTCGACAAGCTCGACCTGGCCGCCGGCACCGCCGACCGCACGCACACTGACATTGAGCGGCTGCGCCGCGGGCACGTCGGCGCGCAGTTCTGGTCGGTTTTCGTCCCCTCGAACCAGCCGGGCAGCGAAGCCCTCACCCAGACGCTGGAACAGATCGACGCGGTGCACCAGTTCGTCGGCCGGTGGCCGGAGGCCTTCGGCCTCGCGCGCACCGCCGATGAGGTGGAGTCGGTCTTCGCCTCCGGCCGCATCGCCTCCCTGCTCGGCGCCGAGGGCGGTCAGTCGATCGACAGCTCTCTGGCGGCGCTGCGGATGCTCTACGTGCTGGGCGTGCGCTACATGACCCTTACCCACAACGACAACAACCCCTGGGCGGACTCGGCGACGGACCTCCCGGAGCACGACGGCCTGACCCGGTTCGGCGTGGAGGTGGTGCGCGAGATGAACCGCATCGGCATGCTGGTCGACCTGTCGCACGTCTCGGCAGACACGATGCGCGCCGCCCTGGCGGCCTCGGAGGCGCCGGTCATCTTCAGCCACTCCTCCGCCCGGGCCGTGTGCGACTCGCCACGCAATGCACCCGACGACGTCCTCGAGACGGTGCGCGACCGCGGTGGTGTGGTCATGTCCACCTTCGTGCCGGCATTCGTCTCGCAGGAGTGCGCGGACTGGCGGGCACGAGCGCAGGACGCCGCACGCGACGCCGGCGTGGTGCCGACCGACCACGTGGCGTTCACCGCGTTCGCCCGCACCTGGGCGCAGCGCCACCCGGAGCCGACCGCGACGCTCGACGACGTGATCGCGCACTTCGTCCACATCCGCGAGGTCGCCGGGATCGACCACCTCGGTGTGGGCGGCGACTACGACGGCGTGCCGGGGCTGCCGCTGGGGCTGGAGGACGTGTCGTCATACCCGGTGGTCTTTGCCGCGCTGGCCGACCTCGGCTGGTCGGACGAGGACCTCGCCAAGGTCGCCGGCGGCAACGTGCTGCGGGTGCTGCGCGATGCCGAGTCCGTCGCACGCGACCTGCAGACCACCCGTGGCCCGAGCGTGGCCACCATCGCCGAACTCGACGGCTGAGCGCGCCCGACCCGGGCGTCGCGGTCACGACGTCGGGGTCGGAGCCCCCTGCACGAGGCACTGCGACGGCGAGTGGCCGCCCTTGGGGAAGGCCACCGCGAGCGCCTGCGCGATGTCGTGTGCACGCGCGATGTAGCCGGGTGTCGTGAAGTGGATGCCGTCGCTGATGAACCATTTGTTCTGCACCTGGTCGGCCCAGTTCGCGACACGCATCGTGGGGTACTTCTTGCACGCGTCCAGCAGAGCGTTGTTCCACTTCTGCATGTTGGCCTCGGAGTACGCCGGATTGCTCGGGTTGTGCACCCGCACGTTGACCCACAGCACATCGTCCGAGCCGACGAGTTGCATGAGGCGTGAGATCCGTTGCGGCAGTGAGACATTCCCGCCGACAGCCTGGTCGGCGGTGTCATTGGTGCCCAGCGCGAAGACCCAGCAGCCGTGGTAGCCCGCGGCGATCTGCTGCTGAACGACGGTCGCCGCATTGGGGTGGCCGTCGAGGGTCTCGACGATGGACCGCCCCCCGGAGATCTCCGGGGTGTATGACGTGACGCCGACGTCGCGCAGTTGCTGCGGGTACTGCTGCGCGGGGTTGGGGATGTAAGAGTTGCCCAGCAGCCCGTCGGAGGTGGAGTCGCCGACATGCACGACGTGGGTGCACGACGACTGCAGCACGCCCGGACCGCCGATCGCGACCGACGGGGTGGCCGAGGAACTGGGTGAACCGCCACCGGAGGGTTTGGCGCTGCCGGTCGGCACCGACCCCGGAGAAGTCGGGGTGGGACTCGCCGGAGCGGCCGCGGCGTCGCTGGCCGCCATGAGATTCAGTGGGAGGGCCTGTGGCACGACCATGACCGCCACTGCCAGTGCACCGACCATCGCGCTGCCGGCTCGCACGTTGAGCCGACGCGACAGCACTCGTGCACGTGCAACGTCGACGGGGGTGGCCGCGACCGGTGCGGCAGAGACGGGCGCAGCGACCGGTGTCGCCACCGGCAGCGGTGCTGTCTCGTCGGCCTCTGTTACGGCGGCCAGGTGCGGTCGCACCGGCAGACGGACCGCGCCGGGGATCTGCCCGGGCAGCGGCACAGCAGTGGCGTCGGCGTCGATGACCGCCTCGGGCGGCAGGATCGGCTCCACCGCTGTGGTGCCACGTCGACGCAGCGCTGCGCGCAGCCCGAGGGTGCGGATCGGATCTTCGACATACCGCCACGACAGGGCCGAGATGAGCACGGTCAGTATGACGACCGCGGCGCCGTGGGCCAGACCGTTCGCCAACACGCCGTTCGTCGGCATGAACACCAGGATCGGCAGGTGCCACAGGTAGATGCCGTACGAACGCTCGCCGATCCACGTCAGCGGTCGTAGCGCGAGCACGCGGCCGAGGATGCTGCCGGGCGTGCTGATCGCGAGCAGCACTGCGCCGGTCGCGACGGACAACGCCAGCAGCCCGAAACGGTAGGTGGACAGGTCGTATTCGGTCGTCTCACTGACCAGCACACCGATCACGACCAGCCCGAGCACGCCGGCGACGTCGATCGCGCGCCGGTGCTCGGGCAGCCGCTCGCGACGGCCGTGCAACCACAATGCGAGCGCGGCGCCGACGAGCAGACCGCCCACCCGGGTGTCGGTGCCCTCGTAGGCGCGCGTGGTGTCGAAGCCGCTCTTGGCCAGCATCGACAGTTCGACGAAGGAGGCCGCGGCCAGCAGCGCTGTGATCACCGCCATGACCCGGGTATGACGGCGGGTCACGAACCACAACGCAATCAGCAGCAGCGGCCAGACCAGGTAGAACTGCTCCTCCACCGACAGCGACCACAGGTGGTCGAAGGGGCCGGTGTTGAACCGCGCGAAGTAGGAATCACCGGCCAGGATCGTGTGCCAGTTGGCGACATAGAACAGGGCCGCGATCGCGTCGACGCCCCAGGTGCCTGTCTCCCCCGGCCGTCGGATGACCGTCGCGACCATCGTGACGATCAGCAGCAGGACGACCGCCGGCAGCAGCCGGCGAGCCCGCCGCACCCAGAAGCTGCGCAGGTCCCAGCCGCGCTGCTGCGCGCCGGATAACAAAATGGAGGTGATCAGGAATCCCGAGAGCGTGAAGAAGATCCCCACGCCGAGCAACCCGCCACCGGCGTGCGGGACGTGCAGGTGGTAGGCGATCACCAGTGCGACCGCGATCGTTCGTAGTCCGTCCAGTCCTGGGACGTAGTGCTTGACGCCCCCGATCGGCTTGGGCACTGCGATTCCCCCTTCTCAACTCTCGTCGTGTCGCCGCGACTCGCTTCCGCTCGGCCGTTCCACCCCGGCAGACGCCTGACACCGCTGCGCGGTTGGGTCCGACCCTGTGTCGGAGGGCGGAACGCCCCATCGTCGGATTTTCAACGGTAACAACCGGTTCCGCCTTCTCCCGGTCACGACATGCGTATCCGCCCATCGGATCGCAGGCCGTAAAAATCACGTCAACGCCCCTCAAGGTCGCGTCAATTCACGAGGCGCCGCGCCATACCGGTCTGAGGCTGGGCGCATGGCTGAATACATCGTCGCGGGCGTGATCGCCTTCGCCCTGCTGGTGTACCTCGTGTACGCCCTGATCTACCCGGACAAATTCTGATGAGCGAGACCGTCAGCGGACTGCTGACCATTGCCGTCCTGGTTCTTGCGCTCGCCCTGGTGTATGTCCCGCTCGGCGACTACATGGCCCGTGTCTTCACCAGCGACAAGGATCTCGCGCCGGAACGGTTCGTCTACCGTCTCTGCGGCATCAATCCCCGCTCCGAACAGCGGTGGAGTCTGTATGCCGTGTCGGTGGGTGCCTTCTCGGTGGTGTCCATCGTCGTGCTGTGGGCGATGCTGCAGTTCCAGTCGCATCTGCCACTGGCGCGTGGCGCAACCATGGACTGGCACACAGCGATCAACACCGCCGTCTCCTTCGTCACCAACACCAACTGGCAGAGCTACTCCGGCGAGACCGGTGTGTCCGCGCTCGTGCAGACGCTCGGGCTGGCAACCCAGAACTTCGTCTCCGCCGCCGTCGGTCTGGCGGTGGCCATCGCGCTGATCCGGGGCCTGTTGCGCAACCAGAGCGGCACGATCGGCAACTTCTGGGTGGATCTGGTGCGCGGCACCTTCCGGATCCTGCTCCCCCTCGCCTTCATCGCGGCCGTCGTCCTGCTCGCCGGCGGCGTGATCCAGGACATCTCGGCCTCGCAGACCATCACGACGATCACCGGCAACCACCAGGTGATCGAGCACGGCCTGGTCGCCAGCCAGGAGGCCATCAAGGAACTCGGCACCAACGGCGGCGGCTACTTCAACGCCAACTCCGCGCATCCGTTCGAGAACCCGAACGGATTCACCAACATCTTCGAGATCTTTCTACTGCTGGTGATCCCGTTCTCGATGCCCCGCACCTACGGCCGCATGGTCGGCGACAACCGCCAGGGTCTGGCCGTCGTGGGCTTCATGGCCTTCCTGTGGACCATGATGCTCACCGTCATCACCTGGGCCGAGGTCGCCGCCTCACACAGCCCCACCGGTTCGATGGAGGGCAAGGAGGTGCGCTTCGGCGTCTGGGCGTCGGCTCTGTTCGCCAACTCGACCACCGCGACCTCGACGGGAGCGGTCAACTCATGGCACGAGTCGTACAGTCCGATCGGCGGCGGCGGCACCATCGTCAACATGGCGCTGGGCGAGATCAGTCCTGGCGGTGTCGGCTCCGGCATGTATGGCGCGCTGGTGATCGCGATCCTCACGGTCTTCATTGCCGGGCTCATGGTCGGCCGCACGCCCGAACTGCTCGGTAAGACGATCGGCCGCAAAGAGATCACGCTGGCGTCGCTCTACACCGTGGTCACACCCGCGCTGGTGCTGATCGGCACAGCTGCGGCGCTGGTCGTCAAGAGCGCGAAGGCCGGTCTGCTCGCCACCGGGCCGCACGGCCTATCGGAGATGCTGTACGCCTACACCTCGGCGGCCAACAACAACGGCTCCGCGTTCGCCGGTCTAACCGCCGACCAGCCGTACCTGAACCTCACCCTGGCAGCAGCGATGTTCTTCGGCCGATTCGTGCCGATGATGCTGATTCTGGCTCTCGCCGGCGCCCTGGCGAAACAGAAGCGACGTCCCGCAGGCGACGGAACCATGCCCACCCACACACCACTGTTTGCCGGACTGATGGTCGGCGTCGCGGTCCTGGTGACCGGGCTGACGTTCCTTCCCGCCATCGCGCTCGGCCCGCTCGCGGAGGCCTTCCAGAAATGAACTCATTGATGTCCCTGGCGGCGCAGTCGATGCCCGATGCGCTGCGCAAGTTCAACCCGCGCCATCTGTGGCGCACCCCCGTGATGTTCGTGGTCTGGGTCAGCGCGCTGCTGACCACGATCGAGGCATGTGTCCACCCGTCGTGGTTCGCCTGGCTCGTGGCGATCTGGCTGTGGGCGACGATCCTGTTCGCCAACCTCGCCGAGGCTGTCGCCGAAGGGCGTGGCAAAGCACAGGCGGAGACACTGCGCAAGACCCGCACGACCACCACCGCACGCCGGCTGCTGGAGGACGGCTCCGAGGAGCAGATCGCCGCAGCCGACTTGAAGCTGCACGACCGGGTGGTCGTCGAAACCGGCCAGGTGATCCCCGGTGACGGTGACGTCGTCGAAGGCATCGCGACCGTCGACGAGTCGGCGATCACCGGTGAGTCCGCACCGGTCGTGCGAGAGGCCGGTGGTGACCGATGCGCGGTCACCGGCGGCACCACCGTGCTGTCCGACCGCATCGTGGTGCAGATCACCTCCAAACCCGGTGAGACCTTCATCGACCGGATGATCGCGCTCGTCGAGGGCGCCGAACGGCAGAAGACCCCCAACGAGATCGCGCTCGGGATCCTGCTGATCGTGCTGACGATCGTCTTCCTGCTGGCTGTCGGCACCATCCCTCCGCTCGCAGGGTTCAACGGTCACAAGCCGTCCGTCATCGTGTTGGTGGCGCTGCTCGTCTGTCTGATCCCCACCACCATTGGCGCCCTGCTGTCCGCGATCGGCATTGCCGGTATGGACCGCCTCGTGCAGCGCAATGTGCTGGCGATGTCCGGGCGCGCGGTCGAGGCCGCCGGTGACGTGTCGACGTTGCTGCTGGACAAGACGGGCACCATCACCCTGGGTAACCGTCAGGCCAGCGACATCGTGGTCGTCGGCGAGGGCGACAAGACCGAGGTCTACGAGCTGGCCCACCTGTCCTCGCTCGCCGACGAAACACCCGAAGGCCGCTCGATCGTCGACTGGACGGCCAAGGAGCTCGGTCACACCTCCGAGTCACCGAAGGATGCCGAGGTGGTGCCGTTCACGGCACAGACCCGGATGAGCGGCCTCGATCTGGCCGATGGCACCGAACTGCGTAAGGGCGCCGCCAACTCGGTGGCAAAGCTGGTGCGCGACTCCGGCGGCCGAGGGGCCGACCAGGCGCTGGAGATCGCCGACACCATCAGCGAGAGCGGTGGCACGCCACTGGTCGTCGCCATACGTCGTCCCGGTGGTCCCGTCGACGCGGTCGGCGTCATACATCTCAAGGACGTCATCAAGCCCGGCATGGTGGAACGCTTCGGCGAGCTTCGTCGGATGGGCATCCGGACGGTCATGATCACCGGTGACAACCCCAAGACGGCGAAGGCGATCGCCGACGAAGCGGGAGTCGACGACTTCCTGGCCGAGGCCACCCCCGAGGACAAGATGCGCCTGATCAAACAGGAGCAGGAGGGCGGCCGGCTCGTTGCGATGACCGGTGACGGGACCAACGACGCCCCTGCGCTGGCACAGGCCGACGTGGGTGTCGCCATGAACACCGGAACCTCCGCAGCCAAGGAGGCCGGCAACATGGTCGACCTCGACTCCGACCCGACGAAACTGATCGACATCGTCGGTATCGGCAAGCAGTTGCTGATCACCCGTGGAGCGCTCACGACGTTCTCGATCGCCAACGACCTCGCGAAGTACTTCGCGATCATCCCGGCGATGTTCGTCACGAGTTACCCGGGCCTCTCGAAGCTGAACATCATGCACCTGCATTCGTCGAACTCGGCGATCCTGTCGGCGGTCATCTTCAACGCGCTCGTCATCGTTGCGCTGATCCCGTTGTCACTCAAGGGTGTTCGCTACCGCCCGGTGCGTGCCGAGCAGATGCTGATGCGCAACATCCTGATCTACGGCGTCGGTGGCGTGATCGCACCGTTCGTCGGTATCAAGCTCATCGACCTTCTCGTCCAGTTCCTCCCAGGGATGTGACCCATGTCCACTTCATCGCTCTCCATCGGCCGCCAGTCGTTCGCGGCACTGCGGATCTTCGTGGTGCTGACCGTGCTGGTCGGCGTGATCTACCCGGCGGCCGTCTGGGGTGTTGGACGCATCGCGTTCCACTCCCAGGCAACCGGCTCGCTGATCACCCGTGACGGCAAGGTCGTCGGATCGTCGCTGCTGGGACAGCAGTTCACCGGTCCGCAGTGGTTCCAGGGCCGTGCGTCCGCCTCGAACTACGCCGGCAACGCCAGCGGCGGCTCCAACCTGCCTGAGGACGACAAACGCCAGCAGCAGGCGGTTGCTCAACGCAGAGCCGCGTTGAGCTCGCTGGGTGGGAAGATTCCGCCCGACGCGCTCACCGAGAGCGCGAGCGGCCTCGATCCCGACATCTCCCCCGCCTACGCCCAGCTGCAGGCCCCTCGTGTCGCCAAGGCCCGCGGCCTGAGCCTCGCGGTTGTCGAGCACCTGATCAGCGAATACACCCAGGGCCGCGACGCCGGGTTCCTCGGCGACCCGCGAGTCAACTTCCTCGAGTTGAATCTGGCGCTGCAGAAGCTGCAGTAATGAGCCCGGACGACACCGAAGTGGCCCCGAGGCAGCACAATCGACGTATGTCGCGCGGCCGTCTTCGTATCTACCTCGGCGCCGCTCCCGGTGTCGGCAAGACAGTCAAGATGTTGCAGGAGGGCCGACGACGACAGGAACGTGGCACCGACGTCGTCGTCGGCCTGGTCGAGACGCACGGCCGTGAGTACACCGTCGAACAGCTCGACGGCCTCGAGGTGCTCCCCCGCCGCGAAGTGGTGCAGAGCGGGGCCCACCTGTTCGAACTCGATGTCGAGTCGGTGCTGCGGCGCCGACCCGACGTCGTGCTCGTCGACGAGCTCGCGCACCGCAATGCCGCCGGCTCGGAGCACGAACGTCGCTGGGAGGACATCGACCAGCTTCTCGCCGCCGGCATCGACGTGGTTTCGACGGTCAACGTGCAACACCTGGAATCGCTCAACGACGCGGTCACCCAGATCACCGGGATCCGCCAGCGCGAGACCGTCCCCGACGCCGTGGTCCGCTCGGCCGACCAGATCGAACTGGTCGACATGAGCCCGGAGGCACTACGCCGCCGGCTGGCCCACGGCAATGTGTACGCCGCAGAGAAGGTCGACGCTGCGCTCAGCAACTACTTTCGGGTCGGCAACCTGTCCGCCCTGCGCGAATTGGCGCTGCTGTGGATGGCCGACCGCGTCGAGGAGGCGCTCGCCGACTATCGCGACGATCACGACATCAGCTCGACCTGGCCGGTGCGTGAGCGTGTCGTGGTCGCCCTGACCGGTGGCCCCGAGCAGGAGACCCTCTTGCGCCGTGGAGCTCGCATCGCGGCCCGCGGCGCCGGTGGCGAGCTGTATGCCGTCCAAGTGGTTCCGGACACCGGATTGCGTGATGTGCCACCGGAGCTGGCGACGTCGGCGCGACAGCTCACCGAGGAGCTCGGTGGATCGATGCACACGGTCACCGGCAACGACGTCGGTGAGGCCATCCTCGAGTTCGCCCGCGGCGTCAACGCCTCGCAGATCATCGTCGGCGCGAGCCGGCGACGTCGTTGGCAGCGACTGCTCGGCCGCGGCGTCGGCGACACCGTCGTCGACGGATCCGGGGACATCGACGTGCTCATGGTCACCCACGCTCTTGCACATGGCGGGCGGACGCCGATGCGCGACTGGTCCGGACTCGGCCGAGAACGCACCATTGCCGGATGGCTGCTGGCGACGGTCGGGCTCGCGGTGTTCACCGCCTTGCTGGACCTCAGCCGGCACTGGCACTCGTTGCCGTTGGAGGTGCTGCTCTACCTGGCCTTCACCGTGATCACCGCCATCGTCGGAGGCCTGTGGCCGGCGCTGGCCGCCGCGGTGCTGGCCAGCCTGGCCCTGAACTGGTTCTTCACGCCTCCCGTCGGCACGCTGACGATCAATCAGCCGCAGAACGCCGTCGCGCTCCTGGTGTTCATCGTCGTAGCGGCATCGGTTGCCTCGGTGGTTCACCTGACCGCTCGACGCACCGCGCAAGCCGTTGTCGCCGAACGAGATTCGCGAGTTCTCGCCGAACTCACGCACTCATTGCTCGCGGTCCAGGACCAGCTACCCGCGCTTCTGGACCAGGCGCGCGACATCTTCGGCGCGAGTGGTGCAGCGCTGGTGCGCACCACCACATCCGGCAGTCTCGGCGAGGCCGTCATCGTCAGCGGCGCCGTACCGCTGGATCAGCCGGGTGCCCATCTGACGCGGGCACCCGTCGACGACACCCACCAGTTGGTCATCTCCGGCGATGTCGCCGAGGCGAACCAGCGCCGGCTGGTCGAGGCCTACGCGAGCGTTGCCACCGCGATCCTGCGGCGCAACGAGTTGGCCAAGCAGGCCGCAGCCGCGTCCTCGCTGGCCAAGGACAACCGTTCCCGGGCCGCCTTGCTTGCGGCGGTGTCCCATGATCTGCGCACACCCCTTGCCGCCATCAAGGCGGGCGTCTCGAGCCTGCGCAGCACCGACATTCAGCTCACGCCGGCCGACCAGGGCGAGTTGCTCGAAACCGTCGAGGAGTCCGCCGACCGGCTCGACTCGCTCATCGAGAACCTGCTCGACATGTCGCGGATCAGTTCGGGCAACATCACCGCCCGCACCGATGACCTGCAGGTGGCGGACCTGCTGTCGGCGACCCTGCACACCGTCAGCGAACCGCGACGGGTGCGCGTGTGGGTACCCGACCCGCACATCAGCTGCCGCGCCGATCCGGGACTGACCGAACGTGTCGTCGCCAACCTGGTCGAGAACGCGCTGCGCTACTCCCCCGGCCGGCAGGAGGTGGTCGTCGCCGCCGAACGGCTCGGCAGCGTCGTCCAGATTCGCGTGATCGACCGCGGTCCGGGCGTGCCGGAGAACGAACGCACCGGCATCTTCGCCCCGTTCCAGAGGTATGGCGACAGTCCCCGCGGCAACGGCGTCGGACTCGGCCTGGCCGTGGCGAAAGGACTGACCGAGGCGATGGACGGCACACTGACCGCGGAGGACACTCCCGGCGGCGGTCTGACGATGTGCATCCAGTTGCCCTCCGACGACCCGCACCGGACTGCCTTGCTGCAGGGCGACTCCGATCTGAATTCCGCCGAAGATCAAGGAGTTTCACCGTGACGAAGGTACTGGTCGTCGACGACGAGCCGAGCCTGGTGCGCACCCTGAGCATCAATCTGCGCGCCCGCGACTACCAGGTCGAGCACGCCTTCGACGGCCGCAGCGCCTTGCAGAGCATCGCCGAGGACTGCCCCGACGTGATCGTGCTCGACCTCGGCCTGCCGGACATCGACGGCGTCGAAGTGATCCGGCGGGTGCGTGCCACCAGCGAGGTGCCGATCATCGTGCTGTCCGCACGTCACGACTCCGACGACAAGGTCGAGGCACTGGACTGCGGCGCCGACGACTACGTCACCAAGCCGTTCGGCATGGACGAACTGCTCGCGCGCGTGCGCGCCGCCGTCCGGCGCCACACGCCGGCGACCAGTCATGCTCCCGCCATACACACCCCGGATTTCGCGCTCGACTTCGCCGAGCGGATCGCCATACGCGACGGGGTGCAGGTGCGGCTGACTCCGACCGAGTGGCACTTCCTGGAGGCCCTGGCGGTCCAGCCCGGCCACTTGGTCACCCAGGCCGACCTGCTGCGCGAGGTGTGGGGCGCGGGCTATGAGAAGGAGACGCACTACCTGCGGGTGTATGCCGGTGGCCTGCGCCGCAAGCTGGAACCAGATCCGGCGCACCCTCGCTACCTGGTGACCGACCCGGGCATCGGCTATCGCCTGCTCACCGGCACCACCGAGCGCCGACCTCAGCACTGAATCACGCTCCGTCACGGACCGTGGCTTTGTTCCACACCGCTGTGCATCTGTGCTGCCTTCCGGCGTCAAACCGAGGTTTTCGCAGCATCGGATTCTGCTGTCGCACGACCTTCCCGCCAGCCGGTGAGGTCCCGCAGGTCGCTCGATAGCACGCCGATGTAACGTGGAAGGCTGCACCAGCGCACGAGCGCCAGGTCGCGGCGTCCCGTCATACGCCGCGGCGTAGACGACGAAAAGCCTGGCGCCGCAGGCCTTTCGGCCTTTGCCGGCGTAGGCGGCGAGGAGCACGATGATGCGAGCACACGGGATGCGAGGACACGGACAGCGTCCTGACCACGACGCACCACTGACACCGAAGTCGAGACACTTTCTGCGACGGCTGACCTTCGCCACCGGCGGCGGGATGTTCATCGACGGATTCGTGTTTGCGACTTTCGCCGCCGCGATGGCCGGCAAGGCCCACGAAGCTCTCGGTGTGACCGGATTCTGGGATCAGGCGATCTCGGCGTCGGTGCTGATCGGCACCTTCTTCGGCGGGCTGGTCCTGGGCTACATCACCGACCGGATCGGTCGGCGACCGATGTTCACCTTCGACCTGATCCTGTTCTCCACCTGCGCGCTGCTGTTGTTCTTCGTGACCGCCGCCTGGCAGGTCTTCGTGCTCGGTGTCCTCATGGGGCTGGCAGTCGGCGCAGACTATTCGATCGGTTCGCCGTTGCTCGGCGAATTCTCCCAGTCCAAGAACCGTGGCCACTTCCTGGGCCTGCTGGAGATCAACTGGAACGTCGGCTACGTCGTGGCTTATCTCATCGGCTACCTGATCAACACCTACGAACCCACCTGGTGGCGCGTCATTCTCGGCTGCAGCATCGTGCCGGCGCTGATCTCGTTGGTCGTCCGGCACGGTCTGCCGGAGTCGCCGCGCTGGCTGGTCAGCAAGGGACGTGAGCAAGAGGCTGTCGATATCTACACCGAGGAACTCGACCTGCGCAGCCCAGGCGACCTGCTTGAGGAGACTGTCGAGGACACCGACTACAGGGTGCTCTTCTCCGCCGAGTACATCCGGCGCACGCTGTTCGCCTCGCTGTCGTGGAGTGCGATCGTGATGCCCTACTTCGCACTCACGTTCTTCGGGCCGACGATCCTGCGCTCACTGGGCCTGGGTGACCAGTCACTGCTGGGCGCCCTGCTCGGCACTCTCACGGCGTTGGTCGGCGCACTGCTCTCGTGGCGACTGATCGACCGGGTCGGTCGGCGAGCCATGATCATCCCGCCGATGTTCATCTGCGGCTTCTTCCTGCTGCTCGCCGCGGCATACCAGCAACTACCCACGGCGATCGGCGTGCTCGCCTACTTCGGCTACCTGTTCTCTTACGGTGTCATGAGCATCACGACCGGCATCTACCCGGAGGAGGTCTTCCCCAGCTCCGTGCGCGCGTCCGGGGTCGGCTTCTCCAGCTCGGTCAGCCGGATCGCCGCGGCCATCGGCACGTTCGGGCTGCCGTGGGTGAACGACACCTTCGGCACTCCTGTCGTGCTGATCATCCTGGGCATCGTTTCGGTGCTCGGCGGTGTCATGTGCGTGGCGTGGGCGCCGGAAACCAGTGGTCTCGCGCTCACCGAGACCTCACACCGCACCGACCCGCATGCCTACAAGCGCTCAGCCAAGGTGCCTGCCTCAGCCTGATCTGCTCGGGGCGTTCGAAGCTCGCCGGGCAGCGCCGGGCAGCGCCGGGAAATCAGATGCGCAGTGTCAGCAGGCGTGACTACCGTGGCGCCTGATGAACTCCCTGATCACCGACGACGCGACCCGCCCCACCGGCAGTGCCGCCGATCAGGGTGCTGCTGCTGCCGATCCGGTGCGACCGCTGGACTGGCGGCGGCTGAAGGGCACTGCCAGCGCCGTCGCCATGACCGCATCGCTGATCGCCGCCCTGGGCCAGGCGTTCGGCACGGTGGTGGCCGGCTGGCTGGCCGATCACGCCACCGCTGCACTCGTCGGTCTGCTGGCGGCCTGCCTGCTCGGTTCCGGCGTGCTCGACGCCGTCGGGCGGCTCATCTGGGCCGGGGTCGTCGACCGGGCCGAGGGTGGTCTGCGCACCGACCTGCTCACCGCGACGATGCGCCAGCCGGTCGAGGCACTGACCGAGCAGGCCGTCGGCGAGATCCTCGACCGGGTCGACGACGACACCCACGAGCTGGGCAACCTCAGCCGCGAGATCTTCTGGCGGCTGGCGCAGACGGTCTTCGCCGTCCCTGCGTTGTATGTCGTCGCCGGTGTCTCGTGGTGGCCGGCCTGGGTGCTGTTCCCGATCGCGGCAGTGCTGACCTTCGTGCTGATCCGCGGACCACTGCGCGAGATCGGCCTCCGCAAGGTGCTCGAAGAAGCTGCCTGGACCGATCACGCTGCCGCTCTCGAGGAAGCCGTCGCCGGTCGCGACGACCTGCGCACCAGCCTTGGCCAGGCTCACGCCATCCGTCGGCTGGCGACGTTGTCCGCACTCATCCACCGGCGCTTCGCCGACGTCGTCATCCTCGAGGGCCGCACGGTGCGACGCTCCGGTCTGATGCTGCACTGTCTGCTGGTCGCCACCGTCATCATCGGCGTCGGCATGGTGTCCTCGGGTGGTATGTCGGTGTCCGAATTGGTCACTGTCTTCCTGGCCGCGACGCTGTTCGTCGGGCAGGTCGACCAGGCCAGCCGGTAGCTGCCCGATCTGCAAGCGGGGGTCGGAGCAATCATCCGGTTGCGCCAGCTGCTCAGCGTCCCCGCGGAGCCGGTCGGCGGACGGCCGGTGCCCTCCGGGCAGGTCGGCCTGCGGTTCGATCACCTCGAATTCGCTTATGCGGAAGGCACGTTCGGCCTGCACGACATCGACATCGACATACCTGCGGGCAGCACCTGCGCTCTGGTCGGGCGCAGCGGATCGGGCAAGTCCACTCTGGCGTCGCTGATCACCCGCACCATGGAGCCGCGGCGCGGCACGGTCCGACTCGGCGACAGCGACGTGCTCGACCTCGACCTGCAGCAGTTGCGTGCCGCCGTGGGTGTCGTCACCCAACGCACCGAGATTCTGGCCGGCACTCTCGCCGAGAACATCACCCTCTTCGAGCCGTTCCCGCGACCGCAGATCGAGGCCGCGATCGACCAGTTGGCCCTGGGCGACTGGGTCCGCGGGCTGCCCGAGGGCCTTGACACCCCACTCGGACCGGGTGGGCTGAGCATCTCCGCCGGCGAGGAACAACTGGTCGCGTTCGCGCGGCTTCTCGTGCGCGACGTCAAGGTCGTGATCCTCGACGAGGCGACCGCCCGCATGGACCCCCTCACCGAGCGACGCGTGGTGGCCGCCGCAGACCGGCTGCTCACCGGGCGCACCGGCATCGTGGTGGCGCACCGCCTCTCCACCACCGAACGAGCGCAGTCGGTCGCGGTGCTGGAGCACGGACGCGTCATCCAGCACGGACCGCGCGAAGAACTCGCCAGCCGACCGGGGCCGTTCCGCGATCTGCTCGACGCCGCGAGCAGCGCGCAGGACGCACCGCTCAGCGAGCACGCCGATGCCACGGCTGCGACCATGGGCACAGGTAACGACGGTGCGCCTTCAGGCAGCGCCCGTTCGGTCGCGGCATCGTCCGATGGTGCACCTGCGGCGACCTCGATCGGTGCGGTGCGTCGCCAGGGTCCGCCTCCGCCGGCGATCGAGGTGCCGCCAGGGCCGTCGCTGGCCCGTGGCGTGTGGAGCGCGCTGCGCATGCATCCGCGCTGGTGCGTCGGGTCGATCGTGTTGTTCTCGATCAGCGCCGTCACCGGATCGCTGGGCGCGCTCAGCGGCTTCCTGTGGGGCAAGGTTGTGCAGGATCTCACCGTGTCGCCGCACCTGGACCGCACCGGCATGTGGTTGATGATCGGCCTGGTCGGCTCGCTGCTCATCGGACCTCTGCTGATCAGCATTGCCGTTGTGCTCTACCCGCAGTGGTGGATCGCGGTGCTGTTGCGCAGCCGGATGCAGGTGCTCGTGGGCCAGACCGGTCAGCACCGCCTGCCGCGACGGCCCGCCGGCGAGATCGTCGGACGGGCCCTCGACTCGGACCGGTTCGCGTCGTATGCCGACAACTGGGTCGACGTGTTCACCGGGGTACTGGTGATCGCGGTGACATCGGTGCTCGGCGGCACGATCGCAGCCGGTGGGGTCCTGTTGGCCGTCATGGTCGGTGCGATGCTGGCCTCCCTCATCGGTCGTGGTGTCTCGGGCCGGTCGGCGGCTGCCGCGTCGACCTCCCGCGCAAACTTCGGCCGGGCCCTGGTGTCGGCACTGGACTGCGTGCGCACGATCAAGCTGGCAGCCGCGATGCCCGCCATCCACGAGCACCTGCGCCAGGTCGACGGCGGCCGGGTCGATGCGGCGGTGCGCGAGCACCGGGTCGCCGCCGTGCTGTCGGCGATACCGAACCTCATGGTGCAGGGCGGCGTGGTCGCCGCCTGGACGATCTACCTGCGCGGTGGGTGGGACATCGCGACCGCCCTGCTGGTGAGCAGTGCGGTGTCCGGCTTCGGCTGGTTCGGCGAGACCGCAGGCAAGGTCATCACCCGCGCTCCGGGAGCCCGAGCCTGGCAACTGGCCACCTCGCAGTTCGCTGGTGGCGCCGATCTGATGGCGTTGCCGGCGGGTGTCGATCTGGTGGCCGGCATCGCCCCCGCTCCGGCGGTCGCGCCGCGCACCCGCCTCGACCGGCTGCAGCTGCACGACCTCAGCGCGATCCACGACGACGGCACGATCGGTGTCGAGGGCGTCGATCTGACCGTGCAACGCGGTGAGTTGGTGTTGCTGGTCGGGCAGGTCGGCTCGGGCAAATCCAGTCTGCTGAGCGCGCTGGCAGGTCTGATCGGTCACACCGGTGGTCTGAGCTGGAACGACGTCGACATCGACGATCCACAGCTCTTCCTGCGCCCGGGACAGGTGGCGCACGTCAGCCAGGTGCCGCGCGTGCTGTCGGGCACCTTCGCCGACAACATCCGCCTCGACCACGACCGCAGCACCGACCGCGCCATCGCCGACGCACGGCTGGCAGTCGACATCGCCGACGCGGGTGGTGCCGACTCACTCGTCGGGCATCGCGGGGTGCGCCTGTCCGGCGGTCAGGTGCAACGACTCGCACTGGCACGAGCGCTTGCCGCCGACGCGGAACTGCTGCTCGCCGACGACGTGTCGAGCGCGCTGGACGCCGCCACCGAGCTCGAGCTGTGGCAGGCGTTGCGCAGCCGTGGCACCACCGTGCTCGGGTCGACATCGAAGGCGGCCGCGCTCGACCTCGCCGACCGGGTGGTCGTCCTCGTCGACGGCCAGGTGGCAGCGGAAGGGCCGTGGCGGCACCTCGCCGACGACTGGGGTCATCTCGCAGCCTGAGCTGTGCACCCCTCGGTGTCGATCAGCGACCGCGGCCGGGCTCCTTGAGTAGATGGGCTCCCTGACCAGACGGACTCACTGAGCAGACCGAAACACCGGCGCGGCTGACGTCATCTGTTCCGGCGAGAGCTCTGTGCAAAGGCAGTGACCAGCCCGACGATCCAGCCGGTGGCCAGTCCCCAAGTCGCCCCCGACGACACGTCGTATCGAACATAGCCGCCGACCCAGATCCAGTCGTTCACCGCCCAGTCGGACACCATCGCAACAACCGCACCTGCAATGACCGTCGCCATCCAGCCCGAAAGGAACAGAGCGAAGGCGCCTCCACCGGTCTTGATGGACATCGCCGCCGGCAGCAGTACGAGGAATGACACGACGAGTACGACGATCACACCGACGATGAACCCGGTCTGCCAACTATCCCGCAGATCGCTACCCCACGGCCACGGCAGCACTGTGAGCCACCGCTTGACGATCGCCGGAGCCGACGTGGGCGAGTCCTTCGACGCATCGATCTGATTGCCCACGAACGCGCTTGCAGCAACCAGGACAGTTGCGACCACGGCGCCCACGATGGCCACCGAGAACCCGCTCGAGCCTCGACCTCCACCAGCGAACTCCGCTGCCACTGTTGCAGATCCAGGCTGCACATAACCCTGTCGCGGAGGCGGTGCGTCACCCGCAGCGCTGAATCCGTCGCTTCGTCCCACGGGACCGGCCGGCCCCGCATCAGGTGAGCCGGCGCCTCGTGAGTCGGCATCGGGCTGACCGAATCCGGACGGCCAAGAGCCTGCCGAGCCGGGGCCCACCGGAGCACGACCACCGTTGTAGCCCCTGCCGGACTGACCGGCTGCGTACCCGCCTCCCGCCGAACCCGGCGGCAACTCCTGCGTGTGGTCGAAATCGTCGGTCACGAGTGGTCGTGCTCCTCGGGCGGGTGCGGTCAGCGCGAACGGTTCATTCGCGACGGTCGGTCAATTGCCAGGCGTCTTCGCCGCCATCCTCGTCCGACGCGTCGGTGCCGTCCAGAGCCGCGTCATACGGCTGGTCGGGCACCTCGTCGCCCCGCAGCAGAGCGAGCGTCACGTCGATGTCGTCGGGTTTGACCAGCACGTCGCGCGCCTTCGACCCCTCGGACGGGCCGACGATGCCGCGGCTCTCCATGAGGTCCATCAACCGGCCGGCCTTGGCGAAACCAACCCGCAGCTTGCGCTGCAGCATCGACGTCGAGCCGAACTGGCTGCGGATGACGAGTTCGGCGGCCTGCAGCAGCAGGTCGAGGTCGTCGCCGATGTCCTCGTCGATCTCCTTCTTGGCAGCGGTGACCGTCACGTCGTCGCGGTAGTTGGGCTTCAACTGCTCCTTGACGTGGGCGACGACCTCCTGCACCTCGGTCTCGGTGACCCAGGCGCCCTGCACGCGCATCGGCTTGGAGGCGCCCATCGGCAGGAAGAGCGCATCGCCCTGCCCGATGAGCTTCTCGGCGCCAGGCTGGTCGAGCACGACGCGCGAGTCCGCCAGCGAGGACGTCGCAAACGCCATACGGGACGGGACGTTGGCCTTGATCAGACCGGTCACGACGTCGACGGACGGTCGCTGCGTCGCCAGCACGAGGTGGATTCCGGCCGCGCGCGCCAACTGGGTGATGCGGACGATCGACTCCTCGACGTCGCGCGGCGCGACCATCATCAGGTCGGCGAGCTCGTCGACGATGACCAGCAGGTAGGGGTACGGGACCATCTGCCGCTGCGACCCCGGCGGCGGTGTCACCTTGCCCGCGCGCACCGCCTTGTTGAAGTCGTCGATGTGCTTGAACCCGAAGGCCGCCAGGTCGTCATACCTGGTGTCCATCTCGCGCACGACCCACTGCAGCGCCTCGGCGGCCTTCTTGGGGTTGGTGATGATCGGGGTGATCAGGTGCGGGATTCCTTCGTAACCGGTGAGTTCGACCCGCTTGGGGTCGACCAGCACCATGCGGACCTCCTCGGGCGTGGAGCGCATGAGGATCGAGGTGATCATCGAGTTGACGAAGCTGGACTTACCGGCGCCGGTCGCGCCGGCGACCAGCAGGTGCGGCATCTTGGCCAGGTTGGCGATGACGTAGCCACCCTCGACGTCCTTGCCGACGCCCATCACCATCGGATGTTCGTTGCCGCGGGCAGCCTGGCTGCGCAGCACGTCGCCGAGGCTGACCTTCTCGCGGTCGGTGTTGGGGATCTCGATGCCGATCGCCGATTTGCCGGGAATCGGGCTGAGGATACGCACGTCGGCCGATGCCACGGCATACGAGATGTTCTTGGACAGTGCCGTCACGCGCTCGACCTTGGTGCCGGCGCCGAGTTCGACCTCGTAGCGCGTGACGGTCGGACCGCGGGTGAAGCCGGTCACCTGGGCGTCGACGTCGAAGGATTCCAGGGTGTCGGTCAGCGCCTGCACGACCCGGTCGTTGGCGGCGGACCTGGTCTTGTGCGGAGTGCCGGGCGCCAGCAGATCGGCTCCGGGCAGCGTGTAGGTCACGTCTCCGGCGAGCTGCAGTTGCTCGACGCGCGGCGGCAGGACGGCCGTCGGCGGGGCTTCGAGCGCAGGTTTGGGTCCGACCTTCTTCGGTATGTCGGGGCTCGCCAGCGACTCGTCGGTCCCGGGAAGGCGGTTGGAGTCGCCCGCTGCGGTTGCGGCGGCACCACCGGACGGTATGGCGGTGGTCGGTGGCAGGCCAGGTCGACGGTCCGCGCCGGTGGCACCGGCTGCGGCCTGTCCGGCGCCCGCCGAGGCGAGATCTGCCGCCACGTCGTAGACGTCGTTGACCGGCGCACGCTCACCCGGGCGCAGGATTCGCCCACCACGCGTCTTGCGGGGCACGACGGTCGCGGCCTGTTCGAAGGCTTCGTCACCGTCGAGGCCGGGCGCGTCGGCGCCCTTGGCCGAGCGGCGACGACGCTTGGGACGGTCGCCGTCGATGTCGGCGCCGTGCACGTCGGCGGCCACCGCGTCGAAGGGCTCGTCGTCATACTCGTCGTATTCCGACAACCCGTGCTCACCGAACAGTCGCCCACGCACCTGCCGCACCCGGGCGGGGATGAGCCGCACCGGCGTCGCGGTCATGACGAGGAGGCTGAAAACACCCAGCAGCAGCAGAAGCACGATCGCGCCGAGGTCGTGCACGGCCGCGACCACTGGGCTGGACGCCATGAATCCCACGATGCCGCCGGCTCTGCGCAACGCAGCACCATCGGACGGTTGCGGAATTCCCTTGGCAACACTGGTGATTCCGCACACCGAGACCGCGAACATCGCCAGACCGAGCAACACCCGGTTGGTGGCGTGATGCCCGCGCGGGGAACGCATGAGATGGATGCCGATGAGCAGCAACACCAGCGGGAGCACGAGCGCGCCGAGCCCGAAGGTCCCCGCGACCACGGAGTGGATGACGCCGCCGACAGGGCCAGCCAGGCCCCACCACTCGCGAGCGGCAATCACGACCGCGGCGGCGATGAGCCCGAAACCGAGCCCGTCGCGACGCAGTTCGGGCTCGAGGTCTCTCGCTGAGTGACCAACGCTACGGGCTGCTCCCCCGGCGACGTGGGCGACGCCCAACCAGGTGCCGCGGGCGGCGCGCATCGGCAGAGACAGACCGCCACCGGCCGGCTTCGCTCCGCCGCGAGCCTTGGGGGCAGCCGCCTTCTTCGCCGGAGGACGGGTCGAGGTGCGTCCCGACGCCGGCCGCGATCGCGCGCCCGAGCCGCTGGACGACTTCGGATTGCGGGTCGCGCGCGCGGTGGACGTGCTGGATGACGGACGGGTAGCCACGAAAGCACCGTACGCGAGTCACCGCCCGTCACAGGTGTCACACGCCGGAGCCCGTTCGAGGGGAATCTGAGCGGCCCGCCGGCGTGCATCTGCATGCGCATGTCGCGATACGTGCATGGGCATGTCGATGGACTGTCCCAGGATGCCGCCGCAGGTCTCATGTGACGAGATGGCGGTCGCACGAAGGGACACCCCCAGGATGCCCCCAAGGATGCCCGGGACGGTCTCGTATGACGAGATCGCTGTCCCATGGACTGGAGGCCGCTCGCGAGCTCCGGCTATGGTCTCTCGCAGGTCACGAGTCTCAGCGTCAAGCCCCGGCTGGCTGAGCGGCAACCCTCCTCCGCGGTGGGGTGCTCCGGGTGACGACCGGGCCGACGGCACCAACGCCGCCGGCAAGCGCGGACCACGACGGCAATTACTGGCGATGCCGTGCTGGTCCCTCGACCGGCAAGGAGCACGCCATGAGCATCGCCCAGTCTCTCCGCACGAACGTCGCCGACATCGACACCACCGGCACCAGCGACACCACCGACGCCACCGACACCGTCCAGTCGCGCACCCCCGCTCAGCCGCGGCGGCTCACCATCGCGCCCTCGGGCACGGCGCCTTCCGCACCGGCGCAGACATCTACCACGAGCGGGCATTCCTCGTCGCCGATCCCGTCGCCGATCCCGTCGACCGGACGCGTCTCGGGCAAGCTGTCGTCGTCGGCGCTGCCGCGCACCGTCTCCCACGAACTCGGCGTCCCCACCGTGCACCGCACGGTCACCGACTACGCCAACTTCGACCATGCCGCGACCACCCCTGCCCTCGAATCCGTCGCCCAGGCCGTCGAGCAGGTGCAGCGCCGCTACGGCTCGGTGCACCGCGGCGCCGGATACGCCAGCCGCGTCACGACCGGCTGGTTCGAGCAGGCTCGCGAGGAGGTCGCCCGATTCGTCGGAGCGCGCGAGGGCGACGAGGTCATCTTCACCCGTAACACGACCGATGCGCTGCGGCTGTTGTCGCACTGTCTGCCGCGTCGCACGCAGGTCATCGCCTGGGAGTCCGCACACCACGCGGCGTTGTTGCCCTGGGTGGCCCACCAGACCACCCGCCTGCCGGTGCCGTCGAGCGCGGCCGACGCCGTCGAGTTGCTGCGCTCCGCCCTAGCCGCCACCGATGGGCGCCACGTGCTGGTCGCCATCACCGGAGCGTGCAATGTCACGGGTGAGATCTGGCCTATCGCCGAACTCGTCGCAGTGGCAAAGGAATTCGGCGCTCGCACAGTGCTCGATGCCG
This sequence comes from Rudaeicoccus suwonensis, assembly GCF_007829035.1. Lineage (NCBI taxonomy): Bacteria > Bacillati > Actinomycetota > Actinomycetes > Micrococcales > Dermacoccaceae > Rudaeicoccus > Rudaeicoccus suwonensis. The sequence continues at coordinate 2,373,206 of NZ_VIVQ01000001.1, forward strand.
CACAGCTGGCACCGCACCGGCCCATCGACCTGACCGACCTCGGCGTCGACTGGGTCGCGTTCTCCGGCCACAAGCTCTACGCACCGTATGGCGCAGGCGTGCTCGCCGGACAACGCGACTGGCTCGACGCGGCCACGCCATACCTGCCGGCGGGTGGCGCCACGGCCGCAGTGACCGCCCGGCACAATCACTGGCACACCGGGCCCGCCCGCCACGAAGGCGGCACTCCGAACGCAGTGGGCGCGATCGCGATCGCCGCCGCCTGCGCGGCATTGAGCGCACGCCGCGAGATCGTGCAGGAACACGAGCGCTCACTGCAGCAGACCCTGCGCGAGGGCCTTGCAAACATCGACGGCGTCACCCTCGTGCACGCACTCGGCCCCGACCGGCCCGGCGTGGGGGTCGTGACCTTCACCATCGACGGCATCGAGCCCGGGCTGGTCTCGCAGGTTCTGGCCGACGAGTACGCCATTGCGGTGCGCGACGGCCGCTTCTGCGCACACCTGCTGTGTGACGCGATCATCGGTCAGGGCCAGTCGGCGGTGCGCGCGAGCATCGGCCTGGCAACGACAGCCGAGCACGTGACGCGACTGATCGAGGGGGTGCGTCGGCTGGTGACGCAAGGCCCCGAGCTGTCCTATGTCCACACCGACGCCGGCTGGACCGCACCGGCCGACCCCCGCGACCTGAGCGAACCCCGCCCCTGGTGACAGCGGAACCTCGCCTTCACCACTGACCTCGTAAGCCCCAACAGGTCACGTACGCAACAACATTCACCGGCATACGGCGCTGACTGGGATTTCATCGACAGCTGCCGCAAAGATCACGGAAAGGTCACGGTTGAACTTGGCATCCGGCCGATAACCACGTACCTTCGATTCTCGGTGGTCATCCTTTCGTCGCCCTTGACGAAACGACCACTGGCGGGTATCGCATCCATGCGACCTCGCCATGCCAAGTGGCTCGCTGCGCACAGCCTCGTCGAGCAGCCACCGCAGATCCGGGATGGTCCCGGAGGCACGACGAGGATGGGGAACCCAATTCGGCCGTGAATTCGGCCTTGGGGTGAGAGCAGGCCACACACCTGCCGGGCACCTGACAGCCCGACCCGACAGCTAACCCCGTATGCGCACGTCAGGAGAGGAACCAATGAACCTCAGCACCAACACGTCCACCAAGACCCGCATCATCGGCATCGGGGTTGCCGGCGCAGCAGTCGTCGGAGCGACCGGCCTGGCGACCGCGGGCGACGCCCACGCCGCGTCCGGCAGTGTCTGGAATGCGGTCGCGCAGTGCGAGAGCGGTGGCAACTGGTCCATCAACACCGGCAACGGCTTCTACGGTGGCCTGCAGTTCACGCACTCGACCTGGATCGGCTTCGGCGGCGGCGCCTACGCCTCCAACGCCAACCTGGCCACCCCGTCGCAGCAGATCGCGATCGCCGAGCGTGTTTTGGCCTCCCAGGGCCCCGGCGCCTGGCCGGTCTGCTCGGTTCGCGCCGGTCTGACCCGCAGCAACGGCTCGGGTTCGGGCTACACACCGCCGGCCGGCACCGCGACGCCGAAGCAGCAGACCTACTCGGCACCGAAGAAGTCCACGACGGTGCGCAAGAGCGAGTCCAGCGCACGCGCGACCACCAAGGTCGAGCTGTCCGGCAAGACGCTCACCGTCAAGGCCGGCGACACCCTCAGCGGGCTGGCACAGACTTATCACGTGTCGGGCGGATGGCAGGCATTGTTCGCAGCCAACAAGGGCACGGTCAACAACCCGAACCTGATCTTCGTGGGCCAGCACCTGCAGCTGCCTGCCTGATCGCGTCCGACCTGATCGCGTCCGGTCACGAATGACCTGATCGCGTCCGGTCACGACAAAACGTAAACGACAGGCTCTGAACGAACCGCCGTGAACGACAGGCTCTGAACGACCGGCCGTGAACGACAGAAGGCCGTCCTTCCCCGCACGGGAAGGACGGCCTTCGTCATACGTGCTCGGCTCAGTTCGAGGCGTGCAGCCGGATCACGCGTCGATGACGATCGGGATGATCATCGGGCGACGGCGCAACTTGCCGCCGACGAATCCACCGACAGCGCGCCGGATCACCTGCTGCAACTGGTAGCTGTCGGTGATGCCCTTCTCGCGCGCTTCGTCGAGGGCGGCTTCCAGCTTGGGGCGCACCGCGTCGAAAACGGCCTCGTCCTCGGCGAATCCGCGGGTTTGGATCTCCGGACCCGCGGCGAGCTTTCCGGTTGCTGCGTCACGCACGACGATGATCGTCACGAAGCCTTCGTCGCGCAGGATGCGGCGGTCCTTGAGCATCGTCTCGTCGGTCGTCCCGACGAGAGAGCCGTCGACATACACGTACCCACACGGCACGGCACCGGCGATCGACGCCTTGCCGTCGACCAGGTCGACCACGACGCCGTCCTCGGCGAGCACGACGCGCTCACGCGCCACCCCCGTCTGCACCGCGAGGTCGGCATTGGCGACGAGATGCCGCCATTCACCGTGGATCGGCATGACGTTCTTGGGACGGACGATGTTGTAGCAGTAGAGCAACTCCCCCGCGCTGGCATGGCCGGAGACGTGCACCAGCGCGTTGCCCTTGTGCACGACCTTGGCGCCGAGGCGCATCAGCCCGTTGATCACGCGGTAGACGGCGTTCTCGTTGCCCGGAATCAGTGAGGACGCCATCAGGATCGTGTCGCCGTCACCGACGTCGATGCGGTGATCGCGATTCGCCATACGTGACAGTGCCGCCATCGGCTCGCCCTGCGAACCGGTGCAGACGAGCACGATCTTGTCGTCGGCCAGGTCGTCCAGCTTCTTGACGTCGACGAGCACGCCGTCCGGCACGGCGAGATAACCCAGGTCGCGGGCGATCGTCATGTTGCGCACCATCGACCGGCCGACCAGCGCGACCTTGCGGTGGTGTTTGTATGCCGCATCCATCACCTGTTGCACGCGGTGCACGTGGGAGGAGAAACAGGCCACGATGATCCGGCGCTGCGCCTGCTGGAAGACCCGCTCGATGGCCGGCGTGATGTCGCGTTCCGGGGTGGTGAATCCGGGCACCTCTGCGTTGGTGGAGTCGGTGAGGAACAGGTCGACGCCTTCCTCGCCGATCCGCGCGAAGGACCGCAGGTCGGTGATCCGGCCGTCCAACGGCAACTGGTCCATCTTGAAGTCACCGGTGATCAGCAAGGTGCCGCCGGGGGTGCGCACACAGACCGCGAGCGCGTCGGGGATCGAGTGGTTGACCGCGACGAACTCGCAGTCGAAGTCGCCGACCTGCTCACGCTGACCCTCCTTGACCCCCAGCGTGTATGGCGTGATGCGGTGCTCCTTGAGCTTGGCCTCGATCAGGGCCAGCGTCAGGGTGGATCCGATGAGCGGGATGTCCGGCTTGAGCCGCAACAGATAGGGCACGGCGCCGATGTGATCCTCGTGGCCGTGTGTGAGCACGATGGCCTGGATGTCGTCGAGACGATCCTGGATGTACTCGAAATCCGGCAGGATCAGGTCGACCCCTGGGTGATCCTCGGGGAAGAGCACGCCGCAGTCGACGATCAGCAGCTTCCCGGCGTACTCCAGCACGGTCATGTTGCGACCGACCTCGCCCAGACCACCGAGCGGCACGACGCGGACGCCGCCTTCCGGCAGGGGTGGGGGCGGACCGAGCTCGGGGTGGGGATGACTCACAGTTCTCCTATGACTTGATGGTCTCTAGCGCGGCGCGCAATTTCGCGCGGTGTTCGTCGGTGGCGGGCAGCAGCGGCAGCCGCACGAAGTCGGACTCGATGACGCCGAGTTCGAGCAGCGCGGCCTTTGCCATGATCGCTCCCTGGCTGGTGTTCATCAGCGCATCGACCAGCGGGATCAGCCCGGTGTGGATCTCGCGGGCGCGCTGCAGGTCGCCACGATCGACGGCCGCGATCAGCTCGGCATACTGCCGTCCGGCGACGTGCCCGACGACGCTGACGAGGCCGGATGCGCCCTGTGCAAGCCAGGCGAGGTTGAGCGGGTCGTCTCCGGAGAACCACAACAGACCGGTCTGCGCCATCAGTTCGCTCGCCGCGAACAGGTCGCCCTTGGCGTCCTTGACCGCGACGACCTCGTCGATCTCGGCGAGTCGCCGGATCGTGTCGCTCGCCAGGGCGGTGCCGGTGCGGCCCGGTATGTCGTAGGCCATCGCGGGCAGACCCGTCGACTGTGCAACAGCCCGGAAGTGCGCGATGACGCCGTCCTGGGTGGGCTTGTTGTAGTACGGCGTGACGATCAGGACCGCGTGCGCGCCGACGGAGGCGAGGGCCTGGGCGGCCGCAACGGAGTGCGCGGTGTCATTGGTGCCCACTCCGGCAGTGACGCGCACCCGGTCACCGACGGCCTCGACGACCGCGCGGACGGTGTCGATGTTCTCCTGGTCGGTGGTGGTGGCCGACTCGCCGGTGGTTCCGTTGACGACCAGACCGTCGTGGCCGTTGTCGGCCAGGTGGCTCGCGAGGCGCTGCAGGCTGTCGAAGTCGATCGAACCATCGCTGTGCATGGGCGTCACCATCGCGGTGATCATCCGGCCGAAAGGCGTCGAGGTCATGAGGGAAGGCTATCTGCCGGGCAATGAAAATCGCGTCGCCACCCGCTCGGGGGTCCGGGTGGCGACGCGATCAGCAGGTACATCGTGGGATGTGGCCACCGCGTTACAGCTTCGAATGTGATCTGTGTCACATTCGTGGTCAGGGCGTCCCTTCGTCGCACCGTACCCACGCTGCGCCATCCATGTGCCGCGTCGCGCGAGCGACGCGTCACGCCACGCCGCTGCGTCATACAACGACTCTGCTCATACAACGCCTCTGCGTCATACAACTGAGCCTGTCGGACGCCGCTGATAGCGTCGGCGCCATGAAGCAGTTTCACGACCTGCTTGAGCGGGTACTGGCCGACGGCGTGACAAAGGAAGACCGCACCGGCACCGGCACGAAGTCGGTTTTCGGGCATCAGATGCGCTTCGACCTGGCGACGGGTTTCCCGGCGATGACCACCAAGAAGCTGCACATGCGCTCGATCATCGGAGAGTTGCTGTGGTTCCTGCGGGGTGACACCAATGTGGCTTGGTTGCACGAGCGCGGCATCACGATCTGGGACGAGTGGGCCGACGAAAATGGCGACCTTGGGCCGATCTACGGCCACCAGTGGCGGTCCTGGCCGACCCCCGACGGCCGTTCGGTCGACCAGATCGCCCGGCTGATCGATGGCCTGCGTCGCAATCCGGACTCCCGGCGGCACATCGTGTCGGCGTGGAATGTCGCCGATGTCGACGACATGGCGCTGCCGCCGTGCCACACGATGTTCCAGTTCTACGTCGGCGACACCGCCCCGGACGGCCGGCGGCGTCTGTCCTGCCAGTTGTACCAACGGTCGGCCGACATCTTCCTCGGCGTGCCGTTCAACATCGTGTCGTATGCGCTGCTGACCGCGATGGTCGCGCAGGTCACCGACCTGGTGCCCGGCGAGTTCGTGCACACCATCGGTGATGCCCACCTCTACCTCAACCACGTCGATCAGGCTCGGCTGCAGCTGACCCGCTCCCCCGGACCGCTGCCGACGCTCGTCCTCAACCCGCAGGTGCGCGACATCGATGCCTTTGATCTAGCCGATGTACGACTCGAGGGGTATGTCGCAGCACCTTCTATCAAGGCCCCGATCGCAGTATGACGATCACCTTCATCGCCGCGGTCGCCCGCAACGGCGTCGTGGGTCGCGACGGGCAGATGCCGTGGCGGATCCCCGGCGAGCAGAAGGGGTTCAAAGCCGCCACCATGGGCCATCCCATGGTGATGGGCCGGCGCACCTTCGACTCGCACGGGCTGTTGCCCGGCCGCAGGCACATCGTGCTGACCCGCGATCCCGACTGGTCCGCGGACGGCGTCGAGGTCGCGCACTCGGTGGACGAGGCACTCTTCCTTGCCGGCGACGACGACTTGTTCGTGACGGGTGGCGCGCAGATATGGGAGGCCTTCGCCGGACTCGCCGACCGCATGCTGTTGTCCGAGATACCCCTGGAACCCGAGGGCGACACGACGTTCCCGGGCTGGCCGTTCACGGATTCGCCAGTATGGCGGGAGGCGTCGCGCGAATCGCACGACGGCTGGGTTGTCGTCACCTATGAGCGACACCGCCCGCGCACACAGGTCGAGATCGGCCCCCGCGTCGCGCGGTCGGGATCTCGCATCAAGGTGGGCGCATCGTGCGCCATACGTGACGGGGACCGGCTGCTCCTGACCCGCCGGGAGGACAACGGATTATGGTGCCTTCCCGGTGGCGGCGTCGACGCTGGTGAGACCTGGTCGGAGGCTGCGGTCCGGGAGGTGCGCGAGGAGACCGGTCTGCACGTCGAGATCGACGGAGTGCTCGCCGCCTACAGCAATCCGGATGTCGTGGTGGTCTATGCCGACGGCAACCGCAATGCCATCTTCGGCGTGTGCTTCCGAGCGCATGTCGCGCGGGGCGCGGCTGGCTTGTCCGACGAGGTGACAGAGGTCGCCTGGCTCACCGAAGCCGACGTCACCCGCCTGCCGATCGTGCCGGCACACCGCTCGCTCGTGCGCGCAGCGTTCCAGCCGCCAGTCACACCAACGATTTTCGACTGAGTCACGTCCCGCATCTCGCAACCGCCTGCCCGCCTGCCCGCCTGCCGATCGTGCTGGTACACCGCTCGCTCGTGCGCGCAGCGCTCCAGCCGCCAGTCACACCAACGATTTTCGACTGAGTCACGTCCCGCATCTCGCAACCGCCTGCCTGCCTGCCTGCCTGCCGATCGTGCCGGCACACCGCTCGCTCGTACGCGCAGCGTTCCAGCCGCCAGTCACACCAACGATTTTCGACTGAGTCACGTCCCGCATCTCGCAACCGCCTGCCCGCTTGCCTGCACGCCTGCCTGCCTGCCGATCGTGCCGGCACACCGCTCGCTCGTACGCGCAGCGTTCCAACCGCCAGTCACACCAACGCTTTTCGACTGAGATGCATCCCGTACCCCGGATCGTGTACATCGCGCCTCGCATCACCCGCCTCGCACGTCGCACGTCCACGCCACCACCCATCACGCCACCACCCATCCATGCCAGCACTCGCCCGCGATATCCACAGTGTCGACGTCGGAATGCAAACGCTGTCAGTGGTCGGTGATGTACTGGACACATGTTCGATACATCAGCAACTCCTTCAACCCGTGACGAGCTGGCTCATCTGTGCGGGCAGATCAACGACGGTCATGCGCGGCTGATCCAGTTGATGCGCCAGGTGATTCGCGACGAGGAGTGGTCCAGCGGCGGGATCCGTTCGCCGGAACACTGGCTCACCGCATTCGCCGGGCTCACCTGGGCGAGCGCCTCCGACATCGTGCGGATTGCTCGTCGGTCAGATGAGCTGCCCACCATGGCGCGGCTCATCGACGACGGTCGACTCACGCTCGGCCAGGCCGCAGTGGTATCGAAATACACGCCTCCCGAGTTTGACGCCGATGTGGCGGAGTTCGCTTCTTTCGCAACCGTTACGCAACTACGCCGCGCGCTCAGCCGGTACGCGTTCTACGCCGAGACACGAGCGCGTCGACAAGCACACTCGTCAGAACCCGAAGCTGCCGCCGGCCCGAGCGATCACGCCACACCACACGACCCGAGCACCACGACCACACCACACGACCCGAGCACCACGGCAACATCGCCCGACCCGAGATTGGCCGCCGATAGCACCCCGGCACCGGAACACCCGACGTTCGCTGACGCGTCAGGTGCGTCCGCACCGCGGACCGGCGCCTTCCTGCCGGCCGACGACGCCACCGATCCGGACAAAGTGGCCGCGGCTCTTGAAAGCGCGGAGTCGGAAGCACCACCACCGGACGATCCGGCAACAGCCCCGCCCCGTCTCGAAATGCGTTACGCGGAAGGAAGATTCAAGCTGACCTACGACGCTCCTGCCGACATCGGGGCGCTCGTCGAGCAGGCTCTGCTGGAGGCGAAAGACGCGCTCTTCCGTCTGACAGATTCAGTCCGACCAGCCGCGACAACGTCACCAACCGCGCGAAATGCTGACATCTCAACAACCTCGGCGACCTCAACAACCTCGGCACATGCGCTCTCTAGCGATGTCGACGTGACTCCGAACCCGGACTCGACCCCGGCTACGGCGGCTGCGGTCGAACCCGCAACCTCCGAGCCCAAGAACGGGGCGCCATACCAAAGAAACCACGAAAAACGTTGGCGCCGAACCACTTTCGCTGATGCACTCCTGCTGATGGCGCAACGATCCCTCGACAGCGGAGCGCCCCCACAGTCGAGCCGCAACAGTCGCTATCGCGTCTACCTGCATCTGGACGTCAATGGGCATTCCTGGCTCGGTGGGGGTGCGGCGATCCCACCGACGATTCGCGATCGCTTGATTTGCGACGGCGACATACAACCCATTTGGGAAAGCGAAGGCAGACCCGTCAGCGTCGGCCGGTCTCAACGGATCGTCCCCGACCGAACTCGACGCCTGATGGAGGACAGGGATCGCGGATGTCGCTACCCGGGTTGCCTGGCCAGACATCACCTGGAAGCTCATCACCTCGATCATTGGATCGATGGCGGACGTACCGATGTCGATCGGATGCTGATGCTGTGCGGGCCACACCACGACGCCCATCACCGAGGCGATTTCAGCATGGTCGGCGATCCCGACCGGCCGAACGGCGTCGTCTTCTGTGATCGGGACGGCAGACCAATCCGACCGCTCTTCGCACCCTTTGGCGGAATGCACCGCGCCGACGCATCTGCATGTGACGACGCCGACGAATCGGTCGATCCGTTGTCAACCGCGCCAACTCGTGCACTGCCTCGTCCCGAACGGCATCCTGCGCCGGACCGCCGCTTCAGCCGCTATGCCGGACCGACGAACGACAGGCTGGAGCTGGCGTGGGTGCGCTTCGAACCAGCGGGGTAGACCGCTGCTGCGGTGGGGTGCGTTCCTCAACGGCACATCGGAAATTGATGAGTGCCGCCCACCACCAGGCAACTGCCACCGGCGTGCAATTTGCTGCCGACGAGAAGTTCATCCGCCGAGCAATGACCACTGCACCAATAACCACCGGCACCAGTGGCTATCGACGAGCAGTGGCTATCGACGAGCAGTGGCTACCGGCAGATCGCCCAGCCGTATGCCGGAACGACCACCGCGGTGCCGTCATCCACGACAGCGCACCGATGCAGGTCGTCAGCCAGATCGACGTCACTCAGATCGACGTGACTCAGATCGACGTCACGCGGAACAACGTCAGGGGTGACGTCGCACCGAAGGACATCACCAAGCACAACGTCACCACTGGCTCGTCCTTCGTCTGCGGTACGTGCTGCACCCGCGACGTCGGGGATATCCGGCGCATCGGCAAACCCCGCGCTCGATCCCGCCGAACCCACAACGACCGCTGAAAGCCTCGGTCCAGGCACCGGAATCGTCACCGCGACGGGCTTGAGATTCAGCACGATGGTCAGCGAATGCCCTTCTGCTTCGACACGATACGCATATTCCTCATTGGTGAGGTGCACTGTGGCGGACGATGCGCGATGCAACCACGGATGTTGCCGGCGCAGCGCAACCAGCCGCTGCGTCAGGCGGTAGATCGGCCAGCCGAAGGGTGCCAGGTCCTCCGCCTTGGCAGGAAATGCGGGGCGGATCTCGTCATCGCCACCGACGCGCTCCTCCTTGATTCCCCGGAACGCCTGCTCATCGCCGTAATAGATCGCCGGCGTTCCCCCGATCGTCATCAGCAGCACGAGGGCGTGAGGCAGCAGGCGTTGATCATCCAGTCGGGAGGCCAGCCTGGTGACATCGTGATTGCCGACGAATGTCCACGGTACAAATCTCAACAGCAGTTCGTTGTGCCGGCGAAGGGACCATTCCAGTTCGAACATATTGCGGTCAAGCAGGCCGCTCCAGATCGCCTTCCACAATTCGTACTGCGTGCAGCTGTCCATGCCGCTCGCTTCGACCATGTCCGGGTAATCCCCGTGCAGCACCTCGCCTACGACATACAGCTGCGGATGCCGCTCGCGCACCCGAGGCAGCACCGTCGCCCAGAACTCGGGATTCACGCTGTATGCCGCATCCAGTCGCCACGCATCAATCCCCTGATCTGCCCAGTGCACCATCACATCAACGACGAGATCGGCAACTGCGGGATTGTCGTGATCGAGTTCGACGAGCTGCTCATGCCCCTCGAAAACAGTTGCCTTTGTGAGGCTTTCGTGACAGGGAAAGTCGCGACCGACGTGGTTGAAGACGCCGTCCAGCATGATCCGGACACCACGAGCGTGGCACGCCGACACCAGCGCGCTGAAGTCGTCGATCGTGCCGAGCCGCTCGTCGATGTCGAAGAAGTCGAGGGTGTCGTAGCCGTGCGTCGCTGACCGGAAGATCGGACCTAGCGCGATGGCGTTCAGTCCGACGTCCACGATGTAGTCGAGCCAGTCGATCAACGCTCGCATGGTGCGCGGGTGGCCGAGTGCGTCCGCGGATGGATGGCGTTCCCTCCCGGTGATGTCGGCTCCGACGAAACCGAGCGGATAGACATGCCACCAGATGCTGTGACGCACCCACTGCGGCTCAGTCATCGGTTCTCCCGTCGTCCTGCTGGTGGATTGCGATCCAGACGCGGCTGGATTGCTGACGAGTATGTCGCGATTGCCCGTGCGTCGAAGACCTCGGATGGTCCTTCAGGCATCGGATGCCGGCGTCGAAGGTGTCAGATGACCAAAGACGCGGGACGGTCAATGACCCGTCGGTCAGGTAGCTCAGGCGTCGACGGCTTCACATGGCTGAGGACCAATCGTGCTCGAGCGGCTCAGGCGTCGTAGTCCAACGCGACCTCGTCGGTCACCGGGTGGGCCTGACACGCGAGCACCAGCCCGGCCGCGATCTCTTCGGGTTCAAGGGCGTAGCACCGGTCCATCGTGACCTCACCGGTCACGACCCGTGCCCGGCACGTTCCACAGACGCCGCCTGTGCAGCTGTATGGCGCATCTGGTCGTTCGCGCAGCGTCGCCGCGAGAATCGTCTCGGTGCGGTCAGCCATGTCGATGCGTGTAGTGCGACCGTCGAGATTCACTGTGACCACAGCCGCACCCGTCGAGCCATCGACGTTAGGCATCTGACCCACCGAATCGACCGAGCCACCCACGCCGCCGCTCCCACCATCATCTGTGGAGGTGCTCACCCGGCTGCGCGCTCCGGCAAGAACATCGGCAAGGGCGTCGGTGCCAGCGCCGGCACCGGCGGGTGAGCCCGCCTCGGTAGCCGCTGGCTCGTCAACGTGAAAAATCTCGTGGTGGATGCGCGAACGCTCGACTCCCTTGTCGGACAGGAAGATTCGGGCGTCTTCGACCAGTCCGAACGGGCCGCACAGGTACCAGTCGTCGACGTCTTCGACGGCGACCAACGAGTCGGTCAGGGCAGCCAGCTTTTCTGCGTCGATGCGACCGTTGAACAACTCCACGTCCTGCATCTCGCGCGACAAGACGAGCATGAGGTGGAACCGACTGGGGTGGGCGTTCTTGAGGTCTTCCAGTTCCTCGAGGAACATCACCGAATCGGTGCGCCGGTTGCCGTAGATGAGCGTGACGCGTTCGTCCGGATGTTCCTGCAGTATCGACGCCGCGATTGACAAGACCGGTGTGATGCCCGATCCGGCGGCAACAGCGACATGGTGACGAGCCCGACCGGCGCCGACTCGATCAGCGGTCCCTTGGGCGGCGGTGTAGAGGGCCATGCTGTGGTCGTGGGCGGTGCTGTTGCCGACCGCCACGCTGTCGTCGTGGGCGGTGCTGTTGTCGTCGGGCACGCGGTCGTCGTGGGCGGTGCTGTCGCCGACCGCCACGCTGTCATCGACGGCACCGTCGTGGACGTCGGGCGAGTTGCGTGTGAGGTCGCCCGCAGCGTTCCCGTCATCGCCGACCTTGTTGCCGACTTCGTCGTCAACGGCCTCACCTTCGGCCACCGACGTGGCATCGCGCTCCGGTCGCGTGAATGTGCCGAGCGGTGACATCACCTGGATCACGTCACCGACCGCAACCTCGTTGTTGAGCCAGGTCGACATACGTCCACCGTCGACGACCGCAGATCCGACGCGAATTTCCTTACGTCGCAACGCTTCTGGCCGTGACATGCAGATCGAGTAGGACCGGCGCACGTCGTCGCCATCGATTGTTGCCCGCAGCGTGAGGTGCTGGCCCGGCTCGAATGCGAACTGCTCGGACAATTCCGACGGAACGGCAAACGTCACTGCCACGCTGGTCGAGGTCAGCCGGTCGACGCTGCTGACCGTCAGTGGATGGAAGGCAGGTCGACGCGTCCGCACGGGCGCGAGGCCGGTCGCACGGGAGCCGCCATCGGCATCGGCGCCACTGGCATCGGCGCCACCCGCATCCAGGCCACTGGTGTCAACGCGGCGGTCATCAGAGGCACGGTCATCAGCGCCGTGGTCATCGGAGGGTGTCTGCAACAAGCTCACAGTGGTTTGAACTCCTCGAACGGTTCACGACAGGTCAGGCAACGACGCAGCGCCTTGCAGGCGGTGGCACCGAACCGGGACAGTTCCTCGGTGTCAGTCGATCCGCAGACCGGGCACGCCACCGATCGCCGCTGCAGTGTCAGCGACACTGCTCCGCCGGCCGCGTGAGCGCCCGATCCAGTCATGTGGGCGCTGGCATCCGGTGGCGCAATCCCGAACTCCCGCAACGCGTTTCGGCCGGATTCGCTGATCCAGTCTGTCGTCCACGCAGGCGACAGTCGAGTATCGACGTATGCCGCAAAGCCGTCACGCGCGGCAGCATCGACGATCGCGCGCTCGATCGCGCGCATCGCCGGGCAGCCGCTGTACGTCGGCGTGATCGTCACCCACACCGAACTGTCCGCGCTGTTGACGACGACGTCGCGCACGATGCCAAGATCGTCGATCGAGATCACCGGGATCTCCGGATCGGGCACCGCGCGGATGTGCGCCTCGACGCGTATGACGATGTCGGCCGCCGCGGGCAGCAGGGACGACGAAGCCGGTTCCGAACCGGACGCCAGTGTCGGGTCCGCGGACGAACCGGACGCCAGTGTCGGATCCGCGGAAGAACCGGACGCCACTGCCGGGTTCACGGACGAACCGGACGCCTCGGCTGGGTCCGCGGTGGCCACACACTCAACGCCGGTGCCCACCGGGCCCGCAGCGGACACTGTCGCAGCAGCCGGAACGTGAGCAACCGTTGCCGAATCGGTCATCTTGAGGCTGCTCATCGTCGCCGGCTCACCACGACGTCGCATCGGGGTGCGAGCGCGCAATGTGCTGCATCTCCGCCAGCAGGTATCCCATCGCCTGCGAGTGCACACCGTCACGACCGCCGCGTGCGTTCTGCAGCGGCGGATCCGGCATCACCAGCGTCGCTTCAGCAACGACCGACTGCACGAATTGCGTTGCACCCGAAAGCAATCGACTCGGCAATACACCGATCCCGGAGTCCGCAGCGGCCACCGAGACCCGGTCGTCGAAGAACAACTCCGAGGTGTATCCGCTGACCCAGTTCAACGCGTCCTGCATGCGTTCGTGCGACTGCGTGGTGCCGTCACCGAGTCGCAGCATCCACTGCCGCGCGTGGTCACGGTGATAGCTGACTTCCTTGGTTGCCTTGCGCGCCACCCCGGCGACGATCTCGTCCGCGGAACCGGCGAGCGCGGCATACAACTCGGTCTGATAGCTGGAGAACCACAGCAGCCGAGCCATCTCGTGAGCGAAGTCGCCACGCGGCTGCTGCACCAGGTGCACGCAGCGGAATTCGCGCTCGTCACGGAAGTACGCCAGGCGATCCTCGTCGCGACCGGTGCCGTCGAGTTGGCCGGCCCGCGTGAGCAGCGCGCGCGCCTGTCCGAGCAGATCGAGGCCGATGTTGCCCAGCGCCATGTCCTCCTCGATCTGCGGCGCGCGGGAGATCCACTCCCCCAAGCGCTGGGCGTAGATCAGCGCATCGTCGCCGAGTCCGAGCACGTATGCCGCAGTCTCCGCCGACACGACGGTCGCCGGAACCGATGCCGTCGATGATGCAACTGCAACCGCAGAATCGTTGTCCGTCATAGGTATTCGACATCCTTCGGCACGTCGTAGAACGTCGGGTGGCGGTAGACCTTGTCGGCGGCGGGATCGAAGAACGCGCCCTTCTCATCCGGGCTGCTCGCGACGATGTCGCCGGCCCGCACCACCCAGATCGAGACGCCCTCCTGGCGGCGGGTGTAGAGATCGCGCGCGTTGCGCAGGGCGAGTTCGGCGTCGGGCGCGTGCAGCGAACCGACATGGCCATGGGCGAGACCGCGCTTGGCTCGCACGAAGACCTCCCACAGGGGCCAGTTCCCACGATCCGCGGAGGGCGTCGCCGCGTCACCCGAGCCGGAGGCCGGTGCGCTCAAGGGGGTCTGCTCCGTCGTGGGGGTCTGCTCCGTCGTGGGGGTCTGCTCCGTCGTCATCAGGCCACCTGTCCTTCTGCCGCAGTTGTTGCTGACCCTGCCGCCACGCTCGATGCGGCGGTTGCGCCGGCAAGTGCAGTGGCGCTGGTGGAATCGGCCGTTGCGCGAGCCGCCTGCTTTGCGGCGTACGCGTTCGCGGCCTCGCGCACCCACGCGCCGTCCTCATGCGCCTTCACGCGGTGGGCGATGCGCTGAGAGTTGCACGGCCCGTCGCCCTTGAGCACCTGCCAGAACTCGTCCCAGTCGATGGCACCGAAGTCGTAGTGCCCACGCTCGGCATTCCACCGCAGATCGGGATCAGGCAGAGTCAGGCCGAGCTTGTCCGCCTGCGGCACAGTCATGTCCACGAAGCGCTGACGCAACTCGTCGTTGCTGAATCGCTTGATCCCCCAGGCCATCGACTGCTCGGTGTGACCGCCGGTGGCCGCTTCGCCGGTGTCCGGCGGGCCGAACATCATCAGCGCCGGCCACCACCATCGGTTCGCGGCATCCTGAGCCATCGCACGCTGCCGGTCGGTTCCACGAGCGAGAGTCCAGAGAATCTCGAAGCCCTGCCGCTGATGGAAGGACTCCTCCTTGCACACCCGGATCATGGCGCGCGCGTACGGACCGTACGAGCAGCGGCACAACGGCACCTGGTTCATGATCGCGGCACCGTCGACCAGCCAGCCGATCGCGCCCGCGTCGGCCCAGGTTGCCGTGGGGTAGTTGAAGATCGAGGAGTACCGCTGCTTGCCGGCGTGCAGCTTGTCGAGCAACTCCGAGCGGTCGACACCGAGCGTTTCCGCTGCGGAATACAGGTAGAGCCCGTGGCCGGCCTCGTCCTGCACCTTGGCCATCAGGATCGCCTTGCGCCGCAGTGACGGGGCGCGACTGATCCAGTTGCCCTCCGGCTGCATCCCGATGATCTCCGAATGCGCATGCTGGGCGATCTGACGGATGAGCGTCTGCCGGTAGGCGTCGGGCATGTCATCGCGAGGCTCAATGCGCTGATCGGCCGCCAGCAGTGCGTCGAAGCTGCCGCCCGGGCCGCGCGTCGTCGCGGTGCCGACGACTGCGTCGAGGGCGCCGTTGTCGGCGGCGTTCAAAGGTGTGTCGGCGTTCGGAGCTGCCGCCTGCGCCTGCTGTCCAGGCGTCTCGGTGTTGTCCGACGGGAGCGCAAAGTCGTTGCCGTACATGACCTCAAGTATGCGCCTTTGTTACACATTTACGCAATTGTGCGGACGTTTCGTCATACGTGCGCCGCACTGCCAAGCTGACCCGATGAGTGACGCCAGTGTTCGCACCGCCCGAGCCACCGACGCCCCGGCAGTCGGGGCAGTGCAAGCTGCCGTATGGCGCACCGCGTTCGTCGGCATCGTCGATGAATCGGTCCTGGCGCAGTTCGAGCCCGCGGCCTTCGCGCAGGTATGGGCCCGATCGTTGCGGCAGCCTCCATCACCGTTGCACCGACTGCTGGTGGCGACGGAAGCGGACCAGATCGTCGGCTTCGCTGCCATCGGCCCGACCAGCGATCCCGACCACCAGCAGTCCGAGGAAGATCCGACCGGCGAGATCCTCGCGATGGGCGTCCATCCGGATGCCCGGCGCCGCGGTCACGGCTCACGCCTGCTGAACGCCGCGGTCGACACCCTCCGCGCCGGCGACTTCACGACCGTGCTCGCCTGGCTGCCCGCAGAAGACGACGAGTTGCGCGCCTTCGCCGCCGCGGCAGGGCTGACCCCGGACGGCGCGTGGCGCGACCACGTCGTGGGCGCCGACGACCGCACCGCTCGCGAGGTACGCCTGGTCGCCGACCTGCGCGAGCATGCCGACTGATCCGATGAATCCGGTGGAGCCGACGGATCCGAGTCGCCCGCGTGTTCCTGGAGTCGATCCGGGAGTCGATCCGGGCGTCGACGGGACCAGCACGGCCGTCGACGGGACGGCCACCGCGGACGCGCGACGCGCCGTCATACGCAAAGGGATCTGGGTCGGCGTCGCCACCGGCGCCTACGGCATCAGTTACGGCGCGCTGGCAGTGACATCAGGGTTGTCGGTCTGGCAGGCGATCGCCTTGTCACTGCTGTTGTTCAGCGGTGGGTCGCAATTCGCGCTCATCGGCGTGCTGGGTGCCGGCGGATCCGGCGCGAGTGCGATCGGCACCTCCACGCTGCTCGGGCTGCGCAACGGCTTCTACGGGATCCAGGTCAGCCGGCTGCTGCAGGTCACCGGCTGGCGGCGTGCGCTCGCCGCGCAACTCACCATCGACGAGTCGACGGCCGTATCAGTGACCCAGACCGACCGCGACCTCGCGCGCACCGGATTCTGGTGGACCGGTCTCGCGGTGTACGTCCTGTGGGGCGGTATGTCGGCCGTCGGAGCAGTGCTTGGCGATGCCATCGGCGACCCGAGGCGATACGGCCTCGACGCCGCCGCGCCGGCCGCATTCTGCGCGTTGATCTGGCCCCGCCTGGGCACGCGACGCGCGCAGCTGACAGCGGTCAGCGCAGCGCTCATCGCGCTGGCGGTCTCGCCGCACGCGCCGAGCGGCATACCGGTGCTCGTCGCTGCAATCGCTGCGGTGGTGGCCGGCATCCTGCCGGGCGGGCCGGGGTCGGCGGTCAGGTCGGCAGCCGAGTCGGCAGTCGGGTCGGCAGTCGAGATGCGGTCAGCGCTCGGGTCCGGGTCGGGGCCGACCGACGCGGCAGGATCGTCGGAGGCTCCCGGGCCGGACGCTGGAATCTCATGAGCATCTGGGTCACGGTGTTGGTCGCCAGCTTCATCTCGTTCGCGACGAAATTCGCCGGGTATGTCGTGCCGCAATCCGCGCTCGGCCATCCCGTGACGAACCGCATCATGCACTATCTGCCGGTCGCGCTGCTGGCCGCGCTCATCGCCATCCAGACCTTCACCTCGGGCAGCGGCGGCTACGCGCTCGACGCGCGCACCGCCGGTTTGGCCGTGGCGCTTGTGTGCCTTGCGTTGCGAGCGCCCTTCCTCGTCGTGGTGGTGGCCGCGTCGGCGACGGCAGCCCTGCTGCGCGCCTTCGGCCTCGGCTGACAACGGCGACGGACGCGTGCGCTGATCGCCGAGCGGATCCCAAGTCGCGAGGCGCAGGTCTCAGGTCTCAGGCCGCAGGTCTCAGGCCGCAGGTCTCAGGCCGCAGGCCGCAGGCCGCAGGCCGCAGGCCGCAGGCCGCGGGTAAGCCGACCACGGCCCGTCGCAGAACGGGCGGGCGCCGCCGACGAGGTCGGCCCGCGGCATACGCTGCAACGGTGACCGAGCCAGCCTGGATCGACCTTGAGGGCGTCGCCAACATGCGCGACGTCGGCGGACTTCCCACCACCGACGGTGGCACCGTGCAGCCCGGGCGGTTGCTGCGCTCGGACAATCTGCAGGACCTCACCGCCGCCGACATCGACCGGTTGCTGCAGCAGTACGGCGTGACCGACGTGGTCGACCTGCGCAGCAACACCGAGCTGCGCATCACCGGGCCGGCACCGATGCAGGCGCTGAATGACGTTGCGCACTATCACTTTTCGTTGTTTCCCGACGACCGCCCCGCCGACACCGCCGACGCACTCGTGTTGCCCTGGCACGGTCGCGCCGAGCAGCCGCGTGATGTCGACCCGACCGCCAGTCACTACCTCGGCTACCTCGCCGAGCGACCGGACTCGATCAGCGCCGCACTCGCCGTGCTGGCGCGCAGCGCCGGTGCGACGGTCGTGCACTGCGCGGCCGGCAAGGACCGCACCGGCACTGTCGTCGCCCTCGCCCTGACCGTCGCCGGAGTGCCGCGCGACGCAGTGGTGGCCGATTACGCCGCGAGCACCGAGCGCGTCGAACGCATCGTCGAGCGCCTGCGCGTGCTTCCCGGCTATGCCGAAAACCTGGCGGGTGTGCCGATGCAGGCGCACTACTCGCGCCCCGAGGTGATCGACCGTCTGCTGGATGCCGTCGCCGAGGAGGCCGGATCCGTGCCGGACTGGTTGCGATCTCAGGGTTGGTCCGACGAGCAGGTGACGGCGCTGCGGGACAAGCTCGTGACGCCGTGACCGACGCCGGGCCGGAGCGCGCGGAGGCACCAAAACGCGTCGCGCTGTTCGCGACGTGCTTCAACGACACCATGTGGCCGGGCACACCCCGGGCAACGGTGCAGGTGCTCGAACGCCTCGGCGTCACTGTCGAATTTCCCTGGAAACAAACATGTTGCGGCCAGATGTTCACCAACACCGGGTACGCCGACGAAGCGATCCCGTTGGTGCGCGGATTCGTCGACACCTTCGAGCCGTATGCCGCGGTCGTCGCCCCATCGGCCTCGTGCGTGGGCTCGGTCCGCGAGCAGTATGCCGCCCTGGCGCGGCGGTCCGGCGACCCCGGACTGCAGCGTGCGGTCGAGCAGACGACTCCGCGGGTGTACGAACTCAGCGAGTATCTGGTGGACGTGCTGGGCGTCACCGACGTCGGTGCCTCGTTCGCGCATCGCGTCACCTATCACCCGACCTGCCACTCACTGCGCATGCTGCGGGTCGGCGACAAGCCGCTGCAACTGTTGCGCGCGGTCGAGGGCATCGAGGTGATCGAACTGCCCGGCGCCGACGAGTGCTGCGGTTTCGGCGGCACGTTCGCGATGAAGAACGCCGCCGTGTCAGTGGCCATGGGGTCCGACAAGGCGCGGCACATCCGCGACACCGGTGCCGAAGTCGTTGTGGCGAGCGATAATTCGTGCCTGGCGCATATCGGCGGGCTGCTGGATCGAGGCCGGTCCGGTGTGCGATGGATGCACCTGGCCGAGGTGCTCGCGAGCACCCGGGAGCAGCCGGCATGAGTCGGTCACATCGCACCTCCGAGCCGGCCAACCCGGTCGGCAGCACGACCGCGACCTTCGTGGGGATGCCGAGCTTTCCGCACGCCGCGGCCGACGCGGTCGGCAACTCCCAACTGCGACGCAATCTGCGGCATGCCACCCACACGATCCGCGGCAAGCGCGCCGAGGTGGTGGCGGAAGTGCCGGATTGGGAGGCCCTGCGGGCACGCGCTGCCGCCATCAAGGACGCGACACTCGCCCGACTGGACGAGCACCTCATGACCCTCGAGGACAGGTTGACCGCGGCGGGCGCCCACGTCCACTGGGCGCGCGACGCCGAGGAGGCCTGCCGCATCGTCACCGACCTGGTGCAGCAGACGGGCGTCGACGAGGTCGTCAAGGTCAAGTCGATGGCCACTCAGGAGATCGAGCTCAACGAAGCCCTCGCCGCCGCCGGCGTAGCGGCGTGGGAGACCGACCTTGCCGAGCTGATCGTGCAACTGGGCGACGACCGTCCGTCGCACATCCTGGTCCCGGCAATCCACAAGGGCCGCAGCGAGATTCGCCAGATCTTCAGCGAACGTATGGCGCAGGCAGGTCGCGCCGCGCCCGCCGATCTGACCGACGAGCCGGCCGCACTGGCCGAGGCTGCACGCGTGCATCTGCGGGAGAAGTTCCTGCGCGCCCGGGTGGCCGTCTCAGGCGCGAACTTCGCCGTCGCCGACACGGGCACGCTGATCGTGCTGGAGTCGGAGGGCAACGGCCGCATGTGCCTGACGCTGCCGCAGACGCTGATCTCGGTCGTCGGCATCGAAAAGGTCGTGCCCACCTGGGAGGACCTCGACGTCTTCCTGCAACTGCTGCCGAGGTCGAGCACTGGTGAGCGGATGAACCCCTACACCTCGATGTGGACCGGTGTCGCTGAGGACGACGGGCCGCAGGACGTGCACGTCGTGTTGGTCGACAACGGTCGCACCACCGTGCTGGAGGACCCCGTCGGTCGAGAGGCGCTGCGCTGCATCCGGTGCTCCGCCTGCCTCAACGTCTGTCCCGTGTACGAACGCGCCGGCGGACACGCCTACGGCTCGGTGTATCCGGGGCCGATCGGAGCGGTGCTGACGCCCCAACTGCGCGGCATCACAGGCGCGCTCGAGAAGTCTCTGCCGTATGCCTCGAGTCTGTGCGGCGCCTGCTTCGACGCCTGCCCGGTGCGGATCGACATACCGCGGCTGCTGGTGCACCTGCGGACCCGTGTCGTCGACGAGGGTCGGAGCGGTAGGCCCTCCGCCGAGAGCGTCGCGATGCGCTCCGCGGAGTGGTTGTTCTCCGACGCACGTCGTCTGACACGGGCACAGCAGGGTGTCACCACCGCTGCCCGAGCGCTGCGCGGACGCACCAGCCTCGGCGCCCTGCCGTGGCCGATGTCGGCCTGGAGCAGCGCGCGGGACGTGCCGGTGCCCCCTCAGGAGACCTTCCGCCAATGGTGGGCGCGCACCCACGAGGGGCGCGCATGAGCAGCGCGAGGGATGAGACCCTCGCGCGGATCCGGTTGGCCAACAACAGAATTCGCGCTGCGGATGGCTCGGGAGCACGCCGGCTTTCCCAGCCGCGCGCAGCGTCGGAGCTGGTGCCCTTGTTCGCCGAACGCGTCGCCGACTACCGCGCGACAGTGCGCATCGTCGACGCCGGAGGCGTGGCTGACGCGATCGCGGATGCAATCCCGGGCAGCGGCAGCGTCGTCATACCGAACGGATTTCCTGACGCCTGGCGCGCACGCATCACCGCGACCGTCGTGACCGAGCACGGCCCCTCGGCCGTCCTGTCGCCGCACGAGTTGGACGACATCGACGCCGTCGTGACCACCGCCGATCTCGGAGTCGCCGAGACCGGCACGCTGATCCTCAGCCACGGCCCCGGCCAGGGACGCCGCGCTCTGACACTCGTGCCCGACCGCCATGTCTGCGTGATCAGCGCTTCGCAACTGGTCGACGATGTGCCCGCTGCCGTCACGGCCGTCGCCGATCAGATCCGGGCTGGGCGGCCGCTCACCTGGATCAGCGGACCGAGCGCCACCAGCGACATCGAACTGTCGCGGGTCGAAGGCGTGCACGGCCCGCGCGCCCTTGTCGTGGTCATCGTCAGCGACTGCTGAGCCGACTGTCCGCCACCAGTGGTCGCAACCAGAACCGACCGGTAACCTTCGGTGCACCAACGCCTGAAAGCGGGAGTGCTCAGATGACCGGATACTTCGTCACCGGTGGCACCGGGTTCATCGGTCGCCATGTGCTGCCGCGTCTGCTCGAAGCCGATCCGCAGGCCCAGATCCACGTGCTGGTGCGCTCCACCTCGGCCGAGCGGTTCACCCGCCTGATCGAGGACTGGCCCGGCAGCGACCGCATCCACCCGGTGATCGGCGACCTCACGGAGCCGCGCTTGGGTCTGCCGGGGCGCGACGGTCTGACCGGCATCAAACACGTGCTGCACCTCGGCGCGATCTACGACATGACCGCGGACGCCGACAGTCAGCAGCGCTCGAATGTCGACGGCACCGCCGCGGTGATCGCGTTCGCCAAGCGGCACCGCGCCATGCTGCACCACGTCTCGTCGATCGCGGTCGCGGGCGACTACGCCGGGCGATTCACCGAGAACGACTTCGACAAGGGCCAAGGCTTCCCCTCGCCGTACCACCACACCAAATTCCTGGCCGAGCAACTGGTCCGGCAAACCGACGGCCTGTCCTGGCAGGTCTACCGCCCGGCGATCGTGGTCGGCGACTCCCGCACCGGCGAGATGGACAAGATCGACGGGCCGTACTACTTCTTCGGGGTGCTGCGCGAACTCGGCCGGATGCCGTCGGCGCTCCCGGTGCTGCTGCCCGACCTGGGCGACACCAACATCGTGCCGGTCGACTACGTGGCCGACGCGCTGGTCGCCCTGATGCTGCGGCGCACCGCCGAGTCCGGCTCAGTGTGGCACCTGACTGCTCCACGACCACAGACCACCACCGCGCTCTACAACGCGATCAAGCCCGCGTTCGACGGCCCGACGGCATACAACGTGGTGCCGCATCAGATGGTCCAGCCGCTGCTGGATCTGGGCCGCAAGTCCCCGCTGCGGCTGGGGCGCGACCTGCTGGTGCAGCAGCTCGGCATACCGGCCACCGTCGTCGATGTGATGCATCTGCCCACCCGGTTCGCCTCGCGACAGACCCAGGCCGTGCTTCGACAGCACGGTGTCGAACTGCCGGCGCTGGCCGACTACGCCCCGCGACTGTTCGACTACTGGGCCGCCAACCTCGACCCCGACCGGCACCGCCGCCCCGACCCGGCCGGCCCCCTTGTCGGCCGCCATGTCGTGATCACCGGTGGTTCAGCCGGCATCGGCAAAGAGACTGCCCGCACGTGTGCCCGCAAGGGTGCTCGTGTGCTGATCGTGGCTCGCAAACTCGAGGAGCTCGAGGAGACCTGCGCCGAGCTGCGCGCCGAGGGCGGGGATGTGCACGCCTACCAGTGCGACATCACCGACCCCGACTCGGTGAGCCTGACGGTCAAGAAGATGCTCGAGGAACACGATCATGTCGACGTCCTGGTCAACAACGCCGGGCGCTCGATCCGCCGTGCGACGCTGAACTCCACCGACCGGCTGCACGACTACGAGCGCACGATGGCGGTGAACTACTTCGGCGCCGTGCACATGACGCTCGAACTGCTGCCGCAGATGGCGCAGCGCCGCTTCGGCCGGATCGTCAACGTGTCGACGATCGGAGTGCTTGCCAAGGGCCCGCGGTTCGGGGCGTATGTCGCAAGCAAGGCCGCGCTCGACGCCTTCTCTGACGTGACCGCCGTCGAAACCGTCTCGCAGCACATCACTTTCACCAACATCCACATGCCACTGGTGCGCACCAGGATGATCGCTCCGACGAAGACGTACGACCGGGTGGACGTCCTCACACCGGAGAAGGCTGCGGCGATCGTGGTGCGCGGCATCATCGAGCACCCCCGCCGGATCGACACCCCGCTGGGCAGCTTCGCGATCGTCAGCCATTTTCTGACGCCGTCGTTCACCGCCGCGCTGCAGCACCAGATGTTCCTGATGTTCCCCGACTCCACCGCCGCCACCAAGGGCGCCTCGCACAGCGCCGACCGTGGTCAGGGCGGCTCGGGAATGGATTCGTTCGGTCTGCTGCTGGATGCGCGCGACGCGTTGCGCTCGACGCTAGGACCGGTCAACGACCTCGCGGAGAGCAGCGGGCTCGCGGGTAAGGTCCGCGACGGGCTGCGGCTGATCCCCGGAATCCACTGGTGAGCGGAAGGTCTGCCGGGTTTCTCTCGGACGGCGGCCGACCAATCGACCCGTCTCGTCGCGCGGAACGAAACCCAGACGGCGATCACGCCAATCCGAGGTAGTTCTCCAAGCCGACAGTGAGGCCCGGATGCGAGCCGACCGCGCGCACGCCGGCGAGGACACCGGGCATGAAACTGGTGCGCTCGAACGAGTCGTGCCGGATCGTCAACGCCTCCCCCTCGGCGCCGAGGTCGACCTCTTGATGTGCCACCCGACCGCGCAATCGCAGCGCATGCACCGGTATGCCGTCCACTGTCGCGCCGCGAGCGCCGTCCGGGTCGGACTGCGTCGCGTCGGGCACCGGTCCGAGCCCGGCTTCGGCGCGGGCAGCGGCGATGATCGAGGCGGTCCGGGCGGCGGTGCCCGATGGAGCGTCGACCTTGGCGGGGTGGTGCATCTCGACGATCTCGACGGATTCGTAGAACGGTGCGGCCTGCCGGGCGAACGACATCATCAACAGCGCACCGATGGCGAAGTTCGGCGCGATGAGCACTCCTACCGAATCATGTTGTGCGAGAAGACTTTCCAGAGAAGCGAGGCGCTCGGCGTTCCAGCCGGTCGTCCCCACGACGGCGTGCACCCCAAGCTCGACGCAGTGGGCGACATTGCCCATCGAGGCGTCCGGCACGCTGAACTCGACCGCCACGTCGGCCCCGTGCAACTCGCCGAGATCGTCGCCCGCGTCATACCGGCCCACAAGGTCGAGATCAGGCGCCGCGTCAACTGCCGCGCAGGCCTGGCTGCCCATCCGCCCGGAGGCACCGATCACGACCACGCGCAGGGATGGACTCAACGGGTCAACACTCACCCGGGTCAGCGTAGACGGCGATTGCTCCGTCGGCCTGCCGACGCCCACGTGCGGACACCTGCGGCAGGGGGCGGACGACGGCCACGAGAGCGGCGACGAAGACGATCAGCTTCGACGTCGGTCCGGATCGTGGTCGACCGTTCCAGTCCTCGGACCTCCGACGGCCATGAGAATCGGTCTGCTATATTTGTTACCTAAGCTAATTACCCGTCACCTGGGCAGCCTCCGACACACTCGACGCACACCCTGACGTAGATACGAAAGCCGAACGACTGTGACAGAACCACTCGTCCCGCCATCCGAAGAACGGCGCCAGCGCACCCGCCGGCGTCGTTATGAGGCAGACCACCCGCGTTACAAGTGGGTGGCGCTGTCCAACACCACCCTTGGCGTGCTGATGGCCACCATCAACTCCTCGATCGTGATCATCTCGCTGCCGGCGATCTTCCGCGGCATCAAGCTGGACCCGCTCGGAGCCGGAAACATCAGCTACCTGTTGTGGACGCTGATGGGCTTCCTGGTGGTGTCCGCCGTGCTGGTGGTCGCACTCGGACGACTGGGCGACATGTATGGCCGGGTCAAGATCTACAACCTCGGCTTCGTGGTCTTCACCGTCGCATCGGTGTTGCTGTCTCTCGACCCGTTCTCCGGTGGCGGCGGAGCGATGTGGATCATCCTCGGCCGCATCATCCAGGGTGTCGGCGGAGCGATGCTCATGGCCAACTCGGCCGCCATCCTGACCGATGCCTTCCCTGCCACCGAGCGCGGAATGGCGTTGGGAATCAACCAGGTTGCCGCGATCGCCGGCTCGTTCCTCGGTCTGATCATCGGTGGCGTGCTGTCGCAGTGGGACTGGCGCGCGGTCTTCTGGGTCAGCGTGCCGATCGGCATCCTCGGCACGATCTGGGCTTACAAGTCGCTGCACGAACTCGGCACCTCCCGCGGAGGGAGCCTCGACATACCCGGCAACATCACCTTCGCTGTGGGCGTCACCGCGATCCTTGTCGCCATCACCTACGGCATCCAGCCGTATGGCGGTCACACGATGGGCTGGACCAACCCGTGGGTGCTGGCCGGGCTGATCGGCGGGGCGCTGGTGCTGGTGGCCTTCTGCTTCATCGAGACCCGCGCCAAGGACCCGATGTTCTCGATGAGCCTGTTCAAGATCAAGGCCTTCAGCGCCGGCAACTTCGCTGGTCTCCTCGCCTCGATCGGCCGAGGTGGCATGCAGTTCATGCTCATCATCTGGCTCCAGGGCATCTGGCTGCCGCTGCGCGGTTACAGCTACGAATCGACCCCGTTGTGGGCCGGCATCTTCCTGTTGCCACTGACCGCCGGCTTCCTGATCGCCGGTCCGGCGTCGGGCTACCTGTCGGACCGTTTCGGCGCACGCGCCTTCGCCAGCGGCGGCCTGCTGATCAACGCCGCGACCTTCATCGGCCTGGTGCTGATCCCGGTCGACTTCTCGTACTGGATCTTCGCGACGCTGCTGTTCCTCAACGGCATCGGCTCGGGCATGTTCTCCGCGCCGAACACCACGGCGATCATGAACTCCGTCCCCGCCAACCAACGCGGCGCGGCCTCCGGCATGCGAGCGACCTTCTTCAATGCGGGCACCTCACTGTCGATCGGCATCTTCTTCTCGCTGATGATCGTCGGCCTGTCACAGCACCTGCCGAACGCGATGCGCACCGGTCTGATCGCCCAGCACGTGCCCGCGGATGTGGCCGGCCAGGTGGCGTCGTTGCCGCCGGTCGGGTCGATGTTCGCAGCCTTCCTGGGCTTCAACCCGATCGAGAGCATCCTGAAACCGACGGGTGTCTTCGCACACATGGATCCGAGCAACGTGCAGACGCTCACCGGCAAGGAGTTCTTCCCGCACCTGCTGTCCGGTCCGTTCCACGACGGTCTGGTCGTGGTCTTCGGCGCCGCCGCGATCATGATGATCGTCGCCGCGATCGCCAGTCTGCTGCGCGGCAGCAAATACGTGCACGAGGACGGTTCCGACGTCGACGCGGATGACGCTCCGAGCGACTCCGACGGTCCGCAGACCGATGCGCCCGTCGACGGCCCGGCCGCCGACGACGCACTCGCGGACGCCGGTCAGCGCGCCTGACTACAGTGCCAGGAGTGTCTCCGCTCAGTGCATCCTCCTGGCTGACCGCCTGGACGTTCTCACCATTCGGTGTCGTCCTCGCGATCATCCTCCTCGTCCCGTATGTCGCAGGTCTTCTCGCGGCGCGGCGCCGCGGCCACTCCTGGCCGTGGTGGCGCACTGCGTCCTACCTGGTGCTCGGAGTCGGCACCCTGCTCTACGTGACGTGCGGCCCGGTCGGTGTCTACCGGGACACCTTCTTCTGGATGTTCGCCGCCCAGGTGGCGGTCGTCGGGTCGGTCACGCCGGCCGGTCTGGCCATTGGTGACCCGATCGGGTTGTTCAGTGCCGCCACGGGTCGCACCGACACGTGGGTGCACCGCGCCGTGCGCAGCCCGGTCGCACGCTTCTTCATGTTTCCCCTGGTCAGCACGGCACTGGATCTCGGCGGGATCCTTGCGGTCTTCTACACCGGCTACGCCAAGGCGGCCATCGACTCAGACCTCGTCGGGGCCCTGCTGCTGTTGCAACTGCTGTTCGTGGGGCTCATCTTTGTGCTGCCGGTGCTCGCGGACGATCTTCTTCCCCGGTGGGCGACGCCGCCGGTGCGCACCTTCCTGGCATTCCTCGACGGCCTGGTGGACGCGATCCCTGGCGTCCTGCTGATGACCGCGAATTCACTTCTGGTGCCATCATTTCCGGGCTTCTCCGAGCACGCTGCCCATCTGCGCGACGGCATCAGCGCCTCGCTCGACCAGCAGTACGCCGGTGGCGCTCTGCTCGTCGTGGCCGAGACGATCGGGCTGCCGATGCTCGGCGCGGTCTTCGCCGAGTGGCTGCGCGCCGATGCCGCCGAAGCGCGCGCAGCGGATGCCCTGCTGGATGCACGAGACGCCGCCGATGCCGCTGCAGCGGCCGGTGGGATCACGAGGTCCGGCAGTTCGAGGATGTCCGGCAGTTCGAGCCGCTCGGGCGATCCGGGTTCCGGGCCACGCATGCCGGGCGGCGCGGGCGTCGACAGCGATGCTCCGGACCTGCCGGAGCCGGATGCCGCTGCGCCGCCTGAGTCCGCGCCCGCGGGCGCACAGCAGCCGTGGTGGCTGACCGATCCGCGGATGGCCGACCGCTTCGGCCATTCCCGGCATGATCCCGACAGCCCATGACAGGACTGCTCGACAGCTGGGTCCGCGCGATCACTGAGCTGTCACCGACGGCCGATCCCGCGCAAGCTCGGCGCGATGGTGAAGGCCTGCTGTTGCGCTGGAACGAAGGCCACCGCAGCTATCACACCGCCCAGCACCTGAACGAGGTGCTGAGCGCGCTCAACCTCCTCGGTGGCGCCGATCGGCCGGCTGAGCGAGCCCTGGCGACCCTCGCTGCCTGGTTGCACGACGCCGTGTATGACGTGACCGCCGAAGCCGGCGCCAGCGAACGCGCCAGCGCCACTCTTGCGACCGCCGTCCTGACCGGACTCGGCTGCCGGGAGGACATCGCGACCGCAGTCGAGCAGCTGATCCTGATGACGACCACCCACCAGAGCCGGTCGGCGGATCCGGTCGGGGATGCCCTTCACGACGCCGACCTGTGGATCCTTGCTGCTCCGATGCCGCGGTTTCGGCAGTACTGCGAGCAGGTGCGAACCGAATACCGGCACGTTCCGGACCCGGCCTACGCCGAAGCACGCACCGGCATACTGTGCGCTCTGGTCGATCGGGCAGACGTCTACCGCACCGCTCGCGCCCGCGAGGAGTGGACCGCGGCCGCCCGCAGCAACGTCGCGAGCGAGCTACGGTCACTCAGCACGCTCCTGCCTGACCGCGCACGCTGATCCGGGCATCACTCCAGCGGCGGGAGTCACTCAGATTCCGGCGACATTGAGCACACTGTAGATGCCGAGGCAGGTCATCACGACGGCCGCGATCCGGGTGATCCACACCATCGGCAGCACCTTGAGCAGGGTCTTGCCGCCGAGCATCGCGAGCAGGGCGACACACCACAACGCGACGACCGCACCGATGCCGACCGACACCGGATTGCCATACCGGGCAGCGAGATTGGCAGTGAGGATCTGCGTGAGATCGCCCCATTCGGCTACCAGGATGATGCCGAAACCGACCGAGGAGACCTTCCAGAAACCCGCACCGTCAGGTATGCCGTCCGCCTCGGCTTCCTCCTTCGCCTCGACCTGATCCTGGTCTTCTGTGCCTTCGCGCCAGATCAGGAAAGCGCCGAGGAAGAACAGCACGGCAACGACGGCCTCGACAAGGCGGTGCGGCAGCAGGGTCAGCACCGACCCTGCTGCGACGGCGATGACGACGTGAACGAGGAATGCGCTCGCCACGCCGGCGAAGACCCAGCGCCACGGGAATCTGGTGCCGAGCACAAGGCTGGCGATGGCGGTCTTGTCTGGCAGTTCACCGACGAAGATGAGTGCGAAGGTAGCTGCGATGACACTGATGTCGATCACGAGTCGTGGTCCTTGCGGTCAGGACGGCAACAGCTCGAGCGACTCCACGGAATCCGGGCGACGTCGAACCGCAGCCGAGATGGCTGATGGTCCGAACGTCTCGTCCAGCCGGTAAACCGGCCCTGAGCACCGGGCCGCATCAGCAGCCAGTATGTCGACACTCAGTGAGGGGACTACTCCCGTTCGCGCGGCCAACGATATCGGAGACCCGCCAGCTCCGCACATTCGCGCACCGTCGTGGCCGTCGACCGGGTCGGCAATCTCGGACGAGCCGTCGCTGTCGACCTGGCAGGCGATGCCGTTTTGGCGCTCCTACAACGACAGGTTGTGCCATGTCACCGCGGTACGGAACACTCCTCCAGGATCCGCCCCTCCACGTCCCCTGAGGGGCAGCCCAGCGGAACCGCGCGCTCCCGGTCAGCGGCCTATCGGCACCAGATAGGAGGCGTCGCCGGCGAGCACTGTCGGTCGTCCGGAATCCGGAATCGACAGCAACACCGTGACGCCGGTGCGCCGGTCGATCTGCGACTTGGGCTTACCGTCATCACCCTCCGCGGCCGCGGAATCCTTTGAGAGAACGACGTGCCCGTCCGTCTTCGAGGTCGCCGTGACCGCGCAGTCGAGCGTGAGGAAGCCCAACGTCACCGTGCCGGCTCGCACCAGACGCAGTGCCGGTGTGCCGACGACGACGGCGGTTGCCGGGTCGGTGTCCACCGGACTCCCCCACGGTCGGCATGCCGAGCTGATGTTCATGCCCTTCTGCCCGCTCGATCCCACGCCGTTGCGGTAGTCGGTCAGCGGACCGGCGTCTGCGAATTCACCGGTGTCCCCGGTACGGATCGCCGAGATGACCGCCGGCACGGCATTAGCCGCCGCCTGGCGCTGTGCCTTGGTCAGAATGGTAGGTGCCGGATTCGGCCTCGGCAGCGCGCTCAGTCGCACCCCACCGATCGATGCGGTGAGCCGCCATCCCGTCGTGTGTCCTGCTGCCTGCGTCGGCACCATCAGTCGAAGACTACCCATGTCAGCGGTGGCACTCCCACCATCGCTACGCGAGGCACTGGCAGACACGCTTGTCGTGTGCGCCGCCAGCCAGACAGCCGGTGCCTGGCCGTCGTCGGCGCGGGCGGCGGTGCTGCCGAAGGCGCTGACGACCTGTGTTGTGAACGGCGCTGCGTCGTGCGTTCCGGCCGACTTCTTGTAGCGAGTCGAATAGATGTCGCCGGCCAGCGCGACTCCGGAATCCGCTGAGGCCCAAGCCCTTTCGTCATACGGTGGCTGTGAAGCCCGATCGATCGCGGCGTTGTTGCGCAGGTCGTAGTCAGCTGCGATGGCCTTCGCCTGCGCAAGCGTCACCACGGCGGGCGCGGCGCTCGTCGGCGACGTCGCCGACGGTTGGGGTGCTGCACTTATGCCATCACCACAACCAGTCAGCAGCGCGCCGGAGACGCAGACGGCGACCGTGGTGGCGGCAATGGGCAAGATGAAGCGAAGCTGCGAGCGCATGAGAGTCCTGACGGTCGACGTGACGAGGGTCGTGCGGCAGCCGTGGCATTCGCACGGATCCGACCATCGCATCGGCGCTTTCCGCAGCGCAGAAGTTATCCACAACTCGTCCAGGGGACCGGCATCCTCCATGCAATGTGTGGCGTCGCATGGACCGCGATCTCGTCTCAGGTGGAGACATGCGGCCTGCGGCCACCGCGGCGATACGGCCTAGGCGGGTTTGCGCGCGCGTACCAGGAGGCTGACGCCGGGCAGACTCTTGACCGGGAGGTACCGCTCGAGGGCGATGACACCGTACAGCGCTGTGTTGACCAGTGGGTTGAGGTCGTCGAGGTCGCTGCCCGTGGACTTCTTGCGCCGCCAGGCGGCGACGGGGCGCAGCAGGACGTTCCACGACTGGCAGGACTCGATCTCGAAACCGCCCCGCGTGAGCACCCCGAGCAGCGTCTCGCGGGTGTAGCGACGCACGTGATCGACGGCGACGTCATGCTCGGACCACAGCGCCGGGTCGGCCGGCACCGCGACCAGGAAGGTCGCGCCGGGCTTCAGCGCCCGGAAGACGCCGGCGACAGCGGCGTCGTCATCCGGAATGTGCTCCAGCACGTCGAACGCGACAACCAGATCCGCGGAGTCGTCCGCGACCGGCAGGAAGCACGCGTCCGCTCGCAACACCGGCAGGCCCCGCTCGGCCGCGACCTCGGCCCCCTCCGCGCCATACTCGACCGGCACGGCGTGCCAGCCGGCCTTGACCAGCACCCGGGTGTTGCCGCCGCCTGCCGCGCCCACGTCGACCGCCAGGCCCGGCGCCATGCCCTTGATCGCGGTGGCGAGCAGATTACGGCGCTCGCGATACCACCAGTGCTTGTCCTCCAAGCGGGCGAGCTTGCGGATCTCGGTTGCTTCCACGCATTCCTCCTGTGCCGTGGCACCCCCCGACGGCGTCGAATTCGGTGCGCGCCTACTGTACGCATCCCGGCTGCTCGGGCGGTTCAGCCTCGGCGTGTCCGCCGACTGCGCGTGAGCACGTATGCCGTGGGCGTCACTCCGTTGTAGCGGATCACGCGTTCGGCCACGATCTTCAGACCCCGCGCCCGAGCAGCGGAATCGGCAAAGACACGTTTGTCATCGGTCAGTAGCACGCAGCGGCCGTCGCTGATGAGCACCCGGTCGATCTCGCGCAGCACCGCGGGATACAGCGTGCGGTTGATCTCGTTGCTGCCGACGCGTTTGCCGAACGGTAGGTCGGTCACGACCCGATCCACGCTCGCCGCCGGCAGATCCAGCGCGGTCGCGTCGCCCTGCAGCACCTTGACACGCCCGGACAGATTGAGCGCAGCGACGTTATCTGCAGCAATGGCAACCGAATTCGCGTCGACGTCGACCGCCGTGGTGCTGCCGTCGCGAGTCAGACCGTCGATGACAGGCACAGTCCCGACACCCGCGCACGGGTCGAGCAGGTGATCGCCGGTCCGCGCCTTGGCCAACCGGATCAGTCCCGCAGCGACCGGACCGGGAGTGGTCGCCGGAAGCCGTCGCAACGACCCGAATCGTGCCGCCCACGACCACGGGCCGAGTTCGGCGCGGTGCCGTGCGACGTCGACGTTGACCATCCAGTCGGCGGGTTCGTTGCGCCAGCCGAGGCCGGCTTCGATCGCCTCGATCAGCTGTTGCCGCGGCTGGTCCTCCCCCGGAAGATGCACCCGAAATCGCACACCACCCGCGACGTCGAGCACGGCGGACCAGTCGACGGCAGCCAGCGCGGCGACGGTGCCCAGTGCCGGGTCGAGAGCCACGGCGACGCGATCGATCATCGGCCCGAAGGTCGCGACCGGCGAAAACCCTTCCAGCGCAATGTCTCCCGGGCCCACCTGAGTCGAACGCAGATCGTGCTGCTCACGCAGATCTCCGCGGACGAGATCCTCGAAGCCCACAGCGCAGGTGACCAGCAGAGCGGGTTTCGGCATACCGCTCAGGTTACGGGCCAGGTCGGGCCCAGCCACAATCTGCAGGCCGGAGGGGAAGCGAACGGCCCGGCCACCCACACGGGGTGACCGGGCCGTCTTCGCTCAGCTGTGCCGTTTCTCAGGCCTCGTCGGACGCACCGGCCGAGTCGCCGGCGTGAGCGCCGTCGGCGCCCTCACCGTGACCACGACCACGGCCGCCACGACGCCGGTTGCGCGGACGACGCTCGCCGCGCTCCTGCCCGTCGTCACCGTCAGAGGAAGCACCATCGGTCGAAACCGCATCGGCAGCATCCGCCGCCGGAGCGTCGTGGCCGGCCGAATCCGCAGCGTCATCAGCGTCGTCCGCGCTAGCGGCTTCTTCGACGACAGCCAGCGACAGCTTGCCCCGCGGGTCGATCTCCTTGAGCTCGACCTGGACCTTCTGGCCGATCTTCAGAACGTCCTCGACGGCGTCGATGCGCTTGCCGCCGACGAGCTTGCGCACCTCGGAGATGTGCAGCAGGCCGTCCTTGCCGGGCAGCAGCGACACGAACGCGCCGAAGGTTGTGGTCTTGACCACGGTGCCCAAGAAGCGCTCGCCGACCTCGGGCATCTGCGGGTTGGCGATCGCGTTGACCGCCGCGCGCGCCGCCTCGGCCGACGGACCGTCGGTTGCCCCGATGTAGACCGTGCCGTCGTCCTCGATCGACAGGTCGGCGCCGGTGTCCTCCTGGATCTGGTTGATCATCTTGCCCTTCGGGCCGATGACCTCACCGATCTTGTCGACCGGGATCTTGACCGCGATCACGCGCGGAGCGTACGGCGACATCTCGTCGGGAGCGTCGATCGCTTCGTTCATGACATCCAGGATGTGCAGACGCGCGTCGCGCGCCTGGGTCAGCGCACCGGCGAGCACGTCGGCGGGGATGCCGTCGAGCTTGGTGTCGAGCTGGATGGCGGTGACGAACTCGCGGGTACCAGCGACCTTGAAGTCCATGTCGCCGAAGGCATCCTCGGCGCCGAGGATGTCTGTCAGTGCTGCATATTCGGTCTTGCCGTCGACCTCGGCCGACACCAGACCCATGGCGATGCCCGCAACCGGCGCGCGCAGCGGCACACCGGCGTTGAGCAATGCCAGCGTCGAGGCGCACACCGAACCCATCGACGTCGAACCGTTGGAGCCGAGAGCTTCGGACACCTGACGGATGGCGTAGGGGAACTCCTCGCGCGTCGGCAGCACCGGCATCAGCGCACGCTCCGCGAGAGCACCGTGGCCGATCTCGCGGCGCTTGGGCGAGCCCACCCGGCCGGTCTCACCGGTGGAGTAGGGCGGGAAGTTGTAGTTGTGCATGTAACGCTTGCGGGTCACCGGCGAGAGGGTGTCCAGCTGCTGCTCCATGCGCAACATGTTCAGCGTGGTGACACCCATGATCTGGGTCTCGCCGCGCTCGAAGATCGCCGAGCCGTGCACGCGCGGCAGCACCTCGACCTCGGCCGAGAGGGCACGGATGTCCTTGGGGCCACGGCCGTCGATGCGGACCTTGTCACGCAGGATCCGCTCGCGCACGACGTTCTTCTGCACGGACCGGTATGCCGCGGAGATCTCCTTGGCACGACCCTCGAACGGCTTGCCGTCGCCGGCGAGTTCGTCCTTGAGCTCGTCCTTGTAGGCGTCCAGCTGCGACTCGCGGTCCTGCTTGTCGGCGATGGACAGCAGGGTGCGCAGCTTGTCGGTGGCGGCCGCGGCGACTGCGGCATACGTGTCGTCCTGGTAGTCCAGGAACACCGGGAAGTCCTGCACCGGCTTGGCAGCCTTGGTGGCCAGCTGCGCCTGCGCCTCGCACAGCACGCGGATGAACTTCTTGGAGGCCTCAAGGCCCTCGGCGACGACCTCTTCGGTCGGGGCGCCCTTGCCCTGGTGCTTGACGAGGTCCCACGTGGACTCGGTGGACTCGGCCTCGACCATCATGATCGCGACGTCGTCACCGACGACGCGGCCGGCGACGACCATGTCGAAGACCGAGCGCTCGCTGTCGGA
Source organism: Rudaeicoccus suwonensis (assembly GCF_007829035.1). Classification (NCBI taxonomy): domain Bacteria; kingdom Bacillati; phylum Actinomycetota; class Actinomycetes; order Micrococcales; family Dermacoccaceae; genus Rudaeicoccus; species Rudaeicoccus suwonensis. The sequence goes on from NZ_VIVQ01000001.1 coordinate 2,407,722, forward strand.
GAAGTTGGGGAAGGCGACCCATTCGCCGTCGATGAGCGACACCCGGGTCGCACCGATCGGGCCGGAGAACGGCAGACCCGAGATCTGCGTGGACGCCGAGGCGCCGTTGATGGCCAGCACGTCGTACTGGTGGTCGGGGTTGAGCGACAGGACCGTGATCACGACCTGCACCTCGTTGCGCAGGCCCTTGCGGAACGCCGGGCGCAGCGGGCGGTCGATGAGACGACAGGTCAGGATCGCATCGGTCGAGGGGCGACCCTCGCGGCGGAAGAAGCTGCCGGGGATCTTACCCGCGGCATACATGCGCTCTTCGACGTCGACGGTCAGCGGGAAGAAGTCGAACTGGTCTTTGGGCTGCTTGCCGGCCGCGGTGGTCGACAGCAGGGTGGTCTCGTCATCCAGGTAGCAAAGGACTGCACCGCCGGCCTGCTTGGCCAGCCGTCCGGTCTCGAACCGGACCTTGCGAGTGCCGAAGCGGCCGTTGTCGATGACGGCTTCGGCGAATGTGATCTCTGGACCCTCCATTGGGCCCTCCTCTTCTCTTCTTCAAGGCCACGCATCGTCGTTGTGCGTGGGTGTTCAACGCATTCAGCTGTATGCCGCAGGGTGGTCGCATCCGTGCGACGGCTGCGGCATACAGCTGCTTACGCCGAAGAGGCGGCCACCGACGGTGGCCGCCTCCAGGCGGAAGTTCTGGGTGATCAGCGACGCAGACCCAGTCGCTTGATCAGCGAGCGGTAACGCTCGATGTCGACGCTCTCGAGGTAGCGCAGCATGCGCTTGCGCTGACCGACGAGCAGCAACAGGCCGCGACGGCTGTGGTGGTCGTGCGGGTGGCTGCGAGCGTGCTCGGTGAGGTCCTTGATGCGCTGCGTGAGCATCGCGATCTGCACCTCGGGGGAACCGGTGTCGCCTTCTTTGGTGGCGTACTCGGTCATGATCTGCTGCTTGGTGGCGCTGTCCAAAGGCATGAAGTGACGACTCCCGTTTCTAGATCGTTGCGCGGTGCTCCTGGGCATGTCCACCAGGGCGCTGTGTATCCGCGGCCGGTTCACGGCTGTTCAAGGCTAGCAGCGCGCGGCCCTCCGCCCTAATCGCCGCGAACCCCAGTGGTGGGAGCGACCTGCTGACGGCGGATGAGGCGCTGGAACAGTCCGTCCTCCTCCGCCAACTTCGCATACGACCCCTGCTGCACCACGCGCCCCTGGTCGAGCACGATGATGCGGTCGGCCTGCCGGATCGTCGACAGCCGGTGGGCGACGACCACTCTCGTGGCGTCCATCCGCTCGATGGCGTGCATCACCCGCGCCTGCGTCTGATTGTCCAGCGCGGAGGTCGCCTCGTCCAAGAACACGATGCGCGGCGAACCGGCGATCGCTCGCGCAAGAATCAGCAGCTGCTGCTGTCCCCCGGACAGCACCCCGGAATATTCGTTGACCAGCGTGTCCAGGCCCATCGGCAGGTCGTCGACGAGTTCGTGCAGGCCGACCGCACGCAGGGCGGCGTTCACCTGGTCGTCGCCCAGCGACCTCGAACCGGCGACGTTCTCGCGGATGCTGCCGCTGATCAGCCGGGTGGACTGCAGGACGACCCCGCACTCCTGTCTCACCGACAGACCGTCCAGCGAGCGCAGGTCGTGGTTGTCGTAGAGGATCGCACCGGAGCTCGCCTCTTCCAGCCCGAGCAGCAGACTCAGCAGAGTGGACTTGCCAGAGCCGGACGGCCCGATGATCGCCACCATCTCCCCGGCCTCCACCTCGAAGGACACATCGCGCACGATGTCGAGCTCACCGATGCGGTAACTCACCTGGGCCAGCTCGATGCGGCCGCTGGGGCCTCCCGAAATGGTGGACCGGCCGGCGACCAATTCACTCGAACCGGCGATGTCGAGCAACCCGCTGCGTGTGGTGAGGGCGTCGACCAGCGCGGTCGAGCACTCGGCGAGCAGCCGTATGCCGATCGCCAGGACGGCGAGGGTGGCTCCGAAGCTGGGGACAGCGGTCACCGAACGCAGCGGCGCCGAGGACGTCGACAGCCACGGCATACTCGCCAGCACCAGCGCACAGACCAGCCCGCCGACCATCGCCTCCTGGCGTAGCCGTTGACGCAGCCGTTCCCGATGCGCGACCTGAGCGGTGGAGAACTGGCTCAGCCACCGCAGTGCCGCGCGGCGCTCCGCATGGGCGAGCCGGATCTTCGCGATGCCGGTGAGCAGGGACGCCGTCAGCGCCTCCAGTGCGGCGCGGGCATGTCGATCGGTATGACGAGCACGGTGCATCGTGCGCAGGCTCACTGTGAACAAGAGGGCGAACAACACGACCACCGCAAGGATCCAGCCGATGCTGTCGCCGGTGAGCACGGCCAGGGTGACCAGTGCGATCCCGGTCATCGCGCCGCCGAGGGTGCCGGTGAACCAGATGCGCAGCCACTGGCCCTGGGCGGAGCTGAGGTCGGTCATGACCGCCAGCACCTCGGCGGCCGGCACCTTACGCAGGTAGCTCATCGGCTGGGTCAGCACCTGCTGCAAGAGACCACCCTGCAGGCGCATGGTGGACCGCACCTCGACTCGCACCATCACGCGAGCGGCGAAGATCCCCAGTGCCGCGATGCCGATGGCATAGGCGCCGAGCGCGGCGGACAGGATCGCCGTGGTCGTGACATCCAACGGGGTCGCTCCCTCGCCCTGCAGGAAGTCCAGTGCGAACGCAGGTATCAACGTGAATAGCCCGATGAGGCAGAACAGCAACAACGCGACGACCACTTCGCGCGCGCTGCGGAACAGCGCGAAGCGCACGAGCGTGCGCAGTCGCGAGGTGACGGGAGCTGCGGCATACAGTTGGTAGGCGCGCGCCAACTGCCGGTCGGAGTCTTGGTCGACAGGCCGGGAACGCCCGGTGCGCAGGTCGCGGATCTGGTAGCCACGCCGGCGACGGATCAGCGGCAGCCACTCCCCTTCCGGCTCCTTACCGACGCCCAGCAGCGGACCGGCGTCGCCGTCATACCAGTGGGAGCCGAGGGACACCCGACGCACGCCGAAGCCGGAATACCGCGCGCAGACACCGAGCGGGTCGTCGGCGCCCTCGATCATGCTCAGCGGGGCCGGGTCGAAGGCCACCCCCGAGACCTTCGCGACGTGCTCGACCGCCACGAGAAAGGGCGAGCTGACATAGGAGTTGCTGCGGCTACCGGTCCGCCCGAGGAGCACATCATGTGCATCGCCCTCGACGGCGGCCACAAATCCGGCTTCGTACTCCCGCAGGGCCGCCCGGCGCGAGAGTTCGCTCTCGGTCGCGAGCCGGGAACGCTCGCCGATCCACCGGTAGCACATGGCAAGCATCTGCTCGAATCCCTGCCACCCCGAGGCCGAACCCAGTGCCTCCTGCCCGGACACCACGCGTGCGGTCACCGTCGTGCTGGTGACGACCGGCACATGCGGCGCGCACGGTATGACGCCGCCGCAATCCTCGCCCCACAACTGCACGTCGTGCTCGAAGGACAACCACAACCCGCGCTGACCTGCCGCGAACGGCTGATCGGCGGCGATGTCGACGCTCGCGCCGACTGAGGTGTCCGTGGGAGTGGACTGCGGCGGGTGCGGATATGTCGCAGCCATCAACCGGGTGATCCACCGCTCGATGAGGATCGCGACGGCAGCGGTGTTGCCGGCCAGCGCACCCTCGCGCATCTCACCCAGGTCGACGTCTGCGACGGTGGCATCCGGCGAACCGACAACGACCAGTTCGTGGGTGGGGTCGGCGATGGCGTCGGTGCCGACGACCAGACTGCCCTGACCGCAGGTCACCAACGGCGTCATCCGGCCGTGCGAGCCGTCGTCCATGCGCTCCACGGAGAACACCTGCACCGAACCGGTGAGAACCAGGTGTCCGTGTCGCGGCGACCCGAGCGACACCCGGTCGGCCGCGGACAGCACCCGCCGCCCGGTCGCGTGGCGCTGGTCGTCGGTGGGGGTCTCACTCCTCGTCATCGATCAACCCCCGGTAGACACCACCTGCTGCAACGAGCGAGTCGTGCGTGCCGGCCTCCACGACGCGCCCGTCTGCGAGCACCAGGATCGCGTCGGAGTCCCGGATGCTCGACAACCGGTGCGCCACCACGATCACCGTGCAACCACGCCGCTGCAGGTTGGCGTAGATCTGCTGCTCGATCAGCGTGTCCAGTTGGGAGGTGGCCTCGTCCAGCACCAGCACCGCCGGATCGGTCGCCAGGGCTCTGGCGAGTTCGAGGCGCTGGCGTTGACCACCACTCCACTCGGACGCGCCGTCATACATCGGGCGGTCGAATCCGCCTGCGCGACCGACGATCTCGCGGTGGATGACCGCGTCTCGCGCGGCCTTCGCCAACGTGACGTCGGTGAACGTCGGGTCCCACAGCGACAGGTTTTCGCGCACCGTGCCCTGCACGAAGACGGTGAACTGGTCGACATATCCCACGGATCCGGCCAGCATCGCCGGCGCCAGATCGGCACGAGCCACTCCGTCGTACAACAGCTCGCCGTCGGTCGGGATGTAGAGACCTGCCAGCACCTTGGCAAGGGTGGACTTGCCTGACCCGGACGGTCCCACGATCGCCACGCGCTGGCCGGGCCGTACGACGAAGGACACATCCTCCAGCAGCAGATGTTGTCTGCCGAAGCCGAATGACACGTCCTTGACCTCGACGTGACCGGACAACTGGACGATCCGCGATGCGGCCGACGGGCCGGCCGATGTCGCAGCCGCCTCCGCACTGACTGCGAGGTCGCCCTGTGCCAGCTCGTCGGTATGTGGATCGACCGGTGAACCGATCGGATACGTCATGACATCGCGACGCACCGCCAGGTCCGCACTCAGGCTGCTGAGGTCCTCCCACGAGGTCACCACCCTGCTGATGCCGTGGACCCCGATCAAGGCCAGCAGCTCCAGTTCCAACAGGCAACCCGGCGTCACCTGTCCGGCCTGCAGCTGGCGGCCACCGAGGATGCTCACCGCGCAGATCAAGACACCGGCCAAGGAGGGCGGGAAGGCACGATAGGCCAACTGTCGGCGCCGCACCGGCCAACTGAGGTTCGCGCTACGCGTGAGTGCTCCGGACCAGCGCTCGAAGGCCGCAGCCTCCTGCCCGTTGGCCTTGATCGTCCGCATCGAGAACAGTGCACTGGCGGCGACCGCCGACGTCCGCAGCATCGCACTGCTGTACCGGCTGTAATCCAGGACGGCCACCCGGTTCACCGCGCCCAGACCGATGCCGGCGGCGGCGATGATCGTGATCTCGGTCAGACCCACGAACGGCGCAATTGCAACCGACACCGACATCGCGGCCACGAGCATGGCGGCATCGACCACGACCGCGCAGGCGGTGATCGTGAACGCGACCGCCAACGAGTCGTTCGCCTTCAATCGCACCGCCAGCACGCCGCTGTGGCGTTGCTGGAAGTAGGCGATGGGCAGCCGGAGCATCCGGGTCAGCATCTGACTGTTCATCGAGAAGGCAAGCCGTTGCGCCGCAGTGAGCGCGACATTGTTACGGACCATGGTCGCGGCGGCATACACGACGAGCGCAGCGAACAGGAAGAACGAGGTGACGCCGGGTGACAGCCGTGGTTGACCACCCGCGACGAAAGCGTGGTCGACGTAGGCGCGGCACAGTGATGGGACCGCGATGACCGCGACAACCCCCAACAACCCGGCGACCAGCGCCAGCGCGATCTGCCGGCGGTACCCGCCGGTGACGGCGATCGCTTCGCGGAGCAGGGACGGCCGTTCCCCGGAGCGCACGAAGTCTGCTCCGGGCCGCAGTTCGAGCGCGATGCCGGTGAAGGACAGGTCGAACTGCTCCCACGGTATGACGCGCCGCCCCACTGCGGGGTCGTTCACCACCGCGCCGCGCCGGGTACCGCCCTCAAGCACCATGAAGTGCTTGAACTCCCAGTAGATGATCAGCGGCATACCGAAGTCCGCCAGGTCGGCAACCTCAGCCCGCACGCCACGGGCCGACATGCCGTACCGCCGCGCCGCCACGACGATCTCGGCCGCCGACGCACCGTCACGACCGACGTTGCACTCGGTGCGCGCCTCGTCCAGTGACACCCACTTGCGGTGGTGCGCCAACACCATCGCGAGGCAGGCCGCGCCGCACTCGACCGCCTCCATCTGCAGCACCGTCGGGACGGCCACGGGACGAGCGCCGAAGCTGACCGGACCGGACGTGCTCACTGGCGCGCCCCCGTGAAGGCGTCGATCGGCCGGTAGCTGCCCAGGATGAACTTCACCGCCGCGGCGGCGCCGTCGGTCACATGCAGATCGCCGGGTCCGGATCCGCCGATCCAGTGCAGCGCGCCGGCCCCGGTCCCCTGGTCCAAGGTGACCTGGATGTCGATGAGCGGACCCAATGAGGCGACTTGCTCCGCGAGCCCCGGGCTGCCCAACTCCTCGGCGATCTGGCCCACCGACGGTGGTGCGGAGCCGATGGCACTGATCCGACCACTGATCCGGCCGTACAACCCCGGGTCGTAGCCGGCCACCACAACCTGGGCCGGCAGCCCCACGCTGAGCTGGTCGGCGTTCTCGACCGACACAAACGCGTGCACGACCAGCCGGGAGAAACCCTGCGGCCGGATCGCCGCGATGGTGGTGCCGTCGGACACGAAGCCACCGGATGCCACGGTGACGTCGGCCACGGTCCCCGCGACCCCGGCCGAGACGGTGGTCGTGCTGCCTCCGGACCGCACCGTCGCCACCGGTTGTGTCGCCGAGACGGTCTGACCAGGCTGCACCAGCACGTCGACGGATCCGGCGGCGGGAGTCCAGGCGTCATACAGCCCTGGGGTGTGAGTCAGGTATGCCGCATCGACGTCCATGGTCGAGACCAGTCGCGCCTCGACCGACCACACTGTGGAGCCGACCATGAACAGCACGATCGCGAGCAGCACAAGCCACCATCGCTTCGGGGCGATCTTCAACCGATCGGTCGTCGGATCGGGGATCTGCGATTGCAGCAGGGCCTTGGCCCTTACACCAGAGAGCATCGCGAAGTCCGGCCGTGCGGGCTCAGCGAGCTATGTCGCGACGGTAGCTCCAACCGGCGAGCAGCACGCACACCAGCGACCACACCGCCACGACCAGCCAGCCGCGCAACGTCCAGGCGTCGCCGCCGATGCCGACACGGGAAGCCTGGCTGATCCAGTAGGACGGCACGAACTCGCCGATGTGTTCGAGCAGGCTGCCGGATTTGAGGGGAAACCAGATTCCGCCGAGGAACGCCAGCAGGGCGCCGGCACCACCCAGCACCGGCCCCATCGAATCTCCCGGCAGCAGCTGACCTAGGGCGATTCCGAGCGCGATGAACGGCAACACCCCGACCAGGATCAACCCGATCATCAGGCTCCAACGGTCGGCACCGTGCAACCGAGCACCGAACGCCGTCCCAGCCAGGAGCATGATCGCGATGCTGAGCATCGCCATCAGGTATGCCGTGACCGCCTTGGCGAACATGTACCCGAACGAACCCAGCGGCGTCAGCCGCAGCTGGCGGTTCCAGCCCACCTGGCGTTCGGAGGCGATGCGTGCGCCCCCGGACAGCGCCGCCATGAGCGCGCCGTAGCCCGCCATCCCGACCATGTAGTAGAGGACGAACTTGATCTTCGTCGGGCCGAACTGGATCGTCTGGTTGGCCTGGGTTCCGCCGAAGATCAGGAAGAGCATCAAGGGGAACACCAGGGTGAAGAAGAAGAACGCCCGGTTTCTGGTCAGGCGCAGCAGTTCGTAGCGCATGTACCGCAGGTTCATGCGCTGACCTCCTCGACGTCGGCGTTGGTGATGGCCACGAAGGCTTCTTCCAGACCCACCGGCTTGATCTCGATGGACCTCGCCTCCGGCGCATGCTGCAGCAGAGCACGTATGGCGGTGTCGGAGTCGGAGCACTGCAACAGCACCTGGTCGTCCAGGCGTGAGGCCGAACTGACGCCGTCGAGTTGTGCGAATCGCGGGTCGTCGGGGTCGTCGACCCGCGCCCAGATCCGGCGGCCGCCCGCGAGCGCCTTGATCTCCTGCGGGGTGCCGTCGGCGAGGATCCGGCCCTTCGACACCACGACGACCCGGTCAGCGTGCGCGTCGGCCTCGTCGAGGTAGTGCGAGGCGAACAGCACCGTCACACCGCCACCCTGCAGGTCGGCCATGGTGTCCCAGAAGTCCTCGCGGCCTTGCACGTCCATCGCGACGGTCGGTTCGTCGAGCACCAGCAGCGACGGGTTCGACACGACGGCGACCGCGAAACGCACCCGCTGCGATTCGCCACCAGACAATTTGGTGGTCCGCTGCTTGGCGAGGTGTGACATCCCTGCCAGTTCGAGGGCTTCGTCGACCGGCCGCGGATTGGGGTAGAGGCAGGCGGTCATGTCGACGATCTCGCGCACGGTCAGCCCGTCTATGAGCGCGCCGTCCTGCAGCATGGCTCCGACACCTCCACGCCGGATGGCGGCCCGCGGCGGCTCGCCCTCGATGCGGACCGTCCCACTCGTCGGCGTCGTCATCCCGAGCAGCATGTCGATGGTCGTCGACTTGCCGGCCCCGTTCGGCCCGAGCAGCGCGACAGTCTGTCCGCGCGGGACCGTGAGCGACAGGTCGTTGACGGCGCTGAGCACACCGTCGCGGGTATGGAAGTCCTTGTGCAATTCGGTCAGCTCGACCGCTGGGTGATCCGACGTGGCGGAGTGTTTCGGCATCACGCACCTATCTCTTTGGCCAGGGAGTCGCGAACATCGCAGTCCCGCAACGGATTCGAACTACCGTGCCAGATGGACACGGCGTAACTGCTGAATGAGAACGTCCGGCCGCAGTCGGTCGCGGTGACCAGGACGTCGGTGTCGGCCGTGCCCGCCACCATCGCGAGCACGCCACGACCGCGCAGTGCTCCGGTGATGTGCGCCGGCAGGTGTCGCGGCCGACGATCCGGCTCGGTCCGCGGGATGGTGGAGCGGATCGTGGCCATCGCGGCGTGATCGGCGCCCAGGCAGGCGCTGATGTCGACCTCGCACACACCGTGCTCGCGCCCGATCGAGCGCAACACCCGTTCCGCCACGTCCCGGGCGTCCTTGCCGCCGGCACCGAAGACCAGCCGTTTGACCACGGCCTGGTAGTGCAACTCCTCGACGATGCCGCTGGCGCCGATGATGTCGTGCGCACGCTGCAGGCCCTCGAAACCGGGCGTGCTGAACATGCTGAGGTAATCCGCGATGAGGGCCGAGATGACCTTGTCACCGAGCCCGTTGACGAAGAGTTCGTCGGCGAGTCTGCGCAGTATGGCGGTGTGCTCGACTCCCCCGGCGGTGTTGAGGTAGCTGATCGTCGCGCGATAGCAGCACTTCCAGAAGACGCCGAGGGCGAACCGGATGCGGATGCCCTCCATCCAGTCGTCCTCGGTCATCCGCGAGTGCGCGACTACCACGTCGCCGAGCAGGTGCGGATTGGACATGTCCGACGGCAGCCGACGGGTCCGCATCGCGAAGTCGTCGCGGAATCGCGCTGCGGTGTATTCGGTGTTGTTCAGCAGCAGCAGCGGGTAGATCACCGGGGAGCCGCCGGAGGTCAGGCACTCCTCGATGCCGGCCACGTGCACGTCGAGGCTTTCGCCGGGCAGACCCCAGAGCAGGTCGGTGTAGGTCGGGATGTTGCGGTCGATGAACTCCGACTGCAGCGACCGGTAGCGGGACACCTTGATGTTCTTGCGGTGCGCGATCTCCAGGGTGCCCGCGTCGAAGGACTGCGCCGACAGGGTGACCGCTCCGGTGAGGCCTGCGTCATACAGCACACTGGCGATCTCGACGACCTTGCTGCTGGAGTTCTTCGCCCAGTTGGTCATCACGATGAGCCGCTTGTGGTGCTCCCGGGACAGCCGCACCAACTCCTGGGCGATGTCGAGATCCCGGCCGAAGATGCCGAAGTTCGCGTCGGCGATGAACAGCGCCGTGTTGTCCTTGCAGTGCGTGAGGATGTAGTCGAGCTCGGCGAGCACGCGTTCGGTGGAGAACTGCCGCACCTTGGAATTGGTCGCGCCGCCCCAGTAGCAGAACGCGCAGCTGTAAGGGCAGCCGCGGTTGGTCTCGTAGACCACCATCGAGGTGCCGGCCAACTGCTCGGGCCGGATCACCCCGGTCAGGAAGGGCGAGGGGATCAGGTCCAGGTTCTCGATGCGCGGCCGTGGCGCAGTGGTCACCGCACCGATGTCGCCGCGGAACGAAATCCCTTGCACCGTCGACAGATTCGCGCCGTCGTAGATCGCCTCCAGCAGCTCGGGGAAGGTCAGCTCGCCTTCGCCGTGCACGACGATGTCGACGGCAGGGCAGCCGCGGAAAACCTGCTCTGCCTGGTCGGTGACGTCGTTCCCACCGAACACCAGGACCGTGTCCGGCCATCGGCTGCGGATGAGGGTGGCGCACTGTTCGCTGAACTGCCGATTCCAGAAATACACCGAGAACGCGACGACGTCCGGACTGTCCAGCGTGTCGACGAAGCGCTCGACCGCTGTGTCGTCCTCGACGTCCTGGAAGACGACGTGGTCGCTCAACGACCACTGCGCGCCGACCTCTGGGTCGGCTTCCACGGATGCCCGCAGGTAGGCCATCGCCAGGCTGTAGCCCATCTGCGGCATGATCGAGAATTCGACGAGAACGCACGATCGGCGGGCGCCGACGGCGCGCTCTTCGACGCCGATCGGACCGGAATTCACGGCACGACCGCCTCGTCGGCGAAGGTGAGACCGAACTCCGGCATGATGTGCTCGGCGAACAGTTCCAGTTGCCGGATCGCAACCTCGGTCGGCATCGGCCGCCATGCCAGGTGCCACACGAGGTACTCCGCAGGCAACGCCGTCAGCGTCTTCTCGACGGCGCGTTTGACGTCGTCGACGGTGCCGATGCATGACATGCCCGACCGCGACAGCCGCTCACCGATCGACTCCCCGGGCGCGGGGACCGGACCTTCCTCCCCCTTCAGCCGGAACAACTCCAGGTAGCCGAAGGCGCGATACCACTTGTCCCAGATCAGCGAGTCGTATGCGTCCGAGGCGGCCAGTGCCTCGGATCTGCTGTCCGCGATGTGGAAGATCCGGATCAGACCGAGGCTGTCGCCATACTGCAGGTCGCGCCCGGCGAGCTTTGCCTCGGACAGGTAGTAGTTGCCGAGGGCGGAGCACACGTCGAGGTCGGGGCTCTGAATGATCGGGATCACTCCCTCACGGGCGCACCAGCCCACTGTCCGTGGACTGATGCTCTGCGCCTGGAACAGCGGCGGATGCGGGTCCTGGAACGGCCGGGGCACCACACTCACGCCACGTATGCCGCCGCCCGCGTCCAACTCACCTGGTGCGCCGTAGACGCTGGTGACACCCTCGGCCGGAGCCCAGGACGCGCCGACGTTGCCCGGCAGCCGGTAGTGCTCGCCGTCGTATGCCGTGACGTCGCGCGTCCAGGCCATCTTCATGATGCGGTAGTGCTCGCGGAACAGCGACCAGTTGAGCGCGTCGCGTTCGGAGTCGGAGTGGTCGGCCGCGCCGGCTCCGGTGCGTTGTCCCAGGACGTCGACCCAGCGGTTCTGGTAGCCACGCGCCATGCCGACGAAGAGCCGGCCGCCGAGCATCTGGTCGATCATGGCGGTCTCCTCCGCCAGCCGGACCGGGTCGTGGAAGGGGAGCACGTAGCCGAGCTGACCGTGCCGTAATCGCTTGGTACGCATACCTGCCCAGAGGTTGTACAGCCCTGGGTCGGGTGACAGCTCGATGCCCTCTGAGTGGAAGTGGTGCTCGGTGTGCGACAACCCCCAGTAGCCGAGCTCGTCGGCGGCCTGTGCGATCTGCACCAGTCCGTCAAGGAGCCGTTGCACCGCCCAGGTACTGCGGCCGATGGGTCGGTGCTCGCTCATCTCGGTGAGGTCCCCGGTGGTCGGGTAGACCTGCACGATCACTTTCGGCACGACATGGCACCTGCCTTCCTTGACGGACGCTTCATTGCGGCTCCTGCTGACTCGACTGCTGCTGGGATGCGACATCGATGACTGTCAGCGCCATGGCGGTGCCGGCACGGACCATCGCGTCCATCGCCTGCGGGGTGGCCGCCGCGACGCTGAATCCGGCGTCGTGGTTCAGGTGCGGCCGGCTGCCGATGTCGAAGAACGGGTGCACGGTCGGGATCCGCTGCGAGATCACAGCCAGATCGGTTGCGACCGGCAACGACATCGGGCAGGACCTCATCGACAGCAATCCCCTGTTGCGACTCCACGCCTGCAACAGCGTCGGGTTGGAGTGCAGCGGCGGGGCCATCGGGTGCGCGCGGTCGAAGGACGCCTCGACGCCGACGACTCCTGCTGCGGCATACAGCGCGGTCCGCAGGATCGACTCGGCGTCGACGAGGTCGCTCACCGAACGTCCGCGCGCGATGATGTCGAGGTCGAGCCGTGAGGGACGAACACTGGCGGTGCCGGTCGTCGCACGCCGCTCGGCGGTGACGGTGCAGTCCGCCGGCAGCCGCGAGGTCGCGAACTGCAGGTTGGTGCGCAGCAGTGCCTCGGCGGCGAACGGGTCGCCACCACCGGTGTGTCCGGCACCCGGGTGGGCACTGAGGCAGGTGTTCTCCAGCGCCGCCGACCATCGGGCGAAGGCGGCCAGTTGCGGGTCGTCACAGCCGACCGGCGCCGGATGGCACATCAGCAGGGCGCCGACCTCGTCGAAGACCCCGGACTCGGCGAGGTCGATCTTGGCCATGCCGTCCTCCTCCGCCGGGGTGCCGAAAAGAACAACACGTATGCCGCAGTCGTCGGCCACCCTGCTCAGAATCGCGAAGGCGAGGTAGGCGGCTCCGGCGATCAGGTTGTGCCCGCAGGCATGGCCGACACCGGGGAGTGCGTCGTACTCGGCGATGATGCCGAAGCCTGGGCCGCCCGACGATCCGGTGCGGGCGATCAGCCCGGTCGGCCAGTCGCCGAGTCCCGACTCCGTGGTGCAGGCCAGCGGCTCGAGCGCCGCCAGGATCGCGTCACGACTGGCTTCCTCATGACCGGAGGGCTCCGCCAGAGCATGGATCGTGGTCGCGAGTTGCCCTGCGGTGGAGGCGAATTCGCCACGACATGCGAAAACCTGGGCTTTTGCCCGACCGGCTCGCTCCATGGTGTCGGTCATGCGACACCGCCGGCTTCCGGGTGCCATGCCGGCAAGGACGGACGCTGCCAATTCACCGGGCGCGAACCGAGGATGAACTCGCCCACGGTTGTGCACTCCAGATACGGAATCTGGGTGACCGCCGAGAACAGGTCGCTGTCGCCTCCGCCGAGCCCACAGGGCGCCAATCCCAGATCGGTCGCGTGCAGATACAACGCGTCATACAGCGCACCGACATTCTTCAGGATGACGGCGTACGACACAGCGTCGTACTTCCACATCACCCGCGGGAATCGTGCGGCGATCAGCAGCACCACCTGCGGCGGCTCGGCCATCTGGGCGGTCACCTGTGCGACCTGGCTCAGCTGCTCCAGGTCGCCCGGCCCGGTGGCAATGCGGCGAAGGCCGTGCCATGCCGAGTCGTAGTGGTACAGGCCCTGGTCCAGATCCGCGCAGCGGTTGGCCAGCACAAAGATCTCGAGCTCGTACAACGACCCACCGGCGGGATATCCCCTGCGCAGTATGTCGCCGTAGCCGTCGACCTCCCGCGCGAATCGCACCCGCTGTGTCCGTGACAGTAGCGCGCCCAATTGTGCTGCTGTCACTGGATTTTCGGTGTCGTGCTCGCGTATGGAGCAACGACTCGTGGCGACATCGAGCAGGCTGCGGCTGGCGCCCTCGTCGTTCGGCAGCTCGATCAGTTCGTCTGCACCGAACCCCTGAGGTATGCCGGGCCACGGGTCGCGCACCCCACGAAACCGGAAGGTGCCGCCGTAGTCACCACGGGTGCGGCCGAGCCGGGATCGAGCGTGGAACAGCAACTCCCAGTCCGACCAGTAGTCGGCTGCGCCTGCCTGCGCTGGCGTGTCGCGCTCGGCCGAGAGCAGGCCTGCGTCATACAACGCGGTGAGCACGGCGCGCGCGTCTCGATCGGCCAGTGCGGAGCTCCGACACGTGTCGCCGACGGTTGCCGACCCGCGCAGACCGACGAGCAGGTCGAGCACGCGGGGATCCTCGACGTGAGCAACGTGGTGAGCGGCGCCGGATTCCAGCGTCGGCATCGGTTCGCCGAAGCGCAACACCGCGGTAGGAGCCATGCGAAGCACGTCGCCGTCGGACAACCGTGCTGTGCCGGGGACCGAACCGAGTCGTGGTGCCGGTGTCAGTGGCTGCAGGCGGACCAGTTTTTCTTCACCGGCCAGCACCGTGGTTTCGATCCAGTATGCCGCCGTCAGTCCGGCCGCCAGGCGCACCCAGAAAGCCATGAGGTGAGGCGAACGTGATTGAGCCACAACGCGATTCAACTCCGCCTCGGTGAACCCTGTCTCGTGCAGACAGGTCAGCACGGTGAGCAGCGCCGTGCCCGGCACGGTCAGTCGCACGCAGCGACCGGCCCTGTTCAAGATGACGGCGCAGGCGTCCTGCTCGACCGTGAGGCTGTCGGCGACGAGCCGGTGATGAAGCATCCGCGCCGCCTAGAAGAAGACCGTCGTCGGATTGAGGTCGGCCTCTGGCAACGGTTCCGGCAACCAGCCCAGCCGCACCGGTGCGTCGTACAGACGACCCGGTCCCAGACGGCGCCAGAAGTGCCGCAGCCCGGGCGCGACCACACGTGCAACGCTCAACGGCACCTCGGGCCGGCTCAGATCCTTGAAGTACAGCTGGGTGCCCATTCGCTCGGCCGCCGAGCAGCACGCTTCGACATCGGCCAACACGTCGTCGGTCACCCACGACTGCACAGTTCGCAGGTCGGTGCGTGGCTGGGGTCCGGGCAGCAGGTACGGCTGGTTCTGCAGGGTCGCCGTGCGATACCACCGCACCGCCTCCTGGTCGGCGGACCAGTACTCCCCTGGTCCGCGGGACGGGTCGGGCAGAACCGTCGGCAGGAACTGGTTGAGTTCGTCGACAGCCGACCCGAAGGCCGCCATCGGGTCCAGGTCACTCCCGAACCCGACGATGATGTCCTGCGGGTCAGCATCCGACTTCGCCGACAGCACTGCGTAACAAGGGATTCGACTGTCGGTCGTGAGATCGATCGCCCAGATGTCGCGGCCGAGTCGGGCGTAGGCCTCCCGCGTTGCGTCCAGATACGGATCCTCGAGCACATCGAGGTCGACCGCCGGCCGCTGGATGCGGTTGTACCACCACAGCGCCACGCTGTCGCGTTCGACAAGCTCGCAGAAGCCGCGCACAACCGCTTCCTCCAGGCAGCCCCCTGCGGCAGTGCCGTTGGAGTCGGCGACACAGAACCACCAGCGATACATGTCCGGGTGCCCGTAATAGCAGTATGCCGACGGAATCAGCCGCTGCTCGCCTGCAGTGGAGCCGAGCCCGTGCACCGTGGTCCAACTGATCGGCCGCTGCGGATCGAACCGGGTCGGCACGAACTCGTAGCGGCTCTGGGTGCCGGCGTTGAAGTCCTCGCGGCCGCGATACTGCATCTCGGAGAACCCGAAGAGGGTGTCGACGTCGAGAGCCCGTCCAGGTTCCAGTTGCGACAACGCTGCAACGAACTCCTGCTCATCGCCGCGATGAACAGTGACACCGCGCTCGACGGCCTCGCAGATCGCGCTCAAACGGGCGCTGCTCTCGGTTCGCCCCTTGCCACCGCTGAGGCTGCCGCGCAGTGTGCGTGCGAGCACGTCGAAGCGCGTGCGCGAGATGGCAAAGTCATGCCCGGCCGCGTATCCGTAGAACAGCTCGGACTGGGTGTCCACGCTCGACAGAACGGTCACGACTCCGGTGATCGGGCTGATGTGCGGCTCGAGATCGGCGAGCAGTTCCTCGGAATCGCGGATCCTCCGCTCTATCTCGCCCTGCTTGTTTCGCCTCTTCGGTCGCGACACGAGGGTGTCGGACTCGATCCGCACACCATGTCCGCATGACGGGCATTCCGGCCGACGGCTGAGGATGTGACGTTCTGTCTCGAAGGTGGCAAGGTTCAACGAGACGACGAGGTCACTCTCGTTCTTGTCCAGCATCGTCAGCGCAAGATGCAGTGCCGAACCCACCGTGCTCGCCGTGCCCGCCTCCTGCACTCCAACCGGGTCGTTGCGATCGGTGACCATTGCGACATACCGGTCAAGAGTGCGGTGACCGGCCACGCGGTGAGCCAGGCACCGCCAGCAGGCAGAACTGCCCGGCACCACCAACGGCCCGACCCACACCTGGGTAGTCGTCGGCTTGAGCAGGATCCAGGTGACGCCGGCGGCCAGACAGGCCCGATTGACCTGTTCGAGTTCCGGCGTGAGGACGTCACTCACCACGACGAGCAGATCACGGTCCGCATCGAGGACTGCAGGCAGTTGATCGTGGACCTCGGCATCGGGGCGAGTGCCCGCAACCGCCGTGACGACCAGGTCACGCAGCCGGTCGCCGAGCCCGATCGGCAACACGTCCAACGGCCGCCGAGCGACGGCCGGTATGCCGAGGGCATCGCGAATCGCCCAGCCGGCTCGATCGCCAGCATCGACCGGCCCGTCGCGCAAGGCGTCGAGGGCGTGCAACCGGGACAGCAGCCCGAACAACTGCACGAAGCCGAGCGTGCCACCGAGTTCACGGTGGATCTGCGGGGTGGCACGCGTGCCGTCCAGCAACGGCAGCACGAGCGCCAGGTGTGCGTCCTCGAGATAGAACAGTCGATCGTCGGCTGCGAAGATGTGCCGACTGTCGCCGTCACAGATGACATCGAGATCCGCCCGAAGCCGAGGCCGGTTCGGCAACGAACCACTGTGACCCTCACCGACGGTGCGGGACTTCGGCCGACTCAGACCGACACCGGTCACGCTCCCCCCTTACGACATGGTGGGCGGTGGAATCAGGTGCGAGCCTGCTTCGACCGAATAGCCCACAGGATGCTTGAAATGGGCGCGCAGATGACTGCGACGATGATGAATGCAGTCCATTGATGAAGGATTGCCAGCCAGCCGAGGGCAGCGAGATAAATCACCATGAATATGATGATTGCCCCGGCCGGAATCACACGACCCGAGTTATTCATTTCCGATTTACTCCAAGTTTGAATTAGTCGAGGAGCGGTGGCAGAAGACAACGGGCCGCCGTAACGTCACCGTCGCGGCGGCCCGGCTCCGGTGAACTATCTGGTGACGCTCACGCCGTGCAGGTGCAGCACGGACAGCAGCAGTAGTCGGTGCCGCCGGCCATCGCGCTGAGTTCGGCGTCCGAGACCTCTCCGATGTTCACCGGCGGAGCCTCCGGCACGACGAGCGTGATGGAGCCGGCAGCAATGCCGTCGGTCCACAGCTTGTACTGCTCCTCGATGCTGCCCTCGCCCTCGGTCTTGCGGCGAACCGCGACCGTGACGCCGTCAGGCACGTCCAGACCCACTTCACGCAGGGCAGGTGCCGGATCCGACATCAACTCCATGACGTAGTCCTCGCTCGTCCAGCTGCGCATGAGCAAGGCGTAGTAGGCGTCCTCAAATTGCGACAATTCCATGATTTTCCCCAGTTCACGTTGTCCCGAATGAACCCCGAGTCTCCCAACACGGGAAAGCTAACACCACAGATACTCGCGTGGGTAGGGAAAACAGGTCGGAACTCCACATTCTCAGGGTATTTTCAGCCAATTAAATTGAAAGCTGAACTAAAAATGTTACTTGGTCGGTCGACCGAATTGAAAGTTTTGGTGCACGCGCTTGCGCCGTTGGCTCTGAGTGCGCAGCAGATCCCAGATCTGCCCGTCGACCGGAGCGGCGGTCTCTGAGGGCATCTGGGTGAACGCGTCCGGCGCCTGGGGCCCGCCATCGTCCTCGACCAGTCCCCACGCGATGTCAGCTGTCGTCGAACCTCCTGGCAGACTGACGCTCCATGACACGCGCCATCGGCACCTCACCGACCACCGAGCGCCAGCGTCATGCCGCCGAGGTCGCCGCGTATGTCGCCGCGGGCGGCAACGAGCAGGTGCAGCGCGTCGTCACCGCGGTCCACGGCCTTCACCGGCGGCTGTCGCAGTGGTACACCAAGCAACTCGCCTCGATCGGCCTGTCCGCGGGCGAGTGGGCGGTCATCTCACATCTGGCGACGGTGGCGGAGGACCACACCTCGACTCCGTCGCAACTGGCGGTGTCGGCAGCGATCGCGCCATCGTCGATGACCCACCGGCTCGACCGGATGAGCGAACGCGGATTGATCAAACGCGAGCAGGACCCGGCCAACCGCACCCGGATCCTCGTCAGTCTCACCGAGCCCGGCTGGGAGATGTTCCAGCAGGTGATCCGTGAGTCTGACGTCGTCGAATCCGATGTGCTGTCACATGTGCCCGAGGACCAGCGGGAAAATCTCGCCGCGCTGCTGGAACTGGGGATCGCCGGCCTCGACGACGCCCTGCGCTGAGCCAGCTTCGGCGAGGAAAGCCGGCTCAGCGAGAGTGACCAGGTCAGCGCAGCGCGCTGACCTCGTCCGGAAACCAGATGCCGATCTCACGTTCGGCCGACTCGGTGGAGTCGGAGCCGTGCACGATGTTCTGCTGCACCTTCAGGCCCCAGTCGCGACCGAGGTCACCACGGATCGTGCCCGGCAGCGCAGCGGTCGGGTCGGTCGCTCCCGCAAGCGCGCGGAAGCCTTCGATCGCCCGGTGGCCCTCGACGATGACGAAGGTTGCCGGCCCGCTGGCCATGAAGTCGACGAGCGGCTCGTAGAACGGCTTGCCCTCGTGCTCGGCATAGTGCTGGGCGAGCCGTTCACGATCCGGCGTGGTTACGTGCAGCGCGGCGAGGGTGTAGCCCTTGGCCTCGATGCGGCGCAGCACCTCTCCGGTGAGTCCGCGGGCGTAGCCGTCGGGTTTGACGATGACGAGGGTGCGTTCGAGCGAAGCAGTCACGTGCCGGAGCCTAACCTGCCGACTCAGGCCGCGATCTTGTCGGTCAGCAGCATCCCGAACAGGAAGGCCGCAAGCCCGAGGCGGTAATACACGAACGGCCGGAAGCTGTGCGAGGAGATGTAGCGCATCAGCCACGCGATGACGGCATACCCGATGGCGAAGGCGATCACCGTGGCGAGCGCGATGTGCGCCCAGCCGTCGGCGCTGGTGCCACCGACGTCCCCCAGTTCGAACAACCCGGAAGCCAGCACCGCCGGCACCGCCAGCAGGAAGGAATACCGCGCGGCCGACGCGCGGGTGTAGCCCATGAGCAGGCCACCGGAGATCGTCCCGCCGGAGCGTGACACCCCGGGGATCAGCGCCAGCGCCTGCCACAGGCCGAACAACAGCCCGTCCCGCTTGGACAGGTCGCCGAGTTCTTTGCGCTGGCTGGCCGTGGCGTCGGCGATCGCCAGGACGATCGCGAAGGCCACCAGCATCGATGCGGTCACCCACAGATTGCGCAGCGGTCCTTCGATCACGCCCTTCAGTGCCACACCGAGGACGGCGATCGGGATCGTGCCCACGATCACCAGCCATCCCATCCGGGCGTCCGGGTCACTGCGTGGCACGCTGCCGCGCACCGAGCCCAGCCACCGGCGGACGATCCGCACGATGTCGTTTCGGAAGTAGACCAGCACGGCGGCTTCGGTGCCGAGCTGGCTCACGGCGGTGAAGGCCGCCCCGCCCCCGTCGTTGTTCCAGAACAGACGCGCCACGATCAACTGGTGGGCCGATGACGAGATCGGCAGAAACTCCGTCAGCCCCTGCACGATGCCCAGCACGAGTGATTCTGCCCAGGTCACGGGTGGTCCCGAAGGTAGGTGCGGGTCAGGCGGTCCATCTTGCGGCCTTGTGACAGCGCGAGAATCCACAGCGCGAGGAACATCACGCCGACGATGAGCATCATCGGCACGACGACGGACGAGGCGATGGTCAGGATCTGCACGATCCAGCCCACCGTCACCCCCCACGGCCGGCGCAGGTTGCCGGCTGCGACCAGGCAGACCAGTGCCAGTGCGATGCCGACGAACAGATATGCGGTGTGGTCGGTGTTGCCCTGCGACTTGCCGATGGCGTAGGCGACGAGGGCGCCGAAGAAGACCACCAGCGTCTGCGACCCGACGACGATGCCGGCGAACCGGCGCGTCATACGTTCGCCGACGCCGTGCACGAGAAGGGTGCCGATCACGTGTCCGTCTCCCGCAGGCCGAGCAGGGCGCGCACATCGGCGGCGGTGACGATCGATCCGGTCGCGAGCACCCCGCCGGCCACCCCGCCCTCGTCGGCGAGTTCGGCGGCGCGGTCGATGGCGTCGGCCAGATCGGGCTCGATGCTGACGCGGTCCTCACCGAAGATGTCGACCGCGAGCGCGCCGAGCACGGCTGGCTCGGTGCTGCGATGGGACGAATTGCGAGTGATCACAACCTCATCCAGCACCGGCTCCAAGGTGGTCAGCATGTCCTCGGCATCCTTGTCGGCGAAGATCGCGAGCACACCAACCAGCTTGCTGAAGTTGAACGAGTCCTCCATGGCGTCACGCAACGCACGCACTCCGGCCGCGTTGTGGGCCGCGTCGACCAGCACCGTGGGCGACCGGCGAACGATCTCCAACCGCCCGGGTGAGGTGACACCGGCCAGACCGGCACGCAGCATCTCGATGTCGAGCGGCTGCTCACCACCTCCGACGAAGGCCTCGACCGCGGCGATCGCGGTCGCGACGTTGTGCGCCTGGTGCTCGCCGAACAGCGGGACGAACAACTCGCTGTATGTCGCAGCCAACCCCCGGACGTCCAACTGCTGCCCACCGACCGCCTGGTCACGAGCCACGACCTCGAAGTCGATGTCCTCGCGGCGCGCCGTCGCGGCAACCTCGGCGGCACGCTCAGCGATGAGTTCGTCGACCGACGGGTCCTGGCGCCCGACGATGACGATGGCGTCGTCCTTGATGATGCCGCGCTTCTCCATCGTGATCTCCTCGACGGTCGAGCCGAGCAGTCTCGTGTGGTCCAGGGACACCGGCGTGATGACCGCGACCTGGCCGTCGGCGACATTGGTGGCGTCCCAGAGCCCGCCGAGGCCGACCTCGACGACCGCGACGTCGACCGGCGCGTCCGCAAAGGCTGCGTAGGCCAGCACCACCATCATCTCGAAATACGTGGTGCGGGGATCGCCCTCGGCGACCGCGCGGTCATCGACGATCTGCACGTAGGGCAAGACGTCGTCATATGTGCTGATGAATCGCTCGGCGTCGATCGGATTGCCGTTAAACGCGATTCGCTCGCGCAGATCGTGCAGGTGCGGGGAGGTGAACCGTCCGGTCGACAAGCCCATCTCGCGCAGGATGCGCTCGACCACCCGCGTCGTGGTCGTCTTGCCGTTGGTGCCGGTGAGGTGGATCACCGGGAACGAGCGCTGCGGGTCACCCAGCAGTTCCATGATCTGGCGCACGCGTTCCAGGGATGGCTCGGGCGAGCTCTCGGGGGTGCGGGCCAGGATCTGCTCGTTGATCTCGCGCAGCCGTCGGCGGGTCTCGAGCTTGCGCTCGGCCTCGACCTGCGCCGCGTCGGGTCGTCCACTAGCCATCGGTGCTGCCTTTCAGTTGCAATCGCATCCAGATCGAGTCGGGGATCTCGCCGCCCTCGTCGCGGTCGAACACCTCGAACCCGTGGTGCTCGTAGAACCCTCGCGCACCGTCGTTGCCGTCGAGATAGGACAAGCGGAGTTCGTCATACTCGTCGGCGGTCGCCCGAGCGATCGCGGCGCGCAGCAGCATCCCGCCGACACCCGAGCCCTGCAGTTCGGGCACGACGTACAGCTTCCACAGCACCAGATGCCCGTCGAGCGGGCCGACGGACGTCATGCCGACGATCTCGTCGCCGATCTCGGCCACCGTCACCCGGCCCGCACGGATCGCGGGGATCGTCGCGTCAGCGGTCCACCACTTGGCCAAACCCATTGCGACGTAGTCTTTTCCGGCGATCGGGATGTAAGTCGCAGGCCACGTGCGATGACCGACGGCGACGACCCCCTGCAGGTCCTCGCCGGTGGCCGCGCGCAGCGAGACCCCGTCCCGGACCCTCATCGCGTGGCCACCCCGTCGGAGGCGACGCGGTCGATTCGAACGGTCACGGTCTTGCCACTGCCCAGGTCGACCGACGTGCCGCCCGGCAGCTCGTGACCGGCGCCGGCCGCACCGAATTGCACCGCAAGGGTCTCGCCCATGATGAGGTTCTGATGGGCGACTGTCGCCTGCCACACCTCGTCGTCGCCGACCACGCTCAGGCTGATCCGGTCGCTGACATCGAGGTCGGCGTCACGTCGCGCCTGCTGCACTGCGCGGATGACGTCACGGGCGAGGCCCTCGGCGCGCAGTTCGTCGGTGACGTGGGTGTCGAGCACGACGAATCCGCCGCCCGGCAGCATCGCCGGCACCTGGCCGGGCGGGCCGTCCTGCGCCACGACCGTCTCCAGGGTGAACTCTCCCTCCTGCAGGGTGAGTCCGCCGCTGGTCACGGTGCCGTCATCGCCGACCGACCAGTCACCGGACTTGCTGCCCTTGATGGCCAGTTGCACGTCCTTGCCGAGCCGCGGACCGGCGGCCCGAGCGTTCACCGACAGGCGCTGGCTCACTCCGAAGTCGCTCTCGCCCGCGTCCGTGACATCGACCAGGTGCACCGACCGCACATTGACCTCGTCCGATATCAACGCTGAGAAGCGTTGCAGCGCCTCCGGATTCGCGCTGACCACGGTCAACTGAGCCAGTGGCAGGCGGACCCGCAACTGTTCGGCCTTGCGCACCGACAATGCCGTCGAACACACCGCCCGGGCGCGGTCCATTGCGGCGATGAGCTCGTCGTCCCGCGGCAGGTCGGCGGCCTCCGGGTAGTCGGTCAGGTGCACCGACCGGCCACCGGTCAGACCGCGCCAGATCTGCTCGGAGGTGAAGGGCAGCAGCGGAGCCGCCACCCGGGTGACGACCTCGAGCGCCGTGTAGAGCGTGTTGAACGCATCGTGGTCGACATCCTGCCCGGTGGACCAGAAGCGCTCCCGGGAACGACGGATATACCAGTTGGTCAGCACCTCCAGGAAGTTCTGCACCGCATCGCAGGCCTCGGCCACCGCGAAGGCGTCGAGGCTGGTCTGCACAGAGGCAACCAGTTCGCGCAACTTGGCCAGCAGGTAGCGGTCGAGCACGTCCTCGCTCGCTGTCGACCAGTTCGCTTCGACCCCAGCGGCATTCGCATAGAGACTGAAGAAGTACCAGCTGGACCACAACGGCATCAGCACCTGACGGACGCCGTCGCGGATCCCCTGCTCGGTGACGATCAGGTTGCCGCCGCGCAGGATCGGGCTGCTCATGAGGAACCAGCGCATCGCGTCGGCACCGTCACGGTCGAAGACCTCCGAGACATCCGGGTAGTTACCCAACGACTTGCTTGCCTTCAAGCCGTCGTTGCCGAGCACGATGCCGTGGCAGATGACGTTCTTGAACGCCGGCCGGTCGAACAGCGCCGACGCCAGGATGTGCAGCGTGTAGAACCACCCACGGGTCTGACCGATGTATTCGACGACGAAATCCGCCGGATAGTGGTGCTCGAACCAGTCGGCGTTCTCGAACGGGTAATGCACCTGGCCGTACGGCATCGACCCAGAGTCGAACCACACGTCGAGCACGTCCTCGACGCGGCGCATCGTCGAATTGCCGCTCGGATCATCGGGATTCGGCCGCGTCAGCTGGTCGATGCCGGGGCGGTGCAGGTCGGTCACGCGCACGCCGAAGTCGCGCTCGAGCTCGTCGAAGGACCCGTAGACGTCGACGCGCGGATACTGCGGGTTGTCCGACTTCCACACCGGTATCGGGCTGCCCCAGAAGCGGTTTCGTGAGATCGACCAGTCGCGGGCGTTCTCCAGCCACTTGCCGAACTGCCCGTCGCGCACGTTGCCGGGGACCCAGTTGATGTCCTGGTTGTTGGCGAGCATGCGCTCCTTGAACTTCGTCACGCTCACGAACCACGACGAAACCGCCATGTAGATCAGCGGGTTCCGGCAGCGCCAGCAGTGCGGGTAGGAGTGCGCATAGGTCTCGCGCTTCAGCAGCACCGTGCCGAGCGACACCTGACCGCTGGCATCGTGCTCGCCGCGCGTGGCCGCCTTGAGGTGGTCGATGATGTGCGGGTTCGCGTCGAAGACCAGCATGCCCTCGTAGTCGTTCACCGGGAAGGTGAATCGGCCGTCCGGCCCGACCGGGATCACCGGCGTCATACCTTCGCGGTCGGTGACGACCATGTCCTCCTCACCGAAGGCGCCGGCGCTGTGCACCAGCCCGGTGCCGTCGGTGGTGGTGACGAAGTCGGCCTCGACGACGCGGAAGGCGTCATCGTGGTCGGCGTAGTAACGGAACGGCGGGGTGTAGTGCCGGCCGAGCAGGTCGGCGCCGGTCAGCCGCTGCACCACGTGCCGGCTCCAGTCGGCCTTGGCGTCGCCGAAGAGCTCCCGGCTGTATGCCGCAACCCGCGCCTCGGCGATGACATACCGCTCGGTGGATCCGGTCGGCACATCGCTCTCGACGACGACGTAGTCGATGTCGGGGCGCACCATGATCGCGAGGTTCGACGGGAGGGTCCACGGCGTGGTGGTCCAGATGAGGGCGAGTTCGCCTGTCTCCAAACGCAATCCGACGGTGACTGCTGGGTCCTGCCGCATCTGGTAGACATCCTCGTCCATACGCAGCTCGTGGTTGGACAGCGGTGTCTCGTCGTTCCAGCAGTAGGGCAGCACGCGGAAGCCCTCGTAGATCAGGCCCTTGTCGAACAGCTGCTTGAAGACCCACAGCACCGACTCCATGTAGTCCGGCTCGAGCGTCTTGTAGTCGTTGTCGAAGTCGACCCAACGACCCATCCGGTTGACGTACGCCTCCCACTCCTTGGTGTAGCGCAGCACAGAGGCCCGGGCGGCGTCGTTGAACGTGTCGACGCCCATCTGCAGGATCTCGTCCTTGGTCTTCAGGCCGAGCTGCTTCATGGCCTCGAGCTCGGCGGGCAGACCGTGGGTGTCCCACCCGAAGCGGCGCTCGACGCGCTTGCCGCGCATCGTCTGGTAGCGCGGGATGAGGTCTTTGACATAACCGGTGAGCAGATGGCCGTAGTGCGGCAGCCCGTTGGCGAACGGCGGACCGTCGTAGAACACGAACTCGTTGCTGCCATCGGCGCCGGCGTCACGCTGCTCGACGGAGGCGCGGAAGGTGCCGTCGGCGTCCCAGTACTTCAGCACCGCCTGCTCGACTGCCGGGAAGTCGGCGGACGACGGCACACCGGAGGGGTTGTCGGATGTCAGGTCGACCTTGGGGTAGCCCATGGCTCGCAGTCACTTTCGCGCGTCGTTCGTGTCGGCCACGAGGACGACGCGCCCGGCATACGTCGCCGGCCGACACCGCGGTGCCACCTCGCTTGCCGCACGTCGCGGGTCACCCCGCGGCGCGTGACCGCTCATTCGTGAGCTGTCACGGGCTCGTCCCGTCCGGTTCTACTGAAGCTCACGTATGACGCAGGCTCGTTCTTCCGGAAGCTCGCCGCTGATGACGGCTCGATCGCTGTTGCACCCAGTCTACGAACCGCGGGCGTCCGCGGCCAATCCGGTTTTGCCGGTGGCTGCACCGTCTTGCTCCTGCGGCGTCACGACCGTCAGCAACACACCTTCGGCGATCCGGTAGGGGCTGCCGGCGACGATCGCGCCGAGGGAGCGCCGCATCCGCGAAACCTCGGCACGCGCGGCCACCGAGTGCTCGGCGTCACCGAACAGCGCCTCCGACAGCTGGGCAGCCGACATGCCGCCCGGACCTGCCGCAGCCAAGACGGCCACGATCTGAGCACGCCTGGGCGACAAGGCGATTCGCCACGGCTGGCCGTCGCAGGTGACTTCGATGGTCGAGTCGGCGCCGAGTTCCAGACGTGCCCGCACAGCACGGTCGTTGCCCGAGGGTCGCACCAACCAGCCGTGGTCGAGGCGTTCGGGCAGGCACAGGCCCAGCCCGGGGACCACCAGCGGACGGTCGGCGGTCGGTCTGGTGATGCGGTCACGCACCCCGACGCCCCTGCTGTGAGCAACCCACCCTGCGTCGTCGACGACCAGCGCCGGACCGCCCGCCGCGGCGATGACCGGATCGGCGGTGCGCCGCAGTCGCTCCAGCGCCTCCTGGTGACGCCGCAGCAGCAGTGACTCCGCGAGCAGCACGGCAGTCTCGACCAGCGCACCGATCGCCGGGTGCAGCGTGAGAGCCGGGCCACTGATGTCGATGATGCCGATCAGATCACCGGTGCGTGGGTCGTGGATCGGGAAAGCCGTGCAATACCAAGGGTGTTGAGCCTGCTCGAAGTGCTCGCCGGAGAACAGCTGCACGGGCGAGGCCTCGGCCAGTGCGGTGCCGATCGCATTGGTGCCGACCGTGCTCTCGGTCCACACCGCCCCGTCGGCGAAGCCGAGACCGTCCGCCCGGCGACGCACTGCCGGCGCCCCCTTGCGCCAGAGGATCACGCCGTCGCCGTCGGTCACCACCATGAGGAAGTGCGACGCGTCGGCCACCGACGACACGACGCGCTCCAGATCGTCGATCACCAACCGCAGCTGCGACTCCCGACGCCGACGCTCCAACTCTTGGACGCCCACCGGGTCTCGCGCACCTGTGCGATCGGGCACCAGACCACGACTCATCGCGCGCTGCCACGACCGGGCCACCAATGGTCGTGGCCGCATCGCGGGTCGACTGCCGCCGATGAGCGCGTCGTGCATCGCCACCAGGTCATGGGCGTAGCGGCCCAGGTCGGTGCCGGCGGTCACGGCGGCGTAGCTCTTCACGGGACATCTCCTGAGGGTTGCAACCTCGTGCAACGCTTCCGTCGAGCCTAACCGCGAGGTGTGCTGTGGGTCACAATTTCCGCACGAAAGGCCAGCCATGACCCAGACCCTGGAACCCGACGCCGCTACTGACACCGGAACCGTCGCAGGCTCCCCCACTGACAGCCGACAACCGGCAGCGGCGTGGCTCGCGGCTCTCGATGCGGCGCTGCAGGCGCGCGACGTGCCTGCCGCTGTGGAGCTCTTCGGGACACAGAGCTTCTGGCGTGACCTCGTCTCGCTCACCTGGAACATCACGACCGCCGAAGGAAAGGACGGCATCGCCGACCTGCTCGAGGCCACTCTCGACACCGCTCAGCCGAACGCGCTGACCTTCACCGAACCGGTGACCGAGGCCGAGGGTGTCGTCGAGGGGTGGATCTCTTTCGAGACGGCCGTCGGCCGGGGCAAAGGACACCTGCGACTGAAGCGCGACGACGACGGGCAGCTGCGCGGCTGGACCTTGCTGACCAGCCTGCGCGAACTGAAGGGTCACGAGGAGAGTCTGCGCGAACGCCGCCCGCAAGGCGTCGAACACACCCTCTCGCCGGGCCGGAAGTCGTGGCTGGAACGCCGGCAGCAGGAGGAAGCGAGCCTGGGCCGCGAGCAGCAGCCGTATGTGGTGGTCATCGGCGGCGGCCAGGGCGGTATCGCGCTCGGCGCGCGGCTGCGGCAGCTCGGGGTGCCGCACCTGGTGCTCGACAAGCACGACCGACCCGGCGACCAGTGGCGCAGCAGGTACAAGAGCCTGTGCCTGCACGACCCGGTCTGGTACGACCACCTGCCCTACCTGCAGTTCCCGGCGAACTGGCCGGTCTTCGCACCCAAGGACAAGGTCGGCGACTGGCTGGAGATGTACACCAAGGTCATGGAGGTGCCCTACTGGCCCAAGACCGAGGTGCGCTCTGCGGCATACGACACGGCCTCCGAAAAATGGGAGGTCGTCGTCGACCGCGACGGCGAGCACCTGGTGCTGCGCCCCACACACCTGGTGTTCGCGACCGGGATGTCCGGCAAGCCGAACCTGCCGAACTTCCCTGGCATGGACGTCTTCGCCGGCGAGCAGCAGCACTCCTCGCAGCACCCAGGACCCGAGGCGTATGCCGGCAAACGCGTCGTCGTCATCGGCTCCAACAACTCGGCGCACGACATCTGCGGGGCGCTGTGGGAGAACGGCGCCGACGTGACGATGGTGCAGCGCTCCTCCACCCACATCGTGAAGTCGGCATCGCTGATGGACATCGGACTGGGCGATCTGTACTCCGAGCGCGCGCTGGCGGCCGGTGTCACGACCGACAAGGCGGACATGATCTTCGCCTCGCTGCCCTACCGGATCATGCACGAGTTCCAGATCCCGCTCTACAAGCAGATGAGGGAGCGCGACCAGGACTTCTACGATCGCCTGGAAGCCGTTGGCTTCCAACATGATTGGGGCGACGATGGCTCCGGGCTGTTCATGAAGTACTTGCGCCGCGGGTCCGGCTATTACATCGACGTCGGTGCCGCCGAACTGGTGTGCGACGGCAAGGTCAAACTCGCCCACGGCCAGGTCGACCACCTCACCCGCGACTGCGTCGTACTGGACGACGGCACCGAACTGCCCGCCGACCTGGTCGTCTACGCCACCGGCTACGGCTCGATGAACGGCTGGGTCGCCGACATCATCGACCAGGCAACCGCTGACAAGGTCGGAAAGGTGTGGGGTCTGGGCTCGGACACCACCAAGGATCCCGGCCCGTGGGAGGGCGAGCAGCGCAACATGTGGAAGCCCACCCAGCAGCAGGCGTTGTGGTTCCACGGCGGCAATCTGCACCAGTCACGCCACTATTCGCTGTACCTCGCGCTGCAGCTCAAGGCGAGGTACGAAGGCATCCCGACGCCGGTGTACCGCCTGCAGGAGGTGCATCACACCAGCTGACCGACGGCGCCCGGTGGCAGGTGGATGCGGTGAAATCCGTTGCCGCGAAACCCTGTCGCCGGGCCGTCGGCGCCGCTACCGTGAGGTGCTCCCCGAGACAGCATCGTGAAGGAGCCCTCGTCCATGACCGTCATCAAGGCAGGCCTTTTCCAAACCCACTGGCGCGGCAGCAAGGCCGCACAACTGGATGCACACGAGCAGATCGCGCACGACGCGGCCAAGCAGGGCAACCAGGTCCTGTGTTTCCAGGAGTTGTTCATGGGCCCGTTCTTCGCCCAGGTGCAAGACAGCGAGTGGTACGACTGGGCCGAGGCGGTGCCGGACGGCCCGATCGTGCAGCGCTTCTCCTCGATCGCCAAGGAGACCGGCCAGGTGCTCGTGCTCCCGGTGTACGAAGAAGTGCAGCCGGGCGTGATGTTCAACACGGCGGCGGTCATCGACGCCGACGGCACCTACCTGGGCAAGTACCGCAAGACCCACATCCCGCAGGTCAAGGGATTCTGGGAGAAGTTCTACTTCCGGCCCGGCGTCAACGACGGCTGGCCGGTCTTCGAGACCGCGGTCGGCAAGGTCGGCGTCTACATCTGTTACGACCGGCACTTCCCCGAGGGCTGGCGAGGCCTCGGTCTGGCCGGCGCCGAACTGGTGTTCAACCCCAGCGCCACCTCTCGTGGCCTGTCGAAGTACATCTGGGAGGTCGAGCAGGTCGCCGCGTCGGTGGCGAACATGTACTACGTCGGCGCACTCAACCGGGTCGGTGTCGAGGCCGATCTCGGCGACAACGACTTCTACGGCACGTCGTACTTCGTCGACCCTCGAGGCAAGTATGTCGGTGACGTCGCCTCGGACACGCAGGAGGAACTCGTCCTGCGCGATCTCGACCTTGATGTGATCCGCGAGGTCCGCGCGCAGTGGGCGTTCTACCGGGATCGCCGCCCGGACACCTACACGATCCTGACGGACAAGTGACGGTGTCCCGGCGATGACCGCGCTGCGGAGCGAGCCCGTGCAGGGCCAGTTGGAGCATCCCGACGGACGCGTGACCCTTGAGGACACCGCAGTCCTCACCGACAGTCCGTACGCCAACCGCGACCTCGACCCGGTGCCGCTGCCGCGGCGGAACTGGTCGACGTACAACTACACGGCGTTGTGGATCGGCATGTCCCACTGCATCCCGTCGTGGACGCTCGCCTCCGGCATGATCGTGCTCGGAATGAGTTGGCGTCAGGCGGTTCTCATCGTCCTGCTGGCCAACCTGATCGTGCTCGTGCCGATTCTGCTCAACGGCCACGGCGGGACGAAGTACGGCATACCGTTCCCGGTCCTCGCGCGCGCGTCGTTCGGGGTGCTGGGCGCCAACATCCCTGCACTCATCCGGGCACTGGTGGCCACGTGCTGGTTCGGCATACAGACCTGGATCGGCGGCGAGGGCATCTTCTTCCTGGCCGGCCGGGTCTTCGGACACGGCTGGCAGACCGCGTCGATGGTCGACGGCTACCCGTGGACCCAGTGGCTCAGCTTCGTGGTGTTCTGGTTGCTGGAGATCGCAATCATCGTGCGCGGCATCGACACCCTGCGACACTTCGAGAACTGGGCGGCGCCGGTCGTGCTCATCGGCGCTGCCGCCCTGCTGGTCTACCTGTGCATCAAGGCCGGCGGTGTCGGTGACGCCCTGTCGCAACCGGGCACTCTGCACGGTCACGCATTCTGGACGGCCTTCGGCCCGCAACTGATGGCGATGATCGCGTTCTGGGCGACGCTGTCACTGAACATCTCCGACTTCACCCGGTTCGGCGGATCGCAGCGCAAGCAGATGGTCGGCCAGTCCCTGGGGCTGCCGACGACGATGACGCTGTTCGCGTTCATGTCGGTGCTGGCGACATCGGCGGCGCAGAAGGTCTACCCCTCCAAGGACCCGATCTGGGACCCGATCCAGCTGGCCGCCAAGATCAACAACGTCATCGGCGTGCTGTTCGCGCTCGCGATCGTGATGATCGCGACGTTGTCGGTGAACATCGCCGCGAACCTCGTCAGCCCGTCCTACGACTTCGCCAACGCAGCGCCCAAGGTCATCAACTTCCGCCGCGGTGCGCTCATCACCTGCGTGCTGTCGGTGCTGATCTTCCCGTGGGAGCTCGTCTCCAACCCGCATGTCTACATCTACACGTGGCTCGGCTTCGTCGGCGCGATCCTCGGACCGGTCGCCGGAATCCTGGTCGCCGACTACTGGTTCGTGCGGGGCCGGCACCTGGTCGTGCGCGATCTGTACGTCCGCGGCCGCGGGCTCTACTGGTACGCCGGTGGTTGGAACTGGCGGGCGATCGTGGCCTTCGTCGTCGCGGCCGTGCTGGCGGCCGGCGGGTCCTACACCGCTGCCGGGTCGTCGGGACCGTTCCCCACCGGCGGCATCATCCCGTTCCTGCAACCCCTCGCCGACTACGGCTGGCTGGTCGGGCTCGCGTCCGCAGCCATCATCTACACCGTCCTGATGAAATCCACCAAAGTGCCTGTCCGGTATGACGATCCGAGCACTGGCATGACCACTGACACGCAAGGAGCGACTGTATGACGACCCTCATCTTCGGCGGGCAGGTCGTGTCCCCGCAGGGTGCTGCGCCGGCCGACGTGCTCATCGACGGCGAGATTGTGACGGCGGTGCTGGCGCCCGGCGCCGCTGACGCGCTCGATGTCCAGGCAGACCGTCGCATCGACGCGACCGGCAAGTACGTGCTGCCCGGCGGCATCGACGTGCACACGCACATGGACATGCCCTTCGGCGGCACGTTCAGCGTGGACGACTTCGAGACCGGCACCCGCGCCGCCGCATGGGGTGGCACCACCACCATCGTCGACTTCGCGGTGCAGAAGAAGGGCGGCTCACTGCAGGAGGCCGTCGACACCTGGCATGCCAAGGCGGAGGGTCGCGCCAGCATCGACTACGGCTTCCACGCCATCCTCGCCGACGTCAACGAGACGTCGTTGAAGGAGATGGATGTCCTTGTCGACCAAGGGGTTTCGAGCTTCAAGTTGTTCATGGCCTACCCCGGCGTCTTCCTGTCCACCGACGACCAGATCATCCAGGCGATGTTCCGTGCGGCCGACAACGGCGCGACGATCATGATGCACGCCGAGAACGGCGCCGCCATCGACCAGATCGTCAGCCGGGCGGTGGCCGACGGCCACACCGAGCCGAAGTACCACGGCCTGACCCGGCCGATCGCCCTCGAGGCCGAAGCCGTCAACCGGGCCACCCAGATGGCCGACGTCACCGGGGCCCCGTTGTACTTCGTGCACCTCAGCAGCGGTGACGCCGTCGACGTCGTCGCCAAGGCCCGCGACGAAGGCCGCAACGTCTTCGGCGAGACCTGCCCGCAGTACCTCTTTCTCGACGAATCCGATCTGGCCAGGCCGGATTTCGAGGGTGCGAAGTACGTCTGCACGCCTGCGCTCCGACCGGTGGAGGAGCAGGCGAAGCTGTGGCGCGGCATCCGCACCAACGACCTGTCCGTCGTCGCCACCGACCACTGTCCGTTCTGCTTCACCCCCGACAAGCAACTGGGCCGCGACGACTTTCGGGCGATCCCGAACGGCCTGCCCGGCGTCGAACACCGGATGGACCTGTTGCACATGGGCGTCACCAAGGGCGAGATCAGCCTCGCCCGCTGGGTCGAGATCGCCGCGGCGACGCCGGCGCGCATGTTCGGCATGTACCCCAAGAAGGGTGTCATCGCTCCCGGTTCGGATGCCGACATCGTCATCTACGACCCGGCAGCAACCCAGATCGTCTCGGCACAGACCCACCACATGAACGTCGACTACTCGGTCTACGAGGGATGGGAGTTCACCGGCAAGGTGGAGACCGTCCTGTCCCGCGGCGAGGTGATCCTGGAGAACGAGCACTTCTCCGGAGCCCTGGGCCGCGGCAAGTTCATCAAGCGCGACCTGTCGCAATACCTGGTGTGACGATGGATTTCGGCATCGTTCTGCAGACCACCCCACCGTCGGCACGCGTGGTCGATCTGGCCCAGCGGGCCGACCGGCTCGGTTTCGACTACGTGTGGACCTTCGACAGCCACATCCTGTGGCAGGATCCCTACCCGATCTACAGTCAGATCCTGGACCGCACCCGCAATGTCGTCGTCGGGCCGATGGTCACCAATCCCTCGACCCGCGACGCAACAGTGACCGCCTCGTTGTTCGCCACTCTCAACGAGATGTACGGCAATCGCACCGTGTGCGGCATCGGCCGCGGCGACTCGGCAGTGCGTGTCACCAACGGCCGCCCGTCCACCCTCGCGGCGCTGCGCGAGGCCGTCACCGTCATACAGGCGCTGGCCGGTGGTGAGGCGATCGAGCACGAAGGCACCTCGCTACGGCTGCCGTGGGCCGGCCGGTCCCGGCTGCCGGTGTGGGTTGCAGCATACGGGCCCAAGGCCCTGCAGCTCGCCGGTGAGGTCGCCGACGGATTCATCCTGCAATTGGGCGACCCGCAGATCGCGCAGTGGATGATCGGTGCGGTGCGATCCGCTGCCGAGCGCGCGAAGCGTGATCCGGATTCGATCACGATGTGCGTCGCGGCACCGGCCTATGTCACCGACGGCAGCGACGAAGCGCTCGTGCACGCCCGCGAGCAGTGCCGCTGGTTCGGCGGAATGGTGGGCAACCACGTCGCCGACATCGTCACCAGGTATGGCGAAAGTTCCGGTGTACCAACGGCATTGACCGACTACATCAAGGCTCGCGAGGGCTACGACTACAACCAGCATGGCCGCGCGGGGAACACGCACGCTGCGTTCGTTCCTGACGACATCGTCGACCGGTTCTGCGTCATCGGGCCTGCCGAGGAGCACATCCGGCGAGTGCAGGAACTCGCCGCGTTGGGCGTCGACCAGTTCGCGGTCTACCTGCAGCACGACGACAAGGAGCACACCCTGCAGGTGTATGCCGATCAGGTGCTGCCGATGGTCAACCAGGCAGGGCAGGCGCGCAGCTGAGCCGGAGGGTGCTGCGGTTACCGCTGATGGACGTGCTGGCGCACCATCTGGTGGACGATGTCGAGGTGGACCGGGCCGTTGCCCTTGTCCAGATTCTCCTGACGCACCTGACCGCCGAGCGCGAGCATCGGCGTGAAGAAGTAGATCTCGTCCGCAGCGAGTGCACCCCTCGCGTCGCGAGCGCCCTGCCGCAGGGCCCGCAGGTCGGCCAGATGCGAAGAGCGGCTGGGCAGGTGCTGGTTGAAGAAGTCGGTCATGTCGCCGGGGATGACCACATTGTTCTGGAAGTGCGGATCGAGGCACTGGATCCGATCGGCGCCGTCGACGTGGTCGTAGTGGTAGATGTGCCCGAAGCTCGTCACCGCGAACGGGATGCTCGTCACGCCGGTCCCCAGCCAGGTCTGCAGGCTGTCGGTCCAGACCCCGGGGTCGACGAGCGCGATCTGCTGATCGCCGTAGAACCCGAGACCGTGCGCGCGCCACAGCTCGATCAACGCTTCGGGGAAGTGCGCCACGCCATACGCGAGGAAGGCCTCTCCTGGCACGCGGACGCCAGGGTCCGGCGGGTAGGCGTCGACGAACGGCTGCAGCGCGATGGATTCCGGCATACCACTATTCTTTCATCACCCTCACGCGCTCCCCGCGCATATTCGACCGCACGGCAGCAATAACCGCCCCCACGTCGAATATCCGGCAGGGCTGCGCACCCGGCAACGAGGAAACCGATTCGAAACCGGGCACCGGCCAATGGGACGATGTGCGGCATGACTGACTCCGCCAGCCCGCGCACGCCCGACGTCCCCGACAAGCCGACCGTCGACGGCCTGGAGGACAAGTGGGATGCCGTATGGCGCGAGCAGGGCACCTACGCCTTCGACCGCGAGCGCGCGCTGTCGCTGCCGCGAGAGCAGGTCTTCGCCATCGACACTCCCCCGCCGACGGCGAGCGGGTCGCTGCACGTGGGTCACGTCTTCGGCTACAGCCAGGCCGACGCGATCGCGCGCTACCAGCGCATGCGCGGCAAGGAGGTGTTCTACCCGCTCGGGTGGGACGACAACGGCCTGCCCACCGAGCGTCGGGTGCAGAACTACTACGGCGTCCGCGGCGACCACTCCGCAGCATACGACCCGGATTTCACCCCTCCGCAGCAGGGCGCCGAGGGCAAGTCGGTCAAGGCCGCCGACCAGGTGCCGATCAGCCGCGCCAACTTCATCCCGCTGTGTGAGGAGCTCACGGTCGAGGACGAAAAAGCCTTCGAGTCCTGCTTCCGCCGCCTCGGCCTGTCGGTGGACTGGTCGCAGACCTATCGCACCATCGACGACCGTTCGCGCGCGGCTGCCCAGCAGGCGTTCCTGCGCAATGTCGAGCGCGGCGAGGCCTACCAGGCCGAAGCCCCCGGCCTCTGGGACGTGACCTTCCAGTCGGCCGTCGCGCAGGCCGAGCTCGAGGCACGCGACTACCCCGGAGCCTTCCACCGGGTGGCCTTCCACGACGGTGAGACGCCGCTGTTCATCGAGACCACCCGACCTGAGCTCATCCCGGCATGCGTGGCGCTCATCGCCCACCCCGACGACGAGCGGTATGCATCGTTGTTCGGAAAGACAGTGACCTCACCGCTTTTCGGCGTCGAGGTGCCGGTGCTGGCGCACCCCGCGGCCGAGCCCGACAAGGGCGCGGGCATCGCGATGTGCTGCACCTTCGGCGATCTCACCGACGTCATCTGGTGGCGCGAGCTGCAACTACCGATCCGTTCGGTGATCACCCGCAACGGCCGGTTGCAGGGCGAGACGCCGGACTGGATCGCGGGCGGTCCCGGCGAGCAGTTGTATGCCGAAGGTCTGGCCGGCAAGACGGTTCACTCCGCACGGGTGGCCGTCGTCGATGCGCTGCGTGAGTCCGGCGATCTCGACGGTGAGCCCAAGGCGACGCAGCGCAAGGCGAACTTCTTCGAGAAGGGCGACAAGCCGCTCGAGATCGTGACCAGCCGGCAGTGGTACATCCGCAACGGAGGTCGCAGCAAGGAACTGCGCGAAGCCCTGATCGCCCGTGGCAGCGAGATCGACTTCCACCCCGGTTTCATGCGCAGCCGCTACACCAACTGGATCGACGGGCTGAACGGCGACTGGCTGATCAGCCGCCAGCGCTTCTTCGGGGTGCCCTTCCCGGTCTGGTATCCCGTCGACGC
Organism: Rudaeicoccus suwonensis; assembly: GCF_007829035.1. NCBI lineage: Bacteria > Bacillati > Actinomycetota > Actinomycetes > Micrococcales > Dermacoccaceae > Rudaeicoccus > Rudaeicoccus suwonensis. The sequence continues at coordinate 2,443,735 of NZ_VIVQ01000001.1, forward strand.
CGACGGGGAGACCGACTACGACCGCCCGATCCTGGCGGCCGAGGCGAGCCTGCCGGTCGACCCGCAGACCGACATACCTGCCGGTTACTCCGGCGAACAGCGAGGCGTGCCAGGGGGTTTCGTCGGTGACCCGGACATCATGGACACTTGGGCGACGTCGTCGCTGACCCCGCAGATCGCCGGTGGCTGGTCGGTCACCAGCGACGCCGGTGGGCGTAACGACGCCGAACTCTTCGACAAGATCTTCCCGTTCGACTACCGACCGCAGGGCCACGACATCATCCGCACCTGGCTGTTCTCGACCGTGGTCCGCAGCCACTTCGAGCACGGCAGTGTGCCGTGGACCGGCGCCGGCATCAACGGGTGGATCCTCGACCCCGACCGCAAGAAGATGTCCAAGTCCAAGGGCAACGCGGTCACACCGGAGGAGGTGCTGCGCCAGCACGGCGCCGACGCGGTGCGTTACTGGGCCGTCTCGGGTCGTCTCGGCAATGACGCCGCGTATGACGAGGGTCAGATGAAGGTCGGCCGTCGTCTGGCGATGAAGCTGCTCAACGCCAGCAAGTTCGCGCTCACGATGGGTGACGCACCGGCGGTTGCGGCGCTGGTGACCCACCCGCTCGACCGTTCGATGCTGGCGGCTCTCGCGCAGGTCGTCACCGATGCGACGCGCAGCTACGAGGCGTGGGATTACACGCGCAGCCTCGAGCTGACCGAGTCCTTCTTCTGGACCTTCTGCGACGACTACATCGAGCTGGTCAAGGACCGCGCCTACGGTAGCCACGGCGAGGAGGCGGCAGCCAGCGCGCGCGCCGCGCTGCGGATAGCTCTCTCGGTGCAATTGCGCCTGCTCGCGCCGTTCGTGCCCTACGCCACCGAGGAAGTCTGGTCCTGGTGGCAGGACGGCTCGGTGCACCGCAGCAGCTGGCCGGAAGCCGCCGAGTGCGGTGTCACCGACGCCGATGACGGCACCCTGGCCGCCGCGGGCGCCGCGCTCGCGGGCATTCGCAAGGCCAAGTCCGACGCCAAACTCGGGATGCGTGCCGAGGTCACGGCGCTGACGATCGCGGCGCCCACCGCCATACAGCAGCTGTTGCGGTCGGCAGAGGCCGACCTGCGCGCCGCCGGAAAGGTCACCGCCGATCCGCACTACGTCGATGGGGACGCGGTCGAGGTGTCGGACGTTGCGCTGACGCCACCGCCTCCGCGCAATTGACAGGGTCGTGATGTCGACCGAGTCGGAAAGCGCACCCGATTTCCGACTCGGCGGCAATCTTTGTGCCATAGATTGTCCTCATGCTCGGGGGGCACCACACATCACAGACGACGGCCGCACGCTCGTGGCCGTTGGTGGGCACAGCCGCCGTCGCCGTGGCAACCCTGTTGTTCCTCTCCATCGCCCGTCGGCCCGGCTTCGCCTACACGACCGGCCGCGAGACGATCGGCGACCTGGGTGTCCCGCACCATGCGCCTCGTCCGACGACCGTCGGTTCGCGCAGTTCCGCGCCGGTGCAGGCGCCCCTGCACTCACATCACAGCCTTATCGGACCGTCGATCGTGGCGCTGGTCGGCGTCGTCCTTGCGGTGATCCTGGTCGTGTCGGCAGTGCGCTGGTTGATGGAGTACCTGCGCGATCGGCGCCGCCTCGACCCGATCGCGGTGCAGGTGGCGGCGCCATCGACGACCTTCGCCGAAACCGTCGAGCAGCAACACGAGGCGATGCGACTCGGCACCCCGACCAACGCCATCATCGCCTGCTGGGTCGCGTTCGAGAGGACAGCTGCCGAGGTCGGCGTACCACGCCGCCCCGCGGAGACCTCCGGCGAACTCGCCGAGCTGATCTGCCAGGCCTTCAGCGTCGACCGCGCGGCCCTGCAGGAACTCGCCGAGTTGTATGGCGAGGCGCGGTTCTCCGATCACCCGTTGCAGGAGGCGCACCGCGACCGTGCGATCGCGGCACTGCAGCGAATCCGTGCATCACTGGACCGGCAGCCGATCGGATGAGCAGGTGCCACAGATGAGTCAGTTCGTACGCGAGCCCGACCATGTCATCGAACCCGAGCCGGTCACGCGAACAGACCTGCGATCCCGTTGGACTAAACGCCTCGCGGTGGTCGCCGTCCTGGTCGTCGTGGCGTATTTCGGCGCCGGACCGCTCAACATCCACACCCACTGGTTGGCAGTGGCCGCTACGGTCATCGCCGCAGCCGTTGTCATCTGGGCGTTGGAGTCGGCGGAGTCGGACTGGGACCCGGGCACGTGGGGCGACATCACCGGCCTCGGGCGATCGGTTCGCCGCTCGGATGTGCGTCTGCGGCGTCTTCGACTGGCCTGCACGCAGGCAGTCGGCACCGACGGCGAGCACGCGGCGCCGCAGGCGCTGCAGCAGATCCTCACCGATCTGGTGGCCGCCAGACGGGCCGACCTACCGACCGCGGCCCCACCGCCGTCAACCGGGCCGATGGGCATCGGCCGCATCACCGAGACGTTCGAGACCGGCAGCGCGACGCGGCCACCCGCGCTTCCGCCGGCCGTCGCAGCCTTCCTGTCCGCCGATCCACCACCCCGCCTCACCGAGCAGCAACTACGAACCATCGTCGGAGAAATCGAGGACATGTGACCACTGATGCAACCCCGCCCCTGACGGTGCCCCAGACCTCCGAACTCGCCGCGACCGTCCTCGACCACGTCGAGACCGCGGTGGTCGGCAAGCGTGATGCGCTCGAGGTGGTGCTCGCCACCGTGCTGGCCGGCGGCCACGTGCTCTTGGAGGACAACCCGGGGCTGGGCAAGACGCTGGCCGCCCGGTCCCTCGCGCAGTCGCTCGGGCTGGACTTCCGCCGCGCACAGTTCACCCCCGACCTGCTGCCGGCGGATCTCACCGGATCGTTCATCTTCGACCAGCGCAACGCCGAGTTCGAGTTCCGTGAGGGCCCCATCTTCACCGGCCTGCTGCTGGCGGACGAGATCAACCGCACGCCTCCCAAGACCCAGGCGGCGCTCCTGGAGGCCATGCAGGAACGCCAGGTCACGATCGAGGGCCGCACCTTCCCGCTGCCGCAACCGTTCCACGTCCTCGCGACGGCGAACCCGGTCGAGTACGAAGGCACCTACCCCCTCCCGGAAGCCCAACTCGACCGGTTCCTCACCCGGGTGACCTTCGGTTACCCGACCGAGGCCGAGGAGTTCGACGTGCTGCAGCGACGTATGACGCGCCGCGCCGAAGAGATCCAGCTGGATCCGGTCACGGACGCAGCCGGGGTGTTGGCGATGCAGGCGTCGGTCGAAGCCGTGATGGTCGAGCCGACGGTGGCGCAGTACTGCGTGCAACTCGCCGCGGCCACCCGGGACCACGCGCAGACTCTCATCGGTGCGTCACCGCGCGGGTCGCTGGCACTGATGCTCGTCAGTCGCGCCTACGCGGTGATCCGCGGTCGTGACTATGTGCTCCCTGAGGACATCAAGGCGATCGCCGTGCCGGTGCTGGCACACCGGGTGACGCTGCGCCCCGAGCTGTGGATGTCGAATGTCACGCCCGCCTCGGTCGTCAACGGTGTGCTGCAGTCGGTGCCGACGCCGGTTGTCACGGCGTGAGCGGTCAGCCGCCTGCTGGGCTGCGTTGGCGACCGACGCCGTCGTTCCTCGTCGGTCTCACCGCCGCGGCGGTGCTGTCGCTGGTTGCGATCCTCTTCCGCCGGCTCGATGCGGCGCTCTTCGCGACGCCGTTCATCATCGTGGTCGCCTGGTCGCTCGCCACCCGGCCGTCGAGCAGTCCGCGTCTCCTGCGCCGGTTCAGCGACGTCACCGTGCAGGAGGGCACCACCCATCTGCTGCAGATCGAAGCCCGCGAGGTGGCCGGAGCCGAGCAGTTGCTCACCGAGGTCGGTGCCGTCGAGACGATCCTGGTCTCTCCGCGTCGCCATGACGTGCAGCTGGTCACCTCCGACACGGCCACCGCGCAGCTGCACTGGACGCCGGCCCGCTGGGGAACCCCGGATTTCGGTGCCTGCCGGGCCGGTCTGCTGTCGCCGTGGGGGGCCTTCCGGTGGGGGCCGGTGAGATTCAGTTCGGCGATGATCCGGGTGACCCCGCGGGCGGTGTCCTTCCAGAGCCGTGCGGGGATGCCGCACCCGGTCGGTCTGGTCGGGCGCAACCAGTCACGCCGCAGGGGCGACGGCACGGAGTTCGCCGACATACGGCCGTTCGTACAGGGTGACCGGCTGCGCCGGATCCACTGGCCGGTCTCCGCCCGCAGCGGCGAGTTGCACGTGCGGACCACCTACGCCGAATTGGACGCCGAGCTCGCGATCATGCTGGACGCATCGACCGAGGTGGGCGTCTCCGGCGGTGTCGATGACGTCAGCACCTCTCTCGACCTGGGGGTCCGTGCGGCGGCAGCGGTCGCCGGCTGCTTCCTCACGCAAGGGGAGCGCGTCGGTCTCGACGTGATCGGTTCCAATCCGGCGGTTCACGTCCCGGTCCGCCCCGGTAGGACGCAGCTGCAGCGTCTGGTCGCCAGTTTGTCCACGGTGCGCCCCGGCGGTGAACGCCACCTGCTCTCGTCGATCCGACGGGTGCGGACGTCGCCAGGCGCACTGGTGGTCCTGATTTCGCCGCTGATGTCCGAGCAGGTGCTTGCGGCCGCAGCCGCGTTGACGCGGCGCGGGCTGACGGTCATGGTGGTCGACTGCCTTCCCGCCGACGTCCGGATCGACAACGACGACACGCCCTTGGTCGATGTTGCGCTGCGTATCCGGCTGCAGCAGCGTGCGGTCGAGATCGCTGCCATCCGCAGGATCGGCGTGACCGTGACGGCGTGGAACGGCCCGGGCAGCCTCGACACGGTGTTGCGCGACCTCAACCGCCGCCCGGCATCCTCGGGAAACCTCAGATGACCGGTCCTGAGCTGACCACCGTGCAACGTGAAGGCCCTGCGATGAACTTCGTGCGCACGATACCGACCTGGTTCGCCGCTGCGCTGTCGCGACGCCATCGGCCATACCGGGTGCATCGCGATCGCCGATACTGCTACCTCGTCGCAGCGGCGATGGTCCTGGCCGTGTGCGCATGTGCAGTCGTGGCGGGACACGCCGGAGGTTTCGCCGTGTTCTTCACCGTGCTGGCGGTGGCGTGCGTGGGTGTTCAGCAATGGGGCCCCGGTATGGCGGGTGCGCTCACCTTGTCGGCGGCGGCGTGGTTCAGCGCCGCCCCGCCGTCGCAGACGCCGTGGTGCGTCCCGGCCGCCGTTGCGATGCTCGTGATGTTCTCGGCTATGACGCTGGCCGGCTACGGTCCCGAGGCGGCTCCCGTGCCGCGTGACCTGCTGCTGCGGTGGGTGCGTCGCGTCGCTGTCGTCGCTGCGATCACCGTGGTGGCGGGACTCCTCGCGGGCGCCATGGGCTCAGCCGGCATGCGCGGATCAGTGGACCTGTCGGCAGTCGGCCTGCTGCTCGTCGCGGGGCTGGTGGTCGTCATCGTCCGCATCATCACGGCTGCGCACGGCAGCGACTGACTCAGGCGGATTCCTTGCGCGGCGGGCGTTTGCGGGTCGGCGTGGTGTCGCGTCGCACGATCGTCGGGTTGACGTTGTCGAGCACAACCTCGCGGGTGATGACCACCCGGGCGATGTCGTCGTCGCTCGGGACGTCGAACATCACCGGCAACAGGACCTCCTCGAGAATCGCACGCAGCCCACGGGCACCTGTGCCACGCAGCATCGCCTGCTCGGCAACCGCCTCGACAGCGTCCTGACTGAACTCGAGCTCGACCCCGTCGATCTCGAACATCTTTTCGTACTGCTTCACCAGCGCGTTGCGCGGCTCGGTGAGGATCGACACCAGACCCTCGCGGTCCAGCGGCTCCACCGTGGTGATGATCGGCAGACGCCCGATGAACTCCGGGATCAGGCCGAACTTCATCAGATCCTCGGGCAGCACGTCGGAGAAGCTGGTCAGCGGGTCCTTGGCGGTCCGCAGCTCCGAACCGAAGCCCAGACCCTGGCGACCGGTACGGGCCTCGATGATCTTCTCCAACCCCGCGAAGGCGCCACCGACGATGAACAGCACGTTCGTGGTGTCGATCTGGATGAACTCCTGGTGTGGGTGCTTGCGACCGCCCTGCGGCGGCACGCTCGCGGTGGTGCCTTCGAGGATCTTCAGCAACGCCTGCTGGACGCCCTCACCGGACACGTCACGGGTGATCGAGGGGTTCTCGCTCTTGCGGGCGACCTTGTCGACCTCGTCGATGTAGATGATGCCCGTCTCGGCCTTCTTCACATCGAAGTCGGCGGCCTGGATGAGTTTGAGCAGAATGTTCTCGACGTCCTCGCCGACATAGCCCGCCTCGGTCAGCGCCGTGGCGTCGGCGATGGCGAAGGGAACGTTGAGCATCCGGGCGAGCGTCTGCGCGAGGTAGGTCTTGCCGCAGCCGGTCGGGCCGATCAGCAGGATGTTGGACTTGGCGATCTCGACGCTCTGGCCATCCTTCTTGGCCGACGCAGACTGCTCGGCGGCCTGGATGCGCTTGTAGTGGTTGTAGACGGCAACGGCCAGCGCGCGCTTGGCGGTCTCCTGCCCGACGACATACTGCTCGAGAAACTCGAAGATCTCTTTGGGCTTGGGCAACTGTTCCAGCCCCAGGTCGGAGGTCTCGGCGAGCTCCTCCTCGATGATCTCGTTGCACAGGTCGATGCACTCGTCGCAGATGTAGACGCCCGGCCCGGCGATGAGTTTCTTGACCTGCTTCTGGCTCTTTCCGCAGAACGAGCACTTCAGCAGGTCGCCGCCCTCTCCCATGCGTGCCACGTGGCTTCCTCTCCGATCGCGAACACCTCTGACCAGCCTGCCGTCGACAAGCTGTGCTGTGGCGACGCTACCCCGACGGCGCGCTCACTCATGACATTGAATCCCGGTGTCGGGCATCAAGTCACGCCTGTCCGCTGATGGCGAAATCGCCGGTCGAGTCACACCCGTCACAGACGTTCGTATGCCGGGGACGTCATGTGCTGACGGCCCCGGCATACGAGACGAAAAACCTGCGGGTACTACTGTGCGGACGCCTTGCGGCTGGACAGCACCTGGTCGATCAGGCCGTACTCCTTGGCCTGCGCGGCGGTGAGGATCTTGTCGCGCTCGATGTCCTTCTCGACCTCTTCGGCGGTGCGTCCGGTGTGCTTGGCCAGCGTCTGCTCGAGCCACTCACGCATCCGGAAGATCTCGTTGGCCGTGACCTCGAGGTCGGAGGCGGTGCCACCCGTGCCCTCCATCGCCGGCTGGTGGATCAGGATGCGCGCGTTCGGCAGCGCGAACCGCTTGCCGGGAGCGCCCGCGCCCAGCAGCACCGCGGCTGCGGAGGCGGCCTGCCCGACGACGAAGGTCTGCACGTCCGGCTGGATGTACTGCATCGTGTCGTAGATCGCAGTGAGCGCGGTGAAGGAGCCACCGGGTGAGTTGATGTACATCAGGATGTCGCGGTCGGGATCCTGGCTCTCGAGCACGATCAGCTGCGCGATGACGTCGTCCGCCGACGCGTCGTCGACCTGCACCCCGAGGAAGATGATGCGGTCCTCGAAAAGCTTGTTGTAGGGGTCGGAGCGCTTCATGCCGTAGGAGGTGCGCTCCTCGAACTGCGGCAGGATGTAGCGATTGGTCGGCTGCGGTGCGCGGAGTCCGGCATACGGCGAATTCATCTGTGCTCCCAGGTAATCGGTCATCAGTGGCCCCCGCCCGGTGCGTCGGTCGAACGCTCGAAGACGTGGTCGACGAAGCCGTAGTCCTTGGCCTCCTGAGCGGAGAACCAGCGGTCACGGTCGGAGTCGCTGGTGATCTGCTCGACGGTCTGGCCGGTGTGCTCGGCGATGAGCTCGGCCATCTGCCGCTTGATGAACACCAGCTGCTCTGCCTGGATCTTGATGTCGGAGGCCGTGCCGCCGATACCGCCGGACGGCTGGTGCATCATGACGCGTGCGTGCGGCGTGGCGTAGCGCTTGCCCGGCGTACCCGCCGACAGCAGGAACTGGCCCATGCTCGCAGCCATACCCATCGCGACGGTTGCGACGTCGTTGGGGATCCAGTTCATCGTGTCGAAGATCGCCATGCCGGCCGAGATCGAGCCACCGGGGCTGTTGATGTACAGCCAGATGTCCTTCTCCGGGTCCTCGGCCGCCAACAGCAACAACTGCGCGCAGATCGCGTTGGCGTTGTCGTCGCGGACGTCGGAACCGAGGAAGATGATCCGTTCCCTGAGCAGGCGGTTGTAGATCTGGTCGTCAAGGCCCATCGAGCTTTCGGTGGCCATCGACACCTCCTGTGCGTTGCTCACGCTCGTCTCCATCATGTCGTGGTGCGGGTTGTGCACTTCATGGACCCTAACGCCAGCGTCCGCCGTCTTCGTCCCCGATCGGGCCGATGTTCGCCACAGGCGAAATCGCGGATCTTCACCGGTATGACGAAACGCCCCGGCACCAGGTGGCGCGGGGCGTTCCGTCATACGTTCTCGGGGTCATACCGGCAGGTATGACGCTCCAGGTCAGGCCTTCTCGGTGACCTCGGCGTCGAGGTCCTCGGAACCGGCCTCGTCAGCCTCGTCCTCGGCAGCGACATCGTCCTCGTCGTCTTCGTCGAGGGCGTTGAGGTCGACCACGTCACCGTTGGTGTCGACGACCTTGACGACGTCCAGGATCGAGGCGAGCGCCTTGCGGCGGGCGACCTCGCCCATGATCGCGGGGACCTGGCCCTGCTGGTCGAGGGCCTGCGCGAACTGGTTGGGATCCATGCCGTACTGCTGCGCCGACATGATGAGGTACTCGATGAGCTCCTCCTGCGACACCTGCACCTCGTCGCGTTCGACGATCTTGTCCAGGATCAGCTGGGTCTTGAACGCACGACGGGTTTCGGCGTCGACCTCGGCGCGGTGCTCGTCGTCCTCCATGCGGTCCTCGCCCTCGAGGTGCTGGTTGACCTCGGCCTCGATCACGGAGTCCGGCAGCGGCAGGTCCAGGGTGTCCAGGATCTGCTCGAGGGCCTTGTCGCGTGCCTGCACGCCCTGCTGGAAACGCTTGTTGCGCTCGGCCTGTTCGGCGACCTCGACGCGCAGTTCCTCGATCGTGTCGTGCGAGGAGGCGAGCTGGGCGAACTCGTCGTCGAGTTCGGGCAGCTGACGTTCCTTGACGCCCTGCACGGTCACGGTGACCTCGGAGTCCTCACCCTCGTGTTCGCCACCGGCGAGGGCAGCGGTGAAGGTCTTGGACTCGCCGACGCTCAGACCGGTGACGGCTTCGTCCATGCCCTCGAGCATGTTGCCGGAGCCGACCAGGTAGGACACACCGGTGACATTGTCGATCTCCTCGTCGCCGATGGTGGCGACCAGGTCGATCGTGACCGAGTCACCGTCGGCGGCGGCGCGCTCGACAGCGGCCAGCGTGGCGAAACGCTCGCGCAGCGACTGCAGTTCAGCCTCGGTGTCCTCCTCGCCGACCTCCAGCGGGTCGACCTCGACGGTCAGCGCGGAGAAGTCGGGGAGCTCGAACTCAGGAACGGTGTCGACCTCGACGTTGAACTTCAGGGCACTGTCGTCATCGGCGGGCACGTCGGTGATGTCGACCTCGGGCTGACCCAGCGGGCGCACGTTGTTCTCGGTGAGCGCCTGGCCGTAGAAGTTCGGCAGCGCGTCGTTGACGGCCTCCTGCAGCACGGCACCGCGGCCGACCCGCTGGTCGATGATGCGCGCCGGCACCTTGCCCTTGCGAAAACCAGGAACCTGGATCTGCGAACCGATCGTGGCGTATGCCGCGTCCAAGCTCGGCTTGAGCTCCTCGAAGGGGACCTCGACGGTCAGCTTGACCCGAGTCGGGCTCAGGTTCTCCACGGCACTCTTCACTGCTGAGACTCCAAATGGTGATGGTGACAGGACCAGCGGGATCGAATCCCGGGCCGCTGGCATGGCGGTATTGCCACGCACTGGCAAGCAATGCTAGCTGTCGGGGTAGCCGGATTCGAACCGGCGGCCTTCCGCTCCCAAAGCGGACGCGCTACCAAGCTGCGCCATACCCCGTGGTCAAACTCGCCGCCATCAGCCCGGTGCGAGCGCGATGTATGGCGGGCAGTAGGCTAACGCCCCGGAACCAGCACCTGCACGGCGGGCAGCCGGGACCACGCGGGCGTAGCTCAATGGTAGAGCCTCAGTCTTCCAAACTGATGACGCGAGTTCGATTCTCGTCGCCCGCTCTTCGCACCGACCTTGCTGCCGCCGAGCGTCTTTCGCTGACCGGCAGTTGCCCCGCCGACACGGGACTGGGGCCGCCACCCGAGATGAACGTGACCGCGGTCAGTCGCGCCAGACGACCACGACCGCACGGTCGTCGGCCTCACCGCCGGATCCGATGGCGCAGATTCGGGCGGCAGCGCCGCGCATCTGAGACATGAGCTCACGATCGGCATGCCCGAGCATGCGGTCGATGCCCTGTGCCAGGTCGACACCCGGCTGCTCGATCATCCCGTCGGTGAAGAACATCAACGCGTCACCGCGCTCCAGGCTGCCTTCGGCGCGGACGAAGTCGCCCGGGCCTTGGCGGTCCATCACTCCGAGCAGCACGCCCGAGGCGCCCGAGACCTGGGTGAACCTGCGGGAGCCGGCATGGAAGTGGATGGCCGACGGATGCCCGGCCGAACCGATGCTGAAGTGCCCGCTGGTCAGGTCGATCGATGCGTGCACGGCGGTCGCGAAGCCCTCGGACCAGCCCTGCCGCATGAGGTAGTCGTTGGCGGCGGGCAGGAAGCGCGTGGGCTCCATCGCGCCGAGCAGACCAGCGAACGCGCCGCCGAGCAGCAGCGATCTGGTGGCGGCTGTGCAGCCCTTGCCGGACACGTCGACCAGGGCCAACTCGAAACGATCGGGCGTCGGGCAGTTACCGACGACGAAGTCGCCGGAAAAGCTGTCGCCATACGCAGGTTGGACGCAGGACTCGACGTTCCACCCGCTCGGCAGGACAGGCAGACGCCCCTGCGCGCGCAGGCGTTCGCGCAGATCGACCAGCATCGAACTGCCGACCGCCGGCGTCACACCGGCGCGTGCGTGCTGCCGATCGACGGCAGCCACGAGCAGCATGACCATCACGAGAACGCCGCCCACCGACCAGGCTCCGACCGACCGGGTGATGGCGACACTCAGCACGAACATCACGGCCAGCACCGCGAAGATCGTCATCGCCCGGCGCGGCACGAGAAGCATCCCGGCAGCAACGGCGATCGGGATGAAGACGGCGTACGTCGTCGAGGTCGGCCACTCGACGGTCGCGATCGTGGCGAGGAAAGCCAGACTCAGCAGGGTGGGCACACAGGCACCGGAATCGCTCCACGCCACACCGGAACCGGTGTGCGTCCGGCTGATGCGCCGGGAGGATAGCGAAACGTCGATGGCCATGGGGCGAGCATCGCTGAGATCGTTTCCGAAATCAGCAATTTTTACCGAGTCCTTACCCATTCATTGCCAACTTCGGGCAATGATTCGCCCAGCACCCGCGCTGGATCACCCTTCGGGGGGAAGCGAGCCGTCTTTCTCGTATGCCGACACCATGTCGAGGCGGCGCTGATGCCGGGGCTCGCCGGAGAACGGCGTCTCCAGGAAGACCTTGACCATTGCCTTGGCCTCGTCGATCGTGGTGAACCGGCCACCGATCGAGATGACCTGTGCGTCGTTGTGCTGCCGCGCGAGCTGCGCCAGCTCCGGCGTGTAACACAGCGCAGCGCGGATGCCCTCGACCTTGTTGGCCGCCATCTGCTCGCCGTTGCCCGATCCACCGAGCACGATGCCCAGGGAACCGGGGTCCTGCGCCACGCCCTGCGCCGCGCGCAGCACGAAGACCGGGTAGTCGTCGACTGCGTCATACGTCGTGGCGCCGTGGTCGACCACGTCATAGCCCTCGTCGCCCAGCCACTGCACCAGGGCACGGCCCATCTCGTATGCCGCGTGGTCACCGCCGATGTGCACCCTCATCGCTGCCGCCCCTCAGCTGAAGTCCGGACCGACAGAGCGGGTCCGCTTGATCTCGTAGAAACCGGGCGTCGCGGCCACCAGCAGGCAGCCGTCCCAGAGCTTGCCCGCGGCTTCGCCCTTGGGGGCGGGCGTCACGACCGGACCGAAGAACGCGGTGCCTTCGACCGCCACCACGGGCGTGCCGACGTCATCGCCGACCAGGTCGATGGCGCGCTGATGGGATGCGCGCAACAACTGGTCGATGTCGTCACCGGGAACGTTGTCGGCGAAGCGGATCAGGTCCGCGGGCAGACCGACCTCGGCCAATGCCTCCTGCAGCACCTCGCGCTGGGACGCCTCGTCCTGACCGCGCTGCTCCAGGTGGAAGCGGTGCCCGATGGCGTCATACAGCGCCTTCTTGACCTCGTCACCGTGCTCGCGAGCCGCGGCGATCACCAGGCGCACCGGTGCCCAACCGCGCGACAGCATCGCCTTGTAGCTGTCCGGGAGACCTTCGCGGTTCTCGTTGAGCACCGACAGCGACATGACCGACCAGGTGATGTCGACCGGGCGCACCTGTTCGACCTGTAGCAGCCACCGCGAGGTCATCCACGCCCAGGGGCACAGCGGGTCGAAGAACATTTCGGCTGAGGAGCGCGTCTGCGCCTGGTCTGTGGTCACAAGCCCTCATCCTGCCACCGACCTTCCTGTGCGAGGATGCGACTCGTCTCATCAGGCAATCACCCACTTGAACGCGCGATGGAGTTCGTCACTGTGCCCGCAACCAATCTGACCCGCGAAGAAGCGCAGCAGCGCGCGACAGCCGTATCAGTCGAGTCGTATGACGTCGCCCTCGATCTGACGACCGGGGCGAGCACGTTCCCGACGAGGTCGCAGGTGCGTTTCACCGCCTCGCCGTCTGCGGACGGGCTTTTCATCGACTTCATCGGGCCGTCCGTCGAGGCGATCACCCTCAATGGCGAATCCATCGATCCGGCAACACATTTCGACGGCGCCCGGATCTCACTGCCGAGCGTTGCCGCCGACAACACCCTCGTGATCGAGGCGACCGGCGCCTACATGAACACCGGCGAGGGCCTGCACCGGTTCGTCGACCCGGCCGACGACGAGGTCTACCTCTACACGCAGTTCGAGGTGGCCGACTGCCGGCGCGTGTTCGCCGTCTTCGACCAGCCCGATCTCAAAGCCACCTTCGCTTTCACCGTCACCGCGCCCGCGCGGTGGCAGATCATCTCCAACCAGCCGACTCCCGCCCCCCAGCCGGCGGACGCGACATACGTCAATGTGAAGGGCGAGTCCGAGCCGACCGCGACGTGGCGTTTCGAGCCGACGCCCCGGCTCGCGTCATACGTGACGGCTCTAGTCGCGGGGCCGTATGCCGTCGTCCGCGACCAGGTCGAGGCGGCGGGCGGCACGATCCCGCTGGGGTTGTTCTGCCGGGAGTCGCAGCGCGAACACCTCGACGCTGAGAGCCTTTTCGACACCACCAAGCGAGGCTTCGAGTTCTTCGAGCGGACCTTCGACGAGCCGTATCCGTTCGCGAAGTACGACCAGATCTTCACGCCGGAGTTCAACGCGGGCGCGATGGAGAACGCCGGCTGCGTCACGATCACCGACACGTACATCTTCCGCACGCAGGTCGCCGAGGCGATCGTCGAGCGGCGGGCCCTGACCGTGCTGCACGAACTCGCGCACATGTGGTTCGGCGACCTGGTGACGATGCGCTGGTGGGACGACCTGTGGCTCAATGAGTCCTTCGCCGAGTGGGCGTCCAGCGTATGTCAGGCCGAGGCCACCCAGTGGGACACCGCCTGGACCACGTTCGCCGCGAGCGAGAAGACGTGGGCGTACCGGCAGGACCAGCAGTCCTCCACCCACCCGGTCTACGCCAACATGCGCCACCTCGAAGACGTCGAAGCGAACTTCGACGGCATCACCTACGCAAAGGGTGCGTCGGTGCTCAAGCAGCTCGTGTCGTATGTCGGGCGCGATCCCTTTGTGGCCGGATTGCGTTCGTACTTCAACAAATTCAAGTGGGGCAACACCACGTTCGACGACCTGTTGGGCGAGCTGGAGCAGACCTCCGGTCGTGATCTCGGCAGCTGGAACGAGCAGTGGTTGCGCACCTGTGGCGTCAACACTCTCCGGCCGGTCGTCGACACCGATGCGGACGGCGTGATCACGCGATTCGTCATCGAGCAGACCGCTGCCGCGGAGTACCCCGTGCTGCGGACACACCGGTTGGCCATCGGGTGCTACGAGCTGCAGGACGGTCACCTGGTGCGCACCGACAGCGTCGAGACCGACGTCGACGGATCGGTGACCGAGGTGTCGGCGATGACCGGGCGCCGTCGCCCCGACCTCTTGCTCATCAACGATCAGGACCTCACCTACGGCAAGGTGCGACTGGACGACTCGTCACTGGCGGTGGTGCTGCAGCACCCGACCGGCATTCCTGACTCGCTCACGCGGGCCGTCGTGCAGGGTGCGCTGTGGGACATGGCCCGCGACGGCGAGCTCGGCGCTCGGCGGTACATCGCATATGCGATGGAAGCCGTTGCGGCAGAGACCGATTCATCGTTGCGACAGTGTCTGTTGATGCAGGTGACCGGTGCGACGACGGTCTTCCTGACGTCGGGAGCGGCGGGCAATCTGACCTCGTTCGTGCGACCCGAGCATCGCTCTGAAACGGCGGATCACGTGGCGACCTCGCTGCGGTCTTCGCTGATCGCCGCAGCGCCGGGCAGTGATGCCCAGTTGCAGTTGGTGCAGTCCTTCGCCCGGATGGCGCGGCGCGACACCGATGTCGCCTACATCCGCGGGCTGTTGGAAGGCACCACCGCGCTGGCCGGGCTGACCCTGGACACCGACATGCGCTGGACCCTGCTGGCCTCGCTCGCGGCGGCCGGCGTGCTCGACGACACCGAGGTCGAGAACCAGCTGGCGGCAGACCGCACCGCGACCGGAATCGCGCGGGCGGCGGGCGTGCGTGCGACATACCCCACGGCGGCCGCCAAGCAGCAGGCGTGGCACGACATGATCGAGAGCGACGCGCTGCCGAACGAGACCGTGCGAGCGGTGGCCCTGGGCTTCGGGCGAGTGCACGACACGACGGTGCTCGAGCCGTATGTCGAGTTGTTCCACGCGGCCCTGTTGCCGCTGTGGGAGCAGCGGACCTTCGCGATCGCCTCGTCGCTGGTGCAGTTGGCGTATCCGATCGCGCTGGCCAGCCCTGCGTTGCTGGAGGCGTCGCAGCGGTGGCTTGATGAGAATCCGGAGGCTCCGGCCGGTCTGCGGCGACTGGTCGCGGAGAACCGCGACATCGTGCAGGTGGCCGTCACCGCACAGGAGCACGACGCGTAACACCCCCGCGAGTTCGACCGACTCCGGACCACTGGGTGCCCACCAGGCACGTCGGCTCGGTCGCAGTTCGGTCGCGCGTAGACGTCCCATCGCCGCGACCCGCGTTGCAAGCATGTGGTTGAGAAGTCGATTACTTACCGGTATCTGGTCTTCCGGCGGAAGTAATGGACATCTCAACCACCCAGCCGTTATTTCTGTGGCTGCTGTGGCCTCATCACCTGGCAGACATCAGGCGACAAGAATCCGCCGACAGCAGGCGACCGTTCCGGCGACGGCAAGCGACGGTTTCAGGCGACAAGATTCCGGCGACGGCAAGGAACACTCCGTCAGATCAGATGGGGTTGCGGCGGGTGACACCCTTGATGAGCCGCTTTGCCCGCCTGGACACCATCAACTGATCCAGTGTCACTGGCTGTCGGTCGGGACCGGCCATCGGAAGCCGCCAGTTGGGGTACTCCTCATAGGTGCCCGGCTGGTTGATGGTGCGCACGTCGCCGGCAAGGTCGTTGACCGAGACACCCAGCAGTTTGCTCGGGGTCCACGTCATGAACTTGTGCAGTGCGTCGACCTGGTCGTCGACGGTCGCGCCCTTGCGCAACAGTCCACGCGAGTGCAACTCGTCCAGCACCGCGTCGCGCTGCTTGGAGTCCTGGTCGAGCTCTTCCTCCAACGACCTTGTCAGCAAACCGAGTTCGTGCCGGACGGTGACGTGCTCACCTTGCAGGTAGCCGGCCGTCGGCGGCAGGTCGTGCGTCGTCACGCTCGCCAGGCACAACTTGCGGTAGGTCTCCGGAGGCTTGGGCGCATCACTGTCCTGCCGCTCGAACCACAAGATCGACGTGCCGAAGATCCCACGTCCGGCCAGGTAGTCGCGCACCCAGTCCTCGACCGTGCCGAGGTCTTCCCCGATGATGACCGCACCCGCGCGCTGTGCTTCGAGCGCGAGGATGCCCACCATCGCCTCGTGGTCGTAGCGGACGTACGTCCCCTCCAACGGCTGCGCCCCTGACGGCACCCACCAGAGGCGGAACAGGCCGAGAATGTGGTCGACGCGCAGGCCACCCGCCATACGTAACGCTGTCCGCAGCATGTCCCGGTACGGCGCGTAGTCAAGCTCGGCCAAGCGATCCGGACGCCACGGCGGCTGACTCCAGTCCTGACCCAGCTGGTTGTAGTCGTCCGGCGGGGCGCCGACGCTCACACCCTTCGCGAGCACGTCGCCCAACGCCCACGTCTCGGCGCCGTCGGGATGCACGCCCACTGCGAGGTCGTGCAGAACCCCGAGTTTCATTCCGGCAGCAAGGAGTTCACGTTGTGCGTCGATGAACTGCGACTGCACGATCCACTGCAGCCAGCACTGGAACTCGACCTCCTCAGCCAACCGGTGCCGCTCCTTGGCGACGGCTTCGCTACGCGGATCCTGCAGCTCCGCCGGCCAGTCCCGCCACGGCAGACCCCGTTCGAGCACCATGGCGCACCACGTCGCGTAGTCCTGCAGACCCTGCCCCTCGCGCTCGCAGAAGCTCTCGAAATCGCGACGCCGCCGGTGGGTGCGCTCGGTGCGGAAGATCATCTTCAACGCGGCCTGTTTGGACTGCCAGCTGGCATCGCGATCAAGGTGCGGCAGAGCGTTCAGCCGGCGCGCGTCGTCGCTGTGCCACTCGACCAGCTGGTGCTGCGCGGCGGAGAGATAACCGAGTTCGGCGACCTCCTCGACCCGGATGTACATCGGGTTGACGAACCTGCGCGAGGTCGGCAGGTATGGCGAAGGCTCCATCGGCGCGACGGGTTCGGCCGCGTGGATCGGGTTGATCAGCACGAAATCGGCGCCCTGGCGCGCGGCCCACGTGCCGAGCTCAGCCAGATCGGCTGCATCGCCGATCCCCCACGACCGGTCCGAACGCACCGAATACAACTGAGTCAACAGTCCCCAGGCGGAGTCGCGTTCAAGGGCGTCGGGCAGGTGCAACGCGGCCGGCGTGACGATCACCGATGTCTGCGCATGACCGCCCTCGTGCGACACCTCGAGCCGGTGATAACCCAACGGCAGATCACCGGGCAGCTCGACAGTCGCCTCGGCGACCATCGAACCGTCGATGTTGCGCGGTTCGACCCAATGCTCCACCTGCCGCAGTGACCGCACCTCGCCGTCCTCGAGCACGATCCGGGCAGTCAACTCGTGTCCTTCCGGCAGATGCACCGGCACCCACGGGGTCCAGCCCTCACGCATGACGACCACTGCGGGCAGCTGTCGACGCCACGGCTCGAGAGCGCGCTCGGCAAGGGCGCGTTCAGCCGCTTCATCGGTGCCGGCATCCACATCCAGCGCGGCGAGCACGGCGACGATCGTGTCGACGGGAACGCTGACATGGTTGCCGCGCCAGTCCCAGAACTCGGTCGCGACACCGTAGGAGTGCGCGAGTTGGGTCAGTGCTGCAGACGGTGGGACGGGCATATGCACCAGTCTTCCAGAGCGCCCGCCATCACCGCACGATGCTGTCCCGGCGATGATGGAGCGCATGCCCGATCTGCATCTGGACAGCAAGACCTCCACTTCACCTTGGGAGTGGTTCGTCGGCACGCCCCTGATGGTGGTGTGCATCATCATCGGCGCAGTGGCCCTTCGATGGCTCGTCCACCGCGCGATCCGGCGGGTCGTTCGGCTCATGGAGGACCGCACCCACGAACGCCCCGAGACCGGTCGCGCCGGGCGAGTCCTGCGGCAGGCGACCGGCCTGGATTCCGAGCGACGCATCCAGCGCGCCGCGACGATGGGTTCGTTGCTGCGGTCGGTGACCACGATCCTCATCTTCGGCATCGCCGCGCTCACCGCGATGGGTGCTCTCGGCGTGCCGCTGGCGCCGTTGCTGGCCTCGGCCGGAGTCGGTGGGGTCGCCATCGGTTTCGGTTCACAGAGCCTGGTCAAGGACTTCCTCTCCGGCATCTTCATGATCCTGGAGGATCAGTACGGCGTGGGCGACGTCATCGACACCGGTGAGGCGATCGGCACGGTCGAGGAGGTCACCCTGCGCATCACGCGGGTGCGCGACGGCAGCGGAGTGGTGTGGTACGTCCGCAACGGCGCGATCGCGCGCGTCGGCAACCAGTCTCAAGGCTGGGCGGTCGGATTGATCGACATACCGATCGGGTATGACGAATCCGTCGAGCACGCTCTGCAGGTGCTGCGCGATGTCGTCAAGGCGATCGACAGCGAATCTCCCTGGAACGACAAACTTTTGGAGGAACCAACCGTGGCAGGCGTCGAGTCCGTCACCGGCGGCGTGGTGACCCTGCGGATCACCGCCAAGTGTCTGCCGAACGAGCAGTATGCCGTCGGCCGCGAAATCCGCGAGCGCGCCAAGCTGGCGCTGGATGCAGCCGGCGTGAAGGGGCCACAACTGCCGCCATACCTCACTCCCCCGACGACCTGAAAGGATCGTCTCCGTGACGAACACGTTTTACGACGAGGTCGGCGGTCACGCCACCTTCGAGAAGTTGGTGCGTGAGTTCTACCGCGGTGTCGAGGGCGACCCGACGCTGCGGGCGCTCTATCCGGAGGAGGATCTCGGCCCCGCCGAGGAGCGGCTGCGCGGCTTTCTCGAGCAGTACTGGGGCGGCCCGACCACCTACAGTCAGGAACGCGGCCACCCTCGACTTCGTATGCGGCACATGCCTTTTCGAGTGACACCCGATCAGCGCGACCGCTGGTTGCTGCACATGATGGCCGGTGTCGACAGCCTCGAGCTGGACGCCGCGCACGACGCGATGCTGCGCGACTACCTGACGCGCGCGGCGTACTCGATGGTCAACGCCTGGGAGGACTGACGCACGATGACTGCACCGACAACCACGACCACCGGGGCGACCAGCGCCGACATACTTCACACTGCCCGCCCGGACGCCGAGTGGTGGCGCCGCGCGGTGATCTACCAGATCTACCCACGCTCATGGGCAGACTCCAACGCTGACGGCATCGGCGACCTGCCGGGCATCACGGCACGCCTGCCGTACCTGAAAACCCTTGGCGTCGATGCAATCTGGTTGTCGCCGTTCTATCCGTCGCCGCAGGCCGATGCCGGGTATGACGTTGCCGACTACCGCGACGTCGACCCGATCTTCGGCACTCTTGCTGATGCCGATCAGCTCATCGCCACCTCGCACGAGCTGAACCTGAAGGTCATCGTCGACCTCGTGCCGAACCACACCTCCGATGAGCACGCGTGGTTCCGCGCGGCTCTGGCGGCAGGTCCGGGCAGTCGCGAGCGCGGGCGCTACATGTTCCGCGAGGGCACGGGCGCTGACGGTGCACTGCCACCGAACAACTGGCAGAGCGTTTTCGGCGGACCTGCGTGGACGCGTGTCACCGAGGCCGACGGCCGCCCGGGGCAGTGGTATCTGCACCTGTTCGACGTCAAGCAGCCCGACCTCAACTGGCACGACCAGCAGGTGCGAGACGAATTCGACGACGTGCTGCGGTTCTGGCTGGATCGAGGTGCCGACGGCTTCCGCGTCGATGTCGCGCATGGGCTGATCAAGGCCGAGGGATTGCCCGACTGGGCTGGACCGCTCAACATGCTCGACCTCAAGGACGACGGAAAGCCCCCGATGTGGGACCAGGACCAGGTGCACGAGATCTACCGCCACTGGCGCGGTGTGCTCGACTCGTATGGCGGCGGCGACGACAGTTCGCGCGCGATGTGCGCCGAGGCGTGGGTGCAGCCGGCCGACCGGGCAGCGATGTATGTGCGTCCCGATGAATTCCAGCAGGCGTTCAACTTCGAGTTCATGCAGACGCCATGGGAGGCGGCCGCACTGCGCTCCTCCATCGCCGACTCGTACCAGGCGAACGACGAGGTGGGCGCACCGACAACCTGGGTGTTGTCCAATCACGACGTCGTGCGCCACGCGTCGCGCCTCGGGCTGCCTGTCGGTAATCCGCGCCCGAATGGCATCGGCGCCGACGATCCTCAGCCTGATGCCGCGCTGGGGCTGCGCCGTGCCCGCGCCGCGACGATGCTCATGCTCGCGCTGCCCGGCGGTGCCTACATCTACCAGGGTGAAGAGCTCGGCCTGCCCGAACACACCGGCCTACCGGACGACGCTCGCCAAGATCCGACCTTCGCACGTACGGGCGGAGCCGAACTCGGCCGTGACGGCTGCCGGATTCCGATGCCGTGGGTCAAAGACGCCCCCACTCACGGTTTCGGCCCTGGCGGCGATCCTTGGTTGCCGCAGCCCGGCGAGTATGCCGATCTGGCCGTCGACCAGCAGGATGGCGTGACCGGTTCGACTCTGGAGCTCTATCGCACTCTGCTGTGGGTGCGGCGCGAATTCGATCTGGGCGAAGGCGGTCTGCGCGAGCTCGACTTCGGCCCGGACGTGGTCGCCTATGAGATCCAGGCTCGCCGGACAGCCACGGTGTTGGTCAATCTGGGCGCGAAACCGATTGTGCTTCCTGCGAATTCGGCAATCCTGGTCGCAAGCCAGCCGGGCATCTCCGACGAACTGCCGCCTGACTGCGCGGTCTGGCTGACTCCTCGCGCGTGATTGTGTCGCGCTGGATCGACGGCTGAACCGACCGCTGCCGGCCTCAGCGCACCAGGACGTGGCCGGCAGGTGTCGTGAGCCGGTGCCAGCGCGCTGCGGCATACACCTCGGCCGACTCACCGGCCAGGAAGCCCAGCACGTATGCCGCAAACGCCACGCTCGCGGGCAGTCCGTCCGCAGCGCCGGGCATCGGGTTGCCGCGTGCCCACACCTGCTGCCGCAAGGTCTCGACAGCTGCCGCACCCGAGCCGGCGGGGGCACCCGCTGCGATCTCGGCGATGCCGTCGTGCGCGATCTGACGGAGGTTGTCGACCGGAACCGCACCAAGGTGTCGCCAGCCCGAGCGTGGCGGCGAGATTGCAGCCCAACTGGTCACCACTCGCTGCGGCGGCACCTCTAGACCAGCCTGCGGATCGGGCTTCGCCATACGATCGGCGACGCTTGCAAGCGGCACGACGACATCCAGATCGGCCGGCTCGGCCAGCGGCATGACGCGCAGGCCGAGGGTCGTACCCTCCCCCGCAA